>NZ_JAFCMK010000019.1:0-66880 GCF_018129565.1 Bradyrhizobium sp. AUGA SZCCT0105 | reverse complement strand
ACCGAGCGCGCGTACATCTCGCGATATTTGGCGTCATCGATATAGGCGCGCTTGGCCCAGTCGGCCGACACGTCATAGATCTTCTCGGACATCGCTTTCCTCCACTCATTGCCGATCGCAAACGACGCGACGGCAAGCCGTCTTGATCATTGCCGCGAGTATGCGTTGCCGCATTCCGGCCCGGCAAGGAAAAAGGGCTGTCACTTTCGTCGCGCCGAAGCCGCCGGATATCCCGCCGGCTTCCTCATCTGATTGGGCGGTTTACCGCGCCTGGTTGACGAGCGAAACCTATGCTCCATCGTCTGCTTCAGGTCACTGGTCTCTTGGTCGTAGTGGTATCGTTCTCTGGTCCGCTCGCCGGCGTTTCACGCCGTCACCGCAGAGGCTGGATGTCGCGAAGGAATTGCCGACCGCGATCTGCTGATGCCGATATTGGAGAGCCTCAATCAACGTTCAGGGACCGACGCCGACGAGGGCACGGCGCCAATTCTGCTGGACCACCTCCAGCGTGCTTCGATGAATACCCGCAGGGCCGCCGTGATGATCTGCGCCGACAATTTCGCCTGAACCGCCCGTGCGGTTTGATCACCTTCCAGACGAGCCGGATGGATCGTGAGGCGCGGCGGCGCCGTCCGGGGACTTGGCACGAAACGGCACGATCCCTGACCTGTCTGCTGCAGCCCTGTCGTCTTGGTCGTGCCCAAAAACCCGGCTCCCAAGCCGGGGCTCCCGCCATTTTGATCGATCCCGGAGGGCTCAAAATCAAGGTTAGCAGGCGAATGGCACCCATGAAAGGTATTTAGAAACCGTCGATAACCGATTCGCGACTCGCAATATCGGCCCCGACGCCCTAAATCGCCAAACCGAGGCCGGATGGCCAACCGGAACGAAGCCCGAAGCAACGGCATTACCGGGAGAACAGCGGAACAAGGCGTCTTGGAAGTATGATGGATCAGCAGAACATCGCGGCTGTGCGGCCCATGTCCGCCGATCCCGCTGTCGCCTTGGCGAAGGCGCTGGGCCAATGGCCCAAGCAGCCGCAGGCGAAGTTGCAGTCGCCCCGGGCAAAGCTCAAGCTCGACGCGCCCGCCGCCATCAAGACCTCCGTCGAGGATCTCGCGCGCGATCTGGGCCTCCGGCTCGGCGACCAGAACGAGCTGACCATCCGCCGCATCAAGCGCGGCAAGAATTATTCGTTCGTGCGCGCCAATGGCTCGCACGTCCGCGATGCGCGGACGATCCGCCGGCTGCACGCGATGGCGGTTCCGCCGGCCTATCGCCAGGTGCGCTATTCCAGCGATCCGAGCTCACATCTGCAGGCGGTCGGCCGCGATGCCGCGGGCCGATTGCAGTACCGTTATCACGCCGACTGGGAGAAGGTCCGCGAGCAGCGCAAGGCGCATCGCCTGGCCAAGCTCGTCGCCGCGTTGCCGAAGATCCGGCGCAAGGTCTCGGCGTTCCTGTCCGGCGACGAGCCGACGCGCGAGTTCGCGCTGTCGGCGGTGATCGAGCTGATCGCGCGCACCGCGATCCGACCCGGCAACGAGTCCTATGCCCGCCTCAACGGCACCCGCGGTGCCACCACGCTTCTGAAGTCCAACGTCACGCTGGAAGACGATTCTCTGGTGCTGACCTTCAAGGCCAAGGGCGGCAAGGCCGTACGCAAGGAATGCGATGCGGCCAAGCTGGTGCGTGCGATCGGCATTCTGCGCGGCGTCCCGGGCAAGCGCATGTTCCAGTATCACGACCGCTCCGGCGTCGTCCGCGCTGCATCGACCACGGCGGTGAATGCGTTCCTGCGCGAGCTCGCCGGCATCAAGATCTCGCTGAAGGATTTCCGTACCCTGATGGCCTCGGCCGTCGTCGTGGAATCGCTGTCGCGGATCACGCCGGCCGCCAGCCAGCGCGGCCGCAAGCGCCAGGTGCTGGATGCGATCCGCGCCGCCGCCGACCAGCTCTCCAACACGCCGGCGATCTGCCGCAAGAGCTATGTCCACGACACTATCGTCACTGCCTTCGAAGACGGCATCCTCGAACGCTTTGCCGCGACGATGGGCGGTTACCGCACCCAGTCCAAGCGCGAGCAGTTGCTGGCGCAAGTGGTGATGGCGGCGGGGGCGTAAGCGCCGCCGCAAACTCCGCTGTCGTCCCGGCGAAGGCCGGGACCCATTACCCCAAATGTTGATTGCGGAAACGAGCTGGAGCCACAGCGCGCTCAACACTGCTCGCCTGTGGTTATGGGTCCCTGCTTTCGTAGGGACGACGACTGAGTTTGTGGAACGCTACAGCCCGCCCATCTTGCAGACGTATTTCCATTCCTCCGCGGTGACCGGCTGCACCGAGAGCCGTGAATATTTCACCAGCGCCATGTCGACGAGCTTCTTGTCGGCCTTGATCGCGGCCATCGTCACCGGCGTCTTCAACGGTTTGTCGGCCTTGATGTCGACGCAGACGAACTTGCCGGTCTTGTCGGTCGGATCGGGATAGGCCTCCTTGATGATCTCGGCGATGCCGACGATCTCCTTGCCCTCGTTGGAATGATAGAAGAACGCCTTGTCGCCCTTCTTCATGTTGACGAGGTTCTGCCGCGCCGTGAAGTTGCGCACGCCGGTCCAGGCTTCGCCCTTCGCGCCCTTGGCGACCTGCTGGTCCCACGACCAGGTCGACGGTTCGGATTTCACCAGCCAGTAATTCATCGCAACTCACCCCGTTCGAGCGTCCATTGCGCGGCAATCTACAGGCAGCCGGATGCCCGCGACAAGCGCGGGCATCTATCTTGACGACAGCGCTCACTGCTTCAGGTATCGATCGAAGAATTTGGCGATGTCGGTGAAGGCTTCTTTGGTCTCGGGCGCATCGATATTCATCTGGTACTGCGCGTGGGATTGCCCCTCATAGACATTGAGATCGGCGATCACGCCGGCGCGCCGCAATTTGCGATGCGTGCGAACCGTGTTGCTGAGGAACAGGTCGCGCGTGCCCGATGTCAGGATGGTCGGCGGGAAACCCTTGAAGTCGCCGTAGATCGGCGAAATGTAGGGATTCTTCAGGCTGGTCCCGCTGGCATAGAGCTTGGCCGCGCGGCCGAGCCATCCGTCCCAGGTCACCAGCACATTATCGACCCACTCATTGCTCGCGTAGCTGTCGCCGATCTTGTCGATGTCGGACCACGGCGTGCCCGGCGCGATGGCGGCGGGCAGCGGCAGCTTCTCGTCCCTCGCCCGCAACACCATCGCAAGCGTCATAGCGCCGCCGGTCGAGGTGCCGAAGATCGCCAGCCGGTGGCGCTCGTGCGATTTCAGGACTTCCTTCCAGACCGCCATCGCGTCGTCCATTGCGGCCGGATAGGGGAAGTCCGGCGGCATCCGGTAATCGACCGAGATCACCTTGTAGCCGCCAAAGGCGGCCATCATGATGGCTTCCGGCAACGCGGCTTCGCCGGGGCCGAACACGTAGCCGCCACCATGCACGTGGATCAGCAGGCGCCGCCGGTTCTCGAGCGCGATCTTGTTCGGCGTCACGATGTAGCAATGCACGCCGGCAATCCTGGTTTCCTCGACCTTGACGCCGAGCTTCGCCTTCATGGCCGGAATACCCGCGATCAGGAGCTTGGCGCGGCGGTCGATCAGCTCCTTCCACTCCGCAGGGGTCTTCGGGTCGGCGTTGAAATGCGGCGGGTAGGGCTCGCCGATCATCGCCTGCATCTCCGGGGAGACGTCACTTGAGGGATTGCCGATCGATTTGAGCGGGGCGACCCGCTTGCCATCCTCGGCGTTCGCCGCGGCCTCGCGCTTGGCGAGTTCGTCGTAGGAGGGTGCGGTTTGGGCGTGGGCTGTGGCGGAAGAGGCGGCGAGGGCGACGGCAAGGCTGATCGAGAGAAGGCTGATCGAAAGGAGGGCGCGATGCGGTTGACGCATGGGTTTTTCCTTGGGATCCGTTTTTCGATTGTTCGACCGGGATCCGACGGTTCGCCGCCACGCTAGTACAGCGTCTTCAGGCCGTGAAGGGCGGCCTGCAACCCCGATGAGGGGATCATTATTCCGACTTCGATTGTTCTGAAATCTGAAATGGTTTCTGCCGAAATCCGGTGATTGTGCCAAAGCGCTTCTTTGTGAGAACGGTAGTGGGTCGTCATACGGGAGATCATATGAGCCTGAATCGCCGCACCTTCACGGCTTTGACCGCGGCTTCGGTCATGGCGGCGGTACTGCCGGACCAGGCGCGCACGGCAGGCCGTTCGTCATTCAAGGCGATCGCCTTCGACGGCTTTCCGATTATCGATCCACGTCCGATCTTCGCGCGCGCGGAGGAGATGTTTCCGGGCAAGGGCGCCGAGTTGAACGCTTCCTGGCGTCTGCGGCAGTTCGAATACGGCTGGCTCAGGACGCTTGGCGGACGCTATGCCGATTTCTGGCACGTCACCGAGGATGCGCTGGTCTTTGCGGCCAAGGCGACGAAGATCGAGCTGCGATCGGAGCAGCGCGAGCGTCTGATGCAGACGTATCTGGAGCTGAAGGCGTGGCCTGACGTGGAGCCGGCGCTGCGGCAGTTGCGTGATGCGGGCCTTCGCATGGCCTTCCTGTCGAATCTCACCGCGCCGATGCTCGATGCCGTCATTGGTAACTCCGGGCTTGAGGGGCTGTTGGAGGCTCACCTCTCGACCGATCGGGTTCAGGCGTTCAAGCCCGATACTCGTGCCTATCAGATGGGCGTCGATGCGTTCGGACTGCGGAAGGAGGAGATCGTCTTTGCGGCGTTTGCCGGCTGGGATGTCGCTGGGGCGAAGTGGTTCGGTTATCCGACCTTTTGGGTCAACCGCACCAACGCGGTGGTCGAGGAGCTCGGTGTCACGCCTGACGGAATGGGACCGGGATTGAACGAGCTCGTCGCCTTCGTGACCGCGTGAGGATCATTCCTCCGCCTTGAATGGCCGCGTCAGCAGGCCTTCGATCGCGTCATCGATCGTCAGCCGGTCGCTCAGGATCGCGGCGACCGCGTTTGACACCGGCATATCGACCTTCTGCGCAGCGGCGAGCTCGCACAGCACCGGCGCGGTGAATGCGCCTTCGGCGAGCTTGCCGACCGGCGCCGCTTCACCGCGACCGAGCGCGAGGCCGAGCGCGAAATTGCGCGATTGCGCGGTCGAGCAGCTGAGCAGGAGATCGCCCAATCCAGACAGGCCGGAGAGTGTTTCGGTGCGTGCCCCGCAAGCGCGACCCAATCGCGCGAGCTCGCTGAAGCCGCGCGTGGTCAGCGCGGCGAGCGCGGAAGCACCGAGATTCCTGCCAACGACGATGCCGGCGGCGATCGCCAGCACGTTCTTGGCCGCGCCGCCGATCTCGACGCCGCGCACGTCTGACGTGTGATAGGGCCGGAAGGTTGCCGAGCCGAGCGCCTGCACGAGCGCGCGTGCCAGCGCCTCGTCCCTGGTGGCCAACGTTACGGCCGTCGGCAATCCGCGCGCGACGTCGTCGGCAAAGCTCGGTCCCGACAGGATCGCGGGCACGGCGCGCGGTGCTGCTTCCGCAATCACCTCGGTCATGAACTTGTGCGTGCCGTGCTCGATGCCCTTCGCGCAGGCGATGACAGGTGTATCGGGCGCAAGATGCGGCGCGAGATGACTGACCGCGGCGCGCAGATGCTGTGCCGGAGTGACCGCGAGAATGATGTCCGCGCGCGCGGCAGCGGCGATATCCGATGTCACCGCGATGTCGGGATGAAGCTGGACGCCAGCCAGCCGCGGATTGACCCGCGTCGCCTGGATCTGCGCGGCATGCTCGGCATTGCGCGCATACAGCGTCACCTTGCGTCCGGCGCGCGCCGCGACCTCGGCCAATGCGGTGCCCCAGGCGCCGGCACCGATCACGCTGACTGACATATGCGCGGGCATCGGATCCCTAGCTCAGGTGTGCTCCCTCGCCCCGCTCTTGCGGGGAGAGGGTTGGGGTGAGGGGCTCTATCCGCGAGTGCGCCGAGCGTTGGAACCTGTACCCCCTCACCCGGATCGCATTTCGCTGCGCTACATGCGACACAGCCGAAACTTCGTTTCGGCGTTCTTCAAGACGGCCGCCGAAGGCGGCCTGTGCCTCTCCCCGCAGGCGGGGCGAGGTGAAGTGGTGTCTGCGGCGAACTCCGTCAAACATGTCTCAATATCCGGCGCGGCTGTTGGCGTAGCCGGCCGGCGCCTTGGCGTTGGCGTCGAGCAGCCAGCGTGCCCGCGGCGGCGCTTCCAGCGTGTCGGTGAGCCCGAGCGCCATCCGCTCGGCGCCGGCCCAGGCGATCATCGCGCCATTGTCGGTGCAGAGCGCCGGCGGCGGGATGATCAGCGTGGTCTGCGCTTTCGCTGCGACATCCTGCAGCGCGCTGCGGATAGCATGGTTGGCGGCAACGCCGCCGGCCGCGACCAGCGCGCGCGGCGTGCCGAAGCGCTCCTGGAACAATCTCAAGCCGACGGTCAGCCGATCCGCGGTCGATTCCAGCACCGCGGCCTGGAAGCTTGCGCAGAGGTCGCTGATGTCCTGCGGCTCCAATGGCTCCAGCCGGCTAGCTTCGTTGCGCACCGCCGTCTTCAATCCCGACAGCGAGAAATTCGCATCGGGACGGCCGAGCATCGGGCGCGGAAACGCAAACCGCGTCGGGTCGCCGCCGGCCGCCGCGCGCTCGACTTGCGGCCCGCCGGGATAGGGCAGCGACAGCATCTTCGCCACCTTGTCGAACGCCTCGCCCATCGCGTCGTCGACGGTGGTGCCGAGCCGCACATATTCGCCGACGCCGACCACGGCGACGATCTGGGTGTGGCCGCCCGAGGCCAGGAACAGGCAATAGGGAAACGCAAGCGCGCAGGTCAGCCGCGGCGTCAGCGCGTGCGCCTCGAGATGGTTCACCGCGATCAGCGGCGTGTCGTGCACCATCGCGATTGCCTTCGCGGTGGTGAGACCGACGATCACCCCGCCGATCAGGCCGGGGCCGGCGGCTGCGGCGACCGCCGACAATTGTCCGTAGCCGACACCGGCCTCCTTCATGGCGGAGGCGACGATACCGTCGAGCAGGTCGACATGGGCGCGCGCCGCGATCTCCGGCACCACGCCGCCGAAGCGGGCGTGCTCGTCGATCTGCGAGCGCACGACGTTGGAGAGGATCCTTCCCTGCCCGTCAGCCTGGCGCTCGACCACGGCGGCTGCGGTTTCATCGCAGGTGGTCTCGATCCCCAGCACCAGCATCGGTGGTTCGTGTCCCAATTTCGGCCCTTGTGCTACCAGCATGATCCGGACAGGCCGGAACCGGTTTCCGGCAAGATCATGTTCATCAAATTGTCCCCTCCGGGGTAGCATTGCGAGGTCTTGAAGTGCAATCGGTCGGCAAGGTCCAATTCGCAGGGCGGGAGACCTGATCCGTGACCATCCTTGTCACACGACCGCATCCGGACAATGACGCGACGGTGGCGACGTTGCGCCAAAGCGGCTTTGAGGCCCTCGCGGCACCGGTGCTGCGCTTCGAGCCGTTACCGTTCCATGATGACGATGCGGATTATGACGCGGTCATCCTGACCAGCGCCAACGCGCCGCGTGCCATCGATCTCGCCGGCAGCCGGCTGTTGCGGCTGCCGCTGTTCGCGGTGGGCGCACACACCGCCGACGCCGCGCGCGCCGCGGGCTTCGACAAGGTGATGGTGGCCAAGGGCGATGCGGTGAGCTTGCGCGATCTCGTGCTCGCGCGGGTCAAGGCCGGCGAACTGGATGCTTCGGCCACGCTGCTCTATCTCGCCGGCGCCGACCTGTCGCGCGATCTGGCGGGCGAACTCAGCAAAAAGGGGCTGACCGTCGTCACCCACACCACCTACCGGATGGCGTCGGTGGCCGGCTTCCCGACGGAGGTCAGTGACGCCTTCCTGGCCAGCCGGATCACCGCGGTGCTGCATTATTCCCGCCGCAGCGCGCAGGCGTTCCTGGACACCATACGGGCCGACGGAATCGAGATTTCGGCGCTCGCACTGCCGCAATGCTGCATCTCGGCCGCGGTCGCCGCGGTGCTCCATGACGCCGGTGCGACCAAGGTGGTGGTGGCGGCGCGCCCGGACGAAAGCGCCCTGCTGGAGGCGCTGGTGCGCACCCTGCGGCCGTGAGCGGAATAATTCTTTCGTCTGACCATGATGTTAGGCAATGCTCCGTTTTTAGGATCGTGCTCTAAGAACGTCGGCCGATTCTGCTACAATGTGCGGCCAGTAGTTTTGAGGACCCTCGCGATGGCTGAAGAAAGGCCCGACGACCCAGGACCTTCGCCGGATTCCCGGCCCAAGCGCGCGCCGCCGACCATCGATCTTCAGGCGACCGAGATCTCCAGCGAGCCGCCAAAGGCCGAGGGGGGCGAGGAAGCCCCAAAGGATACCGACAAGGCAGCGGAGGCGGCCGGGCCTGAGGCGGAGCCTCATCCCGATCCTGCTCCCCACGCCGAGCCGAGCGAGCCCGCCGCCGCGGCGTCCGTGGCCGAGCCGTCGCGGCCGGTGTCACCCTGGGTGGTGGCGCCGGTATCGGGCGCGGTCGCGGCAGCGCTGGTGATCGGGGTCGGCTGGTTGCTCGGCTGGCCGGCGGTGCCGCCGGCGTCGACGCCGCAGCCCAGTGCCGCAACGGTCGACGAACTCGGCACGCGCCTGACCGCGCTTGAATCGAAAGCCGGCAGGCCGGTCGCTACGGCCGCCGATCCCGCGGCAACCGCGCGGCTGGAGGCGCTCGACAAATCGATCGCCGCGTTGCGCACCGAGCTCGCCGCAACGCGCGCGCAATCCGACAAGCTTGCGGCGGCGGTCAATGAGGTGAAGGCCGCGCCGCGCGATGGCGCGGCTGCGCCCGACATCTCCGGCATCACGGCACGCATCGACAAGGTCGAGGGCGCGGTGAAGGCGCAGGGTGCCGCGATCGCCAAGCAGGATAGCAAGATCGCCGACACCAAGGCCGAGGCGAAGGCGGACGACGTGCCGCTGCGCCGCGTGGTCGCGGCATCGCTGCTCGACGTCGCGGTTCGTCACGGCGATCCCTATGCCTCGGCGCTCGAGGCCGCGAAATCAATCTCCGACAATCCTGACGTGCTGAAGCCGCTTGACGTCTTCGCCGCGTCAGGCGTGCCTAGTCCGAACAAGCTGTGCCGCGATCTGATCGAGATCGTGCCGCAACTCGCGCCGCCGCCGCCGGACGCTGCGGCAGCCAGCGCCGGGCTGGTCGATCGTTTGAAGGCCGGCGCCTCCACCCTGATCCAGATCGAGCGGACCGACGGCACCGGGACCGACCGCGGCAGCATCGTCGCGCGCGTGACATCGGCCGCCGTGCATAATGATCTCGCATTGACCGAGCGCGAATTGAAGTCGTTGCCGCCGGCCGATCGCACCGCGGCGCAAGCCTGGCTCGCCAAGGTGGACGCGCGCCGCGCCGCGCTCGACGCGTCGCGGAAATTTGCCGACAACGCCATGGCGGCGCTCGCCACGGTCAACCAGTAAATCCTTGCAATAGGTTCTCGATGATCCGGATCATTCTGTTCCTGCTGCTGATCGCGCTCGCTGCAGCGGGTGCGGCCTGGTTGGCCGATCAGCCCGGCGATCTCGTGCTGAACTGGGGCGGGTTGCGCTTCACGTCCAAGCAGCCGATGTATCTGCTCGGCCTCGTCATCGTCGTCGCGATGGTCGCCGGCGTGATCCTGCGCGGGCTGTGGAAGATCCCGGGCCATGTCCGCCGCGGCAGGCGCGAGCGGCGCCACGCGCGCGGCCGTCACGCCGTCACGCAAGGCCTGCTCGCGATCGGGCATGGCGATTCGTCGGCGGCGCGCGCGCATGCCGAAGTGGCACGGCGCCACGCCGGAGGCGATCCGCTGGCGCTGTTGCTGCACGCGCAATCGGCGCAGCTCGACGGCGATCGCGACGGCGCGCAGCGCGCCTTCCGCGCCATGGCCGAGCGCGCGGACACGCGGCTGCTCGGCCTGCGCGGCCTGTTCATCGAGGCGCAGCGCGCCGACGATCCGGTTGCGGCCGTGATGATTGCCGAGGAAGCGCTGAAAATGTCGCCGTCCTCGTCTTGGGCCTCGCATGCGGTGCTCGGCTTCTGCTGCGCCAAGGGCGATTGGGCCGGCGCGCTGTCGATCATCGACAACAACCAGGCCGCCGGGTTGATCGACAAGGCGACCTATCGGCGGCAACGCGGCGTGCTGCTCGCGGCGCGTGCGCTCGAGTTCGAGACCGTCGATCGCGATTTGTCGCGCGCGAGCGCGATGGAGGCGCTCAAGCTGGCGCCGACGCTGATCCCGGCCGCGGTGCTTGCCGCCAAATTCGAGAGCGAGGCGCATCAGGTGCGCCGCGCGATGCGTATCGTCGAGACCGCGTGGCTGGCACAGCCGCATCCCGATCTCGCCGACGCCTATTCGCATGTGCGGCTCGGTGATGCCGCGCGCCAGCGCCTGGTGCGCGTCGAGACGCTGGCGGCGAAAACGCCGGGGCATATCGAAGGCGCGCTGGCAATCGCGCGCGCCGCGATCGATGCGACCGAATTCGCCAAGGCGCGTGCGGCGCTGGAGCCGTTCACGGCGGCGCCGACGCAGCGGGTCGCGCTGCTGATGGCGGAGCTCGAGCGCACCGAACATGGCGACGGCGGCCGCGCGCGAGCCTGGACCTTGCGTGCGGTGCGCGCGCTGCATGATCCGGTGTGGACCGCGGACGGCTACGTCTCCGACCGCTGGCGTCCGGTGTCGCCGGTCACCGGCCGTCTCGATGCCTTCCAGTGGCAGACGCCGGTGGCGGCGCTGCCGTCCGACAAGGGCAATGCGATCGAGCCCTCGCCATTCGAGGAGGCGATGCTGGCGCCGCGCCGGGTCGAGCCGCCAAAGGAAGTCGCCAGCAAGCTGCCCCCGCCCAAGCCGGTTGAGCCGGTCGAGGCCAAGCCACTCGAACCGGCCACGCCGCCTGTGCAGGACAACGCCCCGGTGCCGGCGGCGATCGAGGCCGACCCGGCCCCAATTCAGGCCGATACGCCCGCCCCGGAGCCGGAGCTGGCGCCGCCGCCGGCCGCCGAATCGGCTCCACCGGCCCCCGCCCCGCTGTTCCGTTCCCGGACCGACCTGCCGAAGGCGGCGCCTGCGCCCATTCCGGCCGTAATCCCGATCGTTCGGGCCCCCGACGACCCCGGGGTCGACGAGGACGGCGCCGTGGACGAATTTGCGGAACAAATCGGCCCGGCCAAGGCCCAGATCGGCGGTTGGCGCGGATTTCTGTCACGTTTGGGAAGCTAATCGGCGGTTAGATAACCGGTGTGCGGTTCAATAACCGCGTTTTCCTTGCCAATCGGGGTCATGCCCGATATCAGGTGGCGCGTTGTCAGGCCGTTGCCGAACGGTTCGCCGCAATAGCTCAGTTGGTAGAGCACGTCATTCGTAATGACGGGGTCGGGGGTTCGAGTCCCTCTTGCGGCACCACTCCTCAGGAACATCCCCCGTCTCGATGCGCAGGCGAGATTTACTCGCCTGGATTCTCGCACGGCACAATCTGCATATGATCGCAATCGCGACCGGTCCGCCGGCTGCCCGGTTGGCGACCGTGGCGGCCCCGCGGTGCGTCAGGACATGGCACAACCCCGGCGCGAGATGCGAAAACACGAAGAAAACGCCGAATGCGTGGCCCGCGCCGAGACGAACGCGGTATTCAGATGGGTGACGTGAACCTGGCGAGATAAACGCCCGAGCCGATCTGCAACACGCGGAACACATCCTCCGGTCGCGAACTCCAGCGCAACGCCAACCGCACCAAATGCGCAAGCCGACTAAATGATTGGTGAGATGAGACGCGACATGGAGCAGAATAAGCGCTGCGGAATCGGTGTTCGTAGATTGTGCGTTCTCGCGCGGAAGCCTAATACCTGAACTACGATTGCTGGGGAATGACGTTGGTGCAGAAGGATCGTGATAGCGAATTTCAACTACAGCTTGCCTTCCTGAGGGAGTTCCAACGCGCCCACAATCGCCCGCTGCGCGTCCTGCATATCGGCAATATCGCGAACAACGCCTACAACAATGCTTTGATTCAGCGGCGCTTTGGAATCGAATCGGATGTCATTTGCTATAACTATTATCACGTCATGGGTTGCCCGGAATGGGAGGCCGCAAGCTTCGATGGCAACGTCGACAACATGTTCCCGGATTGGTGGGCCACCGAGTTGGGCGGTTGGCGACGACCGGATTGGTTTGCGCAAGGTCCCGTTCTCGATTGCCTCTCGTACCTTCGTGCGAAGAACGCCGGTGACGGCGAAGCCGCAGCATTTTTCTGGACGCTGCTGCAGGCAAGGTATTGGGAGATGCTTGATGGCATCGCTGCCGCAGAGAGCCGGGTCCGTCCACCGATGCCGGAGCATCTGGTAGACACAATTTCAATTGCGCGTGAGTTTCAGGACTTCCAGTCAAGCAAGGCAATCCCGCAGCCGCTCGATCAACCGACCATCGTCCTGCCAGGGGCGACCATAGGGCCTGAGTCTGCACTCTCCCCGATTTCGTCGGCCTCATCAAAGTTGGCCTCGCCAGATCCGCGGCCTGGGCAAAGCCGATCTCTCGCCAACGAATATCCAAATCCCGAAGGACCAGGCCGCCTCGTCTCAACCTATCGCTCCTTACTGGCGAAGTACGTCTTTGTTCATCTGCGGCGTGAGGCGGAAACCGGCGTTGTCGCCGGGGCGAGTCTGGCGGTCGCAATCTGGCGAAGCCAGAGACGCAGCCGCGGCTTGCCGCGTTTTGGCTTCGAGTTTTCCGCTGATGTCTTCACGATGCCGAATCCTGACACCGCGCCGCCGGCTGCAAGCGAAGGCAATCAATATCGGACGTTCCGCGGCTCGCGGTCATCAAGTCCCAAAGGACCAAGCCGCCTCGTATCAATCTATCGTTCCCTGCTAACGAAGTACGTATTTGCTCATTTGCGGCGTGAGGCGGAAACCGGCGTTGTCGACGGGTCGAGCTTGGCGGTCGCAATCTGGCGAAACCAGAGACGCAGCCGCGGCCTGCCGCGCTTTGGCTTCGAGTTTCCTGCCGATGCCTTCACGACCCCGAATCCTGACACCGCGACGCCGGCTGCAGGCGAAAGCAATGAAGATGGGACGTCTCGCGATCCGCGGTCACCAAATCCCCAAGGACCTAGCCGCCTTACATCGATCTATCGCTCCCTGCTGACGAAATATGTATTTGCTCATTTGCGGCGTGAGGCGGAAACCGGCGCTGTCGCCAGGCCAAGTTTCGCGGTCGCAATCTGGCGAAGTCAGAGACGCAGCCGCGGCCTGCCGCGTTATGGTTTCGAGTTTCCTGCTGATGCCTTCACGATACCGGATCCTGACGCCGCGACGCCGGTTGCAAGCGAAAGCGATGTCTTGACGATCCCAAATCTTGACATCGTGACGCCGGCCGCAAGCAACGGCGCGGCCGCTGACGTCGGTTCGTCAGGCATTGCCGTGGTGACCCAGCCGGACATCGTCGACCGCCCGGAGTTTCGCTACTTCGAAAGATACGGCAAGGGCGAGGATCGAAACGCTTCGCAACGTGCGGCACGTCTTGGTGACCTGCTGCGACAGTTCACGGATTATCCGGCAGAAGCCCTGGTCCTGGTCGAAGCCTTCGCATCCAGCATTGCCAATGAATTCGCTGACGTATTGGAGCACTATGACATCATTCAGGGCTATTCGATCGACGGGTTCATTCCGTTCATCAACGGACTCAAGAATTACACATGTTACGAGCATGGCACGTTGCGCGAAATGCCCTTTGAGAAAACCTATAATGGCATTCTTTGTTCGGCGTCGTACAAGAATGCGGCTTTCTCCTTCGTGACCAACTCGGACGTGCTGCCGTCTGTGGCACGGCTGAAGTTGAAGAGAGAGCGGACCGTTTATCTTCCGCATGCCTTCGACGATGAAAAGATTTCAAGCTTTCGAGCAGGCCTCAAGATTCCGAAGCGGGACCCCAAGGTCACCACATTCTTTAGCCCGACACGCCATCATTGGCACGCTGCACCTGTTTCGATGCAGAAGGGCAATGATCTGTTCTTGAGGGCGGCAGCGCAGGTTGCGCAAGCGGATCGCGATTTTCGCATCATCCTGGTCGAGTGGGGTGTTGACGTTTACCGAAGCAAGGAACTCATTCAGGAACTTCGAATTGAAGACATGGTTTCGTGGATACCGTCGTTGAACAAGGCGGAGCTTCGACAGCGGTACTGCGCGAGCGACGTCGTCGTCGATCAGTTCAGGATACCAGCGATCGGCGGCGTTACCTTTGAGGCAATGGCGCTCGGACGCCGCGTTATAACCAACCTTGATGAAACCCAATCAGCGGAGTTCTTTGGAGCGGCGCCGCCCTGCCTGGTCGCCGACAGCGTCGAGTCGTGCGCGGCCCGGATTCTCGAGGTTCTTGCTGATCCGCTGGACGGCAATGGCCGCGGCGATGCCGCGCGTCTGTGGTTTGAGAAGTGTCATTCCGCGCAGCGCGTCGTCGCGCTCCAACTGGCCGCTTATCGAACGATTTGCGCCGCCTAGAGCATTTTCGGTTCTGATTCAATCAGAACCGAAGCTCTAGATTCTTG
The DNA here is from genome assembly GCF_018129565.1 of Bradyrhizobium sp. AUGA SZCCT0105. Classification (NCBI taxonomy): domain Bacteria; kingdom Pseudomonadati; phylum Pseudomonadota; class Alphaproteobacteria; order Hyphomicrobiales; family Nitrobacteraceae; genus Bradyrhizobium; species Bradyrhizobium sp. AUGA SZCCT0105. Next base: position 52,296 of record NZ_JAFCMK010000019.1, on the reverse strand, counting down.
CTTTGACGCGTTTTCTTCACGCGAACCGGTGTCCATCCCGCATCAAGTGCGGGACAGGCCTCGCTCCAAAACGCTCTAGATCCGCGCGCCACACAGTCCGCTCATGATCGCAATTGCGATCAGCGCGCCGGCTGCGAGCCCGGTTGCCCAGATCCGGTTGGCGACCGCCGTCGCCATGCCGTGCGCGATCAGGACGCCGCGCAATCCTGAAGCGAGATGCGCGAGGACGAAGAAGACGCCGAGGGCGTAGTGCGGCACCAGGCGGATGCTCCAGGCGTCGGGGATCAGGCCGGTCGGTGCGCCCGACGCCCAGTCCCAATTGGTGTCGATGTGGTGCACGGCTCGCGCCGAGACGAACGCGGAATTCAGATGGGTGACGATGAACGCCGCGAGGTAGACGCCGGAGCCGATCTGAAACACGCGGAATCCGTCCGCCGGCCGTGAACTCCAGCGCCAGGCGAGCCGCACTCCGACGGCGACCTGGAACAGCATCAAAGCGACAAGCACCGGCTCGACCACGGACGATCGATAGACCGTCCGGCCCAACTTCATCACGGCGGCATGAACCTCGGGTCCGAGCAGGCCGAGCAGATGATTGGTGAGGTGAAACGCGACATAGAGAAGGATGACCGCCGCGGCGATGCCATGCGTGACACGCCATCCGGCAATGGACGGAGGAGCCGCGGCCGATGTTGCCGGCCGCTCTTGCTCGCCGCCGAGCAGCACATAGAGACACGCGGCGAGCCAACCCGCGACCCAGACGAGCTCGTCGCTGACATGGATGTGCAGCAATCCAAGACCGACGCCGGTCAGCACGAACAGCGGCGGCGCACCGATGCTGAGATAGGCGAGCCGCCGGGCGCGCAGCTCGAACGACGAAGGCGCTGGCTTGGTCAGCCAATAGGCGCAGGCCAGACCCAGCAAGGGCGCGGCCGTCGCGGCCAGCAGAAGAAGCGCCGCCAGCGCCAGCCGCCCAAACGACATCGGACCGTCAGCGGGCGAGACCGCGAGATGAAATCCATCGAGCAGGAACGGATAGGCGATCGCGCCGGCGACCGGGATCATCGAACGGAGCTTTTCGGCGGCCGCATTCGCCAAGCCGCCGTCGCCGGACCGTACGCGACCTTGTTCAAATGCACTCACTGAGTTCTCCAGAGTTCGGGCGTCGTGCGAAGGAGAAACCCAAACCGACGAATCTATTCCCGGCTCTCCACCTGAGGGGCGGCACACAAGTCAGTGCTGTGGGCGCTGGCGTGCGCAGGCAAACGACGTTGCGCCGAGACCATGTCTCAAGGTGCACAACCGTACGCGGATGCGAGCCGACCGATAGGACCAAGTTTCAACAATCCGGCTGAACCATGCCAGCCTGTTGGCAGCTACCATTCTCCTGGCGTGATGCAGCTCACGGGATCCTGGGCCCGACGCGGCTGGTCTCCCGGCAAGGGCATGGTCTCCGTTCGGATAGGGAAGGGGAGAAGGCTCCGATCAATCTTTCGCGTTCACAAGCGATTCAATACGCCGCGAGCGCACGATGGCGTTGCCGAGTTCCACAAACGCTGCAAGGTCTCGAGGTGCCGCCGCCAGCCCAATCCCATCGGCATCACTGGAACGGGGAGCCCATATCGCGCGGCTCTCCAGAAGATAGACGCCGTAAACCGCTTCGATCCCGGTGTAGTCGTTGCTCCTCAATTCTTCTTGTATTGAGTAAGCCGCCAGCGCGGCGTTGGTGGCAATCGATGTCTCGATCAAGGCTTTTCGATATCCGGGCTCGCGTACCACCGCTGGCCCGAACGCGGCGACCAGCTTTCTCTCGGAAGTCTGCACCACGACCAGCGCACCGTCGAGAATGCTGCGGAGCGAACGCTTGGTCGCGAGCGGCAAGTATTCACGCGGATTCAGGAATACATCGACGGCTGTCGTGAGCGCGCCGCATCCGCTGTGGCCGAGCACGACGATGAGCTTGAGGCTCCCGCCAAGGTTCTCGACGGCGTATTTGAGGCTTCCAAGCACCTCTATTCCGAGCCCGTTGCCCGCGACGCGGACCACGAAGAGATCATTGGGCCCTTCATTGAAAATGAGTTCAACTGGCACGCGGGCGTCGGAGCAGCCGAGCACTGCGGCGAACGGTCTTTGCTTCGGTACGGCGCTGTCGGCCGGCAGGCCCAGGTCACGCAGATCGACCGGGATGATCTGCTGTACCACGCTCGCCCCCTCGTCGCAGTCAAGGAGCGTGGCGAAGCTCTTGTTGCCCTGCTCCAGACGCAGCAAAGCCGTATGACTGTCCGGCGGGGTTGGCCTGATCGAGACATCGTCGCTGCTATAGCGATACGTGATATCGAAGGTCTTCATAGAAGCCGCGCTGCGCTGGGATATTCAGGCAAGCAAATGCGACGTGCACAACGAACCGAACCTGCAATCCCATTGAACGACCCAATGGAAAGCCGCCGTTGATCCAGATCAAGGCTGCTGCAAGGCGGGGATGGCGGAGATGACCCTCTCCAGGACGCCGCCGAGGTGTCAGCGTTGTTGGGGCTGACGATCACAGGGAGATGAATGCGGCACGCGACGGCTGCGTGAAGCAGCTCACATAGTGGCTCGGACGACGTGGCTAGTCTCCCGCCACCAACGGGAGAACAACAATGCGCAAACTCATCCTGATCACGGCGGTGGTTTTGACTTCCGCTTCCGCGCAGGCCGGCGAACGAAGCCTGTCGTTGGGCGGGGCAGGCTCGCTACCGGCCGCCGCGTCGAATTCGGTCAATACGGCGGACAAGGTTGCCGATGCGCCGGCGGCGCCCGCCGTCGCGCCGCCGCCAATGCCGCCGGAAGCGCCAAAATATGTCGAGCGGGCAGCGCCGGTTGCGGCTCCCGCTCCGCAGCCGCAAGCCCAGCCGTCCGTGCAGCAGACGCCCGTACAGCAGCAAGCGAATGTCCAGCCGTCAGCGGCACCGGACGCAAGGCCGGCGCCGGAGCAGCGGACGACTTGGTACAGGTCGAGCCATCGCCGCCACGCCCGGCGCTGGACCGAGGGCCGCATCATCGGCGAGCTGCATCGCCACGGGATTTACTGGTAGCCACGCCTTGTCGAGCGCCGGCACCCGCCAGCTACTTTGCATGGGGTTGTTTTCGATATTTTGGTAGGAGCCGCAGCTACCGGGCGCGATGGCGCCACTCTCGAAGGCGCATAGGCCTTCAAGGTCGTTTGGCCGTGTCGGACCAGCAGAAGGTGGCTGCGATCAGAAAGCGAAAGCGCCCCCGGATCGGATCCAGGGGCGCTTTGCGTTTGGCGTATTCAATGCGTGGGCTGTGCTAGTCGGCGATCGTCTGCACGACGTTGCCGATTGGCCGGCCCGTTGCGATCGGCTTCTCGGTCTTCGCCATCATCGCGTCGTATTCGGGCAGCGTCTCGATCTGGGTCTTGGCCTTCATCCAGACCACCTTGTAGCCGCCTGCCTTCAGTTTGCGCAGCAGCGTCGGCAGCGCCTGCGCGGTGTGCTTCTGCAAGTCATGCATCAGGATGATGCCCTTGTGCTCCTTGTCGAGCTTGGTCATCACGTTGTTGATGACCTCGTCCGAGCTCTTGGACTTGAAGTCGTTGGAGTCGACGTCGACCGAGAACATCGCGATGTTGCGGGTGCCGAGATAGGCTGTTGTCGCTGGGGTGTGCGCCAGTGCGGGGAAGCGGAAGAACGGGGCGGGGTTCGCACCCAGCGCCAGCTTCACCGCGCTAAAACCCTTCTCGATCTCGTCCTTGGCCTGCTGCTCGGTGAGCTTCTTGCTCGCCAGATGCGCATGCGACCAGGTGTGGGCGCCGATGGTGTGGCCGGCGGCGGCGACCTGGCGGAGGATGTCCGGGTGATAGGTGGTGTGCAGGCCGATCGGGAAGAACACCGCCTTGGTGCACTCGTCCGCCAGCGCCTTGAGCACGGCGGGCGTGGTCGGCCACGGACCGTCGTCGAAGGTCAGCACGACCTCCTTGTCGGTCAGGAAGTCATATTGCTTGTACTGCAGGAAGCCGAAACCCGGGCCGCCAGTGGTGTCGACCACGACGGTCCGGCTGATGCCGAGCGCATCGGGATTGGCGCATCTGGGTGCGGCGGCAACCGGGGCTGGCGCCGGGGCGGGGGCTGCGGCCGGGGCCGCCGCCTGGGTGGCATCGGCGCGCTTCGACAGCGCGGCGGTCGTCTCGACATCGTCCCTGGCAGCCTGCTTTGCCGCCGCCGCAGGAAGCGGCTCGGCCTTGGCTGCGGCAGTTGTCTGCGGAGGAGCCGCGTCGGCACGCGGCGAGGAGGTCCAGAACCACACGCCGGCGATCACGATCGCCGCTACAACACTGGCCAGCATCAGGCCCAACGCACTACGCATCGCTACACTCTCTCGGAACTCAAGGATACGCCACACCCGTAACGACCGATTAATGCCAACAAGGTCTTAACGCGATCCCAACAGGGCGCCGGAAGGACAAGAAAAAGTGCGGCTTACGCTTGCGTGATGACCGTCACAGTCGGTCAGCTCGCTGCCGTGCAGGATCGGACCCATCAAACAACGGGCCCCGCCATTTGCGGTGCTGATGGGAGCCGATCATGACCACCATCTTGAAGAGCCGGGTTCTGGAACGTGCCGCTCGCAGCGCCGGTGTCGCGCTGGCTCTTGCGGCCGCCGTGTCCGTGCTGTCGTCGACCGCGAGCTTTGCGTTCAGCGCCGAGGCGCAGCAGATGTGTTCGGGCGATGCGTTCCGGCTGTGCAGCGCGGAGATCCCGAACATCCCCAGGATCACTGCCTGCATGGTCAAGAATCGCTCCCAGCTGAGCAGCGGCTGCCGCGTGGTGCTGGATCGCGATCTCGCCGCCCAGCGCAGGGCCGCCGCGGAGTGATTTTGCGCGGCATCTGATGGGGCAAACCAGCGGCGACGAGACGCAGGCCGCTCCGGATAGTCATCCCGGGGCGGAACCTGCCGTTTCGCGCGGCCGTTTCAAGCTTCTTCGCGGCCCTGAAACGCTATAGAACCGGCGTTGCATTCCTTAGAGGCTTTGAAGATGACCCGATTTCTGTTCGCCGTCGTTGCACTGGTTCTGTTGACGTCGGCCGCCTCGGCACAGCAGCAGGGGCGTGATGCCTGCTCGCGCGACGCCTCGCGGTTCTGCCGCGCCCATCTCAGCGAGGGCGATCAGGTCGTGCTGGCCTGCCTGAAGGAGCATCGCAGCCGCCTCAGCAAGGCCTGCCAGCAGACGCTCATCGACAACGGGCAGTGAGTTTTTAGCCATCGTCATTCCGGGGCGCGAAGCGAACCCGGAATCTCGAGGTTCCGGGTCTGCGCCCCGCGCATCCCGGAACGACAGCATCAACGCTACGTGCTGCTGCCCGCCGCGGTCGCGACCACCGGGATCACTTCCTTGGCGGCGCGGTCCGGGGTCTCGTCCTTCCAGCGCACCGAGCCGAATGGACGCTCCAGCATCCGGCGCACGCGGATTGGATCGGCGCCGATGTGGAAGTCGGCCGCCTTCTGATGCAGCTCGCGCTCGATCTGGGTGGCGCGGTTGCGCTGGCGCAGGAAATCGAGCCAGGTCGGGCAATGATAGCGCTCGGTCCACAATTCGGGATCGGCGATGTCGCGCGCGATCGACCAGCCATAGGCGCCGTTGCGCTGGCGGCTGAGCTGCACGTCCTGCATCACATTGTGGAAGGCGCGGGCATTGTCCTGCGCCACCCGGTATTCGATCTCGACCACCAGCGGGCCGCTGCGCCCGGTCAGTTGCAGCCGCACCTCGGGATCGGCCAGCATATCGGTCGCGTCCTCGTTGCGCGCGCCGATCGGCGGCATCCTGAGCCAGAAGCCGAGCACCGGCGACAGCAGCATCAGCCCGGCGGAGATCAACAGCGCCATCTCGACGCCCCCGAGGTCCGTGATGCGGCCCCAGCACCAGCTTCCGATTGCGATGCCGCCGGCGATCGAGGCCTGGAAGGCCGCAAGCGAACGCCCTGCGACCCAGCGCGGCGCCGACAGCTGCACGCCGATATTGAACAGCGCGATCGCAAGCATCCACACCGCGCCGGCAACCACCAGCGCGGCGGCGGTGATCACCGGCTGCCTGCTCACGGCAACCGCGGCGATCGCCGCGCCCATCGTCAATGCACAGACGCGGATCGCGGCTTCGCCGCTGAGCCGGCTGCGGATCTCGCTGATGTTGAGCGCGCCGATCACCGCGCCCATGCCGAAGGCACCGAGCATGATGCCGTAGGTCTGCGCGCCGCCATGCAGCAGGTCGCGCGCCACCAGCGGCATCAGCGCCGAGACCGATCCGCCGATGATGCCGGTCACCATGGTGCGGGTCAGCACGATCCTGATCGACGGCGAATTGGTGATGTAGCGCACGCCGGAGACGATGGCGCGGTTCAGCCGCTCGCGCGGCAGCCGCGACGGCTCGCTGACGCGATTCCACAGGAACAGCACGGCGAGCAGCGGCAGATACAGCACGGCATTGGCGGCGAATGCCGCCACCGCGCCTGCCGAGGCGACCACGATGCCGCCGATCGCCGGGCCGAAGCTGCGCGCGATGTTGTAGCTGATGCCGTTCAGCGCGACCGCGGCGGGCAGCGTCTCCGACGGCACCTGCTCGCTGACCGAGGATTGCCAGGCTGGGCCGAACAGCGCCATGCCGCTGCCGACGACGAAGCACAGCGCGAGCAGGATGTTCGGCGTCACCAGGTTGAACCAGGCCAGCACCGTCAGCGTGGTGGCGCCGGAGAGCGCGATCGCCAGCGACACCAGGGCGACGATGCGGCGGTCATGCATGTCGGCGATGGCGCCGGCCGGCATCGCGATCAGCATCACCGGCAGCATCAGCGCGGTCTGCACCAGCGCGACCTTGTCGGCCTCCGCGGTCATCTGGGTCATCGCCCAGGCGGCGCCGACGCCCTGGATCAGGATGCCGAGATTGGAGAGCAGGCTGGCAAGCCAGATTCGCCTGAAGATTGAGTGCCGCAACGGCGCGGTGATACTGTCGGGTCGATCAGGCGGTGCGGTCATATCCGGTTCCGGTTGGCCTGCTATGGCTTGTTGAATGATTCCGGCTGCATCAACTGATGCCCGCGAAACGCGTGTCCTGTCCAGCGTTTACGGTATCCTTACGGGCTGTAGGACACAGCTAAAGCACTGAAAGACCTGAGGAAGGGGACCGATGGCGCTGTCGCGGCGAACAATTTTGCAAGGGGCCGGCGCGCTGTCCCTGTTGGCCGGCCGTCTTGCCGTCCCGGGCCTGGCGCAGGCGGCCTTGGTTCAGTCGGCCCTAGCGCAGCCGGCGCCCGCCGGTGACATCCCGCCGATCCTGTTCGTGCATGGCAATGGCGATCACGCAGCGCTCTGGTTGACGACGCTCTGGCGGATGGAATCCAACGGCGTTCCGCGTGAGCGCATGGCCGCGATCAATTTCACCAATCCCTTGGCGCGCACCGACGACAAGGTCGAGCAGGCGGGCCGCTCCTCGACCGAGGATCAGCGCCGCGAGCTCGCCGAGGCGGTCAGGGAGCTGAAGCAGAAGAGCGGCGCCGCACGCATCGCGCTGGTCGGAAATTCGCGCGGCGGCAATGCGATCCGCAACACCATCAGGAATGGCGGCGGCGGTGACATCAGCCATGCGGTGCTGTGCGGCACACCCAATCATGGTGTGTATGCATCGGACGACGGGCTCGGCAACGAGTTCAACGGGCGCGGTCCGTTCCTGCGCGGGCTGAACGACGGCGACAGCGAAGTGACTGCTGGCACCGCATTCCTGACCTTGCGCAGCGATGGCCTCGACAAATATGCGCAAGCCGACGGCCGCTTCATCGGCAAGCCGGGCACGCCGACCAACGTCACGGCCGAAGGTCCGGCGTTGAAAGGCGCGACCAATCTGGTGCTTGGTGCCGTGGATCATCGCGAGACCGCGTATCATCCGCGCGCCTTTCGCGAGATCTACAAATTCATCGCGGGGCACGAGCCGTCGCGGATCGAGATCGTGCCGGAGACGGCGGTGAGGCTGAGCGGCCTCGTCACGGGCACGCCCGGCGGCGTGCCGACCAACCAGCCGGTGCCGGGTGCCACGGTCGATATCCATCGCGTGTCGGCCGAAACCGGCGAGCGCCTCAGTGGCCCGCTGCACAGCTCGCAGACCGGCGCCGACGGCCGCTGGGGGCCGGCGCAGGTCGATCCATCCTGGCCGCTCGAATTCGTGCTGACCTCGCCTGATGCGGTGACGACGCATATCTATCGCTCGCCGTTTCCGCGCTCGTCCGAGATCGTGCATCTGCGCGCGGCACGACCGCTGCTGCCTGCCGACGCCGGTGCGGGCGCCATCGTGCTGATGTCACGGCCGCGCGGCTATTTCGGGCTACCGCGCGATATCGTGCTGTTCGATGGCAAGGAACCGGCCGATGTCAAATCCGGCGTGCCGACGGATGCGGTGACGACGTTGCGGCTCGCCGCGGCCGATGTCGGCCGTCCGGTGGCGGCGATCTTCAATGGGGAGCGCATCGTGGCGCGGGCCTGGCCGGCGTCGGAGAATCGGATTGCAGTCGCCGAGCTGACTTATTAGGTCTGGTGCAGGGTCCGCGCGCCTTCATGGCGCCGGGATCGCATAGCCGGATCGGCCGTTGCGTGAGGCAGGAAGCGAGGACCATGAGCATAGCGGAAGTCTACGACATCACGGTCACGCGGCGTCCCCTGGTCCCGCCCGCGCCGCCGCGCGCGCCCGACGACATGGGCGCGCTCCAGCGGATGCGGGTGATGCGCAACTCGCCGATCGAGACCTGGGGCCAGCGCGCCTATGAGGACGACATCGTCCAGGGCCGCTTCCTCAACCACTCGAGCTTCATCCTCAATACGCCGGATGCGATCCGCCACGTGCTGGTCGACAATTACGAGAACTACACCCGCACGCCCGCGGGCCTTCGCGTGCTGCGTCCGATGCTGGGCGAGGGACTGCTGATCGCCGAGGGCCGCGCGTGGAAGCATCAGCGCCGCACGCTGGCGCCGGCGTTCACGCCGCGTGCGGTGACGACGCTGGTGCCGTACATGATCGCGGCGGTCGACGAGACCATCGCCAAGCTGAAGGCCGCGAGCGGCGGCCCGGTCGATCTGCGCGAGGTGATGCAGCGCATGACGCTGGAGATCGCCGGCCGCACTATGTTCTCGTTCGGCATGGATCGCCACGGCGCCGCGCTGCGCGCCTTCGTGATGGAGTATGGCGACACGCTGGCACGGCCGCATATGCTCGACCTGGTGCTGCCCCTGAGCTGGCCGACCCTGCAGGATTTTCGGCGCGCCCGTTTCCGCAAGCGCTGGACCGCGTTTGTCGGCCAGCTGATGGCCGAGCGTCGCGCCGCCGGTAAGGATGACAACGCGCCGGCCCGCGACCTGTTCGACCTGATGGGCGCCGCGCGCGATCCAGAGACCGGCGAGGCCTTCACCGACGCCCAGCTCGGTGACCAGATCGCGACCATGATCCTGGCCGGCCATGAGACGACCGCGACCGCGCTGTTCTGGGCGCTCTATCTGTTGGCGCTCGATCCCGAGACCCAGGAACAATTGGCGGCAGAAGTCAGGAGCGTGACGACATCAGGCGCGCTCGACATCGAACGGCTGAAATTCACCCGTGCGGTGATCGACGAAACCATGCGGCTTTATCCGCCGGCGTTCCTGATCGCGCGTGCGGCCGCCGGTCCCGATACGATCGCGGGCCGTCCGGTCAGGAAGCATGACGTAATCCTGATCGCGCCGTGGCTGTTGCACCGGCATGAAAAGTTGTGGCGCGATCCTAACGCGTTCGTGCCGCAGCGTTTCATGACGGAAACGCCGCCTGATCGCTTCGCCTATCTGCCGTTCGGGGTCGGCGCGCGGGTCTGTATCGGCGCGCATTTCGCGCTGGTCGAGGCGACGCTTGCGCTTGCGCGGATCATCGGCACGTTCCGCGTCGCGCTGGCGGACAAGGATCCGGTGCTTCCGATCGGCGTGGTGACGACACAGCCGAACCGCTCGCCGGTGTTCACGATCAAGTCGCGCTGACCTTGCGCGACGGTGTCGCAATGCTCATCTACAGCGGGTTGACTCTTCGTCGAATCGTCATCCCGCTCTATCTCATTGTTTTGAGCATGATCTTTGCGGAAAACCGCTACACACTTTTCCGGATCATGCTCTAGAGGCTCACCATGAGCGATACGCAAGCCCACTTCGCAGTCCTCAGGCAGACGACCGATCCGGCCGTCGTCGATGCCATGCAGCAGCTGATCGCGGACGGCCATGACCGCGAGCTCAATCGTATCAACGTTCTGGATTTCTCCAGCCGCACCGGGCTCGACCAGGAGAAGGTGATCTCCGGCTTCCTGCATGCTTCGCGGCTCGGCCTGTTCGACATGAGCTGGAACGTGCTGTGTCCGGGGTGTGGCGGCGTGCTCGACGCCCACACCACGCTGAAGTCGCTGCGCCATGACGACTACAATTGCGCGCTGTGCGCAGCCGGTTACGAGGCCTCCGTCGACGAGCTGGTCGAGGTTGCCTTCACCGTCAGCCCGCGGGTCCGTCACATCGCCGCGCACGAGCCGAACACGCTGCCGATCTGGGAATATTTCCGCCAGATATTCTGGAGTTCCGGGATCGAGTTCGACGAGAGCGCGGTGTCGACCCTGATCAACGAGGTGACGCTGGAGGGGCTCGAATTGCCGCCCGGCGAAAAGGCGATCCTGTCGCTCAATCTGCCCAATCAGTTCGTCATCGTGTTCGAGCCGGTGACGCATTCGGCGCACTTCTTTGCTGTCGAGGGCGAGCCGACCACCGAGCGCCAGCAATTCTCGATCGCGTTCAACAAGTCTCATGCGCCGACCGGCACCTCGACGATGCGGCCGGGGCCACTGCGGCTCTCGCTGGAGAATCACGCCGACGTCCGCGTGCTGCCTTCGGTTTGGATCGCGGGCGATCCGCTGCACAAATTGCTCGGCAAGCGCAAGCCGATCCTCACTGCGAAGCGGATGCTGTCGAACCAGACCTTCCGCGACGTGTTCAAGGCCGACAACCTCACCGTCGACCAGCGGTTGAAGATCACCGCGCTGACCTTCCTGTTCACCGATCTGAAGGGTTCGACCGCGCTCTATGAGCGGGTCGGCGATCTCGCCGCGTTCGATCTGGTGCGCGCGCATTTCCACGCGCTGCTCGAGATCATCGCCTCCGAACACGGCGCAGTCGTGAAGACGATCGGCGATGCCGTGATGGCGACCTTCATCCGGCCCGAGCACGCATTGTCGGCGGGCCTGCGCATGCGGGCCGCGATGAAGCAGCTCAACACCGAGCGCGGCAAGGAAGATCTGATCGTCAAGATCGGCATCCATGAGGGGCCGTGCCTCGCGGTGACGCTGAACGAGCGGCAGGATTATTTCGGCCAGACCGTGAATATCGCCGCACGGGTGCAGAGCCTGTCGACGTCACAGGAAATCCATTTGACCCAGCCGGTGATGGAAGCAGCGGAGGTCGCGGGCATCCTCGATCGCGCGGCGATCAAGCCGATCCAGAAGGAAGCGGCGCTGCGCGGCATTGCCGACAAGCTCGTGGTGTACGAGATACCGTAGTCACATTGCCGACACGTAATGCTTGCTGAAACGTAATGCCGCCGCGGGAACCCGCGCGGATTGCGTCGGTTCTGTTTCCACGCCATATAGATTTCAATAGCGCATGATCCGGAAAGGTGCGTAGCGGTTTTCCGGACAGCTTCATCCCACAGAGAGAGCGATGCTCGACGGACTCCGCCAATTCATTGCCGATATCGTCTCCCCCGATGCCCAGGCTGACCGCGCCTTCGATGACGGCGACTACCGCCTGGCGGCGACCGCGCTATTGGTGCATGTCGTCTCACTGGATGGTGAGCCGACGCCGGCCGAGACGCGCAAGCTGCACAGCCTGATCGAGAGCCGTTTCCAGCTCGATCCCGGCACCGCCGACAAGTTGATCGCCTCCGCCATGCGCGTGGAGGGCGAGGCCGTGGATCTCTATCACTTTACCAGTGTGATCATGCGCTCGGTGAATGAGGAGGGACGGCTGCGCATCGTCGAGATGATGTGGGAGCTCGTCTATGCCGACGGCCAGGTCAGCGAGTTCGAGGACAATGTGGTCTGGCGTGCTGCCGATCTGCTCGGCATTTCCTCGCGCGACCGCATCGATCTCAAGCACCGGGTCGCCGAGAAGCAGGCGGAGCTGCCAAAGGGCCCCTGGGGCACGGCCGACGCGGCAATCTGACACGGCTGCCGGCGTGGGCGGACGCCCCCCTGCCGGCGTTGCGGATGACGAAATTTTAATGTCCGCCGCGATTGTGGGCGATCCGACTGAAAATCGGTCGTTTCGTCACGAAACCAGCGGCCCCGCCGCTATCCACAAGCCCATACGCGGCTTGCGTCACACCGCATCCCTATGCTCTCGTCGCCCCGTTGGGGACCTCACTAGAATTTGCAGTAAGAGTTTGAAACGTGACTGAGCGTGTGACGCTGATAACCGGGGCATCGGCGGGCATAGGCACCGAACTGGCGCGCGTGTTCGCATCGAATGGTCACCGCGTGGCGCTGGTGGCGCGGCGCGCCGATCGCCTGAAGACGCTCGCCGACGAGCTCGGAGCCAAGGGCGGCGCGGCGCCGATCGTGATTCCCTGCGATCTCCAGCAGACCGATGCCGGCGACAGGATCGCGCAGGCCCTGACTGAGGCCGGCGTCGAGGTCGAATATCTCGTTAATAATGCCGGCTTCGGCCTGTTCGGCCTGGCTGTGGAGCGCGACCGCGCCGAACAGCTCAACATCATCAACCTCAATATCCGCGCGCTGACCGACCTGACGCTGCGTTTTGCCGACCAGCTGATCCGCAACCGCGGCGGCATCCTCAATCTCGGCTCGATCGCCGGATTCCTGCCGGGCCCCGGCATGGCCGTGTACTATGCCAGCAAGGCCTATGTGCTGTCGTTTTCCGAGGCGTTGCGCTGTGAGCTGGCGCCGAAGGGCGTGCGCGTCACCGTGGTTTGCCCGGGTCCCGTGCCGTCCGAATTCCAGGACCGCGCCGGCTTCGCCCCCGGATTCGATTCCGCCATCCTCAACGTCCCGCCGGCGGAGGTCGCCCGCCAGGCCTATCGCGGCCTGATGGCCAACAAGCGCGCCGTGCTGCCCGGCGCCTTCATCAAGATGGTGCCGTTCCTGCTCCGGCTGTTTCCGCGCTCCTTCATCCTGACCGCGGTCGGCGGATTTCAGCTGCGCAAGCGCTAGCCTCACCCGAAAAAGCCCGTTCATCGCCGTTAAGCTTATTTCTGGCCCGCGATTTGCTTCGCACGGGTGTGCGCAAACTCACACGATGTTAACGACCACTTAGCTATGATCGTGCCTTACGTGCCGAAACTTTAAGCAGAGGCTATGTCGTTCCGGTCTGACCAAAGCCGTGTCGTGGTGCCCTTCGCGAGCCGAAGGCAGGCCGCGGTCACGCCGGCAGACCAGGCGTCGCTGCGGCCGGTGCTGGTCGTCCTGCATCAGGAGACATCGACGCCCGGCCGGATCGGCAACGCCCTGCGCGCCCTAGGCTACCCGCTCGACATCCGTCGCCCGCGCTTCGGTGACGCGCTGCCCGACACGCTCGAGGCGCATGCCGGCGCGGTGATCTTCGGCGGGCCGATGAGCGCCAACGATCCCGACGACTATGTGCGACGCGAGATCGACTGGATTTCAGTGCCGCTGCGCGAGCAGCGCCCGTTCCTCGGCATCTGCCTCGGTGCGCAGATGCTGGCGCGGCAACTCGGCGCCAAGGTCGCGGCGCATCCGCAAGGCCGCGTCGAGGTCGGTTATTACCCGGTCCGGCCGACGGAGGCAGGCCGCGCGTTGTGCCAGGACTGGCCGGCGCGGGTCTATCACTGGCATGGCGAGGGCTTTCAATTGCCCACGGGTGCGGACCTGCTCGCAGCGGGCGATGATTTCCCGGTGCAGGCGTTCCAGCTCGGCAACGCCTTCGGCCTGCAATTCCATCCCGACGTGACCTACGCCATGATGCATCGCTGGACCACGCGCGGTTGCGCGCGGATGGATTCGCCGGGCGCGCAGCCGGGTCATCTGCACTTCGCCGAGCGCGCCGTGCACGATGCCGCCGAGCGCGCATGGCTGAAGCATTTCATCGACGGCTGGATCGCGCGCGTGCCGCGGCCGGTCATGCTGCAGGCTGCGGAATAGCCGCCGCGCGGAATTTCGCGCGTCACACAACACGGCTTTTCATTTTCGCTTCTGTGCTAGTCTCGCAACGGCTGCGCGCGGCGCCGCATGGTCGCGCGAACTCAGAACAACAAGACAAACACAGCACAGGGAGATCGTCGTGAGCTACGAACACATCCTCTATGAGGTCAGCGACAGGATCGCGACCATCACGCTGAACCGCCCCGACCGCATGAATGCGTGGACCGCGATCATGGAGCGCGACGTGCGCCACGCGATGGAGGCGGCGGCCAATGACGACAATGTTCGCGTCATCGTGCTGACCGGCGCGGGCCGCGGCTTCTGCGCCGGCGCCGACATGGAAGCGCTGAAGGGGATCGACCCCAACGAGGTCCGGCGCGGCGAGAACATCCCGTTCGACATGAACCGCCGCGCCGACTGGCAGACGCGCTACGCCTACTACCCCGCCATCAAGAAACCCGTGATCGCGATGCTCAACGGCGCCACGGCCGGCATCGGCCTGGTCCATGCGCTGTATTGCGACCTGCGCTTCGCGGCCGACAGCGCGGTGTTCACCACCGCCTTCGCGCGGCGCGGCCTGATCGCCGAGCACGGCATCAGCTGGATGCTGCCGCGCATCGTCGGCCACGCCAACGCGCTCGATCTGTTGATGTCGGCGCGGCGCGTGTCGGCCGCGGAGGCGCTGCGCATCGGCCTCGTCAACCGGCTCTCTGCACCGGAGAAGTTGCGCGAGGAAACCTATGCCTATGCCCGCGATCTCGCCGATTTCGTCTCGCCGAGCGCGATCGCGGTGATCAAGCGCCAGGTCTACGACGTGCCGTTCCAGACGCTCGCCGAAGCCACCATCGATGCCAACCGCGAAATGCAGATCGCGCTCAAGGGCAATGATTTCAGGGAGGGCGTCGCGAGTTTTGTGGAGAAGCGCCCGCCGCGGTTTACGGGGACGTGAGAGGGGATTGGCGACGATAAGGTCCGTCTTCGCCCTTTGGGCTTCGCCGGACACCACGCTTCACCCTTCGGGCTTCGCCGGACACCACGCTTCACCCTTCGGGTCTGCGCGGCTGCGCCACGCGTAGCCCGAAGGGCGAAGCGTGGTGGAGCCAGGCGGGATCGAACCGCCGACCTCGTCATTGCGAACGACGCGCTCTCCCAGCTGAGCTATGGCCCCATTGCGGCCGGGTGTTGCTGAGTATCCCGGCCGTCAGTCGGGCGCCATTTACAGTCCCGCCCAAGGTCAAGTCAAGAACGGTGAAACAACGGTTTTCGGCCCGTCCCGCCGGGAACTTCCCTTGTTTGCGGGGGGATGAACCGATATTTAGAACATGATCCGGACCCGGCGGGCCGCGCCAGCGAAAATGGCGGCTTTCCGAAAAGATCCTGCTCAAACGAGAAGCGCGCTGGCGGTTCAGTCCGGTCTCGTTGCGCTTCACCTGGTCGTCCCACCCGCGAGCCCCCATCATATGCGCGCTGTTCTCGACATCGTCATCATCGTCCTCGACCTCTATGTCTGGCTCTTGATCGCCTCCGCCATCCTGTCCTGGCTGATCGCCTTCAATGTGGTCAACACGCGCAACCAGTTCGTCTCCGCGGTGGCCGAGTTCTTGTACCGGATCACCGAGCCGGTGCTGCGGCCGATTCGCAACGTGATGCCGAATCTGGGCGGTCTCGATATCTCGCCGATCATCGTGATCCTCATCATCATGTTCATCCAGCGGGTGATCGCCTATTACATCTATCCCAACGTGATCTGATCCTCGCGATCGACGCTTGCTGATGGAGCCCTGGCGATGGATCCTTGGCGCTATTCCACCGGGGGCATCAGTATCGCCTTGCGCGTGACGCCGCGTGGCGGCCGCGACGACATCGACGGGATCGAAACGCTGGCCAATGGCCGCTCGGTGGTGAAGGTGCGGGTCCGCGCCATTGCGGAAGGCGGCGAGGCCAACCGTGCGGTGACCGAGCTGCTGGCCAAGGCGCTCGGCGTGCCCAAGGCCAGGGTGAAGCTGTTGTCCGGCGCCACCTCGCGGCTGAAGCAGGTGGCGGTGGACGGCGACCCGAAAGGGCTTGGCGAAATGTTGAGGAAGCTGACCCAGCAGGAAACAAGGGACTGACATGACTGCCCGCATCATCGACGGAAAAGCCATCGCCGCCGAGCTTCGCGCCCGCGTCGCCGACGAGGTCGCCCGCGTCAAGCGCGACCATGCGCTCACGCCGGGGCTCGCCGTCGTGCTGGTCGGCCATGATCCGGCGAGCGAGGTCTATGTCCGCAGCAAGCACACCCAGACCCAGGCCGCAGGGATGGCCTCGTTCGAGCACAAGCTGCCGGAGGATGTGTCGCAGCCCGATCTCTTGGCGCTGATCGCACAGCTCAACCGCGATCCGAAGGTGCACGGCATCCTGGTGCAGCTGCCGCTACCGAAATCGCTGCACACCGAGACCATCATCAATGCGATCGACCCGGCCAAGGACGTCGACGGCCTGCATCCGAACAATGCCGGCCGGCTCGCCGGCGGATTGGCCGCGCTGTCGCCCTGCACGCCGCTCGGCTGCATCATCCTGACCAAGAGCGTGCACCCCTCGCTCGAGGGCATGAACGCGATCGTGATCGGCCGCTCCAATCTGGTCGGCCGTCCGCTGGTGCAATTGCTGCTGAACGAGAACGCGACGGTGACGATCGCGCATTCGCGCTCGCGCGATCTGCCGAAGCTCTGCGCCCAGGCCGATCTGGTCTATGCGGCGGTAGGCCGTCCGGAGATGGTGCGTGGCGACTGGCTGAAGCCGGGCGCGACCGTGATCGATGTCGGCATCAACCGCATTCCGGTTCCCGGCGGCAAGCCGAAGCTGGTCGGCGACGTCGCATTCCAGGAAGCGCTCGGCGTCGCCGGCGCGATCACGCCGGTGCCTGGCGGCGTCGGCCAGATGACGGTGGCGTGCCTCCTGGTCAACACGCTGCGCGCCGCCTGCGCGATTGCCGGCCTGCCGGCGCCTGCGGTGTGAGTTCTTACCTCGCCCCGCTTGCGGGGAGAGGTCGGATCGCATCGCCAGATGCAATCCGGGTGAGGGGGTACAGGTCTCCCGACGTTCGCAACTCGCGGAGGCGGCCCCTCACCCCAGCCCTTTAAGAGCGAGCTTCGCTCGTCTCGACCCCGCAAGAGCGGGGCGAGGGAGTCTAAGCAGCGTGCCTACTTCTTCTTCGCGCGCTCGATGCCTTCCAGGATCAGCTTGCGGGCTTCCTCGGCGTCGCCCCAGCGCAGCACCTTCACCCATTTGCCCTTCTCGAGATCCTTGTAGTGCTCGAAGAAGTGCTGGATCTGCTGCAGCGTGATGTCGGGCAGATCGCTGTAGTTGTGCACCTTGTCGTAGCGCTGGGTCAGCTTCGACGACGGCACCGCGATGATCTTCTCGTCACCGCCGGCCTCGTCCTCCATCAGCAGCACGCCGACCACGCGGACGCTCATCACGGCACCCGGCACGATCGCGCGGGTGTTGACGATCAGCACGTCGCAGGGATCGCCGTCGCCCGACAGGGTGTGCGGGATGAAGCCGTAATTGCCGGGATAGCGCATCGGCGTGTAGAGGAAGCGGTCCACCACCAGTGTGCCGGCCTCCTTGTCCATTTCGTACTTGATGGGCTCGCCGCCGACGGCAACCTCGATGATGACGTTGACGTCGTGGGGCGGATTTTTTCCGATCGATATGGCGTCGATACGCATGGATTGCTCCGCGTGGCCTTTGGAAGTTGAGAAGGATGTGATTTTTTGCTTGGCGCCGCCAGGCCGCGAAACAGCTTCAAGCCTGGCCTTGGGAGCCGGGCTGACCGTCACGCGCAAACGCTCAGGCTGTTTAGCCTTGCTGCAGCTGCGAGAGAAGCAGGATTTTCAGTTGGACCAGGCGAAAGCGACCTTGTCGAGCGACTTCGGCCCGAACCGCTCAGAGGAGCGCGCCACCATGCGGCCGCCCAGCGCGCGGTAAAACTCGGTCGCCGGCTCGTTGTCGGAGAGCGCCCAGATCACCATGGTCTTCAGGCCGCTCTGCAGGAGGTCGCGGCGGGCGGCGGCGAACAGGCGCCGGCCGAAGCCGAGACCCTGGAATTCCGGCCGCAGGTAGAGTTCGTAGATCTCGCCTTCGAAATGCAGGCTGCGGGCGCGGTTGCGACCGTAATTGGCGTAGCCCGCGATCCGGTCGCCGAACACCAGCACGCTGACGCGGCTGCCCTTGCGGATGGCGCTGTCCCACCACTGCGGGCCACGGCGATTGATCAGCTTTTCGAGTTCGGCGCCGGGGATGATTCCCTGATACGCCGAGCGCCAGGCTTCGTCATGGGTAGACGCCACCGAGGCTGCGTCTGCAGCTTTGGCCGGCCGGACCTCGATTAGCGTTGTGCTCATGCTTGTAATCAAAGCAAGTCGGAGGGCCGCCTTCAAGGTCCATCGTTAATTATCGGTTAACGTGTGGATTTTTTGCATCAGTGTCATGAAAACTTGTACCGAAAGAGGACACTCGCCGGGTTCGCGGGACCGATCGCCGATCCCGGCCTGTGCAAAGCGTGGATCGCGAGCGCTGTATGACAATGCCGCAGCTCGGAAATAGGCCGTTCGGCGCTGATTCGTCGCAGGAATTTTGCGAGCGAATCCAGGCGCAACGCGGGTGCATCGCGCGTTCTGCTTCCGCGCCGCCGCAGTGGATTTCCGCGCGTACCCGGCCTATGGCAGCGGCGGTATTGTTGCGCGCCGGGACCGGCCTGATCACGAGCGGACTGCGATGACGCTCTACTTCCTGATCAAATATCTGCATTTGCTCGGCGCCATCGTGATCCTCGGCACCGGGACCGGCATCGCCTTCTTCATGCTGGCCGCGCATCGCACGCGTGATGCGGCTTTCATCGCGCGCACGGCGGCGACCGTCGTGATCGCGGACATGATCTTCACGCTGAGCGCCGTGCTGCTGCAGCCGGTGAGCGGTGGACTGCTCATGATGCTGTCGGCCACAAGCCTGACCGAGCGCTGGCTGCTGGTTTCGCTGGCGCTCTACGCGCTGGCCGGCGCGTTCTGGGTTCCCGTCATCTTCATGCAGATGGAGATGCGCGACCTCGCGCGGGCGGCCGCAGAGAAGGGTCTTCCGCTGCCGCCGCGCTACTTTGCGCTGTTTCGCCGCTGGTTCCTGTTCGGGATTCCCGGCTTCGGATCGGTGATGATCATCCTGTGGCTGATGATCGCGAAGCCATTTTGACGCATGATCCTATTCCCATGAGTGACGACGCATCACACAACATCCTCGTGCTCGGCGCGTCTGGATTGATCGGGCGCACCATCACCGACGATCTGAGGGCGCGCGGCTTTCATGTGATCGGGATCGCGCGGCATTTCACGCCTGCACAAAAGATGAGCGCGGCCGACCTCGAGCTCCCCGTGATGTCGATGGATGCCGCTGCGCTGACGCAGCTGCTTCGCACCCACGAGGCGGACATTGTCGTCAATTGCGTCGGCGTTTTGCAGGATGGTCTGGGCAGCGACACCCGCGCGGTGCATCGCGACTTCGTGGCGCGGCTGTTGCAGGCTGTCAGCGACAGCCACCGCGCCATCCGTCTCGTGCACATCTCGATTCCGGGCGCGGCTAGTGAGGATCGTACCGCCTTCAGTACCACCAAACGCGAGGCCGAACGGCTGATCGCGGCGTCCGGGGTCGCGCACGCGATCCTGCGTCCGGGCTTCGTCATCGCGCCTTCGGCCTATGGCGGCAGCGCCATGCTGCGCGCGCTGGCGGCGCTGCCGGTCGATTTGCCGGCCGACGAGGCCGCGACGCCGTTCCAGGCGGTCGCGGTCGAGGATATCGCCGCCACCATCGCCTGGCTTGCGACGCGTGACATCGCCGATGCAGCGGTGCGATCGGTGACATGGGATTTGATGCAGCCACAGCCGATCTCGCTCGGCGGCGTCATCGCCCAGTTCCGCTGGTCGTTCGGCACGGCAAAGCATTTTCGGCTTCCGACACCGCCGTTGCTGATCGATCTCGGCGCCCGTCTCGGCGATCTCACGAGCCGCTTGGGGTGGATGCCGCCGCTGCGCTCCAACGCGATCGCCGAGCTGCGCCGCGGCGTCACCGGCGATCCCACAGCCTGGATGACCGCGACCGGCATCGTGCCGAAGACGATCGCGCAAGCCGTCGGCGGCCGCCCGGCGACCATCCAGGACAAATGGTTTGCCCGGCTGTTCCTGATCAAGGCGCTGATCTTCGCAAGCCTCGTGCTGTTCTGGGTTGCGTCCGGCTTCATCGCGCTGGTCGTCTCCTATGACGCCGCAGCCGGTATCCTGAGCGCGCACCATTTCCCGCCTGCCCTGGTCGGACCGGTGACGGTCTTGACCAGCCTGATGGACATCAGCATCGGCGTACTGATCGCCTTCCGCCTCACCGCGGCGTTCGGTCTTGTTGCAGGCATCATCGCTTCGCTCGGCTATATGGCCGGATCGGCGATCCTGACGCCCGATCTCTGGATCGAGCCGCTCGGCGCGCTGGTGAAGACCGGGCCTGCAATCGTGCTGATGCTGGTCGCGCTGCTGATGTTGGATAACCGGTAGCGTTTTCGAGCGAAGTGGGAACCGGTTCGCGTGAAGAAAACGCGTCGAAGGAAATCAAGATGAGCAAGTGGCCGGATGACGACGTGATCCTCTACGACGGCGTCTGCATCTTCTGCTCACGCTGGGTTCGCTTCGTCATCGCCCGCGACACAACGCGCCGCTTCCGCTTCACGCCGATCCAGTCCGACTACGGCACGCGGCTGGCAAAGACTTTTGGTATCGACCCTGATGACCCCGACACCAACGCCGTGGTCCATGGCGGCATCGCCCGGATGAAGTCGGACGCAGCACTGACGGTGCTGAGCCATCTCCCGGGCTGGCGCTGGACCCGCGAGCTGTTCGCGGTGCCCAAACCGCTGCGCGATGCGGTCTACAGCCTCGTCGCACGCAACCGTTACAAGATATTCGGGAAGTACGAGACGTGCTTTGTGCCGGATGCGGACATGCGGGCGCGGGTGTTGGAGTAGAGGCCCGAAGCGTCGGCGGCTATCCAAATAGCGAGAGCCACTTTAGATTGAAGGAGGCTGAGATAGTTAGGCGCGAAGGTTTTGTTTTATGACCAAGGCAGTTTTCACGTCCAAGGTTACTCCGAGCTATAAGGACCTGCCTGAGGAGAGGTACCACTTTCCGCGCACATATCTTAACTATGTTCAGCAGACCGTCGGTGACTACATCGTCTACTACGAACCACGAAGGTCAAGCGCCGAGCTATCGAGTAGGGGAGGTCGCCAGTCCTATTTCGGTGTAGCTCGCGTCAATTCGGTGATCGAGGATGTCGAATTACCCGATCACTACTTTGCAATCATCGATAGCGCCACGTATCTGGACTTCGATACGGTCGTCCCGTTTCAAGAGCAAGGCGAGTACTACGAGAGCGCACTCGAGAAAGAAGACGGCAGCACCAACAAAGGTGCTTTTGGTCGGGCTGTGCGTCTGATCCCGGATAGCGAATTCGACCGAATCTTGCGAGCTGGCTTTGCTCCGATTCTTAGCGAGGTTCCTTCGCTGCAGGTGCCGTCGCCGCCCGGATACTCAGAACCGCCCACGCCATTTGAACGACCAATTGTCGAAATGGTTATCTCTCGGCCGTTTCGAGAGAAATCCTTTATGCACAGCGTGCGAGCGGCGTACTCCAATAGATGTGCCATCACGGGCTTGCGATTGATCAACGGTGGAGGCCGCCCTGAAGTGCAGGCGGCACACATTCAGCCAGTGGCATCAAACGGACCTGACTCTGTTCGGAATGGGCTGGCGTTGTCCGGAACGGTGCACTGGATGTTTGATCGAGGGCTGATTTCGATTGGCGATGATTACAAGATACTAGTTTCTAAGAACCACGTTCCCGAAGACGCCGTTAGGCTTCTTAATCAAAGCGGACTGATAAACCTCCCGAAAGATCAAACCCTCTATCCAAACCCGCACTATCTAAAGTTTCACAGAGACGTCGTTTTCAAGAAGTGAGACGGGTGTCGGGGGATTATTTTCGTTGGTTAGTTAGAGCCATCACTTCCTTCGCCGCCCGCTCTCCGCTGTCCCGCGCGCCATGCGCGGTCGAGAAGAAGTGTGGCGAGGTGGCCTCTCCGGCGAAGAACAGCCGGCCGTCGACCGGTGTTGCCAGCACGGCGCGCTTGTCGGCGTGGCCGGGCAATGCGTGCGAGTAGGAGCCGCGGGCGAACGGGTCATGCGCCCAGCGGGATTCGCTGAGCGGCTTCAGCTTGCGGCGGAAATCATTGCCGAGGAAGGAGACGATCTCGTCGATGCTGTGGGCGGCGATGGCGCCGTCGCCAGCGTCCTCGAGCTCTCGCGCAAAACGGCCGCCGAAGAAGCCCTCGATGCAGGGCTGGCCGAACGGGCGGATGTGATAGGTGCCCATCTCTGTGCGCATGGTGGCGCCGCGCAGATTGCCTTCCTTGGGCAGCGCCTCGGGCTCGGCGAGCGCCAGCGTCACCTTGTCGGCGAGGCCGAGCGGCAGGCTGCGCGCGGCATCGAGCTTGCCCGGCAGCGCAGGCGAAAAGCGGATCGCCTCGTCGGCGATCAGATTGGTCGGCACGGTGACGATCACCTTGTCCGCCTCAATCACGCCGCGCGATGTCTCGATGCGCAGGCGCTTGCCGGCGTGGTCGATCAGCCGGACCTCGCAGTTGCGCGCGACCGCTACTTGCTCGCCATAGGCCGCGACCAGCGCGCCATAGCCGCGCCTGACGCGCCAGTTGACGTTGCTGTCCTCATAGGCGTCGAAGTCGAGGATCGAGAGCTGGTCGAGCTCGCAGCCATTCACATAGGTCGAGATCGCATTGATCATCGGGTTCCAGCGGTTGCCGGGCTCGAGATAACGATCGGCGGATGCGTCCTTGTCGCCGCGCGCGGCCTGCTCGATGCGATCGTAGAACTGGTCGAGCGCAAGCATGAATGCGTCGCGATCGGCCTGCGGGAACGCCTTGCCATAGGCGCGCTCGCGCCACGGCGGCAGGTCCTTGTTGAGCTCGAAGCCG
The DNA here is from genome assembly GCF_018129565.1 of Bradyrhizobium sp. AUGA SZCCT0105. Lineage (NCBI taxonomy): Bacteria > Pseudomonadati > Pseudomonadota > Alphaproteobacteria > Hyphomicrobiales > Nitrobacteraceae > Bradyrhizobium > Bradyrhizobium sp. AUGA SZCCT0105. The sequence goes on along the minus strand of NZ_JAFCMK010000019.1, from coordinate 29,018 downwards.
AGTTGTTCGGCGATGCCGACAAAGCTGTTCTGGTCGGCCGAATGCAGCCAGCCGCAGCCGACGTCGAACACCACGTCAGGCGCAGCCTGGATCGTATGGGCGCGGCCGCCGAGGCGGTCGCGGGCTTCCAGAACGATGGTGGAAAGGCCGGTGCCCTTCAGCGCATGCGCGGCGCCGAGGCCCGCAGCGCCGGCGCCGATGACGGCAACATCGACCGTGGAGGGAAGCGAACTCATGTCCCGGCTCTAGCACGTCTGGAAAGACGCCTGAAGCCACCACGCGCATAACTGTCATCACCCGCGCATGCGTATGCGGGTGATCCATTATTCCAGAGACGGCGATGATAGAGCCGATAGGCCGCGGCGTACTGGATGCTCCGGTCAAGCCGGGGCATGACAGACGGGCTTAAGCTACGGCCTCTTTGGCCTTTTCGGCGCGCTTGCGGTCGTTCGGATCGAGATGCTTCTTGCGCAGCCGGATCGACTTCGGCGTCACCTCGACGAGCTCGTCGTCCTCGATATAGGCGAGCGCCTTTTCCAGGGTCATCCGGATCGGCGGCGTCAGGCGCACGGCTTCGTCCTTCGAGGTGGTGCGGATGTTGGTGAGCTGCTTGCCCTTCAGGACGTTGATCTCGAGATCATTGTCGCGGGTGTGCTCGCCGACGATCATGCCCTTGTAGACCTTCCAGCCCGGCTCGATCATCATCGGGCCGCGATCTTCCAGCTTGAACATCGCATAGGCCACCGCTTCGCCCTGGTCGTTGGAGATCAGCACGCCGTTGCGGCGGCCCTGGATCTCGCCCTTGTAGGCGGCATAGCCGTGGAAGATGCGGTTCATGATCGCGGTGCCGCGGGTGTCGGTGAGCAGTTCGCCCTGGTAGCCGATCAGGCCGCGGGTCGGTGCGTAGAACACCAGCCGCAGGCGGTTGCCGCCGGACGGGCGCATCTCGATCATCTCGGCCTTACGCTCGCTCATCTTCTGCACGACGACGCCGGAATGCTCCTCGTCGACGTCGATCACGACCTCTTCGATCGGCTCCTGCCACGCACCGGTCGCCTCGTCCTTCTGCAGCACGACGCGCGGGCGCGACACCGAGAGCTCAAAGCCCTCGCGGCGCATGGTCTCGATCAGGATCGCAAGCTGCAATTCGCCGCGGCCGGAGACTTCCATCGAATCCTTGTCGGCGGCCTCGACGACGCGCAGCGCGACATTGCCCTCGGCCTCGCGCAGCAGGCGGTCGCGGATCATGCGCGAGGTGACCTTGTCGCCTTCGGTGCCGGCGAGCGGCGAGTTGTTGACGATGAACGACATCGACACCGTCGGCGGATCGATCGGCTGCGCCGGCAGCGGTGTCTCGACCGTGGGGTCGCAGAAGGTGTCGGCGACGGTGCCCTTGGTGAGGCCCGCGATCGCGACGATGTCGCCGGCGTCGGCTTCCTCCAGCGGGGTGCGCTCGATGCCGCGGAAGGCCAGGATTTTTGTGATACGGCCCTGCTCAATGGTCTTGCCGTCGGCGCCAAGCACCTTCACGGCCTGGTTCGGCTTGATGGAACCCGATGAGATGCGGCCGGTGATGATGCGGCCGAGATAGGGGTTGGCTTCGAGGATGGTGCCGATCATGCGGAACGGGCCCTCTTCGACCTTCGGCGGCGCGACGTGGCGCACGATCAGGTCGAACAGCGGCTGCATGCCGGCGTCATGCGAAGCTTCCGGGCTGTCGCCCATCCAGCCTTGCTTGGCCGACCCGTACAGGATCGGGAAGTCGAGCTGCTCCTCGGAGGCATCGAGTGCGGCGAACAGGTCGAACACCTCATTGATGACTTCGGTCGGGCGCGCGTCGGGGCGGTCGACCTTGTTGATCACGACGATCGGCTTCAGTCCGACCTTGAGCGCTTTCGACACCACGAATTTGGTCTGCGGCAGCGGGCCCTCGGCGGCATCGACCAGCACCAGCGCGCCGTCCACCATGTTGAGGATGCGCTCGACCTCGCCGCCGAAATCGGCGTGGCCGGGGGTGTCGACGATGTTGATGCGGGTATCTTTCCACTGCACCGAGGCCGCCTTGGCCAGAATGGTGATGCCGCGCTCGCGCTCCAGATCGTTGGAGTCCATGGCGCGCTCGGTGACCTTCTGGTTCTCGCGATAGGTCCCGGATTGCTGCAGCAGGCGGTCGACGAGCGTGGTCTTGCCGTGGTCGACGTGGGCGATGATGGCGACGTTACGAAGGTTCATGGCTCTTCTTCTGGTCGTGCAATGGTCAGATGCGCGATCTCGCCGGACCAGTTTGGCCGGCCGCTCGCTCACGTGGCCCAATCGGGGCCCGGATCACGCTCATACCCAAGAAATTTGACGGGGACGCATCACCCCAAAAAGGAAGCCCGGTCAGAGGACCGGGCACCTTGCGCGTTGCGGCGCAATATAGTCAGAAAACGCCAAAAAACAACGGTTTATTGGCGGTTTAAGTGCCTGATTTTCGCTCCGGAAGCCGGTTTTGAGGGGCTTTTCGGGGCCGATTCAGCCCCGCTTCTGCGCCCGCGCGAACACAATCAGCCCGAGCCCGCCAAGCGTCACCAGCACCGCGAGCCCGGTGATCGGGTCGTTGGACCCACCCAGAGTGACACTGAGGACCACGCAGAGGGCGCCCGGGATCAGCAGCAGCACTCCGATGATCAGCATGAAGATGGTGCAGCCGGGCGGCAGGCGCGGCTCTCGCCACGGCGGCTCTGTTGGCGGGGGCGTGTCGTAATTGTTAGTCAATGTTGCACTCGATTGATCTATCCAAGGTTCGGTGGGGCCAGGTCCAGACCAGAATTATCTGGTCCCTTGCGAAGGCGGCGCTGCATGGCTCTTCGGAGCAAGAGAATTCCCGATGCCGCAACTGGAAGGCCGATCACCAACAAGGTGCGGACGTGGCCGCGGCTGGCGCCGAAAAGAGCGAAATAGAAGCCCGGTAGCAGCAAGACGTTGCCGATCATCATCGTGAAGCCAGCTTTCAAGGTTGCGCGGGCAATGACCCACCACAGGAGTCCCACGCCCATTGCGCCGATCAACGCACCGCTCAGGAAAATCGTGAAATAGCCGCTGGAAAGGAATGCTGCTCCCGATATTGAATCGGTGAGGTAACCGCTTCCGAATAGCATAGAGCAGAGGCCGGGAAGGAGCATCACGCTTCCGGAAATCGCCATCAGCGCCCACAGGCAGCCGGCCCTCGACGTCTCGGTCTGCTCCTGTTGAGCCGGCTGGCGGGCGGCCGCCAAGGTCAAAGCGAGACCGCAAACGCCAGCTGCGAGGCCGCCGAACAAGATGCCGAGGTTGGCGCCGATGGGGCCGCCGCTGATGATCACGCCGAGGGTCAGGCAGCCCAGCCCCACGACGGCGAGGGCGAGACCGGCGATGACAAGTGACGACGTCGCGCAGCCGCTGCCCGGCGCGGTGACCAGCGGCCGCACGTGGTCCGGAGGTCCTTCGGGTGGACCTTTCCATCGCCCCTTCGGGATCGGCCTGTCGGCGTCGTTCATCGCCCGTCAGATGCAGCGTCTGTTGCGCGGTGACATGCCTAGCTCCCCTTGATCGCGGCGCGGATCAGCATCACACCGGCAAAGCAGACCGCGAGCCCGAGCAGGATCAGGAAGAGAATGGAGGGATCGGTTCTCGACTCGCTCAGGACGCCGAACCCGAACAGGAGGGCGCAAAGCCCGGGCAGAAGAAGGATCAGCCCGAACAGCACCATGAACGCAGTCGCGCAGCCGCCACGTTGCGGTGGGAGCGGCGGGGGCAGCGAGGGCGGAGATCCATCCGGATTGATGGGGCGGTCGTCGCTCATCGGGGCACCCCGTCACCTTGCCGCGCCTCGCGGTAGGTCTGCCCGGCCAGGCTCGCGCGGATGCTGTCGATCTTTCTGTCGCGATAGAACAGGTTGTAGGTGTCGAACGGGATGATCGCGCCGCTTTCGGTAACAAAGTGGATGCAGCTTCGCTTGACGTTGCCGACGCAGAAATTGAAGCGGTCGAGAAACTGCACGATGGTGACGCGGAACACGTTCTCGTAGGTGAGGCCGTCCGGCACCTCGAAGCTCGGCAGGCAGCACAGCAATTCGCAGACTCGCTCAGAGGTGTTGAGCGGTCCCGACGACAGCGAGAACAAATCGACGAATTTTTCGCGCAGCACCGGATATTTCTCCGGGCTGATCGTGTTGGGCATCACGGCGACGAGCTGTTCCTGCGGGATCAGCGAGGTCAGCGGCAGCACCTTGTCGCCGTTGCGCAGGCCGTAGCCGATCGAGATGCTCTCGGGATTGCACGGCAGCGGGATCATGTCCTTGTCGCCGAACACCCCGGTCTCGATCACGTGCTGGCGGATCTCCGACAGCATGATGCGGTCGGTGTCCTTGTTGAAATCCTCGTTGCGGCCGGCGTCCTGCACCGGTTGCAGCGTGACGCCGCGGACGCATGTCCAGGTCAGCGCGTGGCGGACGATATCGCCGATCTCGGCGTCGTTGACGCCGCGCTTGATGGTCGCGACCAGCGTGGTCGAGACGCCCTCGCGCTCGAGATTCTCCAGCGCCTGCTGGCGGATCTTGCGTAAGTCCGCGCCGCGCAGATTGACCAGCGCCTCGCGCTTCAGCGAATCGAACTGCAGATAGACTTCCAGCCCGCGCTTGTTCTCGGCGAGCTTGGCCACGAAGTCCGGCTCGCGCGCGATTCTGAGGCCGTTGGTGTTGATCATGACGTGACGGATCGGGCGGGCGCGCACCGCGTCCAGAATGGCGAAGAAATCCGGATGCAGCGTCGGCTCGCCGCCGGAGATCTGCACCAGGTCGGGCTCGCCCTCGCTCGCCACCAGCGCATCGAGCATTTTCTCGATCTTCGCCAGCGGCGTGAAGCTGGTGCGCGCCGGCGAGGACTCCGCAAAGCACACCGGGCAGGTCAGATTGCAGTGCTCGGTGATCTCGATCAGCGCCAGGCAGGAGTGCTGCTCGTGGTCCGGGCACAGCCCGCAATCATAGGGACAGCCGAATTCGGTGTGGCGCTGGAAGGCCAGCGGCCGGTCGCCGGGCTTGATGAAATCCTTGCACAGCCGCCAATAGGCCGCATCGGTCGAGACCAAGGTCGACTGCACGCCGTGCTGCTTGCAGCGCTTCTCGTACCAGACCTCGTTGCCTGATATCTGGATCTTGGTCGGCACCAAGGCCAGGCAGGTCTCGCAAAGCGATTGGGTCTGGCCCCAGAAGATGTAAGGGCGGGACTTACGCAGCGGCGCGTTCATGCTTCAAGCTCACATTCGGGGCCGTCGCCAGCATGACGGCGGCATAAACCATGACAAATAGCGACAGCAGGTGGAACAGCGAGAATGGACCGATCAGCGCGCCATACGGCTTGATGAACTCCCACACGAAGCGCTGCAGGCCGTAGTAGAACAGCACGAGGTAGAATCCATTGGTGATGAATGCGGCGTTGCGGTTCAGCGCGGCCCAGACATAGAAGGCCGCGAACGCCGCCATCGCCAGGCTTTCATAGAGCTGCACCGGATGGCGCAGGACGCCGTCGCCGAAATCATGGCCCCAGGGCAGCGTGGTCGGCTTGCCATAGGTGAAATCCTCGAGCCCCGCGAAATAGCAGCCGAGCCGGCCGACCGCGACGCCGATCGCAAGCGGCAGCGCGAACCGCGCCCCGGTGCGTAGCGAAATGCCATGCAGCCATTTGTAGAGCTCGATCGCAACGATGCCGCCGGCCAGCGCGCCCTCGACCGAGCGGGCGATGCCGGGCACGCCCGAGAACCACAGGTTCAGCGTGCCGAAGATGTAGGCGCCGATGCCGGCGCCGAACACCAGCGCGGCGATGTAGGGCAGCTCGAAGGATTGCCGCGGGAATTGCAGCCCCCGCACCCGCGACAGCCACCACATCGCGACGGCGGCCGCGCACCATGCTGCGACGTCGAAGACGGCGTGAAGTTCAGCCCCACTCATGGGGCGAGTGTAGCGTGATTTTCGCGTTGGGCGATATAGGTTCTCCCTCTCCCCGTTCTTACGGGGAGAGGGTTGGGGTGAGGGGCTTCCATCCGGCGAGCACCTCGCGGCTTGTTGAGTCGTGTGCCTCGCCCCTCACCCGGATCGCTCGCGCGATCCGACCTCTCCCCGCAAGCGGGGCGAGGTGAGCCGTGTGCCAGCCTAGTTCGTCGGGTTGTCCTCGCTCGGATACACCCCGCGTAGCACTTCCTCGAAGTGATCCTTCACTGCGTCGTTGCACAGGCACGAGCGCAGCTTGAGCTTGTCGGGGTCGCGGATCACGATCGCGCCGCGGCGCGTGTCCAGCACGCCCTCCGCCTTGAAGTTCTGGATCACGCGGCTGGTGTAGCTGCGGCCGACGCCGAGCAGGGTCGAGAGCTGCTCATGCGTCAGCGGCACCACGCCATCGCCATTGGTGCGCTCGATCGCCGAGATGATCCATTTCGCGGCGCGCTGCTCGATCGAGTGGATCGCGTTGCAGGCGGTCGACTGGAAGATCTGCGCCAGCATGCAGTCGGCATAGCGCGCGAAGATGTTGCGCACCGAGATCGACGTCAGCTTCGCGGCGTCGAGCTTGCTGATCGGCAGCCGCACGAACGGCCCGCCGAACTTGACGGTGATGCGGGTAAAGGCCGGCAGAAATCCCTGGCTGACGATGCCGCCGACCGCGCCCTCGCGGCCGACCAGGATGGTCTCGACGTCGCGGCCATCCTCGTTGGCCACCAGATAGGACGCAAGGCTCGGTCCGCATGGGAAATGGACGATCTGAACGTCATCGCCGGGATTGTAGAGCAGATCGCCGGCCGCCGCCTCGACCACCGAAAGATGCGGCGCGATCAGTTCGTAGTCGGCGGCGTTGAGCCGGCGCAACAGGTTGTTGAACGGCCGGTCATTCGTCCCGGCCAAATCGGTCCGTTTCGCAATCATTGGGAAATCCTGCAAATCCAACGCCGACCATACTGAAAAAGTTCCCGGGTTTATGTGCACTAGTGAACAGACGCCGCAGCTTACGATGTGATGGGTTTCATTTCGGGAACAGCCGGCGTGCTTTCGGGCGCCGGTCGCGGGCCATCCGGCCGGACTGATCCGGTCCTCTCATCCATCATCGAAGCAATGGACACCGAGCTATGGAATCCGCCCCCAATGCCGGCATGCCCGGTGACGTTCTCGTGGTCGAGGACGATCCGATCATTTCGCTCTATTTCGAGGACGCCATCCTGGGCTTCGGCGCCCGGACGGTGCGCACCGCTGCGAACGTCGCCCGCGCGCTCGAATTGATCGCCGAGCGCGCACCGGATTTCGCGCTGCTCGATGTCGGCCTCGTCAGGGGCGAGAAGACCTTCGCGGTTGCCGAGCGGCTGGATGCGCTGAAAGTGCCCTTCGCATTCGTCACCGGCTATGGCGCTGATATCAGGCTGCCGGAATCGCTCGCCGGCAAGCCGCGGTTGACCAAGCCGTGTTCGAGCGAAGCGCTGGAAGCCGCGCTGAAAAACGGACACTGACCGATCGCCGGGCTTCGGCCTCGCCGTCGGTGCGTCTGTCGTCTACCATCCGACCTGTCGGATTCGGCGACGCACAGGCATCGGGAAAGCCGTCATGGCGATCAGGACATCTGCCGCTGCGCCCGCAGCGGCGCTCTCTCTCGGGCTGCTCCTCGCGCCGGTTGCAACGCATCCGATGGCTGGTGCGGTGCCGTCGTCGGTGGCCTCGGCTGTCGCCATCGGTTTCGTGTCTCCAGCCATCGCCGAGCCAGCCGCGCTCACGAGCGAGCAATCGGCCGCGCTCAAGGCCTACGACAATGCCCTGAAGAACTTCGTCTCGATCCTGCGCCAGCGACGGGCGCAGATCGATTCCCATCAGCCGCTGCCCGACTTGCCGGGCCAGGCCATCTACCTTGCCCGTGTCGAGATGATGAGCGCATACAAGGATCTCACCGATGCGCTTCCGTCCAGGATTGGACGACCCAACAGATTCGGGATCCCTCCGGCCTATTTCGACGCCGACAACGAGCCGCTGCTCGATGAGTACAGGAAGCTCTTCGATGTGATGGAGGCGCCGCCCGCGAACGCGCAAAGCTCCGAGACGCCGTTCAAGGACGTGGTCGAGCTGGCGACGGTGATCGCGCGCGCCAGGGGTCTGGATGCCGCTGGCGCCGCGGTCGCCGGTCGCATCAGTCTCGGCCTGTTCTTTGCCGAGACAAGCGGCAAGCAAAATGCCGGAAATGCGCGGTCGAACACCTACAAGGGCAGCCTGCAGACCGGCCCGTCCGAAGATCGCAACGGTCGAAAGAAGTGGGCCGCCATCAAGCAATCGATCGCGGCCCTCGATCCTGCGCTCCGCCGTCGCGACGACATGGAAGAAGCGCGCGTCGGCAATCTCGATCACCGGTTCAATCACTGGACCGCGGTGCGCGATGCGCTCATGAACGAGCACGCGGATATCTTCCCGCAGGTCCCGGCGATCGCAAAGGCGCTGCCCAATCCGATCGATCAGATGAAGCTCTTCGAGCTCATCCAGATCATTCCCAGCCCGACCAGGTCCGCGCTGAAGTCAGGGGACCTCGTCAATTACAGAATTTCCGAGCCCAGGATCATGGGATATCTGCGAAACAACAGCGTCTTCGCTTTCGGTCGGGCCGACAGGGCAAGGACATCCGCGAGCTTCCGCGAAATCCTCGACGCGATGTGGCTCTTCAGCCCCAAGTTCGAACAGGCGCTGGCCAAATTCGCGGAGATCAAGGCCGGCAAACCAGGCTGAGCCGGGAGGAGCTGATCGCTCGGCGGTCAGAGCGGGCCGAGGAGCGCCCATCGCGGCTCGCAGAATTCCTTGACGGCAGACGCGACGCCGCTGCTGATCGCGTTGCGGCGCTCGGGCGAGTCCATCTTGAGTTCCTCATCCCGGTTGATGATCGAGCCCGCCTCCAGCAGGACGGCGGGCATCGCGGTCCTGCGCAGCACGATGAGCTTATCGTAACTGTAGACGCCGGTGTCCTTGTTCAGCAGGGGATGCTGGTCGTGGCCCATGACGGGCTGGCTGTATTGCTCGGCATATTGCAGCCCCTCGGCCTTCATTTCCCTGGCGACCAGCTCGGCGAACAGCAGGCTGGTCTTGAAGTCCGGATTGTTGCGGGAGACGAACACCGAGTAGCCGCTGAAGCGATCGCTGAAATGGCGCTTCTTTCCCTCGAACTCCCAGTCCTCGAGCATCTTGTTGGGTACGGAATCATGATGGATCGACAGCAGGAGATCCGCGTGCAGATTGTTGGCGGCGGCGACCCGCCTGAACAGGCTGGGTCTCGCTTTGCCTTCGGTCAGCAGCAGCCTGGTTTCGGCAAAGCCGTCGGCCTTCAGCTTCTCCTCGATCAGCCGCGCAAGGCGCAGGTTGAAGGTGAACTCGGCGACATTGCGCGCGCTGATCGCGCCTTCCGATTCAGCGGTATGTCCGACATCGAGCACGATCCGCAATGTCGAGGGATCGCATTTCGCTGCGGCCGACTTGGGAACGGAAGGCGGCAGGGCGACCGGCCCAAGGGCGGCAAGCCGCGTGGCGCGTGGCTTTGACGGCGCGTGGTGCCTTGCCAATCTGGCCGGCTTTGCCGATTTCGCGCGCTTTGGCGCTTTGGGGTGCTTCGATGAGCTCTTGAAGAGATCAGGCAGCCAGCCGGCATCGCTGACTTCAATCGGCAGCAGCGCGAACATAGCGATCGCGACGACAAGCAAGCGGTGCGGCCGAAGCCCCACGACGATGCCACCGAGCACGCGAATCAATTCGCAGCGCCTCATGCTCCGCCCCTCCGGGCCCCCAGCATAACGGCTCTGATATCGGTACCGGAAGAGGCCGGCGAGGTCCATCCCCCGTCAATCGCGACGCCCCTGCCTTGGAGCAAGGGCGTTCAGCACAGAGAGGCCGGTTCCGTCGCGGCTGCGACCTGATTACACCGGCTTCGGATCGAGCGTGATGGCCCACAGCTCGGCGTCGACGCGGTCGCGCAGGCTGACCGTCATCTGTCCGCTCCTGCCGTCGATCTTGACGTGGCCGAAGAACTGCATGCCGGCCGACGGCGGCAGGTTCTGGTTGGCTTCGCCCGGCGCCTTGACGAACTTCACCTCGGGGCCAAACGTGTTGTCGAGCTCGTTCGGACCGAACGTGCCAGCGTGCAGCGGGCCGGAGACGAATTCCCAGAACGGATCGAACTCCTGGAACTGGGCCTTGTTCGGGTTGTAGTAGTGCGCAGCCGCATAGTGCACGTCGGCAGTCAACCACACCGTGTTGGCGATGCCGGCCGTCTTGATGAAGCGCAGGATGTCGGCGATCTCGAGCTCGCGGCCGCGCGCCGGTCCGTCGCCCTGCGCGAAGGCTTCCGAGCCCTTCTTGTTGGCGGCATCGTCATAGACGATCAGCGACAGCGGCATGTCGGAGGCGATCACCTTCCAGGTGGCGCGCGAGTTGAGCAGCGCGCGCTTCAGCCAGGCCATCTGGTCCGGCCCGATGAAATAGGCATCGGGGCCGTAGGTCTCCTGCAGGTTCGGACCGTTGGGGCCGCGATAGCTGCGCTCGTCGAGCATGAACACGTCGAGATGCGGGCCGTAGCTCAGCGTGCGATAGACCCGGCCCGGCTCGACGATGCTTTCGCGCATCGGATACATCTCGTGGAAGGCTTTTGCCGCGCGCGCCGCGAGCACGTTGATGTCGCGCTCCTTGTAGGCGGCCGGCAGCTGCTTCGACAGCGACCAGTTGTTGGTCACCTCGTGATCGTCCCACTGCACGAAGATCGGCACCTCGGCATTGAAGGCGCGCAGATTGGTGTCGAGGAAATTGTACTTGTGCGCGGCGCGGTATTCGTCGAGCGTCTCGGCGACCTTGGCCTTCTCCGGGATCGTGATGTTCTTCCAGATCTTGCCGTCGGGCTGCTTCTGCTCGGCGGTGATGACGCCGTCGGCATAGATGGTGTCGCCGGAATGCAGGAAGAAGTCCGGGGCATGCTTCTTCATCGCGGCGAAGGTGATCATGCCGCCGTCGTCGGGATTGATGCCCCAGCCCTGGCCGGCGACGTCGCCGCCCCACACGAAGGAGACGTCGCGGCGGTCACTCGGCGCGGTGCGGAAGCGGCCGACCACGGGCTCGCCGACAACGTCGATATGGGCGAGGTCGCGGAAGCGGACGCGGTAGAAGATGTCCTGGCCGGACGGCAGGTTCTCCAGCAGCATCTTGGCGGTGAAGTCGCTTTCCGGCAGCGCCGTGATCGGCGGCAGCGCACGGGCATTCTTGAACGAGTCTGACGTCGCGACCTCGACCATCATCTGCGAGGGACGGTCAGCGCGCGCCCACACCACGCCGCCGTCGACGCCGACATCGCCGGACTGCACGCCATGGGTGATCACGGGGCGATCGGCCGCGCGCGACAGATAAGGCATCGCGATCACGCCGGCGCCGGCCGCAGCAGCCGTGGAGAGAAAGCGTCGGCGGGTCAGATTTCGCGAGAACCGGATCGTCATGGGGAGCCTCCTCAGGTCACAGCGACAATGCGCCGCGGGCCAGCACAGACCTAGAAAAATTCCATGACGGAGAGATTACAGGGGGATGGAGGGCGGGAATGTCTGAGCAGCAGAGATCGTGAGGGGAGCACCTGCCCCAGGCTCCCTCTCCCGCTTGCGGGGGAGGGCGGGGTGGGGGCTCTCTCCACGAGTCGTATCGCGGGGAGAGCCCCCACCCGCCGCGCTGCGCGCGTCGGCCTCCCCCGCAAGCGGGAGAGGCGAAGAGAGTTCGCGGATAGAGTGGTGGCGGCTCTACGCCGTGCCCGCGGCCCTGAACTGGCTCGCAGTCCGCTGCAAATTCTGCGGCATGCTGAGCAGCAGCGCCTTGCGGTCGGCGACGGCGTTGTGGAACTGCTCGAGCGCGATGTTGAACGCGGTGAGCGTGCCCTCCTCGATGGCGCCATGCTCGAAACAGTCGAGCGTGTGGCGCAGGATGTCGTCGGCCTCCGCCTGCAGTTGGTCGAGCTCATCGGTCGAATCGCTCTGCCGCGCGGCCTTCAGCATCTCCAGCAGGCGCTCGCGCTGCGAGGTGTTGGTGTTGCGCTCGTCCTGCTTGAGATAGCCGGCGAACCATGCACCGGCCGAGCCCATCGCCGAGAACGCCATCAGGCTCCACCAGATGTAATCGCTGTAGCGGTCGAGGAAGGTCTTTTCCTCGCCGTCGACGAAGGCGGCCGCGCCGGGATGCACCGGAATGGTGGCGTCCTTGTCGGTGTCGGGCGTCTCGATCTTGGCGGCGAGCGGGAAATCGTTCTTGAGCGACTGCCGGATCGCAAACAATTGCCGGGTGAAGGCCGCGACCGTCGCGTCCGACAGGCCCTTTCGCGCGACGATATGGTGCGAGAAGCTGATCGTCTTCACCTCGTCGTCGGGCCGGTCGGCCGAGCCGAGCGAGCCGGCGGGAATTTCCGCGGCCTCATAGGCCGGATGGTTCTGCGCGATCGCCTCGGACGCATCGATCGGCAGGAAGGTGGGCTCGCCGCCGTCTTTGGTCGACGCCGTGATCGCATCGATCGTGAGCTTGCTGTTGGCCGGACCGACGGCAAGATAGGCGTCGGCCTTCAGATTCTTGATGGCCTCGACCGCTTCATTGGCCGGGAATTGCACGATCTCGACCTTCATCGGGTCGACGCCGTATTGCTGCAGGATCAGCTTCAGCAGATTGACGTTGGCAGGCGTGCGGCCGACGACGCCGATCTTGCGGCCGCCAAGCTGCGCGATCTTGGTGATCTTTGCGGCCTTGCGGCCCTTGCCCTTGGCTGCGGGCGGCACCCACATCACCACGACATTCTTGCGCAGGACCGCGACCGCCTGTGCATTCTTCGGTACCTCGAGATCGCCGCGGATGATGGCGAGATCGGCCTTGCCGTCGGCCAGTGTCTGCGCGCTGGCGCTGGCGCCGTCGGTCTGCACCGGGCGGAGCTTGACCTGGGTGTGCTGCTGGTTGTTGAAGGCCTGCGCCAGTGCCTGCACGACCCTGAGGTCATCGCTGCTTGCCGGGCCGACCGCGATCCGCAGCGTCACCGGACGCACCGCGAAATAATAGCCGGCGATCGTCGCGCCGATGATGGCGAGCGCGCCCGCGATCAAGACGAACATCAGCCGTCGCTTTGCAGAGCGCAGCGGCTTGGGCGATATGCTGGCGGAGCCGTCTGTCATCGATCTCGCAAACAATCGTCGGGGCTCAATCTCGCAAAACTATCAACGCGCACACATCAGGCATTTGTAGCAAATTCCTGGAGCCACAGATGTTACATCTCCGTCATGGTTACCAGCGGCGATAGGACGCTATTTCGGCCTTATTTTCGGCATGGATCCCACCCGGAGGCCGGTTGTTAGGCTAAGGTCGGCGTCAAACGGGAGGGTTGCCATGGTCGAAAGGCTGTCAGCGGAAGCAAGGAAGGCCGCGCTTTGGGAACTGGCCGGCTGGTCGGAGCTGGCCGGACGGGAGGCGATCGCAAAGACCTTCGTGTTCAAGGACTTCAACGAGGCCTTCGGCTTCATGGCGCGCGCCGCTTTGGTCGCCGAGAAGAGCGACCATCACCCCGAATGGAAGAACGTCTACAAGACGGTCGAGGTCGTGCTGGCGACCCACGATGTCGGCGGGGTGACCAAGCGCGATATCGACCTCGCCAAGGCCATGAACGCGATCGCGAGGCAGTTCGGGGTCAATTGACCCGGCTGCGCGCAACCTTGCGCCGGTTGGCTGACATCCCCAGATTCGCATCGTCCGCCGCCGATCCGTCGCGCGGCGCCAAAGGGAACCTCGCGATGCCATCGACCGATACCGGCGCGGGATTCGGGCCTGCCGACCGGCTGGCGCAGGACCCGGAAAGCGTGCGCCGCCGCTTCTGGATCAAGTTCAAGAAAGTGGTGGCGCGGCTGCCGTTCGCCGAGGATCTGCTGGCCGCCTATTACTGCGCCTTCGACCGGCAGACGCCGCGCCATGTCCAGGCCGCGCTGCTCGGCGCGATCGCCTATTTCATCCTGCCGTTCGACTTCATCCCGGACATGCTGCCGGTGCTCGGTTTCACCGACGATGCCGCCGTGCTCGCAACCGCGATCCGCATGGTGGCAAGCCACATCACCTCGGAGCATCGCGAAGCCGCGCGCGCCGCGCTGAAGCGCGGAGTGCCGGAAGAGGCAGCACCGCAGGCGTAGAGTGACTTTCGCTCTCTCTTCTCCTTCCCCCTGACAGGGGGAAGGTCGGGATGGGGGTCAGCCGCAGGCGACGCTGTATCTGCGGAGAGGGCAGATCCCCACCCGCTTTGCTCTGCGAGCAAAGCGACCTCCCCTTTTCAAGCGGAGGTTGGAGGCGTAGCCCGGATGGAGCGCAGCGTAATCCTGGGTGAGAGCGTCAGCTCACGCACGAGGCCCCGGGTCAGGCTGCGCTCCATCCGGGTTCCGGGGGGCTACCGTTTCTCGCCGGTGCGCAGTTGAGAACGCGTATTTTTTTCCGCGTCCCACGCCTGGAACTGTTTGAACAGCGCCTCCTTATCCGCGTCGCTCTGCAGACGTGCGGCCGCTGGGCTCTGCTTCAGGAATTCATCGAAACGGCTGCGCGAGACGGCTTCGACGCCATGGCGGTCGAGCCATTGCTGGGCCACCGGCAGGCGTTGCCAACCCGGCAGCGGTGCCGACAGGGAGACCTCCCGCCACTTCGGATGGAACGGCGGATTCTGGAACGTCGGAAATTTTGTGAAGAACGCATCCACGAAATTAGCCAGCTTGTGGTAGCGCTCCGTGTTCGGCGCCCAGTTGTAGGCCGCAAGCACGGCAGGAACGGCGATCGTGTCGACGCGCTCCTCGCCCGAAATCAGGTTGGGATAGTCCTTGGCCGACAGGCTCGCGGGCAGATAGTCGCCCTGCAACGGCTTCTCGTAGTTGACCGTCACCAGGTGGAACCGATCGTCCTTGAAGCCGCTCACGGACTTGTAAGGCTTGCCGCCACACACGATCACGGCGTCGATTTCGCCGGCCTTCAGTTTCTCCAGCGCGATGCGCTGCTCGACATAGACAACCTTCGGCTTCATTCCGAGCCGCTCGAACACGGTCAGCGCGGTCACGAAGGTGCCGCCATTGGGAAGGTCGACGCTGACAGTCTTGCCCTCAAGGTCCCTGAGATTGCCGATCGATTTCGACGCGATCACATGCATCTCTTCGTTGTAGAGCTTGGTCACGTAGGTGAATTGCTTCTTGATATCTTTCGCAATGCCCTTCCGCTCGAGATATTCGAGCGTGTCAGACCGAACGATGCCGAGATCGACACCCTGCAGAAACAGGATGTCGGCGACGCTCTGCACCGAGCCGCGCCCGACGATCGGCAGAATGCGCAACTTGTTGCCATCGTCGAGCACGGAGGCGAGATCGGCGCCGAACTGAACATAGGTGCCGCCGATCGTGCCGGAGATCAGCGTGACCGTGTTGGCGTTGAGGCTCTGCTTGGTGCTGACCGAGCCGAACTGAAAGATCGCCTTCAGGCTGTCGCTGACCTTGGCCGGGTCGAATTCGGCCTGCTCGGCCCGTGCCGCCAGGCCCCAAATCATCATGCCTGTGAAAAGTACCAATCCAAACAAGCGTCGCATGTGTCCCTCGAGATGAGCCTAGTTTTGCAATTGCGCGAGGCGTTGCTGTGCGGGCTGCGAGCCGAGTTCGGCAGCCTTGCGATACCAGAAGCGCGCCGCATCCGGATCGGGCGTGATGCTCCGCTTGTCCAGGGTCCCCAGCACGTCGGGATCGTAGGTGCGCGCCAGCAGCAGCGCTGCGTCCGCGTCCTGCGCATCCGCGGCCCGCTCGAGCAGCAGCCGCGCCGATACGATGTCGCCGATCGCAAGCAGGCTGTTGGCCCGCTTCAGGAGGCCTGCGATGTCATCCGGATCGAGGCGTCTTGCCGGTGGCGCCACCGGTGGTGGTGGCTCGATCGGCGCAGCCGCGGGCGTTTCGCGCGCAACGACTTCGCTCTTGATCGCTTCCTGATAGGCGGCCGCAATCTGCGCGCGCGACGGCGGGGTTGCAGTGGCGGGCGACACCTCGGTGGTCACGGCGCGAACCGCTTCCGCGATTTCTGCGCGGGCCTCGATCGGCGAGACGCCGACCAGCGCGGCCTTGGCGCTCAGGACCGCGTCGCGCACGCTGCCGATGGACCACAGCCCGACCGCCGCAGCCGCGACAAGTGCGCCGGCCGAAATTGTCAGCAGGCCGGTGCGAAGGCGCGAACGTGGAATCGTGGCGCGCCCGTGCCAATCCGCGTCATCGATTTGGCTTGAAAGAAAAAGCGGAGCGGGTTCGTCCGCGCCGATGTCGATCGCTGCCCGATGTGGTCGCCGGTAGCGATAAGGTGCAAATTCGGGATCGTTGATATGCGCGTTGATCGCGTCGCGTGGCGGATCGCTGCCCTGAACGCGTGTTGGATTCCCCACCATGATGATGCTTCCCCGATACTATGACGCAACAATCGGGCATCTCTGGTGTCTGGTTGTTGTTTTTGTTGGGGTCCCTGAGCGCCCGTTACGAACTCTTAATCGCCTTGCGATTGGGCCCAAAAAGCGGCCCCGGTCGCTGCGAATCGGGAGAAATTTGGGTTTGATTGCGGCAACGCGCGCAAATTCGGAGAAAGTTCACAGGTTTGCTCACGATTGCGCGCGCGGCGCAACGACAAGCCGTTGCGCCGGGGTGACGGTGAGAGTGCGCGGCCGTCTGTCGTCAGCTTCCCGGATGCAGGATCACCTTGCCCATCGCCTTGCGGCCGGCGAGCACCTTCAAGGCTTCCGCGGTCTGCGACAGCGGGAAGGTGCGGTCGACATGCGAGGAGATCTTGCCTTCCGCGGTCCACTGCACGAGCTTCTCGAGGTTCTTGCGGTTCTTCTCCGGATTCAGCCGCGCCCACGCGCCCCAGAACACGCCGCGGATGTCGCAGCCCTTGAGCAGCGCGAGGTTGAGCGGAATCTTCGGGATGTCGCCGGCGGCAAAGCCGATCACCAGGAAGCGGCCTTCCCATGCGGTCGAGCGCAATGCGGCCTCGGCATAGGAGCCGCCGACCGGATCGAACACGATGTCGGCGCCCTTGCCGTTGGTCAGCTTGCGCAGGCCTTCTTTCAGATCTTCCTTGGCGTAGTTCAGCGTCAGCTCGGCGCCGTGCTGCTTGGCGAATGCGAGCTTCTCGTCCGACGATGCGCAGGCAATCACCTTCAGACCCATCAACCTGCCGAGCTCGCACGCGGCAAGGCCGGTGCCACCGGCGGCGCCCAGCACCGCGAGCGTTTCGCCCGGCTTCGGGCTCGCGCGATCTTCGAGTGCGTGCAGCGCGGTGCCGTAGATGATGATGATGCCGGCGGCGCGGTCGTAATCGAGATTGTCGGGAATCTTCACGATCGTATTCGCCGGCAGCGCGATCTTGTCGCGCGCGCCGTTGTGGCCACATGACGCAACGACGCGGTCGCCGACCTTCAGGTCAGTGACGCCCGCGCCCACGCTCTCGATCACGCCGGCGACTTCGGCGGCCGGCGAGAACGGGAACGGCGGCTTGATCTGGTACTTGCCCTGGATCATCAGGATGTCGAAGAAATTCAGCGCCGCCGCCTTGATCGCGATCACGGCTTCGCCGGGACCCGCAACCGGATCGGGCACGTCAGCCAGCACGAGATCGTCGGGTTGACAGTATTGCGAGCAGAGGATGGCTTTCATGGACACACCTGAGTTTCGGACGCAGAAAGAGCTGCAAGATCTTGGACTACAAGCTTCATGCCGGATTTGCGGCGGAGCGACAATACAGTGCGGAGGGATCAAACTATGTTTGAAAAAGGCCTGCTAGCGAAAAAGCGCATCCTGATCACCGGCGGCGGCTCCGGTCTTGGCGCGGCGATGGGCGCTCGCTTTGCCGAACTCGGTGCCGAACTGATCATCTGCGGGCGTCGCGAGGGGCTGCTGGAGGAAACCGCAGGCAAATTCCGCAGCGAGCTCGGTGCCAAGGTGTCGACCGCGCGCTGCGATATCCGCGACGGCGCCGCGGTCGAGGCGATGATGGATCAGGTCTGGCAGGAGGCGCCGATCGACGTTCTCGTCAACAATGCTGCCGCAACCTTTATTGCGCAGAGCGAACATTTGTCATTCCGTGCCGCGGACGCGATCCTCGCGCCCACGCTGCATGGCACGATGTACTGCACGCTCGCCGCCGGCCGGCGCTGGATCGAAGGCAAGCATAAGGGCGTGGTGCTCTCGATCCTCTCGACCTCCACAATCACCGGCCGTGCCTTCACAGTGCCGTCGTCGATGGCCAAGACCGCGGTGCTGGCGATGACCAAGAGCCTTGCCGTCGAGTGGGGCCCGAAAGGCATCCGCACCGTGGCGATCGCGCCCGGCGCGTTCCCGACGCCAGGCGCGACCGGGCAGTTGCGTCCCGAAGCGCGCGGCGAGACCTGGTCGCAGCGCAATCCGCTCGGCCGCGCCGGCGAGCATTCCGAGCTTGCCAATCTCGCGGCCTTCCTGATCTCGGATCAGGCCGGCTACATCAATGGCGAGATGGTGGTGCAGGACGGCGGCGCCCATTTGCGCAGTTCCGGTGCCGAGGACCTGTTGCAATGGACCGATGCGCAGTGGGAGAGCCAGCGCGCGGCGCGCGCCAAGGGGTGACCAAGAGCTGATCAAGCGCTGATGCGCGACAACAAGCGCTGAGCAAGAACTGAGAATCAACGGACGCGCGTGCGGCTGTGGCCGGCGCGCGTGTCCGGGCCCAACTGCCTTCCCAAGAAAGCGTTTCCCGGTTATCCATCCGAGCCGGCGGAGGGGAATCGCCGGGCCATCTTCCAGTCACAATGATGGGGGAACCAGTTGGCCGTGCGGCAGATTCTGACATCACTGGCTGTTTGTGTCGTGTGCGGGATCGTCTCCCTCGCGCCGGCGCAGGCTGCGCCCAAGAAAGATGCGGCGAAAGAAGCGGCCAAGCCGGCGCCTTCGGCCGCCGCGGCTGCCGCTGGCGGCGCGGAGCCGACGCTGATCGGCCAATTCGGCACCTGGGGCGCCTACACCGCATCGCCCAACGGCAAGAAGGTGTGCTTTGCGCTCGCCAAGCCGTCGTCGTCGAAGACCAACCCGCCGAACCGGCCGCGCGATCCGGCCTATGCCTTCATCTCGACCCGCCCGGCCGAGAAGGTCGTCAACGAAGTCTCGATCATGATCGGCTACACCGTGAAGCCGGGCTCGGAATCGACGCTCCAGGTCGGCGGCGGGACCTATGCGATGTACACCCAGGGCGACGGCCTCTGGATCAAGAATGCGGCCGAGGAGGAGCGGATGGTGGAAGCCATGCGCAAATCGGCCGATCTGACGGTAAAAGCTGTCTCGGCGAAGGGCACCGAGACGATCGACAGCTTCTCGCTGAAGGGCCTGGCGCAGGCGCTCGACCGGCTGGGGCAGGACTGCCGGCGTTAAGACCGGCTCTGAGGGACAAAATTGAGGTATTTGGCGGCTTTCCAGCACCGGCTGGAAGGCCTATTTGAGGTTTCATGACCGACACCGTGACCACCCATGCCGTGTCCGGCGCCAGCGCGCTGGTCGAAAAGGTTCCGCTCGAGACCTATGTCCCGCCGGCCAAGCCGTCGCTGATCGGGCTGTCGCGCGCCGAGATCGCCGATCGCCTCGGCGAAATCGGGGTGGCGCCCGCGCAGCGCAAGATGCGCACCCAGCAGCTCTGGAACTGGATGTATTTCCGCGGCGCCAAGAACTTCGGCGAGATGACCAACGTCTCGAAGGACATGCGCGCCGAGCTCGAGAAGCATTTTACCGTCGACCGCCCCGAAGTGGTCGCCGAGCAGATCTCCAACGACGGCACCCGCAAATGGCTGCTGCGGCTGCCGAGCGGCGACAAGGTCGAGCGGCCGCACGAGGTCGAGTGCGTCTACATCCCCGAGACCGACCGCGGCACGCTGTGCGTTTCCTCGCAGGTCGGCTGCACGCTGAACTGCTCGTTCTGCCACACTGGCACGCAGCGGCTGGTGCGCAACCTCACCGCCGGCGAGATCGTCGGCCAGGTGATGGTGGCGCGCGACCGGCTCAACGACTGGGCCGACCGCGAGGACGGCACGCGGCGCGTCACCAACATCGTGATGATGGGGATGGGCGAGCCGCTCTATAATTTCGACGCGGTGCGCGATGCGCTGTTGATCGTCGGCGACAATGAAGGCATCGGCATTTCCCGTCGCCGTATCACGCTGTCGACCTCGGGCGTGGTGCCAAACATCCAGCGCACCGGTGACGAGATCGGCGTGATGCTCGCGATCTCGCTGCATGCGGTGCGCGACGAGCTGCGCAACGAGCTGGTGCCGCTGAACCGCAAATATCCGATCAAGGAATTGCTGCAGGCCTGCCGCGACTATCCCGGCGCGTCGAACGCGCGGCGCATCACCTTCGAATATGTGATGCTCAAGGGCGTCAACGATTCGCTCGACGACGCCAAGCTCCTGGTGAAGCTGCTCAAGGGCATTCCGGCCAAGATCAACCTGATCCCGTTCAATCCGTGGCCGGGCACCGCCTACGAATGCTCGGACTGGGAGCAGATCGAAAAGTTCTCCGAATACATCTTCAACGCCGGCTATTCCTCGCCGGTGCGCACGCCGCGCGGCCGCGACATCCTCGCCGCCTGCGGTCAGCTCAAATCGGAGACCGAAAAGCTCTCCGCCCGCGAGCGCCAGGCGCTGCGCGCGATGGCGATGACGGATTGAGTGCTGTGATCGACAACGCTCTCCACGTCGTCATTGCGAGCAAAGCGAAGCAACCCATGTCCGAGCTTGCTGAAGGATGGATTGCTTCGTCGCTTCGCTCCTCGCAATGACGGGGAGTCTATAGCATGGCCCTGATCGGCCGCCTGTTCGTCGTCGCCTTCGGCTTCCTGATGGCCTGCTTCGTGGCCGGGATCATCGTGGTCGTTGCGGTGCTGTATCCCGAGATCAGCGATTTCGGCGGGCAGATCGACCAGAGCGCTGTCAACGTCGTGCTCGGCTTCGGCTTCATCTTCATATCAGGCTTTGCATTCTTGCCCGCGCTGATCGTGGTGCTGATCACCGAGGCCCTTTTCATCAGGAGCGTGCTGGCCTATGCCGTCGGCGGCGCCATCGTCGGCGCGGCCTGCTATCTCGGCCTCGTTCCGTTCGATCCTGACATGATGCAGTTCCACGGCATCGTGCGCCGTCACATGGAGATCATGACCGGCGCCGGCATCGTCGCCGGCCTGGTCTACTGGCTGATCGCCGGCCGCAGCGCCGGCGCCTGGCGCGAGCCGCCGCGCCGCTTGCCACCGCCCCCGCCCTTGCCGTCGCAATCGCGGCCGCAAACACCGCCGTCATCCTGAGGAGCCGTGCGCAGCACGGCGTCTCGAAGGATGGGCCGCAGCAAGATCACGTCCTTCGAGGCTCGCAAGAGCTCGCACCTCAGGACGACGATAACCCACACTTCCCATGCCCCATCGCCTCGGCTAAACCGCGCGCCATGAACCGGACCGGACTTTTCATCGCGCTGGCGCTCGCGCTCATCATTGGCCTCGTGTTCGGGATCTATCCCGAGCTTGACCTGAAGCTGGCGGCGCTGTTCTACGATGCCGCGCAGAACACCTTCCCGCTGAAGCTCGACGCGGTGGCGTCATTCGCGCGCGACGCGGCGATGTGGATCGCCTGGGCGCTGGTGCTGCCGGCGATCGTGACCATCGTCTGGAAATTCATCCGGCCGGATCGGCCGATGCTGATGTCCGGCCGCGCCGCGGTGTTCCTGCTCACCACGATGCTGCTCTCGGCCGGCGTGCTCACCAACCTCACCTTCAAGAATTATTGGGGCCGGCCGCGGCCGGTGTTCGTGACGCAGTTCGGCGGCGATTTGCAATTCATGCCGTGGTGGGACCCGCGCGGCGGCTGCCCGCGCAACTGCTCGTTCTTCTCCGGCGAGGGCGCCACCGCATTCTGGACCTATGCGCCGGCGGCGCTGACGCCGCCCGCCTGGCGGCCGCTGGCCTTTGCCGGGGCAACCGTGTTTGGCATCGTCACCAGCGGGCTTCGAATGGCCTTTGGCGGGCACTTCTTCACCGATGTGGCGATTGCGGGCCTGGTGTCGTTCTTCACCGTCTGGCTGTTCTATGCGCTGATCTACCGCTGGGCCGCGACCCGGCTGACCGACGCCCAGGTCGATGCCGCGCTGACACGGCTGGCAATGCCCGGTTACCGCCTGATGCAGCGCTGGCGCCGGGACGGCAAGGCCGAGCCCGGCGGTACGGAAGCCTGATTAAAGGCGTGCTCCGCCTTCCGAAATTTGATATCGCCACCCCAGAAACCTCATCGATTTCGACCGATTGGACCGTCCCATGAGTACGATTCTGAAAAGCCTGCCCACCGGCGAGAAAGTCGGCATCGCGTTCTCGGGCGGGCTCGACACGTCAGCGGCGTTGCTCTGGATGAAGCTGAAGGGCGCCAAGGTCTTCGCCTACACCGCCAATCTCGGGCAGCCCGACGAGGCCGATTACGACGCGATCCCGCGCAAGGCGATGGATTTCGGCGCCGAGAAGGCCCGCCTGGTCGATTGCCGCACCCAGCTGGTGCATGAGGGCATCGCCGCGATCCAGTCCGGCGCCTTCCACATCTCGACCGGCGGCATCACTTATTTCAACACCACGCCGCTCGGACGCGCGGTGACCGGCACGATGCTGGTCGCGGCGATGCAGGAGGACGGCGTCAACATCTGGGGCGACGGCTCGACCTTCAAGGGCAACGACATCGAGCGCTTCTACCGCTACGGCCTGCTGACCAACCCGAGCCTGCGCATCTATAAGCCCTGGCTCGACCAGCAATTCATCGACGAGCTCGGCGGCCGCGCCGAGATGTCGGCGTTCATGACCGCGCAGGGCTTCGCCTACAAGATGAGCGCCGAGAAGGCGTATTCGACCGACAGCAATTTGCTCGGCGCGACCCATGAGGCCAAGGATCTCGAGAGCCTTGCGAGCGGCATCACCATCGTCAATCCGATCATGGGCGTGCCGTTCTGGCGCGCCGATTGCGACGTCAAGCCTGAGAAGGTCGTGGTGCGCTTCGAGGAAGGCCAGCCGGTCGCGCTGAACGGCAAGACGTTCGCCGATCCGGTCGCGCTGTTCCTCGAGGCCAACGCGATCGGTGGCCGCCATGGCCTCGGCATGAGCGACCAGATCGAGAACCGCATCATCGAGGCCAAGAGCCGCGGCATCTACGAGGCGCCTGGCATGGCGTTGCTCCACATCGCCTATGAGCGGCTGGTCACCGGGATCCACAACGAGGATACGATCGAGCAGTATCGCATCAGCGGCATGCGGCTCGGCCGCCTGCTGTATCAGGGCCGCTGGTTCGACTCGCAGGCCTTGATGCTGCGCGAGACCGCGCAGCGCTGGGTGGCGCGCGCCGTCACCGGCGAGGTGACGCTCGAGCTGCGCCGCGGCAACGACTACTCGATCCTGAACACCGAGAGTCCGAACCTGACCTATGCGCCGGAGCGCCTCAGCATGGAGAAGGTCGAGGACGCCGCCTTCTCGCCGGCCGACCGCATCGGCCAGCTGACGATGCGCAACCTGGACATCGCCGATACCCGCGCCAAGCTCGGGCTGTACAACAAGACCGGCCTGCTCTCGAGCGGCGAAGGCTCGCAGATTTTTCAGCTCGAGAACGACAAGGATTGAGGTCGCCAAAAACTCGGTGTCGTCCCGGGCAGGCGAACGGGTCCGCCCTCGGCGAGCTCGTTCGCAACTCGACAAAGAGGCAATCCATCTCCGTCATCCTGAGGTGCGAGCGGAGCGAGCCTCGAAGGATGCGCGGCCCGGCTGGTGGCCGATTCATCCTTCGAGGCTCGCAAGAGCTCGCGCCTCAGGATGACGGGACTATGAGCTTGTAGCGCAAGCTGCTGTACAATTTCATTTCGCCCTGAGCGCATCGAGCAGCGAACGGAACGCGCGCGCGTAATCCGTGCCGGTCTTGCCGATGTCGGGCCCCGCGGAGACCGCGACCGCGGCTTCCGTCACCGCGCCGAGCAGCAGCCGCGCCAGGGGCTCGACCGGCTGCTTGGCGATCACGCCGGCATCCATCGCGGCCGTCAGCGCGCGCGGAAACTTGCCGCCGAAATGCTTGGCGTCGATCTCGCGCCAGCGTTCCCAGCCGAGCACGGCCGGGCCATCGCGCAAGATGATCTGGCCGGTCGGGCCTTTTGAGCACGCCGCGAAATAGCCCTGCGTTCCCGCCGCCATCGCCGCGAGCGGATCGTTCTCGGCGCGCGAGATGCGGTCGAGATCGGCGACGAGGTCCATCGAGACCTGGTCGAACACCGCCTCGAACACCGCCTCCTTGGTCGCGAAGTGATGATAGACCGCGCCCTTGGCGACGCGCGCCCCGCTGGCGATGTCATCCATCGTCGCCGCCGCAAAGCCGCGCTCGCCAAAAATGCGCCGCGCCGCCTTGACGATCGCGGCTCTGGTCTTCTCGCGCCGTTCGGCCTGGGTTGCCATGGCGAATGTCTAGCCCAGGTTCCGGATCGGCGCCAGTTGACTTACCGACTATCAGTCGATAAATGCCGACCGCTAGTCGGTAAATGGAGATTGCCCGATGCCCTCACTCAAGACGCTGCAAGCCTTCGCTGATACGGTCGAATCCAACGACCATGTCGGTGCGATCAGGAACTTCTATACCGCCGATGCCCGCACCCAGGAGAACGACGGCGAATGGCGCGTCGGCCGCGAGGCGCTGGCGGCGCGTGAGGCGGCGGTGCTGGCCGCGGTCACCAGTGTGAAGACCACGCGGCTCGGGCCGCTGCTGCTCGACGGCGATCATTCGGCGATCTGCTGGCGCTTCGAATTCACCGGCAAGGACGGCAAGGTCCGCAGCATGGAGGAGGTTGCCTGGCAGACCTGGCGCGGCGAGGAGCTGGTCGAGGAGCGCTTCTTCTACGATCCGCAGCAGATGGCGCGCTGACCCCCTTGCGGCAATACGTCCCGGCGCCGCCTCATTGCGGCGTCATCCGCCGCAACTAGCCTCCGCCCCGGCGCGCATTGTGCGCAAGGGGCGGAGCATCGATCATGATCAAGTCACTGGCCGGCGTGGCCGTCACGCTGGTGTTGTCGGCGGCGTCGGCGCTCGCCCAGACCATCTATCCGATCGATCGCGCCGAGATCCTCGTCGGCGCCAAATTCGACTTCAAGGTCGAATTTCCCGGCGTGGTCGATCAGGCCCGGCTGAAGGTGACGCTGAACGGCGCCGACTATGCCGCAGTGTTCGGCCAGAGCGGTACATTCATCGCGCGCGAGGCGGGCCGGGACCAGTCGGCGTTGTTGCTGCGCGATGTCTCGCTCGCTTGGCCCGGTATGGTCACGGTCGAAGCCAGCGACGGCACGCAGAGCCGCACGGTGACCTGGACCGTCTACGACACCGGGCCGCGCAAGGCGAAGAACGTGATCCTGTTCATTGGCGATGGGATGTCGCCGGCGCATCGCGTCGCCGCCAGAATCCTCTCCAAGGGAATCGCGGAAGGCAAGAGCCGCGGCAAGCTCGCCATCGACGACATGCCGCACATGGCGTTGGTGGCGACCGCAGGCTCGGATTCGATCATCACCGACTCGGCGAATGCCGCGAGCGCTTACGCCACCGGCCACAAGGCCGCGGTCAATGCGCTCGGCGTCTATGCCGATCGCACGCCAGATCCGCTCGACGATCCCAGGGTCGAGACCATTGCGAGTCTTGCCAAGCGCCGGTCCGGGCTCGCCGTCGGCATCGTCACCAATACCGAAATCGAGGACGCGACGCCGGCTGCGATGGTCGCGCATACCCGCCGCCGCGCCGCTTATGATGCGATCGTCGCGCAATATTTCGATGCGAAGCCCGACGTGCTGATGGGCGGCGGCGCCGCGAACTTCCTGCCGCAATCCGCCGCGGGATCGAAACGCAAGGACGACATCGACTATCTCGCGCGTTTCCGCGACGCCGGTTATCCGGTTGCGACCACTGCCAGCGAGTTGAATGCGCTCACCGCACGGCCGGAGACGCGGCAATTGCTCGGCCTGTTCGCCACCGGCAACATGGACGGCGCGCTCGACCGCAAGTTCCTCAAGGGCGGCGGCGTCAGGAAATTTCCCGAGCAGCCCGACCTGACCGAGCAGGTCCAGGCGGCGCTCACGGTTCTGTCGAAGCACGATGCCGGCTTCTTCCTGATGGTCGAGTCCGGCCTGATCGACAAATACGCCCATCTGCTCGACATGGAGCGCGCGGTCTACGACACCATCATGCTCGACAATGCGGTGCGGCTGGCAAAGGACTGGGCCAAGGCGCGCAACGACGACACGCTGATCCTCGTGCTGGCCGACCACAACCATCCGAACAGCCTGGTCGGCACCATCAATGACGACATGGCCGCGACACCGAACGTGCCGCTGCGCGAGCGCGTCGGCGTCTATGACAAGGCCGGCTTCCCGAATTACCCGGCGCCGGATGCCGAGGGCTATCCGTCACGCGTCGATGTCAGCCGGCGGCTCGCGATCTTCTCGGCCAGCCTGCCGGATCATTACGAGACGTTCCGGCCGAAGCTCGACGATCCGAACGAGCCGAGCGTGAAGGGCGATCAGCCCGACACCTTCAAGGCCAACGACAAATACAAGGACGTTCCCGGCGTCGTGCTGCGCTTCGGCAATCTGCCGGCGATGATCGGCGCCAGCGTGCATTCCGGCGAGGATGTCATCCTCACCGCGACCGGGCCGGGCAGCGAGCGCGTGCACGGCGCGATGGACAACACCGAGGTGTTTCGCGTGATGGTCGACGCGTTGGGGCTGGGGGCGGGGAAGTGACGAACGACGCGACAGAATACTTGCTGCACCTCTCCCGCTTGCGGGGGAGGTCGGATTGCATCGAAGATGCAATCCGGGTGGGGGCTGCTTCCACGATGTGACTTGTGGAGAGACCCCCACCCCCCCCAAGCGGGAGAGGGGGCAGAACGATTGCGTGGCTGGCAGCATGCTTTCATCAAACAAAAATGGCCGGGATCGCTCCCGGCCATTTCGTATCGTGATCTCGCGCCGGTTCAGCGCGGCGGCGCTGCGGAGGCGGTGCCGCCGTTGAGCAGCGGGGTGATGCGGCGGACGGTGACGCGCCGGTTGATACGGCTCGGTCCGTCGGTCTGCTCCTTCAGGTATTGCGAGCCGTAACCCTGCGAGGTCAGGTTTTCCGCCGGCACGCCGAATTGCTGCGTCAGCAGCTCGGCGGCGGACTGCGCACGGCGATCGGACAGCGACAGATTGTCGGTGTCGTTGCCGGTCGCATCCGTGTGGCCTTCGATCAGGAACACCTCGCGCGGATTGCGCTGGATGGCCCGGTTGAGGCCGTCGGCGATCGCCTGCAGCTTCGCCGCCTGATCCGGCGGGATCTGCCAGGAGCCGGAGTCGAAGTTGATGCTGTTGACGTCGATCGACGGCATCAGCATGCGGACGTTCGGGCTGTAGCGGATTTCGTCGAGCGAATAGCGTCGCGCGATCCGATCCACCGGCGGTGCCTCCATGGTGTCGTAGATCACGTCCGGCGCCGCGCTGTCGGACTCGACGATGTAGCGATCATAGGGGATGCGGACCACCGGCGGAGGCAGGTCGACATAGAAGCCGCCGACCGCGCCCGGATCGCGATAGCTGTTGTCGATGATGACGAGCTCGCGGCCACCGGGATCCCTGCGGATCCGGCGCAGCATCTGGCCATCGGGACCGACCACGGTGATGATCTCGCTGCCGTCGGGACGAACCACGATGGTGCGAGTCTCGCCGCCGATCGTCTCGGTGCGAATGTCGCGCGCGCCATAGCGGAAGCGATAGACGTCGTCGCCGCGCACATAGGCCTGACCACCCGGATCGCGGATGATGATGCGGTCCGGCTCGGTGTAGATGGTGCGGCCGTCTTCGACGACTTCCTGCCGCTGGTTGTGCAGGTCGGCGATGGTCCCGCCGATGATCGCACCGGCCACCACGCCGACGCCGACGGCGGCACCGATCGCGAGCGGCGAGACGTTGTCACGTCGCGGAGCCGGCGGAAGCGGCGCCGTGACCGTTGGCGCGGCCCGGAACGCGGACGAGACCGTCGGCGGGGCGTATTGCGCCTTGTCGGGCGGGGGCGTTGCGGCCGCCGAGCCGGGGACGACACCCGGTGCCGAGGGGCCGGCCGGACGTGCCGCTGGCGCGCCCATGGCCGCTCCTTGGGCCGACGGCACTGCGGGCGCAGCACCAGCGGCCGGCGGAGTGCCCGGGCGTCCCGGCTGACCCGGAGCCGGTGTCGCGCCGGGAGCGCCCATTGCGGCGCCTGGGGTCGCTGGAGTTCCGGGCGGTGTGGCAGGACGTCCCTGCTGACCCGGCGCCGGTGGCGTCGGCGTCGCGCCGGGAGGCGTCACGGCGGGTGGGGTGCCGGGCGTGCCAGGCCGTGCGGGCGGCTGTCCGCCTGCTGCGGGAGGCGTTGTCGTTGTCGATGGCGTGGGCGTTGCCGGCGACGTCGCACCGGGCGGCGTGCCCGGCGGTTGCTTGGCGCCGCCAGGACGTTCGCCACCCGGACGATCACCAGGCCGGCGCTCGGCCGGCGCCGGTGTTGCAGCTCCCGGAGCCGCCGGTGCGGCTGGCGTCGGCGTCGCAGCCGGCGTGCCTGGGCGCGCTGCCGGAGCGGCAGCCGGTGCTGCAGGAGTGGCACTTGGTGCTGGGGTCGGCGGCGCGTGCGCGGGTCCTGCGCCGGGCGGTGGCGTGCCCGGCCGCTGCGGTGCTGCCGCCGGCGGCGGTGGGGTCGGCGTGGGATGTGCGGGCGCTGCCGCCGGCGGTGGCGGGGTCGGCTTCGCTGGTGCAGCCGCGGGCGGCTCCGGCCGTGCCGGTGCTGGCGATGGTGCCGGCTTCGCGGCGGGTGGCTCGGGCCGCACGGGCGCGGCTGCCGGCGGAGGCGGAGCCGGGCGCGCGGCGGGCGGTTCGGGCCGTGCGGGTGCGGCCG
>NZ_JAFCMK010000018.1:0-76387 GCF_018129565.1 Bradyrhizobium sp. AUGA SZCCT0105 | reverse complement strand
GAAGTGTCCTTCAGAAAATGTCGCTATCGGATCAACCGCTTCATTTCAGAAAGACGGTTGCCAACTGACCTAAAACGGCTTCGTGGGTACCGTTAAGACCCTTGCCCTCGGCACCGTGAAGGCCAAGATCGTCCCGGCCGAGCGGACCTCGGAGAAGGCCCCGGACTACCGGATCTTCGCAGGCACCATCGAGTTCGGCGCCGGTTGGAAGAAGAAGTCCCAGGAGCAGAACCGCGACTATCTCTCGGTCAAGTTGGACGACCCGAGCTTCGCGGCTCCCATCTACGCCACGCTGGTCGAGGTGGAAGGCGAGGAAGGCCACTCGCTCATCTGGTCTCGCCCGAACCGCGACTGAGACGCCGCGCAGGTGGCCCCGCCGAGAGGCGGGGCCTTCGCTCGTAGGGCCGGAAAGGCGACCGATTTTGAACGCGCGTGTAAAGTTGGCAAGTGCTGCCTCATCACGCCGCCTATATTGCTATCATCGATAGCCAACCCGCGGCGACGGCCCATCACGTACGTTGAAGGGCGGAAGCATTCCTGTCGGACGGTCGAGGAGTGAATTTTCAAGCTGATACTCAGCTATAATAGCCGACCCAGCGCATCCGATTGCTCGGCGAATTTTCGGGCATTGGTCTTCCGAAGCCGTTCGAGGTTTTGCAGCTTCCATCGCAATCCGGGAAGCTGCTCCAAGTGCGGCAGGCCCAGTAGCGACCATTCGGGCGCTGCGGCAACCAGCGACAGCAGGAAGCGGCGCTCATCGGGGGTCAGACCTTGCTGCAGTTCGCGCATCATTCGCTCGCGCGCTGCCAAGAGCGCATCGAGCTCAACGGGCTCGGCGGTCATGCCCGCGAAATTGTGCTCGAAATCCTGCCGGATGTCGCGCAGTGACGGAAACAGGACTTCGTGCACCGGCCGGTTATGGCTCGCGAGATAGACGACGAAGGCGCGGCGGATGCCAGGCGTGATTCCCTCGTGCGCGAAAAGCTCGGTGACGTCGAACAGATCGCGGGGATGCTGCCGGTCCATCGCCGCAACCAATTTGCCGCCATACATGTCTTCGAACGACACCACCGGGATTTCGACATCCGCTTGCAGCGTGTCGCGCGCAGTCTCTGTCAGCGACGCCATGCGCACCGGATGGACGGTGCCACGCATGACGAAATTGACCTCGACTTTGACTTCGATGCCGCCCCGACGCACCAGCAGCT
This sequence comes from Bradyrhizobium sp. AUGA SZCCT0105, assembly GCF_018129565.1. NCBI lineage: Bacteria > Pseudomonadati > Pseudomonadota > Alphaproteobacteria > Hyphomicrobiales > Nitrobacteraceae > Bradyrhizobium > Bradyrhizobium sp. AUGA SZCCT0105. The sequence continues at coordinate 75,179 of NZ_JAFCMK010000018.1, read as the reverse complement.
TGGTCTCGCCGGAATCCGTTGCGGCCGGCGCATGGGTCTGGAAGCCCTGCTTCTGCAGGCGCGCGGCCGACTGACGGATGGCCTCGTTGATGTGCTGCAGCGCCTGCTCGCGCTGCAGTGTGTGGTCGGGAAACACCAGATCGAGATCGACCGACAGCCGCGGCATGTCGCGCACGAACAGGTTGATCGCCGTGCCGCCCTTGAGTGCGAACGTATCCTCGACGAGCACCAGCGGCGCGACGTGTGTCAGCAACCGTGCGCTGTCGAGGTAGATCTGGTTCATGGCTTCAACACCAGGAGCCCATCATCGGAGCGTGACACCCAGGCCCTGTCGCTGCCCTTGGGCAACTGAGACGGATCGAGCTTGCCGGCCCAAGGCTGCGAGAGTTCGCGGCCGAGCTGCAAGCACAGGCGAACGGTCTTGACGCTGGTGCACCGCTTAAGCAGGTCTCGCAGCAAATCGGCACGCAGGCTGTAAGTGCTTTCGACCAGCTCGCGCGCTTCTTGCAGCGGCTGCCGGACGCCGACTTCGCTTAACACCTCCAGCAACGCGCGTTCCGGCGCCGAGACGAGAGGGCCGCCCTTGCGGTTCTCGAAAGGCCGGACATGAAGCAGCGCGCCGGGCTCTTCCTTGAAGAGTCGCTTGCGGTGGTACTCGGCTGGGAAGCGCTCGGTGAACCAGTCCGGAAGGCGTCCCGCTTTCCAGCCATAGAGGTGGAGGACAGGCCGTTGGGACAGGTATTGCCGTATGCCGTGCCAGTCGAGCGCGGACTTGCCGCCGACATGCAATCCTTCGAAACTCCGCTGCAGCAGGACGAGGCTCGGATGCAAGGCGGGCGGATCGTTCGGCCGGCAATACACGCCGCGGGCCAGCCGTTGCAACCAGCCGGCACGGACATAGTGGACGGCAAGGTCAGCCGAGATTCCGAGGGCGGCGAGGTCATCGGAGGTCAGCGGCATCGCGGGCGCCAAGTGGGTATAAAGCTTGTTTAGCTTATCCCTGTGAATCGTAGCCATACTACGATAATACGCTCTATTCTAAACCACTGCCACTATTAGATTTGACGTCAATATCGTAGTTGAGCTACGATAAGTAAGATCAAACCAAGTCAATCTTCAGGCCTTCCTCTCCGCGCGCCAGCTGGAATAAAGGCCTCGGTCCGGTGTATTGAGCGTTACCGGGGTTTTGCGTCACACCCTCCCGGGGCTGGAAAGGCCGCCGCCTGCGCTGAATTTCAAGCGGGCGGCGTTTTTGTGTCTTATTCTCGGCTCGGCGGCCGAGCATCCATAGCACCGACTTTCGCCGCTACAGGACGCCCCACGCCCGATAGCGTCCCCGCCCGGTCGCCTCGCGCAGGCCGAGTTCGGCCACCAGGTTTTGGGCAGCACGGGGAGTGATCCCGAGCTCCGCCGCAATCATGCCCGCGGAGACGATCGGCCTGGTCAGCACATAGTCGAGGAGAGCCGGCAGATTTGAAGTGGCCCGGCGGCCGGCGAGTTTTCGGGCAAGCAGATTTCTGGTCATCAGCCAGCGGTCGTGGTCCTTACGGCCAGATTCTGCGGCGGCGGTCATGGCGTCGAGTTGCACGACCAAACGCGCTGCGGCGTCGCGTGGCCGCCGGCGCTCACGCGGAATGTTCTTCAGACCAGCATGGAGGCACGGCAGATGCCAGCGCGTTTTGCCGCGGTCCCTCAACAGTGCCGCGGCGAGCAGGCGGCCGAGCCACGGCGTGTGCTCGAGCGGCTCGATCTCACCCCAGGCGTCGGCGGCAATCGCCCCTGCGAGGCTCGGCGGCAGGCAGCGGGTTTGGTCGACCACGGCGCGCCAGTGGTCGAGCCGTCCCTCTTCATCCCAGTCAGGATCGTAGACGAGAGAATCCCGATCAGGCCGAAACCGAGTCTCGTCGGCAAGCCTGCGCTCCGCCCTAGCGTTCGCTGCGTCGACCGCGTCGAAGGCAGCGGTCAGGTGGGCATCGGTCTCAAGGACGCCGATCGGCCCTTCAAGATCCACCTCCTCCCGCTCCACGTCGTCGTCCACCTCAAGACTCCCCTCACCTCCCTTCCGGTTGCTCGTCTCCTGTTCTCGCTCGCCCCGGCCGCGGAGGCTGGTGAGCCCGGTAGCTGACAGCGCCCACTCCGGCTTCGCATCGGCGATGCGCCGACGGGCGCGCAGCACCGCATGGGCGCGCGTCAGCTCGTGGGTGGGGGCGCGGACGTCCATGCCGGCGTCGTGGAGGACGAGGTCATCGAGGTGGACAAGTTCGCCGTCCAGCCACAGACTGGCGCAGGCATCAGTGAAGTGCGTCCGGCTGATTGCGCCGTCGCGGATTGGGCTTTTGGCCAGCCGCTCGTCGAGGCGGGCCAGTGCATCCTCGGCGGCGGCGAGCGGCCCGACGAGCTGGGCCCAGGGCAGCGGATCGGGGATTTTGTAGCTGCACAGCAAGGTCTTGATAACCTTAATGGGAACCAACGAAACGGAAACTAACACGACCTTTGCTTCCGTCATAGCGATGTCGGTTCCGGACGTCCCTTCTCGATCATTGCCCGATCAAAAGGATTGAATTCGGTTCGCCAATCAGCGGTTCTAGCGCCTTGGCGGCCGTGGCTTCAACCGCCGAGAGGGCGCGCCGATTGGCAGCTCCCTGCCCTCTTTCGGACGCTTCGTCGGTCCGGTCGCAGCATAGCTCTCGGGCTGGCTTCAGTCGGCTTGGCAGCTTCGCCGCGAATCACCGTTCAGAACTTCTGCCATGCCCCGCCTCGCTCCGATAGTAGCGCTTGTCAGGCCGCCTCGTCGGTCTGGGGGAAATCGGCGCCCTTGAACATCAGCGGTTCTAGGCGAGAGGGTCCCCGAGATTGAACCGGGTGTCGCCCTTACCGTAGTGAGGGTCATAAGGACGCGCAGAGGTCATCAGGTTTCTTATGGTTAGTATTCTATGAATGCCGACCTCCCAGTCTTCCGGTGGTGCTTCGCATGTCCTGGGCTGGAGGCGAGACCAATCTTTTCCGAATGAACTCATCGGATCCAGATCGACGAGGGCTGACGGGCATGGCTCGACGGGACGGACGTGCGTCGGCGACGTGGATCCAAATGACCGCAGGACACAGATTGTTGTCAGCTGACAACAACTGCTCCAGGGACTGGTTGGTAGCTGGCACCGCGTGAGTCGATTCTCCCCTGCCCGATCGAACCGACCTCGTTCTGATGTCACGCAACTCTGCCAGATTGGATTGTCGGTCGGCCTTGCGCCCGCGAACGCAGTGCCGTTTCGACGCCGGACACCGCGCATTAGCTTCCTGACGCATCGGATCCAGGCAAGGCGCGAGCTCAACTTGCTCGTCGTCCAGTTCCTTCTGGACAATCCACGGTCACGCCTTGATCCCGATGCCGACTACGATAGGGGCCGGCTGCGCGTTCGCCTGCCGATACTGGCGCCGCCATCCTCTTGGGCGGCCGGTCGCAGGGAGATGATGTTGTCAGCTGACAACATCCGTCGCGCCTTCCTGATGCCCTGCGATCGAAGCCCCTTGCTTGGGATGGAATCCTAATGCGGCGCACGGGCGTGGAACTTACCGTCTCCCAAGCCTTGGATCCGGCTCGGCGCAAGCCGATCTGCAGTACGGCGTGCCGGTCCAGGTGAGGACCCGGGGCCACGTTATCCTGCTTCGCCGCAGGCAGGGCCGGGCTGGTTGGTGGCGCTGCGGCCGGGCCCCCTCGGTGCGATCAGGCTGCGCAAGAGCAATCGCAGATTCGACACCTGGTCGCCCGACCGGTTGGAGACCTGTTACCGTGTGCCGCGCTTCGTGCGAGTGGCGCCCAGTACAATGCCGCGGTAGCGCATCGGCCAACGCCGTGACAGCTTAACTGCGTCCGGACCTGGCGATCCAACATCCCACAACGTCCTGCCGCTCGCTATCCTGCTCGGGTGTTTCGACGCGGCGGGGCAGGGCGCCTTTCGTGGGACCGCCGGTCCGGGCGTCGGGGTTGAGTAGCTTGAGCGGACCCACCTCGCATTCCGACGAAGCAATTCCCCGGGGGCGACGACTGGCTGGGAAGCGGGAAATAGGGACGTTCGCGCGGGGAGAGAAAACCCCCCGTCAAGCCCGGTGCACGCTGAGTCGATACCAGAGGCGAGGAGTTTACTGCGCATGGAAGGAGGCCCCGGCGCGCCGCGGGGTAGCAACACTGATCGGAGCAGCAGGTGGCGTGACTGCAGAATGACGCTTGGGGTGGTCCGTGGAGCCCAGCCGAATCACGCTATAGTAGAGGCTCGCTCCGCCGGCTGGGGCCATTGTTGTCAGCTGACAACAGCAAGGCGACGCCAATCGGCCGTTTGCTCGCTGTTGGGCGCGCCATCGGGCGTTAAGAACTCGTTAACCCTTTATTTCTTGCTCAAATCATAGAATCGTGGCCATCTCTCAAGACGGAGTTTAGGCGTCTGACGCGCAAAAACCGTCTTGAGAAGGCAAATGGCGATCTTAGCGGAAGATTTGGTTACGATGAGCGAGACCGCGTCTGCGCGGATCTCTCGGCATGCCGGCATTCTTTCCGGCCAGCTTCGCTCGCTCGCGACGACGCTTTTCCCGCCTTCAGCGAGCAAGTCGCTCCGGTCGTTCACCTCAGGGGAGGTTGCACGAATTGCGGGAGTGTCCGATGGGTATCTTCGGCAGCTTTCTCTCGACGGACTTGGACCGACCCCAGCGACAGGAATCGGGGGACGACGGTCTTACACTCTGGGTCAGATTCATGAGTTGCGTGGGTATCTAGCCACCGCGCGGCCCCGCGAAGCAATGGAATTTCTTCCGCGCCGGCGCCCAGGCGACAAGCTACAAATCATCACCGTCGCGAACTTCAAAGGCGGCTCCGCCAAGACGACGACGGCGTTGTATCTTTCGCAATACCTCGCCCTTGCCGGCTTTCGGGTCCTCGCGATCGATCTCGATCCGCAAGCTTCTCTGTCAGCAATGTTCGGGTACCAACCCGAGTTCGACATCGCCGCGAACGAAACCCTCTACGGCGCCATACGATATGACGAACACCGGCGGCCAATGCGCGAGGTCGTTCGGCCGACCTATTTTGACGGGATAGGTCTCGTTCCAGGCAATCTCGAGCTTATGGAGTTCGAGCACACAACACCTCGAGCAATGGTCGAGCGGCGTGAACGCGGACACGACTTATTCTTTCGCCGTGTCGCCAGCGCCATCGACCAAGTCGCCGACGACTATGACGTCGTCGTCATCGACTGCCCACCCCAACTTGGTTACTTGACCATGGGCGCGCTGAACGCGGCGACCGCGATGCTCGTGACCATCCATCCTCAGATGGTCGATGTTGCATCCATGAGCCAATTTCTCCTCATGACGTCGGACCTCATGTCCGTCATCGAGGAAGCTGGCGGGCGACTCGATCACGATTTCATCCGGTACGTCATTACGCGTCATGATCCCAATGACGTGCCCGAAGCGCAAATCGTGGCTCTCCTCCGGACCCTTTTTGGATCGGACGTGCTCCAGGCCACAGTGTGGAAATCGACCGCGATCGCCAATGCTGGTCTCACCAAGCAATCACTTTACGAGCTGGAGCGCGGCGCCGTAGGGCGGGGCGCCTACGACCGCGCATTGGAATCGGTCGACGCGGTCAATGCCGAAATCGCGCAACTTCTTAAGAAGGTGTGGGGTCGATGAGCAAACGTACTGACACTATCAAGAGCCTTTTCACGGCCCCGCAATCAACTGCGTTGTCAGCTGACAACATGCCCGGTGCGTTGCCGCGGGTCTCGTCGGGGTCAGTCCGCTCGTTGAAAGACACTTTTTCCGGAGTCGAGAAAGAGAACGAGGAGCTTCGCGATAGAATTGCATCCGGGGCTATGATCCTCGAGATCGACCCCTCGCTTATCGATCCGTCACCGCTGGCCGACCGCTTTCGCGACCAGGATGATAGCTCGTTCGAGGCGCTTAAACAGTCGATCTCACAGCGTGGCCAAGAAGTGCCCGTTCTCGTTCGGGAGCATCCTGAAGTAAAAGGGCGCTACCAGAGCGCCTACGGTCATCGCCGCGTCCGCGCTACGCGGGAGTTGGGTATCCCCGTCAAAGCGATTGTGCGATCGCTGTCAGATGAAGCGCTTGTCGTGGCGCAAGGGCTCGAGAACGCACCACGCGAAGATCTGAGCTTCATTGAGCGCGCCACCTTCGCGATGCATATCGAAGATGCCGGGCATAGCCGGTCAATCGTGCAAGATGCGTTGTCGATCGATCGAGCGGAGGCCTCGAAACTTCTTGCCGTGGCCCGGTCAGTTCCAACCGATGTCGTTCAAGCAATCGGGAAGGCTCCGAAAGTTGGCCGCGGCCGCTGGCAGTCATTCGCTGAATTGATCAAGGATGCGGCGGCGCTCAAACGTGTCAGAGCGGCAATCGCTGATCCGAAATTTGCAGAGCGAGAAACTGATGCACGATTTCTCGCAGCATTCTCAGCAGCTAGCCGTCCGCCGTCCGCGGGCACATCGAAGGCTTCGGAAGAGAAGCCGGTCTTTTCCGCATCCGGCGATAAGATTGCGCAGGTGCGTCATGCCGAGCGCGAATTGAAGCTTACCCTCGACAAGAGTGTCTCGGCGACGTTCGCGGCATTTCTTGTCGACCAACTCCCGGCGCTGTTCGACGCCTTTTCCAAGACGAGCGGCGGTCAGGAAACTACCGAGGCCTGATGGCCTCGTCCCGTAAACACGAACCAGGAGCAGACAAGGCAAAAGAAAAAGGCCCCCGAAACGGAGTTCCGGAAGCCCTTCTCTTCAAGTTTGGCGACTGACAGAGAATCACTTTCGCGAATCGCAGTCAAGAGTTTCTACGCGATTTTATCGTCGTTTCGGCGAGCAGGTTTCCTTTGCCCAGCTGAGGCAAAGACATGCAGTCACATTCTCCAACGACGCCCTTCGGGCGGCGATCGTTGACGCTTGCCCATGTGGCAAGCCAAATGGTCGCAACAGAACGCCCTCCCGAAAAGATCGTCCACAAATGGAAGATCTTCCACGCCATCTGCACGGCACGGCCGCGCCTTGGCGTGTCGGAGCGTTCGCTCTCGGTGTTAAATGCGCTCCTGACCTTCCATCCTGAGACCGCGCTCACAGGAGAGGATGATCTGATCGTCTTCCCGTCGAACCATCAGCTCAGTCGGCGGGCGCACGGCATGCCGGCATCGACGCTGCGGCGTCACCTCGCTGTGCTGGTCGACGCGGGACTGATCGTTCGGCGTGACAGTCCGAATGGCAAGCGGTATGCGCGGAAGGACGATGCCGGCGAAATCGAGCTCGCCTTCGGCTTCGATCTATCGCCGCTCGTCGTGCGCTCGGAAGAGTTCGAGAGCCTGGCGGCCGATATCGAAGCCGAAGCCCGCGCCCTCAAACTGGTGCGTGAGCGGATCACGCTGTGCCGGCGCGACATCGCGAAGATGATTGCAACTGGCATCGAGGAAGGTGTCCCAACGCGAAGGGCGGGGCAGGGGCCTGCCGATTGGCAGGAGGTGCATGCTGCGTTCCGCGCAATGGTCGCTCAGATTCCGCGGACCGCGACACGCCAAGAGCTTGAGCCGATCGCCGACGAGCTATCGCAGCTGGCTGATGACGTGCTCAATCTTCTGGAAGCACACATCAAATCCAAGAATTCGAGCGCCAATGAGTCCCATTCTGAGCGCCACATACAGAATTCAAATACCGAAGCCCTAATTGAACTTGAACCTAGCCTCCGAGAAGGCAGGGCGGCGAGAGCTGAACCTAAACCTCAACCATCGCGAGTCGCCGAGAGTACGTATCCGTTGGGAATGGTCCTGAGTGCATGCCCGGACATCGTCGATTATGCGAAAGGTGGGATTTCGAACTGGCGCGATTTCCTCGCGACCGCGGCCGTTGTGCGATCGATGCTGGGCATCAGCCCGAGCGCTTGGGAGGAGGCGCGAAAGGTTATGGGCGAGGTGCCCGCAGCCATCGTCGTCGCGTGTATCCTGCAGCGCGGGACGGCGATCAATTCCGCCGGCGGTTATTTGCGCGGTCTGACGCGAAAAGCGGAGGTCGGCGAATTTTCGCTTGGTCCGATCCTGATGGCGCAGATCAATTCTCGCCGGCGAGACAAACAGCGGGCGTGAGGCAATGAAGCGCCGTTCCCAGACCTTGCTTTTTCGTGCGATCGAAAATACGCCCACTGACCCAGCTGCTGCGCTGGGTCGACGCAAAGCCGTTCGGAGAGACCGCCATGGCAAAACACCCTCCAATCGTCCTCACGCCGTTCCTCCAGCCTCGTGATGAAGGCGCGGCGGAGCAACGGATGTACGTGGCGGGGTTCGCGGACGAGGCGGGCGAGGCCTGGGGGACGCTGATTCCGTTGGATGCGGAGATGGTCGAGCACGCCGTTCTTGGACAACAGACATTAACCGTTTGGTGCAACTCCGACGGTCGCATCCAACCGCAACCGAGCAGCGATAGTCTGTTTGAGGAGCTTCTGGAGAAAGGCCAGTTGAAGGAGAGGCCCCTCGATGAACTCGTCGCCGAAGCGATCGAGCAGGGCAAGAATGAACCCAATGAAGAGATACTCGATATGTTCGAGACCATGCATGAGCGGCTGGTGCGGGCGGAGGGCATGGTTGCTGACGAGATCGCGCGGCGCAGGCGATGACCCCCCTTCGCGGCGCGCGTGCGCGGTTCAGTGCAGTAGGGCTTAGCTTGTACTAACGCGAGCACCGCGACCGCGGGCGGCAGACACCCGGACCGGTCGATGAACACATAGAAAACCGACGACCGGGCCGCGCTCCGACTAGTCTTAAGCTTCGCCGGAGCCGGAAAACAGCGCCGTCGGTGGCGTCGCGCCGGCGGCGGGAGGGTCCGACCGTCCGGGGCTCCCGGTCTGCTCTTGAGATCGTATCGCTGGGCTAGGTCGAGTAGCCGCCGCTTGGTGAACGGATCGGCGTTCTCCGCCAGATCGCGCGCCCGCTGCGCGAAGCCCCTGTAAAATTCTTCTACGACGCCACCCCGCAACATCACTGAAAATCGGATTTCAGTGTGAGACGCGCTCCACGTCAAGCGGTCTGGTGCATGCGGACAATTTTCGTCGATCTACTTGTGCTCGCGGCGCAAGCGGAACTAAGCTGGTCCCGGCAGGCAAAAACCATGACTCCGCTCTACCTCAGCCGGAAGCTGTGCCCGAAGTGCGGTAAGCCGATGACGGCCGTGCCAGACGATGTCACGCCCGGCCGGCCGCGCTACGTATGCCCGGTCTGCGAGGACGATCCGCTGCGCGATCCTGCCGCCCGGAAGTGGGCCGACAGCCCGCTGCGAGCGCCGGCCAAATAACGCTCGAGTTAAAATCGAGCCGGGCTGCCGGATTGCTGCAGAGGCCGAATGTGCTCACAAGCCTCTCCAACGCTGTGGAGTTGCAACCCGAACGCCCAGCTTCGTTCTATCGCGCGTGCCGGCGGAATCGCCCCGGACTCGGAGGCCGGCATGTCCAGCGAGGCTAGCATCTGTTTCACGCCTCGCAGGGCGGTCGGTCGCATGGATGGGGACGGCGGGGTTGCATCCAACTGGCGAGTACGTCGCCAGCCTCGTTATCGATCTTGCGATGGCGAGTTCGACAGGTGCGCCGACGTTGTTGACAGCGACGGTTTCCATTGCGGGTGATGACGCGGCGCTTAGGTGGCCTGCTTAAGGTGAGCTACGTTTCGTTGCGACGCCCGTTACTTTGATGCGAATGGCCGAACCGACTAGGGCTGCCTGTCTTCATTCCCTGTGTTTTCGCGACAGGCGCCCCCATCAGCGTCCTCGATAGAGGCTGGTCTGACCGAAGACCGATCCCGCTTCGCGGGCTCTCGATCTTGTCCCTGCAACGACCGTCCTCGACTTTCTTCCCCTGGCGCTGCGCACCATTCCTCGCGGTCCAAAGAAAGTCGCTGCCGGCCGCCCTCCATTTCATTTCGGCCCTCCGGGTGCAGGTCGATCGCCTCCGGTCTCACGACCGCCATCGAGGTCGCGATAGGCGCGGCACGAGAAAACCAAGGGAATGAGACAATGGCAACCATCGGCACCTTCACCTCCACGGGCAATGGCTTCTCCGGCGCCATCAAGACGCTCAACCTCAACGTCAAGGCCAAGCTAATCCGTGTCGAGAACCCTTCCGACAAGGGACCGCACTTCCGCATCTACTCGGGCAACGTCGAACTGGGTGCTGCCTGGCAGAAGACCGCCAAGGACACCGAGCGCGACTACCTCTCCGTCAAGCTGGACGATCCGAGCTTCCCCGCTCCGATTTACGCCACCCTGACCGAGGTCGAAGGTGCGGAAGGTCTCCAGCTGATCTGGTCCCGGCCGAACCGGGACTGAGGCTCAGCCAGTGGGCTCCGCCGCAAGGCGTGGCCCACTCCCTTCGACTGGAGATGCGATCATGACCATCGACACCATTGAAGAGGTTCGCGCCGAGCTGCGCGGATGCGTATTCACGCCGGCGGAGCGCAAGTCGCTCGAAGTCGAACTGGCCGAACTCATCCGCCAACGCAACGAAGCGCTCGCAGCCGAGGAGGGGGCATAAGCCCCCTCCTCCTGCATCTTACGACGCACCGTCGTTACGCGATCAGGATCGATACTTCATGAGCTCGAACACAATCTTCCCGACCATTACGCACAGGTCGAGCCGGCCAACGACCGGCAACGCCCGCGCGACCTGATCGGTGCCCGCCCGGCGGCAGATCGGCCCCTGTAATGCGGACTACGCTTCGCTATCCGCCTTACGATTTCGCGCACGGGCGGATGGAGCCTGACAGGCGTGCTTCCCTAACGCAAAATCCGCCCGCTCGTATTGACTCGCATTGCGAATGGGCGAATCCTTCCAACAACGCAATTGCCACCGCCAATTTCAGCACTACGAATTTCGGCGCCCCGGCCTTCATCGGCGCCATCTGAGTAAATTCTTTCTGAACAGAAACGGAGGGGCCGATGCGCGCGCTCGCCTTGAGAACCGTCTCTCTTCTCGCCCTCGCTATCCTGGGCTCGATCTCCGCCACGCCTGCCGCACGCGCGGAGGATGGGACAGACGAGCAGTTTGGCAAGGTTCACTTCCAGACCTCCTGCAACGAGGTGGCGCAGCGCCGCTTTGACCGCGGGATGCGCTATCAGCACTCGTTCTGGTACCGGCCCGCGAAAGAGATTTTCGAGGAGACGTTGCAGGCCGATCCGGAATGCGCGATCGCCTATTGGGGCATTGCCCTGAGTCTGCTGTACAATCCGCATTTTCCCGCGCCGAAGGAAAACCTCACCGAGGGCCTCGGCGCTCTGCAGAAGGCCAAGGCACTCGGCGCCAAGAGCGAACGCGAACGCGACTATATCGACGCGCTGCTGGCCTTCTATTCGGGCGACGAAAAGACGACGTTTGGTCAACGCGCGCAGGCCTATCTCAAGGCTACCGAAGCCGTCGCCGGGCGCTATCCCGATGATGACGAGGCGCAGATCGCCTACGCCATCACGCTGAATGTCACGGCGTCACCAAACGACAAGACCTATGCCAACCAGCTCAAGGGCGCTGCCATCTTGGAGCCGATCTTCAAGCGGCAGCCGCGGCACCCCGGCGTCGCGCATTACCTGATCCACCTCTACGACTATCCGGCGATTGCAGAACGAGGTCTCGACGCTGCCAAGCGCTATTCCGAGATCGCGCCGGCGGCGCCGCACGCTTTACATATGCCGTCGCACATCTTCACGCGCGTCGGCTACTGGAACGAATCCATCGACGCCAATAGCCGCTCCGCCAAGGCTGCCAAGGAGGGCAAGGACCCCAGCGAGCAGCTGCATGCCGACGACTACATGGTCTACGCCCTGCTCCAGCTTGCGCAGGACAGCCGAGCCCGCGACGTCATCGCGGACATGGTTGCGACCACGGGGTATGCGCCGGCCGTCCGCGCCGGTCCCTACGCGATAGCGGCCAGCCAGGCGCGCTATATGGTTGAGCGCGGTGATTGGCAGGGAGCTGCCGCGCTGAAGGTCGAGCCGAGCCGGTTTGCCTATGTCGATGCGATCACCTATTTCGCCCGCGCCCTTGGCGCCGCGCGCTCCGGCAATGCAGACGCAGCAACTCCGGACATCGCCAAGCTGGCGGAGTTGCGGGACAAGCTGCAGCAGGACAAGGACGCCTATTGGGCTGAGATCGTCGACATTCAGCGGCAGGTCGCCACAGCCTGGCAGCTCAATGCCCAGGGAAAACAGGCCGAGGCGTTGGAAGCGATGCGCCTTGCCGCCGATGCGGAAGACAAGACCGAAAAATCCATCGTGACGCCGGGACCGCTTGCCCCGGCACGCGAGCTTTACGGGACCATGCTGCTCGAGCGCGGCATGGCGACCGAGGCATTGGCCGCGTTCGAAAGCACCGTGCGCAAGGAGCCGAACCGCTTTGGCGCGACGATTGGCGCCGCTCACGCCGCCGAGAAGGCGGGTGACGCCGTGAAGGCACGCCAATACTATGCGAAAGTCGTCGACATGGCGCGCAATGGCGACTCCTCGCGCGAGGACCTCGCGGCCGCACGAAAGTTCATGGCTCAGAATTAGCAAAAGTGCCGCGGTAGCTTCCATGCGCCTGACAAGCAAATTCATCGCGCTCGGCGCAGCCACCGCGCTGCTGTGCGCAGCCGTTGCGGTCTGGATATTGCGATCCGGCGAACAAGCGCGCGCAACAGCGGCATCCGACGAAGTCCGCCCGGTGTGGACGGAAACCGACTGGCCTTTCGGCTCAGACCCCTGGGGGAAAGGAAAGGCGTTCCGCTGCAAGGCCGACGATTGCGGCGGCGAGGTCCAGCTCTACGTTCGCGCCAAGCTCGGCTTTTGCAATTGCGCCACCGGCGTCGCCGACGATGGCGACCTCGAGCAAATGGGCGACCTGGCGCTGATTGGCAAGGTAACGCCGATCGGTGCCGGCCGAGAGATCATCGTCGGTCCGATGCGCGGCCGCAGCCGGGCCTATCGCGTCGAAGGGAATCGCAACGCCGCGCTCTCACTCGCCTTCAATCAGCGCTGCGACATGGTGGCCGCAACGGCTTTAGTTGGACCGGGCGCGCCCGCGTCGCTGGAGCCGGCGGTGCTGGCGTTCCTTAATAGCGACCGCATGTTGAAATGGGCCGAGATCGCGCTTGGGTTATGACTCAGAGCAATTCGGCTTCCGTGGTTCGCAGAACCATAGGACCTCCTACTCTTCGTCAAGGATAACGTCCCTTAGTGGGGTGTGAGCTCCGTCTTGTTTCGATTTTGCTTGGTCTGGCATCAAGGCCGCGAAACAGATAGAGCCGCGATCACAGGCAGAGCCTCAATCCTCGAAAGAATGGCGGATCAGCGACATTTCTCCGAATAAGGTGGGCTGCGTGGATAGCGCATGGGACCGCCGCATATTGTGCGCGGCTTCGATGCGGCGCAGATGAAGCGGTTCTGGTTCGGGTTTCGGCACAGACAGATTCTCGCTTCCGACGGAAGCGGCGTCCAATGAGTTTTATGAATCGACCGGGCAGATCGATTCATTTTATCAATAGGTCCATTGCACCGGAAATGCCGCGACGCGTCCTATTGCCGGATCAAATCTCTCCTCGATGGAGACCTCGGCATCGGGACGCACGCGTCGCAATGCCAAGCTTGCAATTGCGCCAGTCTTTAGCAGACAGCCGGCCGCAAGAGATCGGCTCCTAATTCAAAGCCTCCTGCGGTTCTTCCAGCCCATGCCTGCTTGGGCGAGCCCCTTCGGGGACGGCTCTACTCGCGCCGCAGCGGCGACGCTCCCGGAGCCCACAAGCGGTCTCCGCGCCTTCGCGTGACGATCCTCTCGCGACCTATCGCGGAGCGACCAGCAACGAGCACGATTGCCGGCTCACTTCGCCAGAATTTCCCTCGATGGCTATGGGCTGACCTGACTCTTGTGGCAGGGGATTCGCCGGACGAATTCCGGGATCGTTTCGGTGATCGGATTCGCAATCCGTCTGTTGGTTCAAACCAACATCTCCAGGACATGATGGACACGGACATGACTCCCGCGCTGTTAGATCCATTTAGGGTCTTAAGATGAGGACCATTGTCATCAACAATCAAAAGGGCGGGGTCGGCAAAACGACGCTTGCTGTGCATTTGGCCTGGTTCATGGCGGAAGCGGATCTTCGCGTTCTCGTGATCGACGTTGATGCGCAGAGCAATGCGTCGGACACGTTGAGGCACTACGCCGGTTCAACGTTAGCCGCGGATCTGTTCAAGCCGGGGACTCGGGTCGTACCTCGTGAAGGCGAAGGCCTAACGCTTGCGCCGGCCGATAGCTCCCTGACCGATCTCGATCGCAGCAGTGCGGCCGCCATAACGACTCTGCAAGAGAACCTCGCTATCGCGTCCGATCAGTTCGATGCCTGCGTCATCGATACGCCGCCATCATTGGGACTGCGCAGTGTCGGCTGCCTGGTTGCGGCGTCGCATGTGCTGGCCCCCATCTATCTAGAGGACTATTCGATCAAAGGCGTCAAAGGTCTGATGCAGACCGTGATCGGCGTGCAGAGACGCTATGGCCGCCAGGATACGAGGTTCCTCGGGTTGCTGCCTTCGAATTTCAACACGAAATCGCCCCGTCAAAGGAGCCATCTTGAGCAACTGTTGCGCGAGGCGGGCAAATATGTGTTCCCGGGTCAGATCGTTGCAAGGGACGGCTACGCCGAGGCCGTTGCGGAACGCCTGCCGGTGTGGAAGCTGAAGCGCCGCTCTGCGCAGGAGGCCGGTCGGGAAATCCGCGATGTTCTCGCCAAGATCGTCGCGCAGATGGACGAGCCGGCACATGGCGCTTGATCTCAGCTTTAAGCAGCTCATAGACGCCGCGGAAGATGCTAGCGCCTCAACCGGGCAACCGACTTCGATCTCCATCGACCGTATTGACGAAGATCCGGACCAGCCTCGTCGCAATTTCGACGAACAGAAGCTCGAGGAGCTTGCGGAATCAGTCCGTCAGCATGGCGTGCTGCAACCGATCGTGCTGCGGCAAGCGACCGAGGAAGGTCGGTACGTGATCGTCATGGGTGCGAGGCGGTATCGTGCCGCCAAGCGCGCTGGGCTCCGTGACATCCCGGCCTTCATTCATGCGGTTGGTTCTGCGGATCGTTATGTTCAGATGATCGAGAATATCCAGCGCGACGACCTTAATGCCCCCGAAATTGCGGCGTTCATCGCGGGCCGCTTGGAGCAGGGTGATAACCAAGCCGACATTTCGCGCAAGCTCGGCAAGCCGAGGGACTGGGTGTCTCGCTACGCGTCGGTCCAGAGCATGCCGGAGTTCCTCCAGTCGAAGCTTGCCGGCTCATCAATCCGTGCTGTGTATGAACTCTACCAGGCTTGGCGTGAGCAGCCCACCGCCATCGAGACTTTATGCGCAGCACAGGAGAGTTTCACCGATGCCCAGGCCCGTCATTTGGCTCGCAAAGTTCGGACGGAAATCCGCGGCTCCCCTGCTGATGGCGAAGGGCCGCCTGGAGCTCAACCCGCACGAAGCCCGATCGCACCGCAAGTGGCATTGCGACTCACAGAGAGAGATCGTGTAACCGCGATCGCGGAAAAGTCCCCCAACCCTTCGGTCGATCGGAACGCACGCATGAGCCCGTCACTGACGATCAGAGTGCGTCACCAAGATCGCACTGGCTGTCTTCTGGTCGATCGACTCGCGTCTCAAGGCTCCCGGCACGCAGTACTGTTGGTCGATGGTGCAGAAGAAGCGGAAGAGGTTCCGGTATCCACCATCACAATCGAAGAGATCCTTTTCGCATGAAGCTTGTCTTAGACAGCCTCCTCAGAGAAATTGCCGCCATTGGTGCGCCGGCGGAGCGGATTTCCCATCCGAAGGATGGCGCGTTAGCGCAGCAGCCGGAGGCCGAACGCGCCCCCCACAGCGCTGTAGAGAGGCCGGAGGCTGCTGGAAAGCCGCGGTCCACATACTCGGTGCCAATATTGCCGATCCGCGTTCGTGGAGCACAAGGATTAGGGGCGACGGCTGCGTCATTCCCGGAGGAATTCTCCGCATCGATCGTAGGCTGGGTTGGATCTCACCGGCAGCTCCCGAGCCTTGGATGCCGAGACCATTGGTTTGAACCAACACGGAGGGGGTGGAAGGATTCGCACTCTCTAGTGCAGGATAGGCTTCGCGCCAGCGATGTATTACATCGCGATTGGGATTGGCGTGCATGGCTCTGATCTCGCTTCGCGTCTCCGACGAAGTCGCGACGGAGTTCTCAGCTTTTGCAGCTACCCAGGGCGGCAAATCCGCGCTGCTGCGGCGTCTCATTGCTGATGCGCTAGCTGCACCGGCGCCGCGCATCTTGGCGTTGCCGGTCGGACGACCGGAGAAGGTGACAGTGCGATTTCGCGAGAGCGAGATGCGGCAACTCGCGGAAGTTTCACGTCAGCGTGGCATGACGCGAACCGGCTGGATCGTCGCGCTGGTGCGCTCGCGGTTGGGATCACCCGTGCAGCATTCCCCGGACGAGCATGAAGCGCTCCGCGCGATCATGCGCGAGCTCAACCGGATCGGCGGCAACATCAATCAGATCGCGCGTGCGGCAAACACCAGTGTGCTCCAGGGCAGGGCGGTCGAGCCCGATCTATCCGCAATTCAAGATGCCAGAATGGTCATTGAAACAGAGCTCGCGCAACTGCGTAATGCGTTGAAAGGCAACGCAGATTATTGGGATGGGTGGCGATGAGTCGGCGTTATTCGCCGCGGCCGACCGAGCTGGCCGCCGAGCTTCCGCCGATCTCGTATGTCTGGGAAACGCCCAATCGGCGTCCACGGCGCGCCGAGTGGGATATCCCCGATCCGGCTGCTCCCGGCCGCCTGACGCCGGCGATGCGTGCAAAGCTCGAACGCATAGTGCGCCGAGCGCCCGAGGTGATGGTCAAGATCACCGGCCGTACCAAGAGCGTAGCGCATCTCAAGTCGCACCTGGCATACATCACCCGAAACGGCGAGCTTGGTGCGGAAACAGAGCAGGGCGCGACGCTGACGGGTCGTTCCGGATTGAAAGACCTGCAGCAACGCTGGGAGGATGACGCCGGTCTCGACGACAGGCGCCGCCGCGATGGATCGCTTTCGATCAACATCATTCTGTCGATGCCGGCTGGCACCGATGCCATCGCAGTCAAGGATTCAGCCCGGGCATTTGCCATCGAGACGTTCGGCTACAATCACGACTACGTCTTCGTCCAGCACCTCGATGACAAGCACCCCCATGTGCACTTGACCGTTCGGTCCTTGGGCCATGACGGCAAGCGCCTCAACCCCCGTAAGGCGGATCTTCAGGCTTGGCGGGAACGGTTTGCTGGCGAGCTCCGGCTTCGCGGGATCGCGGCGGAGGCAACGCCGCGGCGAACCCGGGGACGGGTTCGAAAGGGCGACCGCGGGGCGGTGCTCGCATTGCGCAAGCGAAAGATTACGCCCGATGTCGATCGGCTCGCCCGAAAGGAAGTGCTTTCGGAGGTGGGGGGCGACAGGACTGCCAAACATCCTTGGGACGAACAGATCAAGTCACGTCAGGACGCGATCCGGCGGCGATATCTCGACTATGCCGCGGAACTGCAGCGCTCTGGAGCAGCAGCAGATCACGAGTTAGCTCGCCAAGTTCGGCAATTCGTCGACGACATGCCCGCTGTCGAAACCCGGCGTCATGCGTTGAAGAAAGAGCTTTCCGAGCTTGCTAGTAGTCGGCGCCGCGGAGCAGAGCAGGGGGGCGATGACGACGTACGCAATCACAAGCGAGATGATGAGCGGACAAGGTGATTGGACTCGCATGATCAGATGCTCTTTGAGCAAAAAGCCAGATCTCCGGGGGCGATCGGAATGGTTCGAACAAGTTCCCGGGAGGCGTCATTTCGACGAGACACGGCTTAGTTTGCGGCTTCTGATGTCCACTTTCTATCGGGGGTTCGAATCCCTCCCTCTCCGCCACTCAAGCGAGAAGTACGAAAAACCCAATAAAACCGGGCATTTCTCGAGCCACCGGATTCGGACGGTGGAGACCCGCGGTGGAGACCCTGGTGGGGACCGCGGCCGGCTCAAGTTGCCATCATTACCCCGCTGGCGAAAGCCCGAATCCTTCGAAAACAGGCCAGTTTCTCGACTAGCCGAGTCCTTGAATCCGACTTCGACGATCCGATGCGACGGCGGCATGTCCAACCTCGTATGCCAAAGCAGGCCACCGGCCAAAAGCAGGACGGTTCGAGAAGGAGCGCCGGGCTATCGAGGGCCGACCGTGATCTGCTGGGCGGTCACGCTGCGGAGTAAGTCGTGATCGGATGCACATCCGCTGACGATCTCAAAGTGCTCGCCCCCAGACTACGAATCTGAGGGTTGGACGTTCGAATCGTTCCGGACGCGCCAGTATTTTAAGGCCTTTCTTGATTTGCACATCGGCCGGATAGCTGCCTAATTTAGCTATCATCTAGCAACCGGCGGATACCGAATCCCCTCCTCCGGAGGTACTTGTCTCATTTTTTCTGCGACAGGTTCGAGCAGGCCATGCTTTGCTCGAATTTACAAAAGGGCATTTTCGCTGGGGACGACCCGGACCAAAACCAAGAACGGTCAGAGCGCGCCAAAAGTGCCGCGGGCTGCCTGCTGCCAAACGTACGAATAGACGTTGTTGGCTACCAGCTTCTTCTCCTCGGCCGTGAAAGGCGGCGTTGGCAGGCTGGCGTAGATCTGATCGAGGATGAAGACCTCGACATCCGCCTTGGTCTGCTCCTTTTCCCAGAAGCGGTCGAGTTCCGCCAGCCGGGCCTTGATCGAGGCAAGCAACTCGCGGCTGGCCTGCTTCACTCGTTCGCGGGACGTCCTGTCGAGACCATCCTTCTGGAGCAGGTCGAACAAGGCCAACTCATCCTCGCGCAGCCCCTCCCTCGTTGCACGCATTTGTTCCTCGTCGAGACTATTCACCAGTTCGACGAGCCGGCGGAAGGTCTCCTCGATTGCCGTACGATCCTTCTCACGGTTGTAGTCGGCGACGATATCTTCGTATCTGCGTTGGTAATCCATCCGCGTCGGGTTGCGGGCCAGCATCTGGGCGAGCTTCTGTTCGACGATGTCCCGGATGTCCTGAATCGCTGTCGCCTTGCGACTGACCTTTTTCGCAAATTCCTCACGCAGCTTTTCCAGATTGATCTGGCTGAGATCGAACGTCAGCCCTTCGGCCTGGTCCTCTCCCGGCGCCTGCGTCCGGATTGCCTCGTTTATGATCCGGTGCAGTTCCTTAAGCAGGTCCGTCACATCCGCGGTGTCGCGGCGTTCGGTTAGCTTCTTGTAAATCGCCTCGATATTGTCGTGCCGCTCGGCATAGGCGAACGCCGTCGGCTCCATGAGCAGCGCCTTAAAGCGGATGAACACCTGTCGCGCCAGTATTTCGAACCGCCGCTTGGCTTCGTCGCTTGCATAGACGGCATTCACTGCGTCGGCAAATCCTCCGATTCGCGCGAACCCCGTGGCCCCGATGAGTGAGCCGGGATCGAAGCCGAGGTTCCGAAGGTGCGCCTCGGTTGCCTCGATGGCCTCTATGAGCGCCTGCACCCGTTCCTCGATCGGTGCAAGGATGTCGCCGCCACCAGCGCCGTCCTCGCCGAGCGCATACTGCGCCAATGCGGCGCGAAGGCTTGCCAGCATCCCGTTGTAATCGACGATCAGTCCGAAATCCTTGCCAGGATAGACACGGTTGGCCCGCGCGATCGCTTGCATCAGGGTGTGAGCCTTCATCGGCTTGTCTATGTAGAGCGTCGAGAGGGGCTCCACGTCGAAGCCCGTCAGCCACATGGCGCACACGATCGCTACACGGAACGGATGTTCCGGTGTCTTGAAGGCGGTTTCGGCATCGACGCGCCTGCCATCGTTCGTCTCGAAACCCTGTTTAATAAGGGCTCGATGCGGAATGATGTCGAAGTCCCATTTCTTGAAGTCGGCGACCTCGTTCTGCGCCTCGCTGATGATGATCTCGATGACGGTTTCGTTGATCCAGTCCGACTGGCGCTTCAGTTTCGCCGCTTCTTCGAGCAGCGCGGCGCGCGCCACTTCGTCGGCTGCTGCCGCCGCTTCCGCCTGCTTTGCGTCACCGGCACGCCGCACCTGTGCCGCCTTCGTCTCCCAGAGCGGGATGATGCGCTGATGCATGCGGGCGCACGTTATTTTGTCGATGCAGACCAGCAGCGATTTTCCTGACTCCCATCGGGTCGCGCAGTGTTCGACGAAATCCATGGCGATCTTGTCGAGCCGCTCGTCGGCAGTGATGATTTCGTAGTCCTTGCCGAGCAGCTTATCAAGCAACGCCGCCTGATCAGGATCGAGTTCGGCCTCCTCGATCTTTTGCGCGATGCGGCTGTTGAGATCCTGCCGCGCGACGCCAAGCTTCTCGCCGCGGTTCTCGTAAACGAGCTTGACGGTGGCGCCGTCCTCCTCCGAGCGCTTGAAGTCGTAGCGCGAGACATAGTCGCCAAAGATGCGCTTGGTGATCTCATCTTGCTTGAACAGCGGCGTTCCAGTGAAGCCAATGAAGGCCGCATTTGGCAGCGCGATCCGCATGTTGCGCGCCAGGCGTCCTGATTGCGTTCGGTGCGCCTCGTCGGAAATCACGATGATGTCGTCGCGCTCGCTGTAGGGGTGTTTGGGATCGACGTCCCTGTTGAACTTGTGAATGAGGCTGAAAATATACGGATGGTTCTCCTTCAAGAGGCGTTCAAGGTCGTCTCCTGTTACGGCCCGCGGCGTCTCCTTGCCGGTGATGCCGCTGCCCGCGAAGGTTTTGTAGATCTGGTCGTCGAGGTCGTGCCTATCGGTCATCAGCAGGAAGGTAAAATTGCCCTCCACTTTCCGCCGCACCTTTTCGGCGAAGAAGGCCATTGAATAGGATTTGCCGCTGCCCTGCGTGTGCCAGAACACGCCGAGGCGTCCCAAATCGGGATGTGCCCGCTCGACGATGCTTACAGGCCCTTCAGGGATGAAAGGCGACTGAGCGGCTTCCTCCATCCCGACCGACGCCGGCAGGCGCCGCCGATCCTTGGTCGGTCGCTTCTCCAGTGGTAGTTCGATGACGCGATGACGCAGCCGCTTCTCAAGCGGGAACTCGCGCTTCAGTGCCTCCTGCCGCTCGACCGATGACACCGCAAGGTTGACGCCGAGAACTTGGTGATTGCGAGCCACCACCTTGCGCGTCGCACCCGGCTTGCTCTCGTCGAACAGCACATAATTCTCGATGATGTCGAGCAGCCGGTCATGCGCCAGCATGCCATCGAGCAGCGCCTCGGCATCGACCTTGCCCTTGTCGGCCTCTTCGAGGCGTTTCCACTCGTAGAAGTGCTCCCATTCACTGGTAATCGAGCCGTAACGGGCGCGGTCGCCGTTGCTGACGATCAGGAACGCATTGTGATGGAAAGCATGCGCGATAACGTTCTCGTCCATGTAGTCGGAGAGATTGCCGTCGAATCCTGCGCGGATGTTCTTGTAGACGGCTTTCAGCTCGATGAAGACAAGCGGAAGGCCATTGACGAAGCAGACGAGATCGGCGCGACGATTGTAGTTCGGCGTCCGCAGCCCGGTGAGCTTCAACTCGCGGACGGCAAGGAAGCGGTTCGAGCCTGGCTTATTGTCGAAGTCGATCACGCGGGCGCGGGCGTTGCGGAGATGACCGGCTGCGTCGCGATACGAGACCGGAACTCCGTTGCGAATCAGGCGATGGAAGTCCTGATTGTGTTGCACCATCGAACGGCTGAAATCGTGAACGGTCAGCGCCCTCATGGCCTCGTCGATGGCCGATGCTGGAAGATCGAGGTTGAGGCATTCAAGCGCAGCGCGGAGGTCGCGGGTCAAGACCGCCTCAGTCGTATCCTTCCGCCGCAGCGTGCCGTCTGGCCCAAAAGTTTCGTCGTTGAAGGCATAGACACTATCCCAGTTGAGCTTGTCCTTGAGGTGCCCGGCGAATGTCGCCTGCACCAGCTGGTCCTCGCTGTTGATGGGAGTGAGCGCCATGGTCAGCGGGCCTTTGGCATCACGCCGTTATCTCCCCGTTCATGAGGCGGGGAAGGAGGAGGTCGCGCGCCTGGGTGAGTTTCTTGTTATTTCAAGGACCCCTACCTGACTTTGGTAATCTGTCACGATCTCCACAAACGAATGCTGGAGCTTGGCGGGAGGCCAACTGACTGTCATCGCGTGGAGCACATTCCGGTCTAGCCCAGGTACTGCAGCTTTTTCGGTGATGATGCCCTTCAGTAGGCCCTTCAGCAAGTGAAGGGCCATGAGTGGATGCGTGTCTTGAAAATTCACGACATAGAGCGCGGTATTGAGAGGCCAATAGCTCCCTTCAACATAGTAAACTTGACCAAGGGTGCCGTATCGCCCCGTTACGATACCCGGGCCAACCGCTTTGTATTGATTGTGAAAACCCGTCGTACCTGACGAAGAGACGATCGGAAACTCCCCAGGTACCCTCTCGGCTTCTGGAAGATCGTACCCCCTTTTTAACGTGAGATATTGCCCAGTGTTCTACGCTCCCACCCCTCTGGTAGGCCGTCGATAATCCGGGCGTGTTCGTGGCCGGGGTAGCGGAAATGGACGAACCATTCGCGGTAAAGCATGCGCGCCGCTTCTTCCAGCAGCGCAATCCGTCGCCGATTGTTCTCGATCAGGTCATCGTAGGCAGAGAGGATATCCGCAATTCGCTTTTGTGTTCGGCGAGCGGGAAGCCTAATTTTCACCTTCTTCAGATCAGATAGGTTGATGACCTGCTGCACAGCTCCCTGTGTTCTCTGAAATAATTCGGCCCGCCCGCGCGGTGACATGAGGAAATACTTCACGTAAGGCGCGTGAACGTCGGGCCGAATGGCAATGAGTCCAGCCTGCCTCGCCAAGTTTGCGCCAGCCAGCCTGTCAGGAACGACTGCAACTTGTCCTGGATTGCCCACTAGGGACATAATAACCTCGCCACCGCGCAGTATGGTGCGAGAGTAAGGGCGAGACACGTCTTGCGTGATGGTACGGAGATTGGTCTCATCGATTAAGCCGTTTGAGATGTCGCCTCCGCGGATGAAGATTACGCCAGCTTCGGGATCCTCAGGTCCAGGTTTAACGACACCGTATGTGATCGGACGCTCAGGTTCAGTGAGCTTCTGAAGCTCAAGAAACTCGGCATTTTCGACTTGCCGCCTTGTCACGCCCCCAACTCCTCGAAGTTCTCTGCGATCCGTGCGGCCAGCTCCGCCGCCTCCTCGTTTAGCCCCTTCAGATCGATATGGATCGCGCGTAGCGCTTCCTCGAAATCAAAATCTTCGTCCGCGGCTTCAGGCGCAACGCCGACGTAGCGGCCGGGCGTCAGGCTCCAGTCGTGCGCCTCGACCATTGCGCGATCGGCCAGCTTGACCAGCCCTTCGACATCGCGGAGCTTCGCCTCTGGAAACCGATCCTGAAGCCAGTCGGCCTGCCGTACGAAGTAACGCCCAAGACGCAACGCCTCGACAGCATCAGCGCGCGCTGCCTCCAGCGCCTTGCGTGCTCTGTTCACATCGCCATTGTCCCAAGTCTCCGAATCCCGTGCGTCCAAGCTTTTGGTCGCGATATCGACCAGCCGAGTCGAGAGCTTCGCGGCAAGATCGATCTGCTTAGTCAAATCGCGGCAGCGGTCCGCGAGCGGATGCAGGGCAAGGCGTGCCGCATTGAGGCCGGCGTTGTCGCGGCCGGCTTTCTTCCACCCGGCATTCAGCGTCGCCGTTCCCTTTTTAAAGTCCTCGATGTCCGCTCTCAGCATCGCCTGCGACGCGGTCAATTCCGCCCAGGGCTCGGCCAACG
Organism: Bradyrhizobium sp. AUGA SZCCT0105; assembly: GCF_018129565.1. Classification (NCBI taxonomy): domain Bacteria; kingdom Pseudomonadati; phylum Pseudomonadota; class Alphaproteobacteria; order Hyphomicrobiales; family Nitrobacteraceae; genus Bradyrhizobium; species Bradyrhizobium sp. AUGA SZCCT0105. Next base: position 51,344 of record NZ_JAFCMK010000018.1, on the reverse strand, counting down.
GATCGCTCTCGCGCTTGAGCTGGGCAAAGGGCTGCACTAAAATAAGGAGCTTGCCGAGTGCGTTCTCGAAAGTCGCGAGCGGTTCGGTTGCTGCTTGGCTGTCTTCGATCGCTTGCGCCAGATAGGATTCGACGAGCCTGAGGAAGCGGTCATTCTGACCGCGGTACAGCCAGACGATGGCGGCAATGTTTTTCTGCTGCTCCGGGCTGAAATCACAAACTGAACGCGAGACTTTGCGGAAGATGTTGCGCGCGTCGAGCATCAGCACATGGTTGGCTCTGGCCATGTCCTTCCCCTTGGCCCGGTCGAAGAACCAGAGCTGGCAGGGCACTGTGCGCGTGTAGAAGAAATTACCGCGAATATCGATCATCACGTCGACTGCACCTGTCTCGATCAGCTTCTGGCGCACTACGGCTTCACCACCGCCCGCACTTGACGCTTGCGAGGACATTACAATACCGGCGCGGCCGGTCTCGTTGAGATAGCTGTAGAAATAGCTGAGCCAGAGGTAATTTGCGTTCGAGACTTTCTTCGCCTTGTTGACGCCAGGAAGGCCGAACGGCAGCCGCTTGTCGCTCTTGATCTTATCTGCGTCCACTTCGTCTACGTTGAAAGGTGGATTGGCCATCACGAAATCGCATTTCCCCGTGAGTTCGTGCGGGTCTTTGTAGTAGGTAATGGCTTCATTGCCGGCCCGGATCGAGCCTTCCAAGCCGTGAACTGTCATTCGGCCTGCAATATTGACCCCCCTAAGCCGGGGGATCGGCGTCCAAAATTGACCCCCTACAGATTGGTCTGTTGCGCTGCCTGCTTTGGAACGAAGCAGGTGGTGGGGGATGCTGATCGTGGAGACAATTGCCCGGATCCGGCGCGAGCACTTCATCAAGGGCAAGACGATCAAGGAGATCGCCCGTGACCTGAAGGTGTCGCGGAACACGGTTCGGAAGGTGCTGAGGTCGGGAGAGACCTCCTTCGAGTACGAGCGGCAGGTGCAGCCGCGACCAAAGCTGGGACGATGGGCAGTAGAGCTTGACGGATTGCTGGCGGCGAACGCGGCTAAATCGGCTCGTGAACAGCTGACGTTGATCCGGATCTTCGAAGAGCTGCGCGGCCGCGGCTATGAGGGCGGTTACGATGCGGTGCGGCGTTACGCCAGGCGGTGGAGCAAGGAACGCGGGCAATCGACCGCGGCCGCTTATGTCCCGCTGAGCTTTGCCCCAGGCGAAGCCTACCAATTCGCCTGGAGCCACGAGGTGGTCTTGCTGAGCGGCACCACGGTGATGGTGAAGGCCGCCCATGTCCGGCTCTGTCACAGCCGCATGCTGTTCGTGCGGGCCTATCCGCGGGAGACGCAGGAGATGGTGTTCGACGCCCACGATCGGGCGTTCGCCCTGTTCAAAGGCACCTGCACCCGCGGCATCTACGACAATATGAAGACCGCCGTAGAGACGATCTTCGTCGGTAAAGGGCGTCTCTACAATCGCCGCTTCCTGCAGATGTGCAGCCACTATCTGGTCGATCCGGTCGCCTGCACGCCAGCGTCGGGCTGGGAGAAGGGGCAGGTCGAGAACCAGGTCGGGCTGGTCAGGGAACGCTTCTTCACGCCGCGGCTGCGGTTCAAAAACCTCGACGAGTTAAACGCCTGGCTGCTCGACAAATGCATCGCCTACGCCAAGGCTCATCGCCATCCGGAGCTGGTCGATCAGACGATCTGGGACGTGTTCGAAGCCGAACGCCCCAAGCTCGTTCCCTATGCCGGTCGCTTCGACGGCTTCCATGCGGTGACGGCGTCGGTCTCGAAGACCTGCCTGGTGCGCTTCGACAACAACAAGTACTCAGTCGCGGCCAGCGCCGTTGGACGACCGGTCGAGGTTCAAGCCTATGCCGACCGCATCGTGATCCGTCAGGATGGACGCATCGTTGCCGAGCACCCGCGATCTTTGGCCGCGGCGATACTGTCTACGACCCCTGGCATTATGTGCCGGTGCTTGCCCGCAAACCCGGCGCCTTGCGCAACGGTGCTCCCTTCAAGGACTGGGTGCTGCCGGCCGCGATCGAGCGGATCCGGCGAAAGCTCGCCAGCACCGACGATGGCAATCGACAGATGGTCGACATCCTCAACGCGGTGCTGACGGACGGTCTGCCCGCGGTGGAAGCAGCCTGTGCCGAAGCGCTCAGTCACAGCGTCCATTCCGCCGATGTCGTGCTCAATATCCTGGCCCGTCAACGTGAACCCGCCCCACCGGCCAACATCATGACGCCGGCCGCACTGACGCTCCGTCATGCGCCGATCGCCGATTGTGCCCGCTACGACAACCTCCGGAGGACCATCTGATGGAACGAACCCAAATCTTCGATCTCATGGGCGAACTCAAGCTCTACGGCATGAAGGCTGCCTTCGACGAGATCATGGCAACTGCCGTCAAGTGCCAGCACGAACCTCAGCGCATTGTCGGCGACCTGCTCAACGCCGAGATCAACGAGAAGCAAGCCAGGTCGATCAAATACCAGCTCACCATCGCCAAGCTGCCGCTTGCCAAGGACATCGCCGACTTCCAGTTCGATGGCACGCCGATCAATCAGACTCTCGTCAATGATCTCGCTGGCGGCGGCTTCATCGCCCAACAACGCAACGTCGTGCTGGTTGGCGGCACCGGCACAGGCAAAACCCACCTGGCCATTGCCATCGCCAGAAGCTGCATCCGATCCGGTGCCCGCGGCCGCTTCTTCAACGTAGTCGACCTCGTCAATCGCCTCGAGACTGAGACCCGCCACGGACGGCAAGGACGGCTCGCCGAGCATCTGACCCGGATGGACTTCATCGTGCTGGATGAGCTCGGCTATTTGCCCTTCGCCCAGTCCGGTGGCCAGCTTCTCTTCCACCTCGTCAGCCGGCTTTACGAGCGCGCCTCCGTCATCGTCACCACCAATCTTGCCTTCGGCGAATGGCCCAGCGTGTTTGGTGACGCCAAGATGACCACTGCGCTGCTCGACCGGTTGACGCATCACTGTGACATTGTCGAGACCGGGAACGACAGCTGGCGATTCAAAAGCCGTGACGACGATCAAGCAACCCGCGCTCGTCTCGCCTCCGCTATCCCGGCCAGCTCCGACGAGACGAGCGCTACCGTCAAACCCCGCCGCACCAAGGGGTCAAAATTGGACGCCGATGAGGGGTCAAATTTGCGCGCCGATTGACATGCATCCGAATTCCAGCGCCGCCTGGTGCCAACGCCAGTCCAGATCTAGACGCCAAGGATGGGCGTTGATGCTGCACCGCAGCGGTCTCGACGATTGCCGACCATCCGTATTTGATGTCAAATTGATCCTTGTTGTTCTGGGTCGAGCTTTTTTGATGTCCATTTTCAGGGAGGAATTGCGATGCTGCGGGCCTGCTTGTCATGCCTCTTCGTTGCGATCGTTTCGCTGTCAGCAATGGCCGCTGACGGTGATCCGAAGCAGAAGGTCGAAGCGATCGCTTCGGAATATGCTGCAAGCTTCAACAAGCAGGACGGTGCGGGAATTGCCGCCCTGTTCGCGGCGGGCGGGATCCACGTCAATCCGGCCGGTCCGCGTTCCGACATCGCGGAATTCTACCAAGGCGCGTTCAAGGCTGGGTTCGACCACGAGGAGATCACGGTCGACCAGGCATGGCCGCTGGGGTCGGACATGGCGCTTGCCATAGGGGCGTACCGCCTCGCAGGCAAAAATCAGAACGGCGCGCCCATCGAGACGGGAGGTATCTGGACGGCGACCTACGTGACCGAGGGCGGCAAGCTCAAGATTCGTTTGCTGTCGGCGATGCCCAAGCCGCCGCCTCCGAAGTAGGAGGTCGCCTAATGTTCGACGCGGCTACCACGGCACTCTTGCGTGCGGTGCGCGCGCACCTCGCTTCGAAGATTTTGGAAGCCGCAACGAAGGGCGAAATCTCCCACGAACGATTGAGGCGAGCCGGGCGCAAAGCCCTGGGCGCCAACCATATGGCGCTGAGCGCAGGGGGCGGGGATGAATTTTCAGGTCACGGTCCTGAAAATCCTGGTGAGCTATCCGGACGGCTTCGCCGTCATGGCCGACCTCAAGCGCGACATGGCGATTCTGGCGACCAGCGGACGTGACTGGGCCGAACGCACCAAGCGGCTGGCTGCGCGCGTGCCCGAGCTGGACATCTTCTCGCAAGGTCTCGTCGAGAGGCTCGACGGCGGCTGGCGTATCACCGAGAAAGGCCGCGCCGTTCTCGAGATCATGGAGGCGCGGCCGGTTGCCGTGCCGGCTACCGAGCAGCCTCCCATCCGGGCGACCGATGCCTCGACGCCTGCGGCGACACCGGCGGCATCCCCCGTCGCGACGGGCCGACGCAAGCGGGACCAGAAGCGGCGTCGACGCGATCTGGTCGCAGCGCGGGCAAGGGCCAAGGCTTCGTAACGGAGCCCATCTCAGGCCAGCGTAAGAAGGCGTCGTCCGTCACCGATTTGCCGTCAGCTTCCCGCAACGCCCTCCCGGGCGACGGCCTCCACCTCGCCCAGATTGGCATGGCCGTTCGCGGCCCGCAGGAGCGCTTGGACAACGTATTTTCGGGTTTCTTGATCGACGCCGCGGGGAGCTTCCGGCAAATGGTCTCCAGCGCCTCAAACCGTAGGAGCAACAGCTTATTCCAGCTCAATTTGCGTTTGAACGGACCTGACGACCCGTTCGAAGGCAGCTTTAGCCAGCCGATCATCAGTGAGCCATTCCATTGTCCAATTCGGTCGACCCTCCAGTTCCCTGAACGTGGCGACTTCGTAAGCACCTCCGGTGCGCGACAGTGACGCCCCGAGCGTTGGGTGGTCACGCACCAAGGACCAAACCCTTGCTTCGATGTCGCGTCGGCTCGCCCTAACCGGATGCAGTTCGTATTTAGCCTGCAGGTCACTGGCAATCTGGTCGAGGCGCGCATAACAGGCCACGGATACCTTGTTGTCCTTTCCGGCGATCCCAAAGCCCCAATTTGCATCGGGGCGCGGCGTAGGACCAAATATGAAAAGATCCTCCAACTCGCCGCACTCTTCGTGCTTGCGAGCGGCCGCCAGCATCATCTGGCGCAGTTCTTCTTCACTCTTGCGATCCTTGACCACCTACATCTCCCCCGAGTACTCATGCCGTACTGCTTTGAAAACCCGTTGCCGCGCCATTCGTTATCATTGATCGGCCGTGCGTCTCACGGGCACAGCTTTTGCTGGACCCACCTCGACGCTCGCGCTGCGAGCAGCGCCATTGCGTTCGAACCGAAGCTCGACGCGGCTACCGACTGGGGTAAGGCCAATCAAATTGCGAAGCTGGGACGCGCTCCGGATCGGCGTGCCATCGACAGCCTTCACGATGTCGCCCTTTTGCAGCCCCGCTTGCTCCGCCGGCGAACCACTGGCAATCTCCGCGATCAGCGCCCCTTGATAGCTCTCCTTGGCCGCAAGATCGACTCCAAGGTCGCGGATGGATATGCCGATCTGGCCGCGACGAACTTCGCCGTATTGAACAAGCTGCTCCATGACGCGGCGGGCCATGTTGATCGGCACAGCGAATCCGATTCCGACGTTACCGCCGCCCGGAGAAATGATCGCCGTATTGATCCCGACAAGTTGTCCCCTCAGGTTAATCAGGGCGCCGCCCGAATTTCCGGGATTAATGGATGCGTCGGTCTGGATGAAGTCCTCATACCCTTGCTTGCCAAGGCCGGTTCGGCCGAGGGCGCTGACAATTCCCGAAGTTACGGTCTGACCCAAGCCGAAGGGGTTCCCGATCGCGATCACGAAATCACCGACCTCGATCCGATCGCTGTCACCCAACGGGATGGCCTTGAGGTTACCTCTTAGTCCTTGCAGTTGAAGAACGGCAACGTCGGTTGCAGGGTCACGCCCAACCAATTTTGCGTCGAACTTTCGTCCGTCTTTGGTCGTGACTTGGGCCTTAGAGATCTGCGCAACGACGTGATTGGCGGTGAGTACATAGCCGCGTTCGGCGTCGACGATTACGCCCGAGCCGGTTGCCTGGACTTCCTTTTCAAGCTGCTTGGGAAGATCAAAAAACTCTCGAAAGACGGGATCGCGGTAGAGCGGATTGTCCTCCTTGACCCTGGCGTGCACCGAAATGTTGACGACCGAAGGGGTGGTTTCCCTTACCACAGGCGCAAGGGTCGGGATTTGGCCGCCCCTGATGTCCGGAACCTGTGCGAGCACGGGCGACCACGCGATAGAGGCGCAAAGGAGCAAGACTGCGGCGAACCGTCGATCCTTTATTAGTGATGAGTTCTTCGACATGGTGAGTAAACGAGTTTTGTAGAGGGGGAATTCCAACGTCCCGACGATCGCACGCCCGGACGTTGGAAAGTGTCAGCCATTGCGATTGATCGCGATGCGGCGGACATTTTTGGCTTCGGCGGATTTCGGCACGGTTATGGTCAGGACGCCGTTCTCGAACGCGGCCGAGACTTTGTCCTCGTCGATGCCCTCCAGCGGGATACGCCGTTCGAATCGGCCGTAGTATCGTTCGCTGAAACGACGTGCCTTGTCTTCCGATTCGGATTTTTTCTCGCCGGAGATCGAAAGAACTCCATTCGCGATTTCGAGACTGACGTCCTTCTCCTCCAGGCCGGGCAGCTCAGCGGTGATGCGCACCTCCTTGTCCGTTTCATCGATGTCGATCTGGGGCCAGCCGAGCCCGCTCAGTCCCCGGCTCGATCCGAACGGCGCAAGATCAAAGCCGCGGAATACCTCGTCGAACATCCGGTTCATCTCGCGATGCAATGTAAGAAACGGATTCACATCGGCTCCGCGGTGAATGCCGACCTCGCGTCCGCCGTTATTCCACGGAATGAGGTCCTTGATACCCATGGTGTGTTCTCCTCAATTCAGGCGACTTCCGCCGCGAATCGCCGCGGAAGTCTGTTCTTCGCTGATGTGCGCGTTGCGTGGCGGTCAGGCCGCCTTGCCGTCGATCTGCCGGACGTTCGAAGCGGACGAACCGCTGATCGAAATCCGGCGCGGCTTCATGGCCTCGGGGATCTCGCGCACCAGTTCGATCTGCAGCAAGCCGTTGTCGAACGAGGCTCCCTTGACCTGGACATAGTCCGCCAGATTGAACTGCCGCTTAAAGGGCCGAGACGAAATTCCCTGGTACAGGAACTCGCGCTGCTGTTTTTCCGACTTCCGGCCTTCGACCGTCAACACGCTTTGTTCTGCGGTGATCGCGATTTCATCGGCCGAGAAGCCCGCCACCGCCAGCGAAATCTGGTAGCGGTCTTCGCTCAGTCGCTCGACGTTGCATGGGGGATAGTTATCCTCCGTGCCGGCCTGTTGCGCGGCGTCCACAAGATCGAACAGACGGTCAAAGCCGATGGTCGACCGCCAAAGGGGAGCGAAATCGTAGGTGGTCCTCATAGCCAAATCCTCCACTGAGCAAGATGGGTACGAGCAGGCGTCGGACACCTCCGGCGCCCGTCTCCGCCGGGCCCTCGAGGGCGCCCGGACCGCTTGTCGCGGCACGCTAAAAATTAGAAAAAGCCGATTCGATTTCAAGTGGGCGATCAACGATTTTCAGCGACCGGGGAATCCGCCGATATGGTTTTGCTCGCGGTCGCCCGGATTCTCGCGAAGAGCGATCACCTTCCGGCCTCACCAAGTCATAACTACCGCGTGTCTGGCTTTCGACGTCCGCGAATTGGAGAGGATACGGGATCCGCCTCTCATGCTGCGCCCGCAATCCCAGCTGTTGTCAAGACAAGTCGGTGTTGGCGATGCCGGCTCCCTCCACCGTCAACGCCGGCGAGCCGCACAACCTGTCTCGAACATCGCGGCCTGCAAGGCGACAACGACTGCTCCAGTCGCTGCGGCTGTGTTTGCCATCACGAGAAGAATGACCAACGGAGTAAACATGGCGATCAGTCCAGTGATCTTTTTGCGGGCTTAGGCCCAAGCCACCCCCTGCTTCATTTCTTTCGCGCGGGAAGACGGCGGGCCATTGGCCTCATGTCGACTTGTCAGCATCGCAGCCTTTACCTTTTGAAACGCTCGCTCCTCGATCTGGCGAACCCGTTCGCGGGATACTCCATATTCCGCGGCAAGTTCTTCAAGGGTCGTCGACTCCTCGTTCAGCCAGCGCGCGGTGAAGATGTTGCGTTCGCGAGCGTTGAGGTTGGCGAGGGCGTTAGCGAGGGCCAGACGACGCTGCTTGGCCTCCTGCTCCTCGGCCAACGTGATTTCACAAGTCGGCGCGGGATCGACAAGCCAATCCAACGTTTGTCCGCCCTCATCCTCGTCGTGGATCGGTACATTCAAGGAAGCGTCTCCACGCAGGCGGCGGTCCATGGCGACAACGTCTCGTTCAGCCACCTTGAGGCGCTCAGCAATTAGCCTGACCTGCTCCGGACGCAAATCGCCGTCCTGTAGCGCAGAGATCGCGCTTTTGGCCCTCCGCAGTTTGAAGAAAAGCTTTTTCTGGCTGGCGCTCGCGGCGATCTTGACCAGCGACCAGGACCGCAGGATGTACTCCTGGATGGAGGCCCTGATCCACCACATCGCATAGGTGGCAAGGCGAACGCCCCGATCCGGATCAAACCGCCTCACAGCCTGCATCAAGCCAATGTTTCCTTCCGAGACAATTTCCGCGATCGGGAGGCCGTAACCGCGATAGCGCATCGCTATCTTGGCGACGAGCCTGAGATGACTGGTCACCAGGTGGTACGCTGCGTCGCGATCCCGGTGCTCGCGCCAGCGCCTTGCGTAGGCGAGCTCCTGCTCGGGCTTGAGCAAGGGAAACTTACGGATCTCGACGAGATATTTCGACAGCCCAGCGTCGACAGACGGGGCAGGTAGAGCGGCATTGTTAAACATCTTGCAAGCCCCCATTAGAGCTAAGGAATTGGACTCGTTTCATCGGGCCTCAATCGACCGGCTCGATCTCGCTTGATCGAGGGGCACGCGTACGGACACGCCGGCACAGGTGCGGCGGCCGGTAAGCGGCTCGGCCTTGTGGTGAGCCCGTCGAACAACCAAGCCGTCAGGCCGCTTCGCGCTCGATCTGCTGGACGTCGGATGCGGCCAAATTGTCAATCGGGATCCGGCGAGGCTTCATGGCGTCCGGAATCTCGCGAACCAACTCGATCTGCAGCAGGCCGTTGTCGAACCGTGCTCCCTCGACCCGGACGTGGGCAGCCAGACCGAACTGCCGCTTGAAAGGTCGCGACGAGATGCCTCGATAGACGAAGTCCCGCCGTCCTTTTTCGCCCTTGCCACCTTCGATGGTGAGCACGCTCTGTTCGGCCGTCACGGTGATTTCATCGGGGGAGAAACCGGCCAAAGCCAGCGAAATCCGATACCGGTCGTCAGACAGGCGTTCTACATTGCAGGGTGGGTAGTTGGCTTCGCCGGCGGTGTGCCGGGCCGCGTCGACCAGATCGAACACGCGGTCGAAGCCGATAGTTGATCGCCACAGGGGGCTGATGTTGTAAGTCCTCATAGCCAAATCCTCCAAGGAGCAAGATGGGTACGAGCAGGCGTCGGACACCTCCGGCGCCCGTCTCCGCCGGGCCCCTAGGGCGCCCGGACCGCTTGTCGCGGCGAGCAGAAAACTAGCAAATCGCCTTTTGGTTTCAAGTAGAAAGCGGAGAATTTTTGTCCGAAAACTAACCCAATGTTACCGAGCCACGGAGCACGTCTTCAAAATTAGGCAAAGCCATCGAGGGGTCTTCAGGGGCCTTACCAGACGCCCCTGCGTCGGTAAGCGATGCGGCAATATCGTACTGAGTTCGATCGTCAGGCGTGTAAACGCTGCAATTCCGCTTCGGCCAGTTCGACCAACCGGGTGAGCCTTTGGCGATGTTCTGCAGCGAGATCCTGTGCTTTGAGAAGTCGCCGCAATGCTCGATTGCTCTGCGTTGGCTCTCAACCACGAAGGATCGGACCCTGGCGGCCCGCTCAAATACGAGCGTCTCAGGCGGAAACCGGACGCTGGTCAGTACGTCCGACATGATCGAATAGCGAGGGGGGAGCCGGCCGGGGGATGCGATCAGCGCAATCGGTCGAGATCGCATCCCGGTGAGTGAATGAAACTAGCCGATCGCTGGTCTCTCCCTATTGCGGTCTTCCGGCATAAGCTTGATTCCCGATGGGTCCAGGATCGGTGAAAGGAGCATGTCGACCTTCAACGTGTTCACGCCGGCGCCCCACGTCAACCAGGGCATCGAATCCAGATACGGGATCGGCGGCAGCGCGATCGTCCCGAAAACCTGCCCCGACTCCGGCTTGCTGCGCGGGCCATCCACCCCCCAAGCCGCCAGCGACGGCAGGACCAGGACCGCTGTCATCGAGGCCGTGAGAATCCCGCGGACCACGCGCTGTCCGAAGGCTTGTTTGCGGTTCTCCGCATGAGCGGAGACAACGGTTTGATCTCTGATCATCTCATCCTCCAATCGGTCGAAAACTGATCCAGGCGATCGTGAGAAGGCTGAGGGCGAACATGAGCCAATGCATTACAGTCGCCCCGCTCTTGCGCGATCGAGATTGCATGCGTGTGCTCATCTGGGTCTCCTTGTGCTTTGCGTTCCTTTCTCTTTTGGTTAGTGGTCGAGCCCGGCCGGTGGCGGCCGGGCTCGATCTTGGCTAGAAGTCCATCGGCGGCGCTGCGGGCGCCGGCTCGGACTTCTTCGGCTTCTCGGCGATCAGCGCTTCCGTCGTGATCAGCAGCGCGGCGACGGAAGCCGCATCCTGCAACGCGGTGCGAACGACCTTGGCGGGATCGATCACGCCTGCCTTCGCCAGGTCCTGGTATTCGCCGCTGGCGGCATTGAAGCCCCAATTGTAGCTGGAGTTCTCCAGCAGCTTACCGACCACCAGCGAGCCGTCTTCGCCGGCGTTCTGCACAATCTGCCGCGCCGGCACCTGGATCGCGCGGCGCACGATGTCGACGCCGGCCTTCTGGTCGGCATTCACGGTCTTGATGGCATCGAGCGCCTTCAGGCCGCGCAGCAGCGCGACGCCGCCGCCGGGCAGGATGCCTTCCTCGACTGCCGCCCTGGTCGCGTGCATCGCGTCATCGACGCGATCCTTGCGTTCCTTGACCTCGACTTCGGTCGCGCCACCAACGCGGATCACCGCGACGCCGCCGGCGAGCTTCGCAAGCCGCTCCTGCAACTTCTCGCGATCGTAGTCGGAGGTAGTCTCCTCGATCTGCATCTTGATCTGGGTGACGCGGGCCTCGATGTCCTTCTTGGACCCCGCACCGTTGACGATGGTCGTGTTCTCCTTGTCGATGACGACCTTCTTGGCGCGGCCGAGCATCTTGAGCGTGACGTTCTCGAGCTTGATGCCGAGATCCTCCGAGATCGCCTGGCCACCCGTCAGGATCGCGATGTCCTCCAGCATGGCCTTGCGGCGATCGCCGAAGCCGGGCGCCTTCACGGCCGCGACCTTCAACCCGCCGCGCAGCCGGTTGACGACGAGGGTCGCGAGCGCTTCACCTTCGACATCCTCGGCAACGACGAGCAGCGGCTTGCCGGACTGCACGACGGCTTCGAGCAGCGGCAGCATGGACTGCAGGGTCGACAGCTTCTTCTCATGGATCAGGATGTAGGGGTCTTCGAACTCGACCCGCATCTTCTCGGCATTGGTGACGAAGTAGGGTGACACATAGCCGCGATCGAACTGCATGCCTTCGACCACCTCGAGCTCGGTATCGAGGCTCTTGGCTTCCTCTACGGTGATGACCCCGTCGTTACCGACCTTCTGCATGGCGTCGGCAAGAAAGCGACCGATCTCGATATCGCCATTGGCCGAGATGGTCGCGATCTGGGCGATCTCCTCGTTGGTGGTGACTTTCTTGGCGTGCGCCTTCAAATCATTGACGATGGCTTCGACGGCCAGATCGATGCCGCGCTTGAGGTCCATCGGGTTCATGCCGGCGGCGACGGACTTCGCGCCTTCCTTGACGATGGCCTGGGCCAGCACGGTCGCGGTGGTGGTCCCGTCGCCCGCGAGGTCACTCGTCTTGGAGGCGACCTCCCGCACCATCTGCGCGCCCATGTTCTCGAACTTGTCCTCCAATTCGATCTCCTTGGCGACGGTCACGCCATCCTTGGTGATGCGCGGCGCACCGAAGGATTTCTCGATCACGACATTCCGCCCCTTGGGGCCGAGCGTGACCTTGACCGCATTCGCCAGCGTATCCACTCCCCGCAGCACCCGGTCACGGGCGTCTGTGGAGAATTTCACCTCCTTGGCAGCCATGTTCGTTGCTCCTCTCTCCTCAATGACTGTCGGCTTCGTAAGTTGTGCTCAGGCGGCCTTCTTGACCGAGCCGGTCTTGTCGACCACGCCCAGAAGATCGCTCTCCTTCATGATCAAGTAGTCCTGGCCGTCGATCTTCACTTCGGTACCCGACCATTTGCCGAACAAAACGCGGTCTCCCGGCTTGACATCGATCGGGATCAACTGGCCTTGCTCGTTTCTGCCACCGGAGCCCGCGGCGATGATCTCGCCTTCCTGCGGCTTCTCCTTTGCGGTGTCGGGAATGATGATGCCGCCGGCGGTCTTTTCCTCGGCATCAATGCGGCGCACAAGCACGCGGTCGTGCAGTGGGCGGAAATGCATGCACATCCTCCATGTCAGTTCAGCGATGTCCAAAAACCGGGTCCGGGCAACCGGCCCCCGGGCGAAAACGACCTAGGATCCGAAAAACGGCCGTTCAAGAGGTCTTTGAAAAATTTTTGTCACTCCGGCCGTCCGACTGCCAACCGCGGTCTTGAACGGCGAATTTGGCGCGACCAGTTGATCTTCCATTCACCGCCCTCCCTCCGTAGCTGACCGCGGATTGAGGTCGTCTGCGCAATGTTGGACTCCGCCAAGAACGACGACCATGGACGACTATCGCGACCTGGTGATTGCTGGTCTGGCGGTGCTGTGTGCGGGTCTCATGTTGGTCGCCGGCCTCCTGTTCATTCTGGGTTCGTCCGACGGGTCAAAACCGGCGGAGATCGAGCCGCCAAGCCCGCAGGTCGCTGCATCGAGTCCTTTGGAGATGGCGCCGGCGAAGCACGATTCGATCGCCAATTTCAGATGAAGGCAAACTGAGGCGCGGTGCCCGAAGCCCCGGCGAGATGAAAGCGCGCCATTGTTGCCGATCCTGCGGCTTGAAGATCAAAGGCCAATTTCAGATGCCTGGGTCATCGTCGCTTCTTTACCTGCTTTCGCTTGGCCTTCAACACGTCCGCTTGAGTGCGATAGGCCTTTGCCAAGTTCAAAAGGTTTGCATCAGCGGTCACTCTCGCCTTTCGCTCGGCTTTGTCGGCCTGCTTGCGCAAGAATTTGGTTGCCTTTGCCATGGCATCAAACTCTGACTTATTCTTCAACATCCATGATCGCGCTACCTCTGTTTCGGAAAGATAGGCGAGGCGCCTCGCCGTGAGCGGGCCGACCACCTGCGCGAAGTCAGCTTGCCTTTCTGTCGACATGCTCGAAGGATGCTGCCGTAATCTGCGGCTCCTCGAGATCGAGTAGCGCGTCGATCACTTCCTGGAGATGGGAAGGCGTCGCCAGCAAGTTACCTTTCGAGTGCTCCGTCTCAATCTTAGAGGCATGAAGAGCCCAGCGCCGCAGGATGTCGCGCTTTCGCGCCGGCGACAGATTGCTGTCCAGCAGCACCTGTTGCGGATCTGCGTAGCTCTCGGCAGGTTCAGCCCCAGGCCCGGACCCGTGGCGGATCACCTCCGGCCCAAGGGTCCGCTCAATCCATTCCAGCCGTCGGCGCCGCTGCTGGCTGGCGGCTAGGCCCTCAACCTCGGGATTGTCCGAAACCAGGCGCGGCTTCGCCCCCTGCGCCGGCAAGCCCTGCACTGAGTATTGCAGACCTTGGCGGCGCGCATATGCGATGGCGGCTGCGGCGGACGGGAACGAAAGTTTGACCTGGGAGAGGGGATCGTCGTCGCCGGTCCAACCCATCAGCGGTTCGATGTACGGGGCCGAGCGGCGCTCGAAACGCAGCGTCCAGCGCTGTGCGCGAGCCCGTCCCGAAGTCATCGGCGAGGGGGCAGCCTTGTAGATCACGGCCTGCGCATCCGCCGGAAATACCGAGTTCGTCACCGGCGTCTCTGAAACGGGCCGACGCGTCGTAAAGTCCGAATGTGTCGATAAAGGCGCGATGTTCATGAACGCCTCCTTCGAACCAGGCGGGCGGGGGCGGCCCCCCGTCCGCTTCGTCTTACTTTCCGTTGATGGCGATCCTTTTCACCTTCCGCTGTTCCGTAGGTGACTTCGGCAGCGTGACGGTGAGGACCCCGTTCTTGAACGACGCGGCGACGTTATCCTGGTCGACGTCGTCGACGGGAATACGCCGCTCGAAACGTCCATAGTGGCGCTCGCTGAAGCGACGCTCCTTGTCTTCCGTTTCGCTCTTCTTCTCGCCGCTGATCGTCAGCACGCCGTCGGCAAGTTCGACCTCGACGTCTTTCTGCTCGATGCCGGGAAGCTCGGCGATAACCTTCACTTCCTTGTCGGTCTCGTTGAGCTCGACGCTGGGCCACCCCATCGTCGCCGGCGGGGCGAACCGGTCGATATCGACGCCGCGGAATACGTCGTCGAAGAGCCGATTCATCTCGCGATGCAGCGAAAGAAACGGGTTGTCGCCCTCGGTGCGTCGCGCAGGTACATTGCGGGAGCCGTTGTTCCATGGAATGAGTTCGCGTAGTGCCATTGTGGTCCTCCTTTCTCGGGTTTGGTCGTCAATCGACCAGCAGTCCGCAGCGCGAACCGAGCCGCGCAGCGGCTCGCTGGGCAGCAGCCGGTGTCAGGCCGCCTGTGTCCGATCGCTCTTCTGGTGGTCGTTGCCGGCAACGTCGATCGTGATTTGACGCGGCTTCAGCGCCTCCGGCACTTCCCGCGCCAGGGCAATCCTGAGCAGGCCGTCTTCGAACGTCGCGTCCTTGACCTGGACGTAGTCGGCCAGGTTGAATACGCGCCGGAAGGGCCGGACGGGGATTCCCCGATACAGGTAGTCGCGTTCATCCTCGTTGGCCTTGCGGCCTTCGACCGTGAGCGTCGAGCGCTCTGCGGTGATCGCCACGTCGGCCGGGGTGAAGCCGACCAGCGCCAGCGAAATCCGGTACTGGTCCTCGCTGATGCGTTCGATATCATACGGCGGGAAAGTGTCGCCGTCGTCTACCGTATCGTTCACCAGGTCTAAGAGGCGGTCGAACCCGATGGTCGAGCGCCAGAAGGGTGATAGATCGTAGGTTCTCATAACCACATCCTCCGCTGAGCAATATGGATAGGAGCAACATCGGAGTATCTCCCCGATGGCCTCTGCCGGACCCGAAGAGGCATCCGGCGCCACGCTCCCGCGTGGCTGCACAAAAACTAGGATGGGGCGATTTCGTTTCAAGGGGAGTGTAGGACGCGAAAAGCGACCGGCCGACGGACCGGTCGTGCCACATGAAGAAACCTGGAAAGTCGAATGTCGCCGCTTCGGCCGACGACGGGCAAAGTCTCGGGCCTCATGTCGCCGACGCCCTGGTGGCGCAGCGGAAGCCCGTTAACCAGACGGCCCAGGCATGAAAATTTTCCGGGCCTCCCTTGAAACCAAATTCGGTTTCTCTAATTTTCGAGTCGCCGCCGCAGGGCGGCTCTCCGGGCGCCTGACGGGCTCGGCGAATCCAGAGACGGGCACCGGTCGTGTCCGGTGCCGCTCGTAACCATTTTGCTCCGTGGAGGATCTGGCTATGCGCAGTTACGACTTCTCACCGCTCTGGCGTTCGACCATCGGTTTCGACCGCCTTTTCGACCTCGCTGAATCCGCCCAGCGCGCGACCGAGGACAATTACCCGCCCTACAACATCGAACGGCTCGGCGACGATCGCTACCAGATTTCGCTCGCGGTGGCAGGCTTCTCTCCCGACGAAATCTCGGTGACGGCCGAGCAGAACGTCGTGACGATCGAGGGCAACAAGACGGACAAGACTGAACGCGAATTTATGTACCGCGGCATCTCGACCCGCGCGTTCAAGCGCCAGTTCAACCTGGCCGACTACGTTCAGGTCAAGAACGCGTCCTTCGACAACGGTCTGCTCAAGATCGAACTCGTCCGGGAGATTCCCGAGGCCATGAAGCCGCGACGGATCGCCATCAATGGAGCGACGCCGGACAACCTGCACAAGCTCGAATCCAGGGCGGCTTGAACCAGTACGTATTGCGGCGGCCCGGTCTACGGGCCGTCCATCCACTCGTCTTCGAAGGGAGGAAAACATGCGGCCGACGACCGCCACCGACAACGTCTTCGACTTCCAAGCGCTCCTGCACCCCGGCACCGTCTTCGAGCATCCCAAGGACGTGGTTAGGCATCCGTCGCTTTCGCTGGCCGAGAAGCGGGCGATCCTCGCCTCCTGGGCTTCCGACGCTTCGGCGATTGCGTCATGTCCGGGGCTTCGTGCGCCCCATGGACTGAAGGCGCCTGTCAGCATCGATGCCATCCTGGATGCATTATGCGATCTGGATGGCGGCCCACGCAATCCGCGCAATCCGCCCGGCGGAAAGCCAAAGCGACGGTTTTCCACGTCGCGGGTGCTGGCGGCGTGAGGAGGATCCCATGGAAGATATCCGTCTACCCCGTTACGTAATCGACCGTCTGGAGCAGCGTTGGACGAGCCGGTTGCAACAGGATGCGAAGACCTGGAGCATCGACAGAAAGAAGCCCGTGCAGGCGCGCCACGTCCAGACCGACGGCTCGCGGGTCATCCCCGCGCTCGGGGCCACTGAACTGGCGTCGGCCTTTAACGGGTGTGACTGGCTGTACGGGAGGAATGAATGAGGATCGCGCAGATTGCGCCGCTCTTCGAGAGCGTCCCGCCACGGCTGTATGGCGGAACGGAGCGGGTCGTTTCATATTTGACCGAGGAGCTGATCAGGCAAGGTCATCAGGTCACGCTTTTCGCCAGCGGCGATTCCATCACCTCCGCCGAACTCGTTCCGTGCGTGCCCCGGGCTTTGCGCCTCGATCCGGACGCCCGCGACCCGATCCCGCATCACGCGCTGATGCTCGACAAGGTGCGGGAGCGCGCT
Source organism: Bradyrhizobium sp. AUGA SZCCT0105 (assembly GCF_018129565.1). Lineage (NCBI taxonomy): Bacteria > Pseudomonadati > Pseudomonadota > Alphaproteobacteria > Hyphomicrobiales > Nitrobacteraceae > Bradyrhizobium > Bradyrhizobium sp. AUGA SZCCT0105. The sequence goes on along the minus strand of NZ_JAFCMK010000018.1, from coordinate 34,272 downwards.
GACGATTTCGACATCCTGCACTTTCACGTCGATTACTTGCACTTTCCTCTGTTCCGATCGGAGTCCGGACGGACAGTGACGACGCTGCATGGCCGGCAGGACCTTGCCGATCACATGCCGTTCTATCGCTGGTTTTCGGAGATGCCGCTGATCTCCATCTCCAATGCGCAACGGGCGCCATTGCCCAGCGCGAAATTCGTCGGAACCGTATATCACGGCATCCCGCTCGATCTTCACAAGTCGACTTGGACGTCGGCGGGCGGCTACCTTGCGTTTCTTGGTCGCATCTCGCCCGAGAAACGGCCCGACCGCGCCATTGCCATTGCGCGGGCTGCGGGCGTGCCGCTTAAGATTGCGGCGAAGGTTGATAAGGTCGACGAGGCCTACTTCCAGGAGGTCATTGCGCCACTCTTGAACGGGACGGACGTCGAGTTCGTTGGCGAGATCAACGAGAGCGCCAAGACCGAGTTTCTCGGCCGGGCGGCCGGATTGCTTTTCCCCATCGATTGGCCCGAGCCGTTCGGGCTGGTCATGATCGAGGCCATGGCCTGCGGAACGCCGGTGCTTGCCTTCCGCTGCGGATCGGTCCCCGAGATCGTCGAGGACGGGCTGACCGGGCGCATCGTCTCAAGCCTCGATGAGGCGGTGCAGGCCATTCCAGAGCTGTTGGCGTTGGACCGGAAAGCGATCCGGATGCGCTTCGAGGAGCGGTTCTCCTCCCGTCGCATGGCATCGGACTACGTGAAAATCTACCACTCCATTCTCCGTAGCCACGCTGCGCGGCAGACCAAGATTTCGGCCGTTGCCGCCTTATCCGCGAAGGCCGCGGGTAGTTTGGAAGGGTCGCCCGCGATAGGTCGGCTGGATGCGCTTGAACAGGTCATCATGCGACCCGAAGAAGGTCGTCGGAAGGGCGCAGCGGGGGCGAAGCAAAAACGAACTTCAGGATGTGGCGCGAGCCTGGGGCTGGAGGCCTGAATTCCGTCGGCGTCCTTGTCCGGCGATCGCATCACCAGGGCGCTAAGATCCGCACTCCCCGTGGCTGGTCCTGAGGCGTGTGCGGCCTAGTGCCGTGCAAGCTCCGACGATGCCGCCCCAGCCTTGCCTCCGTTCCACCCTTTTGATCACCGGCCGATGCCCTTCAGGACCTTCTGCATCTGCCGATCTACGTTTACGCGGTAGCCGCCGCTCGGCCCGCGTCAGTGATCCGGTATTCGATATCGCCAGATGGAAGCGGCTCGGTTTCCACGAGACCCAGCTCCACCAGCCGTGCCACGATCTCATGGTCGAACATCGGCGGGCTGACCCAGGATTCGCCGAGCAGCTTCCTCAAAAATTCGCGCTCCAGCTCGGTCAGCTCCATCCTCGAACTCCGCTCATCCAGAACGAGGCCACCATGGCTTCAGCCAGGAACGGAGCCATCGTCCTCCCCGTTGACTCCGGAAGACAACATCCGGGAGGTCAACATGGCCATGGAAGATCGCGAGACGTTCAGCCTTATCGGAAGCGACAAGGTCGAGGGCACGAACGTCTACGGGGCCGACGGCGAAAAGGTCGGCTATATCGAGCGCGTCATGATCGACAAGGTCAGCGGCAAGGTTTCGTACGCGGTGCTGAGCTTCGGCGGCCTGCTCGGCATCGGTGACGATCACTATCCGCTGCCCTGGCAGGCGCTGAAATACGACACCAACCTCGCGGGCTACGTCAGCGGCATCACCCAGGACCAGCTCCGCGGCGCCCCCAAATATGCCGACGAGAGCAGTTGGAATTGGAGCGACCCCGCCACCACGCGCTCCGTGAACGCCTACTACGGCGTGCCGGTGGCTTGAGGCGGGCGGGCCAACGCGCCCGCCGTCACGCCAGACGACCCGCATGGGCTGTCGAGGAGACTTGAAGAGTGAGTAACGCCGTTCGTGTCCTGGTCGTGGAGGATGAAGTGCTGATCTGCAGCTTCATCGAGGACGCCTTGTCGGACGGCGGCTTCGAGGCCTGCTCGGTCCATTCGGGAGAGGCGGCCCTGTCGACCTTTCGCGACGGCCACGAAGGGTGTCAGGCGCTGCTGACGGACGTCAACCTGGGTGGTGGCATCAGCGGATGGGATCTGGCGCGGCAGGTTAGGGAGATCGCGCCTGGCTTTCCCGTGGTCTACATGACGAGCGCCAAGCGCGCCGGTCTGGAAATCGCAGGGCGTCGATGGCAGCCTTCTGATCGAGAAGCCCTTTGCGCCGGCGCAATTGGCTGCCGCCGTCTCGCAGCTACTCGATACCGGGACCGGGTCGGGTTGAACCGGATCGCTGGGAGGCTGCGATCCTTCGGCGCGGATCAGCGGATCGTCAGCGTGGCGGCGATGGCTTGGCCCTGCACTCGGCAGCGGCGCGAGCCGCCGCGACCGCCATCCAGTCCCGCAGCAGGCCTCTGTCCTCTCTCGAAAAGGACGCGCGCCGCTTGAGATCGTCCAGGGTCTCGCCGGGATGGCATCGCTGAGCGCCTCCGCGTGGTGGAATCTGCCGTCGTGACGGCCACACTCACCGCCGCAGCGGCACGCATGAACGGCTCATGGCGCAACTGGAGAGCGATCCTGGACCGAACGAGCGCGAGGAAATCGAAAGACTGCTCGCGCAGATCGAGACCGCACTGAGCTTGCTAGAACCGGGAGATGCCGTCGGTCACCCCCATGCCAAGGAGCGTGCCTTGGAGATCGCGCGTCGCGATCCACTCGTCGGGCTTTCCAATCGAGCCGTCGTGGCACTGATAAGAAATGTCCTCGACGAGCTTGGCGACACGTGTCCCGAATGCGCACGGGAGCAAAGTGGTCAGCTGGCATCCTGATCAGGGCCTCTCTCGAGTTCCATCGCCCGATCGGACTCGACATTTGTTCTCTTAATGTTCTAATTCAACGATGTCCGACCGACCCGCGAGCTGGCCCATGCCGAGACCGAAGCAGATGGATAAAATGGCCGCTCTCGTCGGCAGAAACGTGTCCCAGAAGCCCGGATTGGCTCCCGACGCGGATCTGCCCGCGGAATACTGGCAGGCGCTCCTGGACGATCCTCGCGCCGAGGCGCGGTCAAGCCCATCCGAAGCGGCGCTGCGGTTGGACCAAATTCCTAGGCATCTGCTCAGGGTGGGCTGCCGGCGCTGCGCCAGAGTGGTCGAGGTCCAGAAGGTGGACGCCGTTCGCCTCTATGGTCGAGAGGCGCTTTGGAAGGATGTCGTGCGGCGGCTCTTGGACAACACGTGCTCGCAGCGCACCGGTCGCCATGAGGAAGACGGCTGCTGGCCGTCGTTCGAGTGATCGCGCCCGGATGGCGCCGAGGCACCACCCGACCCCGCTTAGCGGCGGCGACCGCAAGGCGCTGCAGAAGGAGCTCGGCCGGGCCCGCGCCATGACCAGCATCCTCGCCGCCCAAGCCGCCGAGGCCCGCTCCAAAGGCGAGCCCCTGATCCGTCAGGCCGACAAGCTACTCTGCGAGTCCTGGAATGAGCGGATGTGGGCGGACGGCGGTCCAATCGATCCGTCTCCCACGATCGACCAGGCCGTGAACGGGACCTACCCATGGCTCGAGATCGAGTGCTCGCGCTGCAAGAACAAGCGCGACGTCGATTTGGCTGCGCTGCGCCATCCGCCGACCACGTTCGTCCATGACTTGGCGAGTCGACTTCGCTGCAGCAAATGCGCCAAGGCTAATCGCCGGCCCGCTGCCACGCTGCTACAGTTGGCCCAGCGCCCTCGCCAGGCCGCTCCGGAGACCTGACGATGTGCAACCTCTACAGCATCACGACCAACCAGGCCGCGATCAGCGCGCTCTTCCGCGTCGTCAACCGCTACGTCGGCAACCTCGCGCCGATGCCCGGCGTCTTTCCCGACTACAGGGCGCCGATTGTCCGCAACGGCGCGGACGGCCGGGAGCTCGCGCTTGCCCGCTGGGGCATGCCGTCGTCGTCGAAGGCGCTCATGGACGCGACGAAGAAGCGGGCCGAAAAGCTGCAAGCGAAGGGTAAGACCGTCGATTTTAAGGAATTGCTCCGGATGGAGCCGGACAGCGGCACGACCAACATCCGCAACGTGAAGAGCAAACACTGGACACGGTGGCTGGGTCCAGAGCACCGCTGCGTGGTGCCGTTCAATTCGTTCAGCGAGTTCAACAAGGCCGAAGGCGGCGACATCTGGTTCGCCCTCGACGAAAGCCGTCCTCTCGCGTGCTTCGCCGGCATCTGGACCAACTGGACCTCGGTCCGGAAGGTCAAGGAAGGCGAGACCACCAACGACCTCTACGCGTTTCTGACGACGGAGCCGAACGCGGAGGTCGGCGCCATCCATCCGAAGGCGATGCCGGTGATCTTGACGACGCCCCAGGAGGTCGAGACCTGGATGACCGCGTCGCCAGACGAAGCACTGCGGCTGCAGCGGCCGCTCCCGGATGGCGCGCTGCGGATCGTAGCTCGCGGCGTGAAGGAAGATCCGGCGCCAGCGGCCTAAGTTCTGTACTAGCCGCGGGACGGGTGGACCGGGAGCATCGCCGCATGTCTACGGGCCGATCTACTTGTCGGATCACTTCGCTCTCTTCCAAATTACGTCAACTATGTCTCCCGCAGGAGGACGAACAGTCAGCGTCAGTTGATCTCCTGAAACCGTGACGAAGCGTTTCTGTTGCGCGCCATTCCAGTTGGGAAACGAACTGCCTTCGACCTGGATCGCGATGCTGCCATCTGCCTCGTTCGTCGAATACGTTCCGAAGTAGGTTATCGTGCCGTCCGCGGTCTCTTTGTTCTCCTCGGATGTGCCCTGCCACAGGGCATTGCTCGCGTATTTGGCTCGATCCGATCGCATCACCGTGATGATGTCGTGCCCATCCACGTCGAAGAAAGCGATGCCCTTCGGAGCGGCCCCATAACGCTCGATCTTGGTGCCGTCGGTTTTCTTCTGCTCCCACGACAGCAGCGTCCACGTACCGACCAGTTGATCTTTCAACGATTGCTTCTGCCCGATCGCGTCGACTGTCATCATGATAAATCCAGAAGCCGCAATCGCGCACGCGGCGAAAATTGCACGCAAAGTCATCGGTCCATCCCTAGGCAATAGTCTCGACCAGGCGCCTGCACGGTACCATGCACAGCCACGCCGGTTCAAACCGTCATCCAGCTATTCAATGCGCTGGCTGCTTCTCGCCTGCGGCGTAACCCGCCGGCCGAAGCCAGCGTCGCGCGCGACGGCCACGGCACGAGCCCGGTTGTTCGCGCCGAGCTTACCCAACACGGTCGAGACATGATTTCTGACCGTCTTCGCCGAGATCTTCAGCCGGGCCGAGATGTCGGCATTGGTCATGCCGTGCGCAAGAAGTTCGACGACGTCGCGCTCCCGCGCCGTCAACTCCTCGAACGACTCGGTATTGCCGTCGTGCGGAGTGTGCGCAAGGAAATCGTCGAGCTCACGAACGAACTGCTTCCAGGCGGGCTCGCTGCCCAACAGAATGTGGTTGCGGCTCTCCAGCGGCACGAAGCGCGCACCGGGTATCAACGCCGCGACCTTGCGGCCTTCATCGAAAGGCAACACCGCGCTCCGGCGGGAATGAAAGACGAGCGTCGGACAGCGCACGTGCTGCAGCAGGTCCTGCATGTCGCTCTCCACAAGCGTGCGCAGCAACGCGACGCCGTTCTCGGCGGAAGTCGTCACGCGCAGCAGATCGTTGAAGGAACGGGCCTGCTCCGCGGTCGCGTCCGGAATGTGCAGAGACGTCAGGAAGGTGCCGAACCCGGGGACGTCCTGCGGCCAGCCCATCTCGAACGCCTTGAGTTGGACCTGCATGTTCTCGACCTGCTCAAGCGGAGCCTTGGCCGTCAAGGGTCCCGCCGCCGACGTCCCGTAAAGGACAAGTTGGTCGACGCGATCAGGATTTTGCACCACGAAGGGAAGAACGACCCGCGCGCCGCCGGACATGGCCAGAAGCGAGAAACTGGAAACTCCGGACGCGCTGACGACGGCTTCGAAGTCCTCGACGAGCTTCTCGAACGTAAACTCGACGTTCGTACGGTCGGAAAGGCCTGTCCCGCGAAAATCGAAGCGGACCAGAGTATGGCGCTTTGCAAGCGCAGCGATCCAAGGCCGCCAGACCGGGCTGTCCCAATCGAAGTCCAGATGGTGGACGAAATGCGCGACCCACACCAGCGGCGGTCCGCTACCGCATATTCCGTAGGCGATGCGGGTGCCATCGCGGCTGGTGCAAAAACGTATCTGCTGCGTTTGAGGCAACACGATCTACCCAGGAGTCTTCGTTCGGCAAGATATCCGGCCGAAAACTACCATAGCCGCGACTAGACCGTCGAGGGCCACTCCCCGATCCCGCCAGGCCCGTATTCCCCAAGAAGCGCGTCGATCGGAGGTCGAAGCCCGGCGCCTCCGGGCTCGAGATGTTCGCCCAAGCGACGTCCGCGGGCGACGAGCTCGCTGCCCGCAGGCTTTCGACGACGTTCGTAGAGCGCCAGTGCGGCGCCGACATCTCCTTCCTTGACAAGCTCATCGGCAAGCGCCCAAGCGTCCTGCGCTGCTTTGGTGACGCTGGTGCCGACATGCGGTCTGGCCACAAAAGCCGCGTCGCCGACCAGCGCGGCGCGACCGAACGCCATGCGCGTCGTTTCGAGATCAAAGATCGCAGACAAGATCGGCTGCCGAGCGCCGGCGACCAATTCGGCCAACTGGGGAGCCAGTAACCTGCGAGCGGCCAGGTGGAGATCCGCGACGACCTCCTTTCGGATCAAAGGAGGAGGTATCGAGTCTCCGTGACAAACTCCCATCGCATCGGTACACCAATCTCGCAGCGTGGTCTCGAAGTTTGCGGGACGAAACCAGACGAACATGCATCTGCGGTGGCCGGCCCCGTCGCTGTCGGCGATCGGGATGGAAAACGCGAGTTCGCCGTTCGGAAGGCAGAACACCATGTCCTGAAGTGTAGTGGCGCGCCACTGTGGCGGGATCTGACTTTCCTCGACGATGCCTCGCCACGCGACATAGCCGGCATAGCGGGGGACGACTTGAGGCGCGTACTGTCGACGCACCGTCGAACGGATGCCGTCTGCGCCAATCAGCAGATCGCCGTCGATGCGCGTCCCGTTTTCGAACAAAGCAATGACCCTGCGCTCCGACTGTTCGCAGCGGAGCAGCGTCATTCCTCCATGGTATTGTCCGGTCCTGAAGGATTCCCTGAGAGATTGGTAGACCCGGTCCCAAGCCGTCGTCACTTCTCGCACCGGCACCCGGCAGACTGGCTCACCCGTTCGATCGACGCAGACGTGCGAGCGCACCTCCGTCCACATCGACCTGTCGATACGGATTCCGATCTGTCGCATGACCATGAACAGGTCGGACTGCGCGCCGAGCCCGGCCCCCCGCCCGGCGAGATCGCCGCACGCGCGTTCGAAGATCTCGACCTGCCACCCGATGCTCCGAAGTAGGTTCGCCGTGAGCAGTCCGCTTAGGGAGCCGCCGATGACCAGGGCGCGGGGTGTGCTCATCTCGACGGCTCCGCCGGACTCGGCATCAGTCGATCCTGAGACCAGTCGCGTCGATCAGACGCTTCCATCGTATGCTTTCGGCCCTGATGAAGGCGGCGGCTTCGTCCTGAGTTCCGCCCACCGGCGTCGCCGAAAGATCGGTAAGGCGTCCGGCCACGTCGGGGCGCGCTAGGACTTCCGCGATCGCAGCGGAAAGCTTTGCGACTATAGCGTCGGGTGTCTTCGGAGGAGCAACCATCGCAAACCATTCCTCATGGGCGAATCCCGGCACGGACTCGGAAATTGTCGGAACGGTCGGCTCCTGTCGCAGGCGAGCCGGCGTCGTGACGGCAAGCAGCTTGAGCTTGCCCTCCTTGATGCTGCCTGCGACGTTGCCGTACAGGTCGATCATCATGTCGATATGACCGCCGATCAGATCGTTCATGGCCGGCGCCATTCCTTGATACGGCACGTGGACCAGGCGAATGCCGGCAGCCTGCATCAACTGCTCGGTGGCGAGATGCGGCGTGCTCCCCGTTCCCGGCGATCCGAAGGTCAGTTTGCCGGGATTGGCCTTGGCATAGGCGAGCAATTCTCCGAGGTTCGATGCCGGCACCTTGGGATTGACGACGAGGACAGTCGGAAGTTTGACCATCAGGCTCACGGGCACGAACGCGTCCGGATCGAAGCTCAACTTGCTCCGCAGGTGACCGCTGACGACGAGCGGTCCAGGTGGCGAAGCCAGCAGCGTGTACCCGTCGGGATCCGACCTGGCCACGGCCTCGGCACCGAGGTTCTGAGCCGCGCCAGGCCGGTTCTCGACGATGACGGCGATGCTCCATTTCGCCGAAAGCTTCTCGGCGATGATCCGGGGCACCACGTCCAGCAATGGACCCGGCGGAACGGGTACGACGATCTTGATCGTGCGGTGAGGAAAATCCTCGGCCGCGGCACGGACCATGGCACCGTTCATCCAAATGGCAGCCATGAGGCAAGCCGTAATTGAACTCCGGACAACATAATTCACTGATTGTCTCCTCGAGGCAGCGATGGAGCCGAGCGTACGGAAGCAATAGAACGTGAATTAGTCGGCCGTCATGGGGCCGATGTCCTAGGAATCATCCCAAGTGTGAACTTAAGCGTCCCGAAAATCGGGACGTGATCGGTCAATGCAAAAAACGACTTCAGTCTGCTAGGGGGCAGACTCGGACTGGCCAAGGCTTCCGTTCAACCATCAAGTCTGGACGTCGCCGGTCGACGTGGCCATGCCGGCTTAGGGCCGATATTGTTGCAAAAGTCGGTTGAGGCGGGTCGGCAAGCGTGATTCCGTTGTGTTGACGCGAATCGCGACGAGGTCGATCCATGATGGGCCGTCTGAAGAGTGACCAAGGTCAACTGTTCTACGAGTTTCATCTCAGCGACGCGGTTCCCGAAGATCATCTGGTGCGGTAGATCGACAGTGCTCTCGATCTGTCCTGGCTTCGCAGCGAACTTGCTCCTCATTATTCGTCCATGGGTCGCCCGTCGATCGATCCGGAGCTGATGATCCGGATGCTGATCGTAGGATATGTCTTCGCGGTCCGCTCGGAGCGACTGCTCTGCCGTGAAGTGCAGGTGAACCTGGCTTATCGGTGGTTTTGCAAGCTCGGCATTGAGGATGCCGTGCCGGATCATTCGGCGTTCTCGCGTGCCCGCAATGAGCGCTTTCGCGAAGGGGATGTTTTTCGTCGTGTGTTTGAACGTGTCGTCGAGGCCTGCATTGCGGTCGGTCTGGTTGGTGGCGAAGGCTTTGCAGTCGATGCGAGCCTGATTGCGGCTGACGCCAACAAGCAGCGCTCGATCGCGGGTCAGGATTGGCGCAGGGACCGTGATCCGGCGAGGTCAAGCCGCGCGGTGAAGGAGTATCTGGCGACCCTCGACGATACCGCGTGGGGCGCCGCCAGCGACGTTATCCCGAAGTTCGTTTCGCCCTCTGACCCTGCGGCCCAGTGGACCGGCGCTCACAAGGGCGCGGCATTCTTCGCTTACGCCGACAACTATCTCATCGACGTGAAGTTCGGCGTCATCCTCGATGTCGAAGCTACCCGTGCCATTCGCCAGGCCGAGGTCGGCGCGGCAAAGACCATGATCGAGCGGACGGAGGAGCGCTTTGGTCTCAAGCCGGAGCGGCTTGTCGGGGATACCGCCTACGGAGCAGCTCCGATGCTGAACTGGCTGGTCGAGGAGAAGGGCATCGCGCCACATATCCCCGTCTTCGACAAGTCGAAACGGGATGACGGCACCTTCTCGCGCAGCGATTTTCGATATGATCCAACCAGCGACGTCTACCACTGCCCTGGCGGAAAGCGGCTCGGGACGAGCGGCACCGTACACGAGGGCAAAACGCTTCTGTATCGTGCGAGCAAGCTCGACTGCGACGCATGCCCGCTTAAACCGCAGTGCTGTCCAAAAGAACCATCGCGCAAGATCCCGCGCGACATACATGAGCACGCGCGGGACGTCGCCCGGTCGTTCGCTGGCACCGAGGGCTTCGAGACGTCGCGACGTCAGCGCAAGAAGGTCGAGATGCAGTTTGCACACTTGAAGCGCATCTTGAGGCTTGGGCGGCTCCGGCTTCGTGGCCCACGGGGCGCCCAGGACGAGTTTGTTCTCGCTGCCATCGCTCAAAATCTGAGGCGCCTCGCGTCGTTCGTTGCGCGACCACCACCCGCTCATGCCACGTGCATTGCGTAGCGTAGGAGTTGCGTTGAGAGCGTCGGGGTCGGCGGATCAAAGCCGGTCGGCCTTGCCGAATGGCTGAAAGACATCCGTCGGTACAGCCGACTTTTGCAACAAAATCGGCCAGAGGCAGACTGACGTGCCGAGGGGTTCGCCCGCTACCGGCTGCAGGCGTCGTCGCATAGCCATGACTTAGTGCCACGGGATGTCACCCCTTGGCTGCGAATACGTAGCCGTTGCCATCCTTGGCAAGCGTGCCGACGTTCGGCATCAACCAGTGAGTACCAGAAATGGTGAGCTTGTCGGCGACCGCGCGATCGAAGATCTTCCTTCGCGTTTCCACCGCCATTTGTGGATCCTGATCGATTGAGAGCTGCCACTCGGGATGTGTTGCAATGTGGGGCGCAAGATTGACCACGTCGGCGCTGATCAGGAACTGCTCGCCGCCGGAAACGACCAGATGCGCGACCATTCCCGGGCTATGGCCGGGCACCTCGATTGCGTGCACGCCAGGCAGGAGTTCAGGTTCTCCCTCAAAGGTCCTGACGTTTTTCCAAGTCGCCACAGTAGACTGAATGCGCTGCGCGAGGCCCTTGCGCGTCGGTCCAAGATCGAGCGACTCGACCCCCGGGCGCGTCCACCATTCCAGTTCCGCGGCGGGCACCACGATGTCGGCGTCCGGGAAGACCTGCGCATCGCTCTCATTGTTCATGAGGCCATAAATGTGGTCGCCGTGGAGATGGGAGATGAGGATCGTCTTGACGGCCTTTGGGTCAAGGCCCGCCGCCGCCATGCTCTCGAATAACCGGCCGTTCCCCTCGCCATAAATCGGATGACCGCCCGTACCCGAGTCGATCAGGACCACTTGATCGCGCAGCTTGAGCGCCATGACGATAAACCGCACGGGCGCCTGATTTTCTGGAAAACCGGCACGCCGCAACACGGTCTTCACCTGTTCGGCGCTGACATTCCTGACCATACCGTCGCGCAGCGGCGCGTCCCGCAGGCCATCAATCAGAGAGAAGATTTCAATGTCGCCGACCTTGTATTTGCGGAAAGATTGAGTGACGGACTGTTGAGCGTGAGCCGAGTCGATAAACGTGATCGGCTTGTCGAGTCCAAACGCGGCGCAAGCGCCTGCTGCGCCAAGTGTGAGGTCGCGGCGCGAAATATCGAACATCGTTCGCTACTCCTCGTTGGATGATCAGCATATCAACGAGAACGTGCGCTGCACAAGGCGGTTGTGGGCATCAGACATCAGGCGTGCCGCGGCTACACTCGCCCGAAGGGTATCGCGGGTTTTGTGGGTTTCGGCTAATCTGCCAAAGTTGAGCACGATCTACTTTTAAGGAGGACAACGTGGTGCGTCTCCTTGCCGTGGCCTTGGCCGCCTATTGCTATCTGCAGCCTGCGTTGCTTCTCGCGGACGATGCAGCAGGGCAACTCGCAGGTAGCTGGAAACTCACAGCCTGGACCATTCAGATTATCGGTGGCGAGCTCACCGAACCGATGGGCCAGGATCCGAAAGGGCGGGCAGTTTTTACGCCGGACGGGCACGTCGCGTTCATCATTACCGCGGCAAATCGCAAGCCGGCGACCAACGATGCGGAGTCGGCAGCCCTGCTCAAGAGTCTTCTTGCCTACACCGGAAAGTTCACAATAGAGGGCGACAGGTTTACGACCAAGGTCACATTTCGTGGAACGAGCTTCTAACGGGTCAAGATCAAGTCAGATTCTTCAAGCTCGAAGGGGACAAGCTGAGCCTCAGAACGGCCGAACAAATCAGCGCCGTCTATCCGGGCAAGAAAGTCGTGGGAACACTAGAATGGGAACGCGAGCGCTAAGGCGGACAAGCTCGAAGTTGCGCACCCCTTAGCAGCGTGATTCAACGAAAAGTAAGTCCGCTTTGCCCCTACAGGAACAGGTGGACAAGCCGGAGCCCTGCCGATCGCGAATCCCTGCCCCGTGCTAACCGCCAGGAACGAGCCGGCGGTCCGAAGGATTCGTCTTGGCAGGAGTGATCTCGATGCTGATGACGAAGGAAAGACGGCCGGCAATCCGGACGCTTCGCGGGTGGGCGATCGGCGTGCTGCAGGAGGCAGGCGCCATCCACGAATGCGAGGAGCATGGCTGGGCGCGGGACCGCGCGGATCCGCATGCGCGGGAGCGCGCGTTGGATATCGCAAGGCAGGAGCCACCGGACGGCATTTCTCCGGATGCGGCGCTCGCGGAGATCAGGGACGTGCTGGACTCGATCGGGGACACTTGCCCCGAGTGCGCTGCCGACGATTGACGACGATCGCTGCTGCACCTTCAGAGGTTCAGCCGTCACGCGCTTCCAGGATGAGTTCGCCGCTGGCAGTTCCCAGTTATCTGCGACAAGGGACTACAAGTGGGACGAGCCCCAAGAAGCATGCTAGGCTGCACGTCTTCTGCTCCCAGCATCATTGCCGCGAGAGGTTGATTATGCCCGCCTATTTTATTGTCCAAAACACCATCAAGGACGAAGCGCAGTACCAGAAATACGTGCAGGCCGTCGTGCCGTTCATAGCCAGCTTTGGTGGAAAGCTTGTAGCCAGACGAGCGAAGGTGGAGGTGCTGGAAGGCGAACACGATCAGCGCCCGGTCGTCATGTTCGAGTTTCCGGACATGGAGGCGATCCACGCATTCTGGAACTCGCCGGACTACGTTCCGATCAAGAAACTGCGCGAGGGTATAGCCACCATGAACATCTGGGCTTTTCCCGGCGCCTGATCGGTGCACAACTGGTGGCGGGCGCAGAGGCTAACCGGTGGCCGCGAACAGATCCCATTTGCCCGGCAGCCCCTTCAATTCGTACGAACCGCGCTCGCTGAACCTCAGTCCCGCGCCCGCGACGAGATCGGTCACAACTCGCGAAACCAGCACCTCGTCTGGCGCGGATTGCGACATGACGCGGGCCGCCGCGTGGACGGCGATGCCCCCAATGTCGCTGCCCCGCATCTCGATCTCGCCAGTATGCAGACCAGCGCGTACCGGCAAGCCGATCTGACGGGCGGCACTGCTGAACGACAGCGCACACCGGATCGCACGACCGGGCCCGTCGAAGGTGGCGAGCACGCCGTCCCCGGTGGTCTTCACCAGATTGCCTCGATGCCGGTCGATGAACTGACGCGCAAGCGCGTCGTGCTCGTCGAGGCGGCCCCGCCACCGCTGGTCGCCTATTTCGGCCGCCTGCCGCGTGGAGTCGACGATGTCGGTGAACATGACGGTCGCGAGAATGCGCTCGAGATCGGTGTCGCCCGCCTGGCGATGGCCGGTCACGAATTCCTCGATGTCGCCGACCAGGGTCTCGGTGTCCCCGGTCCAGAATGCATGATCTCCGGACGGATACTCGATGTACTTCGCCCCGGGTATTCGCGCCGCCATCTTACGGCCCAGCGCTACCGGCACTTGGGCGTCGGTCGCCCGATGCAGAATCAAGGTCGGGGCGCGGACACACGGAAGGATGGCATTCACGTCTATCCGGCGGTTGGAAATTATGTAGGACCTGATGGCGCCCGGACTGCACGCCAGCTTTTCGAACTTCGCAATGCGCGCGGCCGCGTCCGGATTGGAGGCCTCGCTCGCGAATACGTTCGCGAGAAAGCGTCCGCTGCCCCAGCGCTTGACGAGGTTCGCCAGCCTTTCATCGGCCTCTGCAGGGGAAAAGCTCGGCGGAAACAGGTCGGCGATGCGGGCAAGGCCGCCGAAAAGAACCAGGTGGGAGACGCGATCTGGATAGGTCGTCGCGAACAGAACGCTCATGGAAGCGCCCTCGGAGAAACCGACCAACACGGCCCGCCGCGATCCGATTGCGTCCATCACCGCCCGGACGTCGTCGATGCGGTCCTCGAGCGAAGGCACATCGGCAAGCCTGTCGGATAGGCCTTGTCCTCTCTTGTCGAACGTAACGACCCTCGAGAACCTGGCCATCCGGCGGAGGATTTGCGTGTAGCCGGGCAGCTCATGCTGGTAATCGATATGCGAGATGATGCCAGGGACCAGGATGATGTCGACAGGGCCGCTGCCCATGACCTGGTAGGCGATGCTGAAATCGCCGCTCTGCGCATATTGCGTCTCGGGCAATGCAAGTTCAGCCACGGCCAGCCCCGCTATGACGTTGCGGGGACTGAGTATTGGTCAGATCGTGGATGAGATCAACTGGGGCGCGAGCATCCGAGGCGGGATCGTTGGCAAGTGACTAGACCGTCTCTTCCGCCCCGCTGCGCTCGCGGCCGGACACCCGCAGGCGAGTGAGTTCAATCCACGCCAGCGCAGCGTTGATCCATCTCTGCCGTTCGGCTCCATCGGCTTCAGCGGCGAGCTTCATCGCCGCAACTGCCTCATGCTCGGGGTCGTACTCGGTCTCCATCGGGCGGAAATATAATCGCAGATCGTAAACGATCACGCGTCGATGGCACCGTAGGAATCCGGGGCGGCCGCAGAAACCGGGGCCGTGATCATCGGGAAGTATTACGCCCGTCAGCTCGCCCAGTTTGGATAAGAGCGATCAGCCGTTCTTCGCGGCGCGATTGAAAGCTTGGACCTTCACCAGGTCTTTCGAGTGGGTGCCCTCGCTGTCGGTCTTCGTTTTTGAGTCCACGCCGACAGGTTGCACCGACCGGATAGCCTCTTTGACATTGTCCGGCCCTAGCCCGCCGGCGAGTATTACCGGAGTCCGAACGGTCTCGACGATCGTTCGGCTGATGCTCCAATCATGCGTGACGCCCTGCGCACCGATTTGAGGATCGCCAACGCGATGACTATCAAGCAGGATCCATTCGACAATTCCATCGTAGGCGCGCGCCACCTGCAGCGCCTCGGGTCCTGTCACAGGTACGCTACGCATGAACCTGACACCTGGCAAAGACCTTCGGAGCGCCGAAACATGGTCGGGGGCAAGCAACTCATTCGAAGCACCGAGGTGCACGATAGGCGGGCGGAGCTCCCTGACCATCCGTTCGATCATCGCGACATCCGGCGAGAGGAACAGCGCCGAGAGTACGGACGGCCCCCTGATAGCTTCCATAACCGCGGCCGCTTCGGAAACCGGAAGCTCCCGGGGGAAAGCGCCATCCCCGACAAGTACGCCGACATGATCGACGCCGATTGCGGATATTGCTTCGGCTTCGGCGGGCGTCGCAACTTCGTAGATCTGCGTCAGCATTGTTCGATACCGACTCTGATTAGGCAGATGAGATGGAAGATCAGGCCGACTTGCGCCTCGCCCCAGCCGCCGGCTTTTTCGCCGCCGCATCCTTCGCCGGCTTCTTGCCGGCAATCGACATCAGCATCTCCTTCTGGCCCGCAGCAGCCTTCCGCGGCTTCTTGGCGGGCTTCCCAGCCTTCGCCTGCGCGGCCTCCTGACCAACGCTCCGACGCAGCGCCTCCATCAGGTTGACCACGTTGGTCGCGGCAGGCTTTTCCTTCGGCGTGATCGGCTTGCCGGCGCGCTTCTGATTGATGAGCTCGATCAGCGCGGTCTCATAGTGGTCCTCGAATTTTTCGGGGTCGAACCGGCCGGCCTTCTGGTTCACGATGTGCCTGGCGAGATCGAGCATGTCCTTGGTCACTTTGACGTCCTGGATCTCGTCGAAATACTCCTGCTCGGAGCGCACTTCGTAAGGGTAGCGCAGCAGCGTCCCGACGAGCCCCCTGTCCATCGGCTCGAGCGCGATGATGTGCTCGCGGTTGGTCAGCACGACCCGCCCGATCGCGACCTTGTCCATCTCGCGGATGGTCTCGCGGATCACGGCGAAGGCGTCGTGCCCGACCTTGCCGTCGGGGCGGATGTAGTAGGGGCGGATCAGGTACCGAGGATCGATGTCGGTCCTGTCGACGAACTCGTCGATCTCGATGGTCCGGGTCGACTCCAGCGCGATCTCCTCGAGCTCCTCCTTGGTAACCTCGATGAACTGGTCCTTCTCGAGCTGGTAACCCTTGACGATGTCCTCGTTCGGCACCTCGTCTCCGGTGTCGGCGTCGACCTTCAGGTATTTGATGCGGTGGCCGGTCTGCCGGTTGAGCTGGTTGAACGAGATCTTCTCGCTCTCCGACGTCGCCGGGTAGAGCGCGACGGGACAGGTGACGAGCGAGAGACGGAGAAACCCTTTCCAATTGGCTCGGGGGGCCATGTACGCAGAACTCCGGTTCGAGGCGGCCTGGATTCAAGACGAACGGGCGAAGCCGGTTCCGACACGCCGGCTGCCATCCACGAGATTCATCCCTCCGCGGCTGAGTCTCTTGACTCTTTAGGAACGGAACAGGAACATAATCACGTGAAAGCCGCTTCCCACCAGACCGAGCCCGCACTCCAAGACCTGGACGCGGCCGCCGATCAGGCGATCTCAGCCTGCGGGGGCGATGCCCGGCAGGCGGTGAAGGCGCTCATCGTGGCCAACGACTTTCTCGAGACCCAGCTCGAAGGGCTCCGGAAGCAGGTCTCGACGGGCTACGCCCGGGGACGGCTTCCAGGGACGCGCGAACAGAGGGGTGATCCAGATGACTGACGTGACGTACTACGTCGCTCTACCGTTCGTTTTCTCCGACGACGGCGTGGCTGCCGGCGAGGCGGCCGAGTGTCTCAGCGCCAACGCCGCCGTCATGCGGGCCGAGGCCCTCTCCCGCAAGCCGGGTCATGCCGGCGCCATCGCGTTCTCGCGGACAGGAGACCCTTCGAGCGGTGACTTCAGCGACGCAAAGCTGATCCGGAAGTTCGGCGAGGTGCCCGAGGACCTGAGCGCGCTGTGAGACCCGAGAAGCTCGACTGGTTGCGCAGCGAGATCACCCCCATGCGTGCCCAACTCCGCGCCCAGGAGCGGGAGATCAGGATGCTGCAGCGGGCCGGCGTCGCGACAGCCTCGGCCGAGCTCCTGCTGGCCCGGATGCGGGCGAAGGTGGACGACCTCTGCCGCGAACGGGACGCCCTGAGGAAGGGGGCCGCTGCAGCCACGCGAAGTTGAGCTGGCTCAAAGCGAACCGCGCCGACCGGCGTAGAGTTGATTCCGTACCTAGCGGCATGAGAGCGCGCTCCGGTGCTGTTACGGTTGCGGAGACCCGGACTCCTAGGCACTCCGGGCTCCGCTCTATCTTTGCGACCGCAGTTACGGCGTCGGCTCCGAGAGCGACCCGTGGGCACGTTCGAGGGAACGAAGCTCGGGACTGCGGGTTGAACCGCGAAAGCATTTGGACAGTTTGAGAGCAAGATCGGCCTCGGCAGCAATATGGTTGCCGGGGCCGATCTCTGTTTGGCTACTTGGCCGGCGGCCGCAGCGGACTTTCCGCCCATTGCCGCGCGGCGGGGTTACGCAACGGATCGTCCTCGCAAGACAGGCAGACATAGCGCGGCCGGGCGGGCGCGGCATCTTCGGGGACGGCCGTCATCGGCTTGCCGCACGTCGGACACGCCTTCCGGATCGGGTAGAGTACCGCCATTGGATTTGTCCCTGCCTCAGGCAGCTTAGTTCCCGACGTGCGGAGAGCGCAAGTAGATCGCAGGAAGCTATCCGACTGCGTCAGATCACTTGACGCGACGGCAAGCGCGCGTTGAAATTCGGCTTTCAGTGATGTTGCGGGGGTGGCGTCGTGGAAGAGTTCTACAGGAGCTTCGCGCAGCGGGCGCGCGATCTGGCCGAGAACGCGGATCCGTTCACCAGGCGACGGCTGCTCGACCTGGCTCAGCGATACGATCTCAGGAGCAAGCCCGGAAGCCCGGGCGGAAGGTCGATCCCGCCGCCGCGGGCGACGCCTCCGACGGTGCTGTTCTCCGGCTCTGGCGAAGCCAGATAGATCCTCGAGCGAACCTCACCGATCGCCCTCTTCGCCTTTGGAGGTGATCTCGGCGGCGCGCCTCTCGCATTCCTCGGCAAGACCGGTGAGACGCTCGACCGTGTCCGGATCCGTGATGGAGGCAACAAGCCTCCGGCACCGTTCGGCCTGGGCCAGCAATTTGGCTCTTTCATTCTCCATGGAAGATAACGACCGCTGCTCACTGGCGTTGCTGGCCGTCTGCGCCAAATCCGCGACCTCAAATCGCGCAGCATGTGAGACCCAGTTCACACGGCGCCGCGCCTCGGCCAGCTACGGTGTCCTCTCCCGTTCTTCGGAGAAGACCGATGTTTGTCGCCTTGGCCAGAGCGCTCTCGCAAGCGACCCGCGCGGAAGTCGGCACCGAGGAGCTGAAGATCGTCGCGATCTTCTGCGGCGCCGGCCTGCTGCTGTCATTGCTGGCGGCCATGGCCTTCGGCCTCAGCCTGGGAGCCGAGCCGTTCTGAGCCCCGGCTCCAGCGCGTCCTAGTCTCGCGCCCGACGGAGAGCCGCCTGCAGCTTCTCGCGCTCCCGCTCCCAGCGCGTGTCCTCGGCCTGAGCGCGCTCGTCGAGCTTGGCCCGCTCGGCTTCGATATCAGCTACTCTCGCGTCGTGCGCCCGCTTGGCCTTCTCGAGATCGGCTTGCGCCTGGGCGACAGCCTTGTCGCGGCGGGCGCGGTCCCTCTCGCGAGCGGCTTCCTCCTTGCGTCGCTCGGCGTCCCGTCGGCGCTGCTCCTTCTCGAAATCCTGCGCGGCTTTGCGCGCGGCCTTGTCGTCGATCTTGGCCGGGCGCTTCGCAGGCTTGGCCTGACGCCGCTTGGGGCGTTTGGCGCCTTCCTCTTCCGCCAGGTCGGTCGGCAGCTCGGCGTGCTCGGTGAAACCGCCGGTCGAGCCGACCGGACGCCGCAGCACCACGCCCGGCTTCGCCATCGTGACGGCGACGATGTCAGGGTCGTCCGTTTCACGCGCGGCGCCTTGATGGAAGAGGTTGCTGTTGGCGCCCCAGGCCTCCAGCGCCGCCTTCATCGACGGCGCCGCGACGGCCTGGTCGTAGAAGCCCAGCGACGTGACGTAGGTTTTCAGTTTTCTCGCCATCGAGCTGCTCGCTCAGCCTGTCGTGAACAACGACGCTACGCAGGAGGGCCGGCCCGTGTTCCCAACCCTGGGAGCCGAACTCCGCCCCGCCGCCGAGCCGCTCAGCCGATGCTGCTGCGCCCGCAATCCGGCCGAACAACATCTACGCTCCTGAAAACGCCGTGAATCGCTTGAATCTCGGATACCTCGCGGGCCCGTATTGTGCCACACCGGTAAGCGAACAGCGCTATCCCTCGAGAATCGATGCTTCAACACACGACCGATCTCGCGGCCTTGGCCGAGGCACTCAGCCGATCGTCGGACTATCGGGTGCTGCGCCGCCTGGTCCCGCGCATACCGTTGTCCCGGCCAGCGGGGCAGGAAACCAGGACCGGCATCCTGCTCGACACAGAGACGACCGGCCTCGATCATCGTAAGGACGAGATCATCGAGCTTGGGATGGTCAAGTTCGACTACACGCCGGACGGTCGGATCGTCGGCGTCAGGGATACGTTCGCCGCCTTCAACGAACCTTCCGCCCCCATCCCGCCCGAGATAACCGCGATTACTGGCATCACCGACGAGATGGTCGCCGGCCAGCGGATCGACGATGCTGCCGTCTCCGCGTTCGTCGACGACGCGGTCATCACGATCGCGCATAACAGTGGTTTCGACCGGAAGTTCGCGGAGCGCTATTGGCCGGTCTTCGAGCACAAGGCCTGGGGCTGCAGCGCGACCGAAATCGACTGGCGTGAGCACGGCTTCGCAGGCGCGCAACTCGGCTATCTGCTGAACGGGACCGGCTTCTTCCACCAGGCGCACCGCGCCGTCGATGACTGCCACGCACTGCTGGAGGTCCTGGACTTCGTACTGCCGACGACCGGTGCGCCGGCGCTCGCGCTTCTGCTCGAGACCGCCCGCAGGCCGACGCTGCGGGTCTGGGCGGAGCAGACCGCGTTCGAGCTCAAGGACTCGCTGAAGCGGCGCGGCTATCGCTGGAACGACGGCAGCGACGGCAGACCCAAGTCCTGGTTCATAGATGTCAACGAGAGCGGTCTGGACGACGAGATCGCCTTCCTGCGAGCCGAGATCTACGTGCGCGAGGTCGAGCCAAGCGTACAGCGGCTGACCGCATTCACCCGGTTTTCCTGCCGGGCATAGCGATAAATCCTTCAGGGCGTCCATCCTCGCGTGCCCATAAGAACGCCGTGATTTCTGCCGGCAGCATTGAAATCGTAGATCTTCAGGTCGGACCAATCGAGCTTTCCGTGAACCTCGGCCAGAGACTCCTTATCCAACTTCTCGTACACCTGAACGGCGAAAAGGATCCGCCTAGCGGCAAAGGCGTCGCCGAACTCCGCGATGATCTTGGTTATGGGAGGTTCTGTCCGGCGCAGATCGAGGCCTTCCATCTCATTCAGCGCAGTGCCCCAAGGCGGCGCCACGAAGACGATCATGGCCTCATCGGGCGCGGTATGGAGTTGACCGAGCATGACGCCGTAATCGCCGCACTTCAGATCGATGGCCCGATCGAGGGCCGCGAGGTTTTGCTTGGTCAGCTGAAAGACCTGAGGGTCGAACTCGAAGGCGATTCCGCGCGATCGCGGCACGTGCCGCAATATCCAGTACAAGGTATTGCATGAGCCTGCGAAAGGATCGACGACGACCCACCGGCCTGGCGCCGGAAGCGACGCCGCGACGGCCGCGACGTCCTGCCCGATGCGGTCGGCAACGGCATCTCGGGTGCACTCGACGGCGGTCCGGCCGAGCAAACGCACCCCGCGCGCGTACCACTCCGCCGGCTTCATGCCGTACAGCCGGACGAAGTCAGGATCGGAGAAGCTGTCGCTACCGTATCGACGGACCTCTTCGAAGGTCAGCAGCTGGTTGCGCTTCGCGCCGTGCAACAGCAACGCTCGGTCATGAAGCGGTGTCTCGGATTCCTTCGAACGCTCATTCATGTACGGAAGCTCCTGCGATCGACGTTTCCAATTTCAGCACGCTGTCAGGGCTCGGCTGCCACGAGCAGACCCGGACGAACGCAATGGACGGTCAGCGCAGCGATGCGACAACCACGAAGGACTCCTGTGGAAACGTCAGCCTGCCGTTCGCGAGCATCGAGGGATCCAGACGGGCCGCCACGTCGTCGGCGATAGTCGTGATCGTGCGCTCACGTCCGGCGTCGTCCTCTCTCGTCAACAGTGCGGCCATCGGGGTCGCCGTGAGCTGGAAGCGAACGTAGTCGAGTGCCGATGGAAAGCCGATCTCCTTGGTCACGGTCTCGACACCCACACGGTCGAAGCCCGCCTGGCGCACCCAATTGCCCACCTCGTCGGCGTTGCACGTAAGATGCTCGGCACGTTTGGTCCGCGAGGACTCTGGCCCGAGAAACCCATCCAGCGCCTGAACGAAAGCGTTCGCCGCCGGAGTGTGCTCGATTGCGCTGTAGACGCTGAGCCCGAGGCGTCCGGACGGCCTGAGGACGCGAGCCATCTCTCGGAGCGCCTGCGGTCGGTCAGGAAAGAATTGCAGTCCGAGTTGGCAGAGCACGACATCGAAGCTGCGCGTTGCGAAGGGCAAATCCAGCGCGCTGCCCTCGGTCCACTCCACGTCGCTGGATTTCGCCCGGGCCACGGCCAGCATGGCCCCGTTGAGGTCTATGCCGACCAGCCTTCCGACGTGGCCGCGCTCGGCCAGCCGTCGCGCCACGACACCGGTCCCGCACGCCACGTCCAGTACGCTTTCGCCCTTCGCAGGCTCGATGCGATCGAGTAGATCATCGGCCCAGACCGACGTGATGGCGGGGACGAGATACCGCTCATACAATTCGGGAGCGCTGGCATCCATCTGCCAATGATCGTGAACTGTCATGACACCCTCTTGAAATTGGCCGGGTGAAACCGAGAAGATCAACAAATATTCCCCATGCTGACCGATAAGGACGGCCAACACAAGGTCTCTAAAAGTATGCTCGTCTTCCGGCGGAGTGTCGACGTTTGGCAGAAACTGGCGAAGACTGGCCGCTGGTTCAGCGTCCCAAGCGCTTCTCGACCCGCTTGCGGCTATTGCCGACCTTCTTGACGGCCTTCTTCACGGCCGATGCCGAGCGGCCGGTCTTCTTCGTTTCGTAGCGGACTTCGTAGTCCTGTCCCTTGGCGACGCGGGCCCGGTCCTGATTGCGTCCTCGCGTGGTCTTCTTCGCTGCCTTTGCCATGGTCGGCTCCTTCGTTGAACGATGCCGAAGCAACGTCACAAGGATTCACTGGTTCCGGAACGATTCCACGTGTGCCATCTTGAATCACGTTTGTTGCGTGGAGTTAGTTCGTGGCGTTTGCGCGTAGGAAGCCTGCCGATCTCGGCGTCAAGGCACCGTTTCCGGATTTCGTCGAGCCGGCCCTGGCATCCCCGATCGAGAGGGTGCCGTCTGGAGAGCGATGGATTCACGAAGTCAAGTTCGACGGCTACCGCGTTCAGACCCACATCCACAACGATGCCGTTAATATCTTCACTCGCCGCGGTCACGACTGGACGCACCGTTTCAAGAAGGCCGCCCACGACGCCTGGCGCGTCAAGGCCAAGTCCGCGGTCGTCGATGGCGAGATCGTCGTACCCGCAGCCGACGGCACCACCGACTTCTCGGTCCTTCAGAACGAGCTCAAGGGTTCGTCAAACAAGATCGTGCTGGTCGCCTTCGACCTGCTCTACCTGGATGGCCGCGACCTCAGGAAGCTGCCGCTCTGGCAGCGCAAGGCCGCGCTCAAGAAGATCGTCGAGGGCACCGACGTCCAGTTCAGCGAAAGCTTCGAAATCGAAGGTCCGGATATGTTCGCGCACGCCTGCAAACTGGGGCTGGAAGGCGTGGTCTCCAAGGTCCGCGACGGCACGTATGTGAGCGGCCGCGGCAACAATTGGGTGAAGAAGACTTGCGCGCAGCGCGAGACGCTGACCATCGCGGGCTTCGCCCTCGACGGCACCAAGTGGGACGGGCTCTACGTCGGACGACGCAAGGGCGGAGATCTCGTCTATGCCGGCAAGGTCGACCATGGCTTCGACAAGACCTCGACGGCGGAGCTCCGGAGACGACTGGAGCCGCTCGTCCGGAAAACCCAACCCTACGCCAAGCGCATCGCCCACAAGGGCGTCTGGGTTGAGCCCAAGTTGCTCGCCGAGATCGAGTACCGGGCAAAGTCGGCGGAGGGGAAGGTGCGACATCCGTTCTTCAAGGGGCTGCGCGAGGACCTTTGAGCCGCCGCGTGGAGCCTCGCCCGCAAGGCGGACGACGGCAACCGAACAATAGCCGCCGGAGCGAACGCGCGGGTGGTGCTCAGATTTCAACGTCTAGCTCACCTGTTTCTCGGCGAGCTGAACTCTGGCTCCGGAATGAAACCATCGCGATTAGGCATCCTGATTTTCGGCAAGGAGTCCTTGTCGACCTTGCTGTCCGCGGGAACGATGCCGTTCAGGCTCAGAATGTAGGCGGTGACGGCGCAGGTCTCGTCGGTGCTGAGCGAGCCCGGCGTCGGGTAAGGCATCGCCCGATGGATGTAGTCGAACAGGGTCGTCGCATAGGGATCGGCGGGACGGCTGCGCGTTACCGCCGCGGCTACGTCGTTCCCGGCGCCGTGGAGCAGAGTCGTGAAGTTTCGGGAGAACGACCTGCGGCCGTTGCGCGCTACGCTCGCGGGACAACCTTATCTGGGTGGAGACAGCCCGACCTACGCGGACTATTACGTGTTCGGCGCCTTTCAGTGGGCGACGGCGATCAGTAAATTTCGCCTGCTTGAGGACGGCGATCCGATTGCTGGCTGGCGGCATCGAATGCTGGAACTTCACGGCGGCTTGCCGGAAACGTGCCGGGCTACGCGGTCTGATCGGTGCCGCCGCAAAGCCGTTGGCTGTCGTGTGGGGCGTCGAAGTCGAGCGCCGGTCCGACCGGGACGATGCCCGTTGGATTGATCGAGCGGTGGCTCGCGTAGTAGTGCCGTTTGATGTGGTCGAAATCAACGGTCTGCGACACGCCTGGTGTCTGGAAGATTCGCGCGTGTAGGACGACAGATTTGGGTAATCCGTTATCCGCCTGATGTTGCACTTGAAGTGGCCGTAATAGACCGCGTCGAATCGGATGAGCGTCGTGAACAGCCGGATGTCCGCCTCCGTAAGGCTACCGCCCAAGAGAAAGCGCCTATCCGATAGGCGCAGATCCAGCCAGTCCAACGTGTCAAAGAGGGGGGCGACCGCCTCTTCGTAGGCCTCCTGATTGGTGGCGAAGCCGGCCTTGTAGACGCCGTTGTTCAGAGTGTCGTAGACGCGCGCGTTCACGCCATCGATCTCCTCGCGCAACTTCTTGGGATAGTAGTCGCCTTGTGCTGCGCCGATATCGTCGAAAGCGGAGTTCAGCATGCGGATGATTTCCGACGATTCGTTGCTTACGATCGTTTGCCGATGCTTGTCCCAGAGAACCGGAACGGTCGCCCGGCCGGTGTACTGACCATCGGCCTTGGCATAGATTTCGTATAGGAATTTCGCGTGGTTTACGTCATCGGGAACGACGCCGGCACCGTTCGCGAATGTCCAGCCATTCTCGGCCATCAGCCAATGCACCACAGAAACTGATATCTTGTCTTCAAGCCTCTTGAGTGCGCGCATTATGAGGGTCCGGTGCGCCCAGGGGCAGGCGAGGCTCACATAGAGGTGGTAGCGTCCCGTTTCAGCCTTGAATCCACCGGTGCCGCTCGAGCCTGGGCTGCCGTCGGACGTGATCCAGTTGCGAAAGGATGCGTCCTTGCGCACGAAGCGGCCACCGGTAGGCTTCGTGTCGTACCAGGCATCGCGCCATTCACCTTCAACAAGCAATCCCATCGGAATCCTCTTTCCGCCGTTTGAGCCGAGCCGAGCTTACGACGACGCATCCTTGTCCGAGTTGCTCGGCGTTTGTCGGGAGGTTGTCGTCGACGAGAATACGCGATCGGAAGCAATTTCCGCCGCGACCTCGTTTCCGGTGTTGGCGAGGGGTGCCTCCGCGTCGGGATAGGCCTCATTCGCTTCACCAGCGCAAGGCGGCCGGACGTGATGGTGGGCGGCTTCTCGACAAGGGGCTGCTTTGGTTCGTGCCCGAAGGCGCTTGAAGCGAGCACGAGCAGAGTTGTAACGATCAGCATCGTTCGTCGCCCCGCATGAGCATTTTCTTTCGCCGAAGCTCAGGGCTCACACATAGCGAGTTCGTCTGGATGCCGAAATTGAAACAAATGAAACTTATTGTTTCCAAAATTGACCATCAACGTACAGCTAACTGGAAGGGCGGCCGGATGGAGGCGCTGCGGCGGCTATCGGAAGAAGCGCCAGGTCGACACGCTCCTTCTTCCACCATTGATATCATTGAAGCTACTAGACCCAAATCCGCTTGCACGTCGTCTGTTGTGGTTCGCGACACTCTGGCTTCTCGGCGTCGCAAGCGTAACCGTCTTCTCGCTTGCTCTGAAACTGTGACTTTCACCGCCCTAGTATTGCCGAGTGGCACACCTGCCGCCAGCCCGGGTTGCGCGCGTTAATCCGCCGACCACCGTCGGTTAGGCAACTTTTCCTCGCGCCTTGTTTGCCGCGGACCACCGCCGCTCGATTTCCTTCACCGCCGCCCGCATGCTGGGCAGATACTTTTTGGCGGCCGCCTCTGGGGTCATCGAGGACGAGAAGAAGATCAGATTGAGACTGCCGAGAACGGGACCCCCGCCCGGAATGGCCAGCGCGATTGCACTAATGCCCGCCTCCGATCCACCAACGGACGATGCGTAGCCGTCCTTCCTTGTTTGAGAGAGAATTTCTTCGATGAAGTGGCGGTCCTTCGCCAACGCCGCGTCTTCCTCGACCAGCGATGCGGTGAGGTCCAGCATTTCACGCCTCAGCGCCGGCGCGGAGGCGGCTAGGATGGCTTTCCCGAGCGCGCTGCGCACCAAGGATCTTCTTCGTCCGACCATGGAGCGATGAACGGAGAAAGGACTGAAGGGATGTGTGCTCTCGCGGATAAGCACCGAGCCGAGCTCGAAGACACCGAAGTCGCTGGGCCAGCAGACGTTATCCAGGAGGCCGAACATCGCGGGCAGGGCCGCCTGGCTCGACAAGTCGCGAGAAGACACGCCCTCGCTCAAGGTGCGCACCTGGGGCGTCAGGCCGAACAACGCGTTCGTTTCATCAAAGGTCACGTAGCCGTCTTCGCACAGCGTATCGAGCAGGCGATAGCACGTCGTCCGGTTGAGACCGGTCCTCTTCGCGAGCCGAACGACGTTCGATGGCCCGCTTGCGTTTAGCTCGTTGATCAGAGCCAAACCTCTCGAAAGTGCCCTGACGTTGCGATGCATGGTCCCTCCGGACGTGTTCGCGGTGCGAACATTTCACAGAGTCTGATGGAATCATAGTGCGAATGGCGGCAATCCATCGCCCAACCCGCTGAGACAGGCGGTGGCGGGAGGAAACGATGGTTCATTCAAGGTTTTATCTGTCCGCGGCCGTATGTTTGGCCCTCGCAATGCCCGCTGCGGCGCAGACCGCTGGCGGCAGCCCAAATCTGAGCGGTGGTAAGGTCAAGGTCGGTGTCCTGACTGACATCGCCGGCCCCACGGCCATGGCGAACGGCAAGGGCTCGGTGATCGCCGCTGAAATGGCCGCCGAGGACTTCGGCGCCGGACTTATCGTCGAGGTGATCTCGGCCGACCATCAGGGCAAGCCCGACGTCGGATCGCAGATCGCCGCACGCTGGTTCGACGTCGAAGGCGTGGACGCGATCGCCGACATGCAGGGATCCCCGATCGGCTTCGCCGTGCAGAACATGGCGGCGCAGAAGAGCAAGATCATGCTGTTGTCCGGTTCGACCTCCTCGGACTTCAACGGCAAGGCCTGCTCGCCGCTCACGGTCCAGTGGACGGTCGACACCTACAATCTCGCGAAAGGCGCCGCCAAGTCCGTGGTCGAGGCCGGCGGAACGAAGTGGTACTTCCTCACGGTGGATCAGGCGTACGGCAACGCCTTGACGCGCGATACGTCTGAGCAAGTCAAGCTAAACCGCGGCCAGGTGGTCGGTAACTCGGTGTTCCCGCCGAACACGTCCGACTTCGCGTCGTTCCTACTCACCGCGTCCAATGCCGGCGCCAACGTGATCGCGATCGCGGCGTCGAGCGGCGATACGGTCACCGCGATGAAACAGGCGGACGAATTCGGTCTGAGCTCAACGGCCAAGATCGTTCCGCTTCAGTCCGTGCTGACGGACGTCTACGCGGTAGGTCAAAAGATCGCGCACGACGCCTACGAAGTGTCGCCGTTCTACTGGGACCGGACGCCCGAAACGCGCGCTTGGGCCGAACGCTTCTTCGCCAAGGCCAAGATCATGCCGACCGGATTTCATGCGGGCGTCTACTCCTCGGTCGCGCACTACCTGAAGGCGGTGAAGGCGACGGGTACCGACGATGCTCCGACCGTGATGAAGCAAATGGAGAAGGAGCGGGTGCACGACTTCTTCGCCGCTGACGGCTACATCCGTGCCGATCGCAAGATGATCCACGACATGTACCTGCTCCAGGTCAAGAAGCCCGGCGAGAACAAGGGTGCCTGGGATCTCTACAACGTCATCCAGACATTGCCCGGCGAGTCCTTGAACCGGCCTCTTTCGGAGAGCCCGTGTCCCCTAGTCAAGAAGTAACCGGCGGTAATCGATCGAAACTCAACTCGGCGTTCGAAGGAATCCGATCATGTCAGTGGCCATCGTCTGCGCTTCCCATACTCCCTTGATGTACAAGGGGCCCGCCAGCAATGAGACCGAGCAACGTGTTCGAACTGCGTTCGGACATCTCGGGACCTTCGTGAAAGAGTTCGCGCCGGACTACATCATCCAGTTCGCGCCCGATCATTTCAACGGCTTCTTCTACGACTTGATGCCATCGTTCTGCGTCGGAGCGGGGGCCGTCTCCTTAGGGGATTGGGGAGGTGGGACTGGGCCGCTGGATGTTCCGGAAAAGACGGCACTCGAGCTCATCGACCACGTGAGGGCCGAGGACTTCGACGTGGCGGTGTCGTATCGCATGCCGGTCGATCACGGCTTCGTCCAGTTGTGGGAGGCAATGCTCGGGGACTTCAAGTCGATTCCGATCCTGCCGATCTTCGTCAACGCCGCTGCGCCGCCCGTTCCGACCTACCGCCGAGCCCGGCAACTCGGTGAATCGGTAGGCCGGTTCGCGGCGCGTTCCGGCAAGCGGGTGCTGTTTGCCGCGTCGGGCGGCCTCTCGCACGATCCGCCGCTGCCGTCCATCAAGGACGCGTCGCCCGAGATTCGCGAGCGCCTGATCAACGGGCGGAATCCGAGCGCGGAAGCCAAGGAAGCTCGCGAGAAGCGCGTGCTCGAGGCGGGCGTTCTCGCCGAGGCGGGCAAGGGACCGTGTCAACCGCTCAATCCGGAATGGGACAAGGACTTCATGGAGCTCCTGCGCAGCGGTCAGATCTGGCGTGCCGACGCGCTCGACACCAGCAAGGTCCGCGAAGTTGCGGGGCGCGGCGCGAATGAAGTTCTCGCATGGGTCGCCGCCTTCGGTGCCTTCTCGACCGGCGGGCACTTCAAGATGGAGCAGGAATTCTACGAAGCCATTCCGGGATGGATCGCCGGCATGGCGATGATGGCGGCCAAACAGGCCGACGGCACTCACTGATCACGAAACCCCGCGCGAATGCGGAAGCATCGCGGAGCAGGCAAATGGCATACGAAACAGACGTGCTCATCATCGGCGCGGGGCCAACGGGCTCGACGACCGCTCTGGCGCTCGCCAATTGTGGCGTTCGCAGTCACATCGTGTCGCGCGGCAACTGGATGGCAGACAGCCCGCGGGCCCACATCACGAACCAGCGCGCCAACGAGGTCTTCCGCGATCTCGGGATCGCGGACGACGTCGCTCGGTACGCAAGCCCTTGGGAGCTCATGGGCGACACGACCTTCACGACCAGCCTGGCCGGCTCCGAGTTGATCCGGATGCGGACGTGGGGAACCGGCGACGATCGCCGCGGCGATTACCTGCGTGCCAGTCCTTGCGGAATGGTCGATATCATCCAACCGCTGCTCGAGCCCATCCTGTTTCAGAAGGCTGCGGAGAAGGGCGCGACCTTCGCGTTCAACACCGAGTATGTCCGCCACGAGCAGGATGCCGATGGCGTGACGGCGACGCTGCGGGATCGCCTGGATGGGCGCGAATACACCGTCCGCGCGCGCTACATGGTCGGCGCGGACGGCGCCCGATCTATGGTGGTCGATCATCTCGGGCTGCCGATCGAAGGCCAGATGGCGCGCGCAGGCACCGTCTACACCGTCTTCAACGCAGATCTCACCAGATACAGCAAACATCGGCCGAGCATTCTGAACTGGATCGTCACGCCGGACGCGAGCTTCGGGGAGATCGGCATGGGGCTGCTGCGGGCCGTGCATCCGTGGACGCAATGGATCGCCGGCTGGGGCTTCGACATCAGCAAGGGTGAACCGGACCTGTCGCCGGAGGCGATCATTCCGAAGATCAAGGTGCTGATTGGCGATTCTTCGGTCGACATCGACATCTTGAGAACGTCGATCTGGTATGTGAACCAGGCCTACGTGACCCAATATTCGAAGGGCCGGGTGCTCTGCGGCGGCGATGCGGTCCACCGGCATCCACCGTCGAGCGGACTTGGCAACAACACCTGCGTGCAGGACGGCCATAATCTCGGTTGGAAGCTCGCCTACGCCGTGAAGGGTTGGGCCGGCCCGAAGCTTCTGGAAAGCTATTCGCAGGAGCGCGCGCCCGTCGGAAAGCAGATCGTGCTGCGCGCCAACCAGTCCCGGCTCGACTATGCCCCGCTGAACGCATGCTTCCGCGTGCCGGGCGCCGAGAATCCGGTCGCCGCCGGCATCGCACGTTTCCGCGATCCCGGTCCGGATGGCGTCGCGGCCCGGAAGGCGGCGCAGGCCGCGCTTGATCTCAAGCAGACGGAATTCAATGCCCAGGGTACCGAGATGAACCAGCGGTACGAATCCTCGGCCGTGATTCCAGACGTCGGTGGCGAGCCCGAGCAGTGGCGGCGAGATCGCGGCCTCTACAATCAGCCGACGTCGCGCCCGGGTGCCAAGATTCCGCATGCGTGGCTCGTCGATCGCGACGGCATGCGGGTGTCAACGCTCGACGTGACAGGCAAGGGCCTCTTCACGGTCGTGACGGGCCTCGCCGGCGCGGCGTGGAAGGAGGCGGCGCTGCGCCTCGACCTGCCGTTTCTTCAGGTCGTCGTGACGGGTTCTCCCGAAGCGCAGGACCTCTATTGCGAGTGGCAGCGCATTCGCGAAATCGAGGAAGCCGGCGTTCTTCTCGTCCGTCCCGATGGTGTGGTCGCCTGGCGCGACATGGAGGGGACCTCCGACGTGGGCAAGGCCTTCGACCGGCTGAGCGCAGCCCTACGTGCGGTTCTCGATCTCCCTGACCTCTCGGCGATACCGCGCGTGAAGCCACAGCAACCGTCGAAGCCGAGCGGCGCGCCGCTCTTCGCCTGACACTCAAGCCAACGAGATCGAATCATGAGCGATATAAGACCCGAGAACTTTTCCAGCGTCTGGGCCGACCTGCGGGGCGTTTCCTTCAAGCAGCACTACATCGACGCCGGCGGAATCCGGACCCGCTGCATCGAGTCGGGCGACCCGTCCAAGCCGCTCGTCTTGGCGCTGCACGGCGTCGGCGGCCATGCCGAGGCTTACTCTAGAAACTTCGGTCCGCACGCCGATCAATTCTGGTTCGTGGCCATCGACATGCTGGGCCACGGATGGACCGACAAGCCGGCCATCGACTACCAGGTCAAGGACTACGCAAACCATGTCCTCGCCGTCCTGAAGACGCTCGGCAGAGACAAGGCGATGATCAGCGGGGAATCGCTGGGCGGCTGGGTCGCGACCTATCTCGCCGTACATCGTCCCGCCGTCGTGGAGAAACTGGTCCTCAATACCGCCGGCGGTTGGACCGCGCACCCACAGGTGATGGAACGACTGAAGAAGCTGTCGAACCAGGCCGCTTCCGATCCCTCATGGGAGCGGATCAAGACGCGCCTCGAATTCCTGATGTGCGACAAGAGCATGGTCTCCGACGACCTGATCGAGACCCGCCGGGCGATCTACGCGCAGCCGGGATTCGCCGACACGATGAAGCGGATCATGTGCTTGCAGGAGATGGAGATCCGTCGGCCCAACATGATCACCGCCGACCAATACCAGTCGATCAAGGCGCCGACCATGGTCGTGTGGACATCGCATGATCCGACCGCCACGCCCGAGGAAGGGAAGCAGATCGCGGACATGATTCCGGGGTCGAAGTTCGTCGTCATGAACCGCTGCGGCCACTGGCCTCAGTTCGAGGACGCGGAGCAGTTCAACCGCCTCCACATCGAATTCCTCCGGACCGGCAAATAAGGATCGTTCAGATGAACCAGCAAACCAAGCACGGCGAGCTCGCCGCCCAGATCCGCGCAGCTTACGCCGGTACCCCGATCGCGCCCATCCGGACGCAACTCGCTGAGCTCGACGTCGATGCGGCCTACGCCATTCAGCAGGAGAACACCGCGCACTGGGAGAAAGAAGGCCGGCGCGTAGTCGGAAGCAAGATCGGGCTGACCTCGCGCGCGGTCCAGAAGCAACTCGGCGTCGATCGTCCGGACTTCGGCGTCCTTTTCGCCGACATGATCGTGGGCGAGGACGAGCCTGTCGCTGCGGAGCGTGTCTTGCAGCCGAAGATCGAGGCGGAAGTAGCCTTCCTTCTCGACCGCGACGTCGAGGTCGAAACGCCGACCGTGGCCGACGTGCTCCGGGCTGTGGCCTACGCGATGCCTGCGCTCGAGATCGTCGGCAGCCGCATCACCAAATGGGACATCGGTATCGTCGATACGGTGGCCGACAACGCTTCGTCTGGCCTCTTCGTTCTGGGCGGGCCGGTTCGACGGCTGGATGGCTTGGACCTCCGCGCCCTCCAGATGCAGATGACGAGGAAGGACGAAGTCGTCTCGAAGGGGACCGGCGCGGCCTGTCTCGGCAATCCGCTCAACGCGATGGCCTGGCTCGCCGGCGAACTCGCCCGCCGCAAGCGGCCGCTGCGCGCCGGCGATGTCGTTCTATCCGGAGCGCTGGGGCCGATGGTGCCGGTTAACCCGGGCGACGCGTTCGAGGCTAACATCGCGGGTCTTGGCACCGTCTCGGCGCGGTTCGCCTGAGCGCATCTGAAGGAACACCAAATGAAGCTCGTCAGATTCGGCAATCCCGGCGCCGAAAAGCCGGGACTCGTTGACGATCAGGGGCGACTGCGCGACCTGTCGAATGTCATCACTGACCTCATCCCCGCCAACCTGTCGCGTTCAGCGCTCCAAAAGATCGCTGCGATCTCTCATCCACGCTGCCGCTCGTCGCCGGCGAGCCGCGCCTGGGCGTGCCAATCGCCGGCGTCGGAAAGTTCATCGCGATAGGTCTGAACTATGCCGATCATGCGGCGGAGGCGAACCTTCCGCTGCCCTCCGAGCCCATTGTCTTTCAGAAGGCGATCACCTCGCTCAGCGGACCGAACGATGATGTCGTTCTGCCGAAAGGTTCGAAGAAGTCCGACTGGGAGGTGGAGCTCGGAATCGTGATCGGCACGCAAGCTTCCTACGTCGAGCGCGCCGACGCGCTCGCCCACGTCGCCGGCTACTGCATCGTGAACGACGTGAGCGAGCGCGAGTACCAGATGGAACGCGGCGGCACGTGGGACAAGGGCAAGGGCTGCGACAGCTTCGGACCTGTCGGCCCGTGGCTGGTGACGACGGACGAGGTCACCGCCCCCCAAGCGCTCGACGTCTGGCTCGACGTCAACGGACAACGCATGCAGGCGGGCAACACCCGTACCATGATCTTCGACTGCGCCGAGATCGTCAGCTACGTCAGCCGCTTTATGACGCTGATGCCCGGCGATAACATTGCGACCGGCACGCCGCCTGGCGTGGGCATGGGCAAGAAGCCCGCTGCGATCTATCTGAAGCCGGGCGACGTCATGACGCTCGGAATCGAGGGACTCGGAACGCAACGGCAGCAAACCCGCGAATGGTCGCCTGCTGCGGGACAGCGGACATGACCGTCTACAGCGGAAGGTTCGAAGGACGGACGGCCGTCGTGACCGGCGCAGCCTCCGGCATCGGCCGCGATGTCGCCCGTCGCCTGGCTGCCGAGGGCGCGCGCGTCTCCATGTGGGACTTGAACACCTACGCGCTCGCCACCGCCGCGGGTGAGGCCGGGGCCGCGAATACGCAGTCAGTCGACATCGCGGCAGAAGATGCCGTCGATGCGGCCATGGGGCGGAGCCTCGAGGCGCTGGGCGGACGGCTCGACATTCTGGTCGCAAGCGCCGGCATCACGGGGCCGAACGGAGCCGTGAAGGATTATTCGGGCAACGATTGGCGGAAGGTCTTCGACGTCAACGTCAACGGCGCCTTCTACTGTAACCGCGCCGCAGTCCGCGCGATGGAGAAGGGCGGCTACGGTCGCATCGTCAACGTTGCCTCGGTCGCGGGAAAGGAAGGCAACCCGAACGCTTCGGCCTACAGTGCGTCCAAGGCGGCCGTGATCGCGCTCACCAAATCTCTAGGCAAGGAAACGGCCACGACCGGCATTCGTGTCAATTGCATCACGCCGGCGGCGATCAAGACACCCCTGTTCGATCAAATGACGGCACGGCACATCGACTTCATGCTCTCGAAAATTCCGCTCGGAAGATTCGGCACGATCGAAGAGGCGACCTCGCTGGTTTGCTGGCTCGCCAGTGAGGAATGCTCGTTCAGCACCGGGCCATATTCGACCTCTCGGGTGGACGGGCGACCTACTAAGGCGAGGCTTCGGCATGTTCGCGGTGCGAACAGTTTGTGGGAATGCGTTGTGGCCTTGGTCGCGTGGTTCGATAGTCACAGAAACAACAAAAGACGCCAAAGCGCGTATGGAGGAAACGATGATCATCAGTAGAACTGAAACAGGTTGACGAGCGCGCTATCGGCACAGCCGACAGCACGCCCGAACTTCGCAAAACGAACCGACGACGGCTCGGTGAGGAGAAAATGTGCGGTTGCGCCGAAAAGAATAATCCGTTGATTTCGAGAGTGTATCTTTCACGGGAT
>NZ_JAFCMK010000017.1:0-91476 GCF_018129565.1 Bradyrhizobium sp. AUGA SZCCT0105 | reverse complement strand
CTCGCCGGCGGCGTTCACCGCCTCGACGGCCAGCTCATGGTCGTCCTCGATGTCGATCGCGTGCTCGAACTGGTGCCTGATGCCAAAGCGGCCTGAGACGGGCCGACTGAATCGAAGAACTGAAACATCCCTCCGGGGATGAGGAAGTAGAGGTCGCAGATGAGAACGTGTCTTGTTGTCGATGACTCAAGCGTCATTCGCAAGGTTGCCCGCCGTATCCTGGAAGGGCTCGATTTCCAGATCGTCGAGGCCGAGGACGGCGCCAAGGCGCTCGAGGCCTGCAAGCGCGCGATGCCCGAGGCCGTGCTGCTCGACTGGAACATGCCCGTCATGGACGGCTACGAGTTCCTCGGCAATCTTCGCCGGATGCCCGGCGGCGATCAGCCCAAGGTCGTGTTCTGCACCACCGAGAATGACGTCGCGCATATCGCACGCGCGCTGCATGCCGGTGCCAACGAATACATCATGAAGCCGTTCGACCGGGACATCGTCACCGCGAAGTTCCAGGAAGTCGGTTTGATTTAAGTCTACGTTCGATCCGGCGGCAGAAGCCTTCGGCTCAACGGTTGTTGTGCGTCGTGTTGCGTCGCTGGTGAAGTCATGAGTGTTGCGTTGACAAGTACTGCGGTCCCGACATCGACCCGTTCCGACAAGGTGCGGGTGATGGTCGTCGACGATTCCGTGGTCATCCGGGGGATGATCTCGCGCTGGATCGGCGCCGAACCCGACATGGAGGTCGTGGCCTCGCTGCGCACCGGCCTCGATGCCGTGAACCAGCTCGAGCGCTTCAACCCCGACGTTGCGGTGCTCGATATCGAGATGCCCGACCTCGACGGCATCTCGGCGCTGCCGCAGCTCTTGGCGAAGAAGCGCGACCTCGTCATCATCATGGCCTCTACGCTGACCCGCCGCAATGCGGAGATCAGCCTGAAGGCGCTGTCGCTCGGCGCGTCCGACTACATTCCGAAGCCGGAGAGCACGCGCGAGGCGACCGCCGCGGAAACCTTCCGCCATGACCTGATCCAGAAGATCCGTCATCTCGGCGCCAAGGCGCGGCGCAGCCCGGTGCATACGACGGCGAGCCCGCCGCTCGCGCCCGGCCACGACAAGCCGCGCGTGGGGCTGGCCCCTGCAGCAGCGCCCGCGGCGCCCGCCCAGATCACGCGCCGTTCGTTCGGCCTGCTGCAGCCGAAGGTGCTGCTGATCGGCTCCTCCACCGGCGGCCCGCAGGCGTTGATGTCGCTGGTCGCAGAGATCGGCCCGGTGATCGACCGCGTCCCGGTGCTGATCACCCAGCACATGCCGCCGACCTTCACCACCATTCTCGCCGAGCATCTGGCGCGCACCAGCAAGCGGCCGGCGCATGAGGGGATCGACGGCGAGAGCATCAGGCCGGGTCAGATCTATCTGGCGCCGGGCGGACGCCACATGCGCATCGTCCGCCACGGCATCGATGCCACGATCGCGCTCGACGACGGGCCGCCGGTCAATTTCTGCAAGCCCGCGGTGGATCCGATGTTCACCTCCGCGATCGATGTCTGGCAGGGCAGCATCATGTCGGTGATCCTGACCGGCATGGGCTCCGACGGCATGCGCGGCGGCAAGGACATCGTCGCCGCCGGCGGCAGCGTGATCGCCCAGGACGAAGCGAGCAGCGTGGTGTGGGGCATGCCTGGTGCTGCGGTCAATGCCGGCATCTGCGCGGCCGTGCTGCCGCTCAATCAGATCGCATCGAAGCTTGTTCGCGTGTTTGCGGGAGACCGTTCGTGACGCCGCTGGACTACGAGTATCTGCGTAAGCTGCTGAAGGAACGTTCCGGCCTCGATTTGTCGGCCGACAAGCAATATCTCGTCGAGAGCCGCCTGCTGCCCCTGGCGCGCCGGTCGAACCTCGCCGGCATTCCCGAACTCGTCCAGAAGATGAAGGGCGGCGCCGAGATGCTGACGTCGGAGGTGGTCGAGGCGATGACCACCAACGAGACCTTCTTCTTTCGCGACAAGATCCCGTTCGATCATCTGAAGGACGCGGTGCTGCCGGCGCTGGCGCAGGCGCGCGCCGCGCGTCGCAGCTTGCGCATCTGGTGCGCGGCCTCGTCGACCGGGCAGGAGCCCTATTCGATCGCGATGCTGCTGAAGGAAATGACCGCGCTGTTCACCGGCTGGCGCATCGAGATCATCGCCACCGATCTGTCGCAGGCGGTGCTGGAAAAGTCCAAGGCCGGCCTGTTCAGCCAGTTCGAGGTGCAGCGCGGCCTGCCGATCCAGCTGCTGGTCAAGCACTTCGTGCAGAAGGGCGAGCTCTGGCAGCTCAACGCCGATATCCGCGGCATGGTGCAGCATCGCCAACTCAATCTGCTGCAGGACATTTCGCATCTCGGCACCTTCGACGTGATATTCTGCCGCAACGTGCTGATCTATTTCGATCAGCAGACCAAGGCAGGCATCTTTGGCAAGATCTCCCGGATGCTCGAGCCCGACGGCGTGCTGGCGCTTGGCGCGGCGGAATCCGTGGTCGGCATCACCAATCTGTTCAGGCCCTATCCCGACCGCCGCGGGCTCTATCAGCCCGGCACCGCGCCCGTCGCGCGTGCCGGCGCCGCCCATGTGCTGAAGGCGGCCGCGTCCGCGGCGCGCTAGCGAGACCTTCCCAAATTTGAAGTGGCGATGCTGCCAATGCCGTCATCCTGAGGAGCGCGTAGCGCGTCTCGAAGGATGCACGGCCCAGCTGGTGGCCGTGCACCCTTCGAGGCTCGCTCCGCTTGCACCTCAGGGTGACGGGAAAAAAGCGCGTGCGTCGACGCTCTACAAAATCGCGTGCGGCAGGAAGCGCGATGTGTTGCCGGTGATCGGGTTCTCGTCCTCGCGGATCGACAGCCCGCACGGCGTGCCATTCACCAGCCAGCTGCCGAGTACGGGATACTGCCCGGAAAAATTCGGCAGCGGCGCCAGTGCCTGCCGGATGAAGCCCTCGGCGCCGTAGGGGCCTTCCTCCGCGACCAGCGTGATGCCGGCGCTGACCAGTTCGACATTGGCGCCCTCGCGCGAATAGATCGGCTTGCGCACGAACGAGGTGCCGAGCTGCGCGGCCTGCGGATCGTCCTCGAAATAGGCCGGCAGCAGATTGGGGTGGTTCGGGAACATCTCCCACAACAGCGGCAGGATGCCCTTGTTGGACAGGATCGCCTTCCAGGGCGGCTCGATCCATTGCGTCGGCGCCGAGCTGAGGTTCTTGCCGAACGCGTCGTGGAACATCCACTCCCATGGATAGAGCTTGAAGGCGAGCGTGATCGGGCTTTCGTCGAGGTCGACGAACTGGCCGTCACTGCGCAGTCCGATCTGTTCGATGTCGAGCAGCGTGGTCTTCAGCCCGGCCTGCGCCGCGGTGTCCTCGAGATAGGCGAGGGTGCCGGCATCCTCGGCATTGCCGGTCAGTCCGGTGAGATGCAGCGGATGGGTCGCGCCGATCGTCTTCCAGGCCTCGATCAGCGCCTCGTGGATCGAGTTGAACTGGTCGGCGCGCTTCGGGATGATGTTGCGCTCGATCGCCTGTTCGAGCCAGGTCCATTGAAACACCGCCGCCTCGAAGATCGAGGTCGGCGTGTCGGCATTGTATTCGAGCAGCTTGGCCGGGCCGCTGCCGCTGAATTTGAGGTCGAGCCGGCCGTAGAGGCTCGGCTCCTTGCGGCGCCAACTCGCCGCGATCAGGTCCCAGAACGCTTCCGGTATCTTCAGCCGGCGCAGATATTGTTCATCCTTGACCGCGCGTCCGGCGAGCTCGAGGCACATCGCGTCGATCTCGCCGGTCGGCGCCTCGATATCGCGCTCAATCTCGTCGAGCGTGAAGGCGTAATAGGCCCGTTCGTCCCAGTAGCGTTCACCGTCGATGGTGTGGAAAGTGAATCCGGCGCTTTCGGCGGTTGCCTGCCAATCGTCGCGCTCGGAACATACGATGCGTTGCATGAAGGGGTCCGTGATCTTCAGACGATGCGTGTCAGCTCGGTGTCAGCCGCCGCCATGCGAGGGACCGTTGTCGTAGTGGGCGATGCTGCGTGGCGCGCCGCCGAAGCCGCCGGAGGGTGATATCTGCTCGGGCTTCCGCCTGGCTTTGTGCCCCGCATAATGATGACTGCGGGCATGGCCTGGCGTCAGGCCCATCGAGGCTGCGCCGATCGCGACGCTTCCCATCAATTTGAGCCAGACCCGTCGCGAGCGTTTCATGGACGCGATCCTTGCCGCCTGCCTTGCCTTCTGCGGAGCCGCGCCGAGTGTCCATCAGCTCCGATCGCCGGGCAAGCGAAAGCGCATGACGACACGGCAAAGTGCGTGTCAGCCACCGCCGAAGCCGAATGCATGCGCGAACGAGCCGAAACCGCCGCGGCTGACCGACGAGCTTGACGACGAACCCGACGAGCTTGACGACGAACCCGACGAGGATGACGAGCCGCCCGACGAGGAGCTGCCGCCGTAGAAGCTGCTGCGCGACGAGCCGCCGCCACCACCGCTGCCGCCCGATCCCGACGACGAACTGCGCGGCGCGCAATCGCCGCCGGGTTGCGGGGAGACCGGCGCGGTGACACCCGGAGGCGTCGGCTGGATGGGCTGGCAATTCTGCCGCGGCATCAACGCGTAGGCGCCGCCGCCGACCGCGAGCGTGCCCATCATCAGCAGCGCGACATGGCTGGAGCGTTTGGAAGGCGGATCGGGCCGCGGCGGCACCGCCGGCACCACTGGTCTCCGTTTGCCGAATTCCGGGTTCGGTTTGCGCGCCATGGTTAGCTCAATGGCTCAGTAGATCATGCAGGCCGCGTTCAGCGCGCCTGCGGCCAGCGATGACAGCCCGAGCCAGATCGCCGCCGCCATCTCGCCGGAGGCGATCCGCGCCGACAGGTTCGGCACCGGGATCTTCACGATGTAATAGACGATGATCTGCACGATCAGCGCGATGATGCTCCAGATCAGGCAGTCCACCACATTGGCGGAATGGGCGATGGCGCTGACCACGGGCAGCACGAAGCCGAGCAGGCTCAAGCCCAGCGCAATCGCCGCCGCCGGATCGTTGTCGCGGATCAGCTGGAATTCGTCATGCGGGGTGACGCGGGTGTAGACGAAGAGGTAGGCGACCACGGCAATCAGCGCCGTGCAGAAATAGACCAGGAACGCCGGCAGGCCGGCGAGGGATTGCAGGATCATGTGATGCGCCCGAACAGCCCTAGATGGTCATCCTATAGCTGATTGGTCGCGGTTCGCGAAGCTTCGGTTCGATCCAGCCTGTGGGCTCCGGTGGCCGCGGACGGCCGCCGGAAAATTGCGGCGCGGGGGTGTGTGCCGCTTCACAGCGGCGCGCGCGATAGCCGTCTATACGGTATACAACCAGAAGTGCCTGTCGCGAATGGGTTCGGTGATCCCGATGACGACCAGTTTTGGCAACGACATCCTGCCGATGTTTCGACCGGGTGACGTCGCCTGCATGACCCCCAAGGGCGTTCGGCTCGGCGACGCCGGCTGGATCTGCGACCCGGCCGCCAATGATGACCTTGCCGATCACGCCAATGCACGCCGCGTCTTCGCTGCGCTGTCGTCCGGCTTCATGCCGCCCGGTCACCGATGGTCGCAGGACGCGCTCGATGTCTATGCGAGCTGGATGGGGGACGGATTCCAACCTTGAACCCGATGTGGAGAGCAAGATGAGAAGGTCGATCGACACGCTGCTCGTCTGTGGTCTGTTTCTGGTTCCCGCCATTTCGGCCGCGGCGCAATCGCCGCCGAATCCCGCGATGACCGCGCCGGATCAGGTCGCCTGGCAGCTCTTCATCCAGGCCAACACCCGCGCCGGCGGCAGCAATTCGACGTTCGAGACCTGGGCGAGCGATACCGATCTGTTTCAGCCCAATCCGCAGTTTCCGGCGGTTGCGACACCGCCGTCGCTGCGCCCGCCGATCCTGCCGCAGGTGGCGCGCGAAGGCGTGCAGCAGAGCGGCGGATTGCTGCCGGCGCTGCCGCCGGGCGCCGCGCAGGGGCAGATGGAGGAAACGCGTCACAACAAGCCGACGTTCGACTTCATCGTCCAGAACAACCTCTACAAGCGCTCGGGCGTGAAGGCCGCATTCGGCAAGGCGCTGTCGTTTCCGGTCGATTCCGTCGAGGTGAAGGGGAATTGGCTGCCGGTCAGCGACATTCCGCAATTCACCAACAACAAGGTGACGGTGGCGCAGGTGCCGCAGCTCTATCACGTCAACAGCGCGGCCGGCGTGCAATACGCCCTGGTCTCGATGCATGTGATCAGCAAGCAGGTGCCGAACTGGA
This sequence comes from Bradyrhizobium sp. AUGA SZCCT0105, assembly GCF_018129565.1. Taxonomy (NCBI): domain Bacteria; kingdom Pseudomonadati; phylum Pseudomonadota; class Alphaproteobacteria; order Hyphomicrobiales; family Nitrobacteraceae; genus Bradyrhizobium; species Bradyrhizobium sp. AUGA SZCCT0105. The sequence continues at coordinate 85,174 of NZ_JAFCMK010000017.1, read as the reverse complement.
CCTGGGCGACATTCGAGCACCGCTTCAATCCGGGCCGCTGCGACATCATCGGCTGTCGTGACAATTTCGGCGCGCAGACCGCGTTCGTGCCGTCGAACCGGACCGCCGGCCAGGGCTATCCGGATTGCGTGAAGACGGCCGCACTGACGGCGTTGCTGTCGAGCGCGGATATCGATCCGGTCTACAACAACTACTGCCTGAAGGGGTCGCAGGTGGATTTCGTCGACAATGTCGGGCTCGACATAAGGGTCGGCAATTCGGTCACCGAGGACGGCTTCGTCGCGACGTCGTCCTGCATCACCTGCCACGGCCGCGCGGCCTTCAAGGCGGACGGCACGCCGTCGTCGCAGGCGGGATTCCTGTCGTTCGGTCCGAATGGCCCGGTTGCTCCGCTCGGGCCGCTGCTGCCCGAATGGTACTGGAAATTCTCGGGCCAGCCGCCGATCTTCGAAGGCAAGCCGGGTCTCACGCGCATCGCGACCGCAGCCGACTTCGTGTGGTCGATCCCGTTCTGCGCCTACGACGATACGCAGAATCCGGCGCAGCCGAGCCCATGCGCCGGAAAGTGAGACCGCACTGATGGCAGGCAGCCGCCAGCGCAGGGTTCCGCTAGCCGGCAGCAACCGCGCCGCGCCTGTCGGTGCGACGCTGGTCGGCGATGTCGATCCCGACGAGCGGATCCCCATCGTGGTCTATGTCAAGCGGCGCACCCCCGACAAGTTTCCGACGGGCAGCGCCGGGGATCTCGCCCGGCTCGCCAAGCCGATCACGCGGCACCAGCTCGCGACGCAGCGCCATCGCAGCCATGCCCGCGCCGTCGCCCGCGTGGTGCGGTTGGCGGCAGAGCGGGGCTTGACCGTCGGCCGCAGCGATCCTGTCGCGCGCACGGTCGAGCTGGAAGGCACGGCGCGGCAGATGGCCGAGATCTTCGGCGCGACGCTTTGCACCTACCGCGACGGCGAGCGCACGTTTCGCGCGCGCGTCGGCGGCCTGACGGTGCCGGCGGAGATCGCGCCATGGACCCGCGCCATTCTCGGCTTCGATCAGCGGCCGCTGCGGACGAGGACGCCGCTTGTGCAGGCCCGGGCGGACATGGGCAGCGGCAGCGGGTTGTGGCCGACCGACATCGCGGCTCGCTACGGCATTCCGCTGGATCGCGACGTGTCGTCGATCTGTGTCGGCATCATCGCTCTCGGCGGCGGCTATCTCGCGAGCGATCTCGCCATGGCGGTGGCCGGCATGAACCGGCCGCCGCCGGTTGTCGTCAATGTGCCGCCGAGCGGCAATGGCGGCTTCGGCACTAACGATGTCGCCGATCAGGAGATCGCGCTCGATCTCCAGGTGCTCGCCGGCCTGCTGCCGAAGAGCAAGATCGTCGTCTACTTTGCCGAGAACTCCGCCGCCGGTCTGACCGACGCGATCCATCAAGCGGTGTTCGATGAAGAGCATGCGCCCCAGGTGGTCTCCGTCAGCTGGGGCAGTGCCGAGAAATACTGGACCGGGCCGGGGCGCGACGCGATGCAGGCCGTGCTGGCCGATGCCGCGCGGCTGCGTGTCAGCGTGCTGTTCGCCTCCGGTGATCAGCTCGCGACGAGCGGCCTGGCCGACGGCAAGGTTCATGTCTGGTTTCCCGCCTCGAGCCCCTATGCGACGAGTTGCGGCGGCACCCAGCCCGTGCCTGCCGCGGGCAATGGATCAGCCGCAGCGGAGGCGGTCTGGAATGCCGGCGCGGTCGGCACCGGCGGCGGCATCAGCGACGCGTTTCCCGTCCCCGACTATCAGTCGCATTTGACGCTGCCGAAATCGCAGAACGACGGCGCTATCAGGCGCGGCGTTCCGGACGTCGCCTGCGCGGCCGCGGCAAGCCCGGGCTACCGCATCATCGTCAACGGACAGGCGATGGCGATGAGCGGGACCAGCGCCGCGACACCGCTATGGGCCGCCCTGGTCGCAATAGCTGTCGCCGCGCGCGGCGAGCAGATAGGCTTTCTCAACACCGCGCTTTATTCCAACCCGGGCGCGTTCCGTGCGGTCGTGCAGGGCAACAACCGCGTCGGCGGCAAAGGCTACGATGCCGGCCCGGGCTGGAGCGCCTGCACCGGGCTCGGTGTTCCGAAGGGCGCGGATCTGCTCGCCGCTTTGACCGCGATCCCGGTGGCGTAAGTCCTAAAAACAAAAACCCCGCCATTTGCGGCGGGGCTCAAGTCGAAAGCGAAGTCGGAACGCTGCGGGCCAGAAGGTCAGGCGGGAATGCGCTCGTCGGCCTCGTGCGGCTCGCGCAGCACGTAGCCGCGGCCCCACACGGTCTCGATGAAGTTGCGGCCCTCGGAGGCGTTGGCGAGCTTCTTGCGGAGCTTGCAGATGAAGACGTCGATGATCTTCAGCTCCGGCTCATCCATGCCGCCGTAGAGATGGTTGAGGAACATTTCCTTGGTGAGCGTGGTGCCCTTGCGGAGCGAGAGCAGCTCCAGCATCTGGTATTCCTTGCCGGTGAGGTGCACGCGCTGACCGCCGACCTCGACCGTCTTGGTGTCCAGATTGACCACGAGATCGCCGGTCTGGATGACCGACTGGGCGTGACCCTTGGAGCGGCGCACGATCGCGTGGATGCGGGCGACCAGCTCGTCCTTGTGGAAGGGTTTGGTCATGTAGTCGTCGGCGCCGACGCCGAGACCCTTGACCTTGTCCTCGATGCCGGCGAGGCCGGAGAGGATCAGAATGGGAGTCTTGATCTTCGAAACCCGGAGCTGCTTGAGCACGTCGTAGCCGGACATGTCGGGCAGGTTGAGGTCGAGCAGGATGATGTCGTAGTCGTAAAGCTTGCCGAGATCGACGCCTTCTTCACCGAGATCCGTCGTGTAGACGTTGAAACTCTCGGATTTGAGCATCAATTCGATCGACTGCGCGACGGCGCTATCATCTTCAATCAGCAAAACGCGCATGCCAGTCCCCTATAGTCGCCGCTCCGGGCGTCAGGTCGGCCGCACTTGCGGCACTCACAAAACGCCTTTGAACAACTGATTCGGATCCTGACGAGATATGGTTAACAAAAACTGATTCCTCGACGCAAGCTCTAACCGTGCAATTTTTGTCGAATCGCCCTAAGATATTGCGTAGAAGAAGCTTTTCCTAACCGCGCTCGTTCAGTTTCCACATTAAGAGCCGGGCCTAACCGACTCTCGCGACTCGCCCTTCTTCTGATGGGCGAGCGACCTCAGTCACCAAAGACAGTGACGCAATGATTAATGATGCGGGTAAACACGAAGTTAAGCGGCCGGCGCAAAATTGCGGAAACTTAAGGTTTTCGCAATGAAGGCGCTCGCGGAGCAGATCGGGGACATCGACGGCGTCAATATTTATGGCCGTGTGGTCGGCGTCCGGGGGCTCATGGTCGAGATCGCCGGTCCCATTCACGCGATGTCGGTCGGCGCCCGCATCGTGATCGACGTCGGCGCCGGCCGCTTCATCCCGGCCGAGGTGATCGGCTTCTCCGGCGAGAACGCGGTGGTGATGCCGTTCGGCGGGCTCGAGGGCGTCAGGCGCGGTTGCCGCGCGGTGATCGCCAATGCGGCGAGCCAGGTGCGGCCGTCGCCGGCCTGGCTCGGCCGCGTCGTCAACGCGATGGGCGAACCGATCGACGGCAAGGGTCCGCTGCAGCAGGGCGCTTCGCCGATGTCCTACCGAAACTCGCCGCCGCCGGCGCATTCGCGCAGGCGGGTTGGTCCGCCGCTCGACCTTGGCGTGCGCGGCCTTAATACTTTCCTGACCTGCTGCCGCGGCCAGCGGCTCGGCATCTTCGCGGGCTCCGGCGTCGGCAAGTCGGTGCTGCTGTCGATGCTGGCGCGCAATGTCGATGCCGCGATCTCGGTGATCGGGCTGATCGGCGAACGCGGCCGCGAGGTGCAGGAATTCCTCCAGGAGGATCTCGGCGAGGAGGGGCTGGCGCGTTCGGTCGTGGTGGTCGCCACCTCGGACGAGCCGGCGCTGATGCGGCGCCAGGCGGCGTATCTGACGCTCGCCATCGCCGAGTATTTCCGCGACGAGGACCAGGACGTGCTGTGTCTGATGGACTCGGTGACGCGCTTTGCGATGGCGCAGCGCGAGATCGGCCTCTCGGCCGGCGAGCCGCCGACCGCCAAGGGCTACACGCCGACCGTGTTCACCGAATTGCCGAAGCTGCTGGAGCGGGCAGGGCCGGGCACCGGCGTCGGCACCATCACCGCAATCTTCACCGTGCTGGTCGACGGCGACGATCACAATGAGCCGATCGCGGACGCGGTGCGCGGCATCCTCGACGGCCATATTGTGATGCAGCGGACGATCGCCGAGCGCGGCCGCTATCCCGCGGTCAACATCCTCAAGTCGGTCTCGCGCACCATGCCGCGGTCCGCCGACCCCGACTTCCTGCCTTTTATCAACAAGGCGCGGCAGGTGATGGCGACCTATGCCGACATGGAGGAACTGATCCGGCTCGGTGCCTACCGGCCGGGTTCCAGCCCCGAGGTCGACGAGGCGATCCGGCTGCACGAGCCGCTGGAAAGCTTCCTGCGCCAGGCCAAGGACGAGGCGACCAGCCTGGGCGACGGCTACCGGCAACTCGCTCAAATCCTGTCGGGTTTGGAAACGGAACGCTAACTTTGTCAGGCCATCATCCCCGGCACACCATAGCTATGCCGGCGGGGCCCAGGGGGGAGCCGGTTCTGTCCCGCGTTCAGAATTGGGACTTCTGGGGAGTATGAGTCGATGAAGTCACGTGAAACGCTGATCCGCCTGAAGAAGTTTCAGGTCGACGAAAAGCGCCGTCGGGTTACCCAGATCGAAGGCATGATCGCCGACTTCCAGCGCATGTCCGTCGAGCTCGAGCGCGAGATCCAGACCGAGCAGGAGCGCGCCGGGATCAATGATCCCTCGCATTTCGCCTATCCCACCTACGCCAAGGCCGCGATCCAGCGCCGCGAGAACCTGACCCGTTCGGCCGACGAGCTGCGTGCCCAGCTCGACGACGCCAAGGCGCTGCTGTCGGAAGCCTTCGAGGAGCTGAAGAAGGTCGAGCTGCTTGACGAGCGCGACCAGGCGCGCGAACGCGCGGAGGAGAGCGCTCGCGAGCAAGCCGACATGGATTCGATCGGCCTGATGCGGGCCCGGCTCGGCGTCATCGCCTGATACCTCGCTCCCTCCGCTGACCATCTTGAGAGCCCGGGCCGATCGCCCGGGCTTTTTGCTGGGCGCTGTCCACAAGCAGGCCTCTCGTCGGCCACTTGGCGGATCGTGCTGTCCCAAAATATGCTACCACCGGTGCGGACCAGATGATGATCGGCGGCGCGGTGGCAAAGGGGCGATTGGGGGATGCAGGCTTGGAGGGCGCTGAATGCTGACGCCGGCTGAGCTCGTCTGGCTGATCGCCGCCGTCGCGAAGGGGGATCAGGCCGCCTTTGAGCGGCTGTACGCCGCGACCCGCTCGAAACTCTTTGGCGTCGTGCTCCGTATCTTGCGGCGTCAGGACCTCGCCGAGGAGGTCATTCAGGAGGCTTACGTCAAGATCTGGAACAGCGCCGGGCAGTTCAACCCGGCCCTGTCGTCCCCGATCACGTGGATGGCGTCGATCGCGCGCAACCGCGCCATCGATGTCGTGCGCAAGCGAGGCGAAACCTCGCTGGAAGATGAGCCTGCAGCGATGGAAGTCGCCGCCGACTCGCCCGATCCGCTGGCGCGGCGGGAAATGACGGAAGAGTTGAAGCGGTTGCTGGAGTGCGTCGGTCGTCTGGAGCCCGATCGTCAGAAGCTCGTGCTGCTCGCCTATTACAACGGCTGGAGCCGCGAGCAGCTCGCCGCAAAGTTCGAGACACCGGTGAACACGGTGAAGACCTGGCTGCGCCGCAGCCTGATGGATATCCGGGAGTGTCTTGGACTCTGATTGATGGCCTATAGCGAAGACCATATCGCGCTCGCCGCGGAATATGCGCTCGGTACGCTCGATGCCGACGAGCGCACGCAGGTCGAGACCATGATGGCCGTGGACACCGAGTTCGCCGCGCTCGTGCAAGCCTGGGAGTTCAGGCTCGGGCCGCTGAACCAGATGGTCGGCCTGGTCGAGCCGCGCCCGGTGGTCTGGGAAAACATCAAGGCGGCGATCGGCCATGCCGGCGCGCCGCAGGCGCCGCTGGTCTTGCCCGAGACGCCGACCGCGACGGTGACGCCGCCGCCGATCACCGACGATCCTGGTTTCGGCTCGGCGTTCGATCCGGAGCCTGCTCAGCCATCAGAAATCCCACAGCCGGCCGAGATTCGGCGGCCACCAATCCAGCCACGTTATGGCGTCAACGACAGCACCAACATGATCGCGCTTGCGGGCCGCGTGAAGCGCTGGCGCGGCATCGCGTCGGCGGCGACCGCGATCGCGGCCGCGCTGCTGGTCACGCTCGGCCTGCAGATCTACCGGCCCGACGCGTTGCCGAATGCGATCCGTCCGAAGCCGCGCATCCAGACGGTGGAAGTGAAGACGCCGGCGCCGGCGCTCGCGCCGTCGGCGCAGTATGTCGCGCTGCTGCAGGGACAGAATGGCGGGCCGGCCTTCATCATGACCATCGACGGCGCGACCAAGAATTTCACCGTGCGCAAGGTCGGCGCTCCGTCCGAGCCCGGCAAGAGCTTTGAGCTCTGGTTGATCTCCGACAGGCTGCCGCAGCCGCGCTCGCTCGGCGTGATCGGCGCCGATGATTTCACCGCGCGCCCGGTGCTGTCGGGCTACGATCCCGACGTGATCAACGGCGCCACCTACGCGGTGACGGTCGAGCAGGCCGGCGGTTCGCCGAATGGCCAGCCGACTTCGGCGCCAATCTTCACCGGCAAGCTGATCGAGACCGTGCCGCCTGCGTCGGGTTCGACGCGATAAACCCGCGTGGACATCGCGAACGGTTCCGTCATTGCGAGGAGCGATAGCGACGAAGCAATCCATCTTTCCGTACAAGCGGTGACAGTGGATTGCTTCGCTTCGCTCGCAATGACGTGGCAAGTGTGCGCCACCTGTCACCTGCGCAGTTGAGCTGCCCCATCCGCACAAAAAGAAAACGCCCGTGGGGAGCGGGCGTTTTCGATAGTCAACTTGGGGGTAGTTGGGGGTCTTAAATATCCACGCAGCGACTTTGGGGGGCTGTAAAGAACACTACGTGAATTCGTGAAACTCTCCTGTTAGCGGACCAGCGAGTTGCTCGTGCTCGTGATCGCGACCGGCTTGCCGGCCTTCATGACACGTGCCGTCTGGGTGTAACCCTCGTCCGACGAATTGTGCGCGGTGATGCCGAAACCAGCGACCAGAATACCGGCGACCAAGGCCACGACCACAATCTTCAGGTGCGTCGTACGATCAGCGCTGTAGATCGAGTGGTTCATGGAAGTCTCCTGCCGCCTTCCTGCTCTCAGTAAATCTGTCGGTTTGGTCTTCTGCCCGGTTCAACGTCTCGTGCCCCACCAACGTAGGATTTGCCGATTCCGTTCCCTAGAGGCCATCACAAGGGCGTGATGAGACGTGATCGGGCGCGATCAAAAACCGTCTCCGGCCCCAAAATCCACATTAACTGGATGTAATATCAGTAACTTGCTCGGAAGCCGGATCATGTTACCCCAGATAGGGCCGTTCCGGACTGTTCCACATAAATCAGTTGCCTGTGGCGAGAAAGCCCAGGCGAAAACGCAAATGATTTGCGACGGCTACAGCGTTTTCGAGCGAAGCCTGTCCCGCACTCGATGCGGGATGGACGCCGGTTCGCGTGAAGAAAACGCGTCCAAACAAGAAGCTCTACACGCTGCCGACGGTCTTCAGCCGGGCTCGCGGATGGATCTCGGCCTGCGACAGGACGGTGGTCTGCGAGCGGAACCGCTCCACCAGTGAGCGAACGAACGGCCGGATCGCGGCCGAGGTCACCAGCACCGGCGCCTCGCCCTCGCGCGCCGCCTGCTCGAAGGCGTTGCGCACGGCGGTCATGAATTCCGACAGCTTCGAAGGCTGCATCGCCAGGCAGCGGTCGTCGCCTTGGCCGACGATCGACTCGGCGAACGCCTGTTCCCAGCGCGCCGACAGCGCGATCAGCGGCAGATAGCCGTTCGGCGAGGTGTTCTGGGCGCAGATCTGGCGCGCCAGCCGGGCGCGGACATGCTCGACCATGGTGGCCGGATTGCGCGAGAACGCCAGCGCGTCGGCGATGCCCTCGAGGATGGTGGAAAGGTCGCGGATGGAAATCCGCTCGGCGAGCAGCAATTGCAGCACGCGCTGGATGCCCGACACCGTGACCTGGCTCGGCACGATGTCCTTGATCAGCTCGCCCTGCTCCTTCGGCAGGTCCTTCAGCAGCTTCTGCACCTCGCCGTAGGACAGCAAGTCCGCCATGTTGGTCTTGAGCAGCTCGGTCAGGTGCGTCGACAGCACGGTCGCGGCGTCGACCACGGTGTAGCCCTTCAGCGCAGCCTCTTCCTTCAGGCCGGCATCGACCCAAGTCGCCGGCAGGCCGAAGGTCGGTTCGATGGTGTGGATGCCTGGCAGCTGTACCTGGTTGCCGGCGGGATCCATGACCATGAACTGGCTCGGCCAGATCTTGCCGGTGCCGGCGTCGACTTCCTTGATCTTGATGACGTAGCTGTTTGCCTCGAGCTGCACATTGTCGAGGATGCGCACCGCTGGCATCACGAAGCCCATCTCGATCGCGAGCGAGCGGCGCAGCGCCTTGATCTGCTCGGTGAGGCGGTCGGTGCCGTCGGGGCCGTTGACCAGCGGCAGCAGCGCGTAGCCGAGCTCGATCTTGAGGTCGTCGATCTTCAGCGCGGCAGCGATCGGCTCTTCCGCGGCGGCAGCGGCGGCGGCCGCGGCTGCAGCGGGGGCGGCCGCGGCGGCGGCCTCGGCGGCGTTGGCGACCCGCTTCTTCTTGCGCGCGTTCCAGGCCAGCGCCGCGGCGCCGGAGCCCAGCGCCAGGAACGGCAGCGTCGGAATGCCCGGCAGCAGCGCCAGCACCAGCATGACGCCGGCCGACATGCCGAGCGCCTGCGGATAGCCGGAGAGCTGGCGCATCAGCGCCTTGTCGGCGGCGCCGGTGATGCCGGCCTTGGAGACCAGGAGGCCGGCTGCGGTCGAGACGATCAGCGCCGGCACCTGGGTGACGAGGCCGTCGCCGACCGTCAGCACGGTGTAGGTGCGGGCGGCTTCACCGAAGGAGAGGCCCTGCTGGGCGACGCCGATGATGATGCCGCCGACGATGTTGATACCGACGATCAGGAGGCCGGCGATGGCGTCGCCGCGGACGAATTTCGAGGCACCGTCCATCGCGCCGAAGAAGCCGCTCTCGTCTTCCAGCGCCTTGCGGCGCTCCTTGGCGGCCTTCTCGTCGATCAGTCCGGCGGACAGGTCGGCGTCGATCGCCATCTGCTTGCCGGGCATCGAGTCCAATTGGAAGCGCGCCGCGACTTCGGCGATACGGCCCGAACCCTTGGTGATGACCACGAAGTTCACGATCACCAGGATCGCGAACACGATGATGCCGATCACGAAGTTGCCGCCCATCACGAAGTTGCCGAACGCCTCGATGACGTGGCCGGCAGCCGCCGTGCCCTCGTGGCCGTGGCTCAGGATCAGCCGGGTCGAGGCCATGTTCAGCGACAGCCGCATCATGGTCGAGATCAGCAGGATGGTCGGAAACGACGAGAATTCCAGCGGCGCCTGGATGAATAGCGAGGTCATCAGGATCAGGATCGAGATCGTGATCGAGACCGCCAAAAACAGGTCGAGCACGATCGAGGGCAGCGGCAGGATCAGCACCACCAGGATGGTGAGGACGCCGAGCGCCAGCGCGAGATCGCCGCGCTTGAGGATGTCGCCGATCTCGCCGAGGCTCGGCAATCCGCTCTTGCCTGCCGTGCCCTGACCCGCCGTGACGTCGACCATGGTAGCCGCTCTCCCCCGCGACTGGCGGCCGCGGCCGCCAAGCGTCTGCGCGACGGCCGCAGGGCCGCCGTTCCGAAAGTGAGGCACCGCGCTGGCGTTCACGGGGATCTCCGCCCGTTAGACGCGTTCGACGACACTCGACTTCACTCGGCAATTCTTGCCGGGTGTATGGTTAGCAAAGGGTTAACAAGTGCGCTTTACGGGGGGCGCGGGTCGTCGCAGGGGCCGGGCATAGGGGATTTTCGGCCGCGAGGGGCGGGGGGGACCGCCCGGCCGTTCCAGCGGCGGGTTCGCTGCCTCTACCTGAGCGCGCCGAGCACGACGCCCGATGCGGCGATGAGGCCGAGCGTGATGACGCTGGCGCGCCACAGCAATTGCTGCCGGGCGGCGCGCCGGTCGTGGAAGGCAAGCCAGTCGTGGACAAAGCCCGCGGGAATGTCGAACACCACGGCAAGCTCGTCGCGATAGTGCGTCTCATGCTCGCAATACATCGTCCGGACCGTCGGCACGCCCAGCCGCTCGAGCTCGCAATGCCACTCCCAGGCATGCTTGCCGTTGGTCCAGCGATTTTCGAAGGGGATCACGTGTGATTCCATGACGAGCCTCCTGGCCCACCCTTGAACCTCACGTGGCAAGTCTAGCTCAATATCCGGACCGGAGCGAGGTCGGCGTCGGCTGGCCGAGACCGATCATGGCGGCGTCAATTGGCTGAGAGCATCCATCTGCGCCAATGCGTCGGCTGGATGTCGAGATGCCTGCTGCCGGCATCATCGACCCATTCGGCGCCGTCCCGGTGGCACGGGAACATCAGCGCGTGCACCATGCCGTCATAGTCGAGGACACAGACCTCAAGCTCCCGGTCCGACGGCGCCGACGCAACGGGTAACCACTCTGCTGACGACGAATGCATGACGATCCTCCGACGATGTGCGCTTCGATCCGCATACCTTGCGAGCTGCGCGCCATCCGGGCGGGATGATAGGTCCGGACGGCGAGCCGCCAATGTGAACCGGCTCGCATTGTAGCAGTTTTCTCATCAGCATGGATCGCGGTTCGACGGATGATATTCCCGCTTGATCGGTCCGTTGCGACCGCTGCGGTGCACGATGCAGACTGAACTTTCGCGGCCCGGCCGCCGACCAAACGCCAGCAACGCCATCAGCCGCCAGAGGCATCCATGTCGAACCAGGCAGGTCGAACCATGACAGCAGGCATTGCTGCTGCCATCGCGCTGCTGTCGGCGCCGGCGTCCGCCGTGACGCTGCCGGACGACCGGGCCTGGATGATCCGCATGATCGCCTGCAAGGGTAACGGCGTCCTGATGGAGGTCTACCTGCCGCAATCCGTCGTCTTTGCGCCGCATGGCGGCATGGCCGCGGGCAAGACGGCGGACGGCTACTACACGCTCGATCTGACCGAGTTCAACAAGGGCAAGGACCTCGAGCCGGTGCATGTGATGATGAGCGCGGACAAGAAGTCCGTCACCGTCGACCAGTACACGCGCGGCTTGCCGCCGACCCGCATACCGGTCGGCGGCGGCACTGTGGATTTCGATCAGCGCTTCGGCATCGGCGCGAAGTGCGGTCCGTTCCAGGCGCAGGATCCCAACTACGGCAATTGAGGCGCTTCACGCGCCGGTGAAAGCGGCGCGTCCCCTTGCTGGCGCATGCCTAATCTCTCGGCAATGTGGCTTGACCCGGAGGCAAATGCCGTCGAAGTTCCGCGTGCCGTGGTAATTTCTTCTGAATTTTCCCCTGAAGCCGCAGTGTTTATTCCCGACTCGCGCCGGGCATGGCTGCGCCTTGCCGTAGCCGTGGTGATCGGCTCGCTCGGCAGCGTCGGCATGTGGTCGGTCGTGGTGGCGTTGCCGGCGGTGCAGACCGACTTCGGCGCGACCCGCGGAACGGCGTCGCTCGCCTTCACGATGGTGATGCTCGGCTTCGGCCTCGGCCAGGTCGTGACCGGCAAGATCAGCGATCGCTACGGCATCGTCGCTGCGATCGGCGCCGGGATCGGCATTCTCGGCCTCGGCTACATCTGCGCCGGCTACGCGCTGTCGATCTGGGCCTTCATCCTGCTGCATTTCGCGATCGGCCTGTCGTCGGCCGCCACCTTCGGTCCCCTGATGGCGGAGGCCTCGCACTGGTTCGAGCGTTACCGCGGCCTCGCGGTCGCGATCGCCGCCAGCGGCAATTACGTCGGCGGCACGGTGTGGCCGCCGCTGGTCAATTTCGGGATGCAGAGCATCGGCTGGCGCACCACCCATATCGCGATCGGCATCTTCACCGCGATCGCGATGGCGCTTGCGCTCGTGGTGCTGCGTTTGTTGATGGGGGCGGCGACCCGGCGCAGCCATGTCAACGCGGCGCCGCCGCGGGTCGACATGCGGCTCTCCACCAACGCACTCACCGCGATCCTGTCGCTCGCGTCGATCTCCTGCTGCGTGGCGATGTCGATGCCGCAGGTTCACATCGTCGCCTATTGCGGCGATCTCGGCTACGGCGTGGCGCGCGGCGCCGAGATGCTGTCGCTGATGCTGGGCTTCGGCATCATCAGCCGGATCGGCTCCGGCTTCCTCGCCGACAGGATCGGCGGCATCCGCACGCTCTTGATCGGCTCGATCGCGCAGGGCGCGGCGCTGCTGTTCTACCTGTTCTTCGACAGCCTGACCTCGCTCTACGTCATCTCGGCGATGTTCGGCCTGTTCCAGGGCGGCATCGTGCCGAGCTACGCCATCATCGTGCGCGAGGCGATGCCGGCCTCCGAGGCCGCGACCCGGATCGGCATCGTGATCTTCGCCTCGGTGTTCGGCATGTCCTTTGGCGGCTGGATCTCGGGCGTGATCTTCGACGCCACCGGTTCCTATGCCGCGGCCTTCGCCAATGGCCTGGCCTGGAACCTGCTCAATGTCAGCATCATCCTGCTGCTCCTGATGCGGTCGCGGCAGCGGCTGGCGATGGCATGATCCGGAAAAGTGCAAAGCGGTTTTCCGAGGAGATCATGCTCAGATAAGAGCATGATCCGGACCGGAACGGCCGCGTAAGCGCAAAGTGTGAAGCGGGATCTCGGCAACGTCCTAAAGATCGACCGAGATCCTAGCGATCGCCTTTTCCAGGCGGCTCTTGATGGAATCCATCTTGCCGGTCAGTTGCAGCAACTCCCGCAGATCGAGGTCGGAATAGACGAACTCGTTCAACTCTTTGCGTTGCGCGGACAGGTTCGCCATCTGCTTCTTGGCGTGCTCGGTCAGTGACAGGTTCACGACCCGGGCATCCTCGGTCGAGCTCTTGCGGCGCACAAGGTTCTTCTTTTCGAGCAGCTTCGACTGCGTCACCACAAACGACTGATCGACGCGCAGTGCCCTCGACACCGCGCCGACCGGCAGGCCGACGCTGCGGTCCTCGGCATTCGCCAGCACCGTCATGATCATCCATTGCGGACCGGTGATTCCGATCATCTTGGCCCAGATGCTGCGCAACTCGTCGAGCCGGATGCTGGTCGACACGATTTCCCAAGCCAATCGCTCAGCCGCGTCCTGCAGTTTGTCGGTCGATTTGCGCTCGGTCATGACGCACCTTAACAAAAATTCATCTTCACAGATATCGAGTATCGAGCAATTTTTGAAGCGGCCGCCGTGACGAAAATGTTCGTCGATGCGTTGCCTGAATGACACATGGCTGCGCAAACATAGAATGACTAACTAATATAAGTTGAATATGTGACTACTCGCTTGCATTGTTCCCCGTCGTAGATGGGGGCATCCACCATCTCACGCCTGCAGTGGCCGAGTTGACCACGAGCATCTTGAAAATGGCTGCGCCGCAGCGGTTTTCGGGAGGGGAACGTTTGTCGCTTTGCCAGCAGTGCAAGGCATCACTTGGAGGATAGCATGAAGATCGTAAAGGGCCTTTTGTTGGGCTCGGTGGCAACTCTCGCCGCGAGCAGTGGAGCCATGGCGGCCGACCTTCCGGTCAAGGCCAAGGCAGTCGAGTACGTGAAGGTCTGCTCGCTCTATGGTCCGGGCTTCTACTTTATTCCGGGCACCGACACCTGCATCAAGCTGGGCGGCTACCTGCGCATGGACGTTCTGGCGAACACCAACTCGGACCACACCGGCAACTACGCCGGCGCTGGCGGCGCACAGAACCGCTTCACCAACGGCTACACCTGGCGCTCGCGCGAAGACCTGAACGTCGACACCCGCACCGCGACCGAATACGGCGTGGTTCGTACCTTCTTCGATGCGACCTTCAGCTGGACCTCGGACAGCTATGGCGCGGGCGCCGCAGCAGGCTCGACGGTCTACTCGCCGATCGGAACGTCTGCTGCCCCGAACAACGCAAGTGCAGGCGGTGTCGCCGCCGGCACGGTCGGCGTCTACTACGCCTTCATCCAGTTCGCCGGCTTCACCATGGGTAAAGCGGTGTCGCAGTTCTCGGCGCCGTGGGCCAACTATCCGGGCAACAACTTCGACGGTCTCGTCGGCGGCGGCGGCACGATCACCGGTGTGAACCAGTTCACCTACACCGCGCAGTTCGGCAACGGCGTGTCGCTGTCTCTGTCGGCCCAGGATCAGTCGGCCTACTATCAGGCCGGCGTGCAGAATCTCGGTGTGGTCGGTACCGGCGCTCTCGGTCCCTACGGCGCGAGCGACTATGCCGGCACGATCGCTCCGGATCTGGTCGCGTCTCTCCGCGTCGACCAGGCCTGGGGTCTGTTCCAGGCGTCGTTCGCGGCGCATGACAATCACGCGGCCTACTACGGCGCCACCGAGTTGACCGGTCATCCGGACGACAAGTGGGGTTGGGCGGGTCAGTTGGCCCTGTCGATCAAGAACATCCCGACCGGACCTGGCGACACCATCAACGTCCAGGGCGTCTATACCAACGGCGCAACGCGCTACAACATCCAGGATCTCTCGGGTGCCGGTGCGTTCACCTACTTCGGCAACACCAGCGTTCCCGGTGCCTACCAGAGCATCGGCTTCGGCATCGCGCCGGACAGCGTGTTCGTCAGCGGCGGCTCGCAGCAGCTGATCACGACGTACGGCGTGCGCGGTGCATACGTCCACAACTGGAATCCCTATTGGAACACCAGCGTCTACGGTGCGTGGGCTCAGGTTAACTACAACAGCACCGCCAAAGGCTACATCTGCGGCCCCGGCGGGACTGGCGTGGGAGGATCGTTCGGCGTCCTGATCGGCGCCACGTCGAATCTGACCTCGTGCAACCCCGACTACAGCATTGCTCAGATCGGTACGCAGACCCAGTGGACCCCGGTGAAGAACCTGACCTTCTCGGCTGACTTCACCTACACCCATCTGGATCAGAACTACGCCGGCACCATCACCTATCCGGGTAGCGCCGCGATCGGCAAGCCGGCCGCCGTCTACTCTCTCAGCAACCAGGACACCTACATGCTGCTGCTGCGCGCGCAGCGCAACTGGTAAAGCCCGGTTGATCCGGACTTGATCGCGACCCAAAGCCTCGATGGGAAACTGTCGAGGCTTTGATTTTGAAAGAAGAGTCTGTTGTATGATTTACTAACATTAGTCTATCATGTACAAACTGGGTGTCGGTTGCTCTGCCGACCATGACGAGGGAGATATCAGACTTCTTCATGAAACCTCCAGAACCTCCGGCAATGCCCTGCCGGAGGTTTTTCATTTGAAGCGGCATGGTCGCGCGATCCGGAGCTTGGGCTGGTCGAGCGTTTCATCAGGTCCAGCGATCGGGCGCTGGCGATGCAGGACGACGGCGACAACGCATCCGCTTAGCGGTGCCGGGATAAGCCTGCGCAGTGCCGACGCGCGTCGAGCGACCTGCGTTGCGAAGTCACGGCCGAGTGAGTGGCGGCGTGCCGGTTCTCGCGATCCCGTGAGCGCGCCACGGCAAGTTCGCCACACGAGACAAAGTGAGTCGATGGCATCCGGAACATGACCGAGCATTTGCTCGGCAACGATTGCTGCAGCAACATTCGGCCCTCAGGCATAAGCGCAACGCATTCCTGCGCCGCCATATCAACATTTGCCGCCGCCGAATTACTTCAATTATATGAAGCCCAATTGGAATAATTTCTTGGGAGAGCCGCGTGATTGGCGTTTGCGATTTCGGCGCCAGTTTTTTCGCGGCGACCGAAGCGGCGGCTCGTCGACTCCAACGGGCGGACTCGTACCTTTCACGCGTACCGGCAGCGGAGCCGGGTGCGAACGAGTTGACGAAATATGCATGAGCATTGTGGGGCGCGTGGAGCCTCGTCAAGCAGCGTCGAGTTCGATGACAAGGGCTGGCCCGCCTGGCCGGATCGCGAGGATCTGTCGGCGGAGTTCATCAAGCTTCTGGCTGCCGCACAGGAAGGCGGCTCGACGGTCTCCGAATGCTGGCTGACTTTGAGCAAGATAAACCTCGCATCAGAGAACTCGTGGTCGGAAGAGTGGATCAAGACCGCGGAACTGAACGAGGCGAGAGCTGAGCTTTCGTTGCTGAACAACAATCTGGTCACCGCCCGCCGCAACTGGCTTCGGGCGACCACCTACTTTCACGCCGCTGTAAGGCCTCCCGGATATGCCAACGATTGGCTGAACCGTGCCGTCGACGGCATGCGGCGATGCGCAACCAGCTTCTTGAAGACCCGGGTTCCGGCCGGCCAGGTGCTCTCGATTCCCTGGACGGAAGACCTGTCTCTTCAGGCCTACTACCTGCCGTCAACCTTGCGCGACGACGGACCCGTCATCGTGTGCATTGGCGAGCCAGGTTCCTACAAGGAAGAATTGATCACCAAATACGCAGGTCATGCCAGCGAGCGCGGGTTCGCGCTTCTCGTCGTGGATCTGCTGGGGACGCAGACGGCCTTGTCGCCGGAACGGCTCGAGGGCCACAAGTTCGAAGCGGCGATGAGCCGCGTCCTCGACTTTCTTTCGGAGCAGCCCGGTGTCGACAGCACGCGGATCGCCATCGTGGCGGACGCCTGCAACTCGTCCCTGGTCGCCCGGGCAGCCGCTAGTGATGCCCGGTTTGCCGCGGCGGTTTGCGACGCCGGAATCTGGGACTCGCACGAGAAGAGTTTCTTTTATCGGCAAGCCGGCGACGGTGAGCAGGCCGGATGGCTCGATGAAGCCAATGCGATCTCGCGAAGCATCGATTGTCCGCTCCTCGTCACCGCGGGTGAGGGCGGCTGGCTCCTTCCAGGCGCCTTGATCGAATTCGGCAACCAATTGAGCAGCATTCATCGCGACGCCAGTCTGATCCTGTTCCGGCGTGCCGAAACCGCCGCCATGCAGGGGCATATCGACAACCCTACATTGGCCAATGAAGTCATATTCGACTGGCTTGAAGACAGGCTCCGGCTGAGAAAGGGCTTGTCCTGAAGCGACTGTCTTCGGGTGACCGTTGCGGACCCGAACCGTGCGATCACACCGCCTGACCGGCCTTCAGCAATGAGCAGCCGGTGATCTTCAAACTGCCGTCGGCCTGCCGCTCCAGTGTATAGAGCGCCTCCCACGCCTCGCCATTGGCGTCGACGATGTGAACGCGTTGCGCAATCTGGTCGCCTTCGCTACGCGCCTCGCCGAACTCGAAGCTTCTGTGGCGATAGACCGGCGCGTATTGGTTCTGCACCATCGACATGAAGAGATCGGCCTGCGGAAAGATCTGCCGGATCGCGGGGGCGGCATAGGAATAGGCCGCCGCGGCGTCGTCGCGGCCGAACGCCTGTTCCTGGGCGCGGATTACGTCCTGCGCGGCACCGACATCGTCGGCCATGGCCGGCGCAGCGATGGCGAACAGAACGGCGGCAATGAGGGCGATCGCGCGCATCGGAAGGCTCCCTGGTCGATCCCTGAGCTTACGCGGCAAATCCGGCGTGGTTTCACGCGCGATCGATTCCCGTCGAAAATTGATCTGCCGCAAGGCTTCCTCCGGCCGGCGCACTAACCTTGCTTTGCCAATCTTGGAGGACCGTCATGACCCTGGATACCATTCTCGTCGTCATCGCCGTGACCATGATGTTCGCGACGGTCGCGTTCGTGATCGCCTATGGCGACCACCAGACCCGCAATCTGTGATGCCGCACCCGTCCGGCCGCGCCGCTACCTGATCGAGCCCTTGAAATTGTCGATGTCGGGCGACGGACGGGCCGGAAACAGCCGCGCGGCCGAGGAGTTGTCGAGCCGGCGCTTGCATTTTGCCTCGTCCGCGCTGTCTTCGGTGCCATCCTTCCCGGTGCGCTTCTTGGCGAAGGCATCGTCCTGCCGGTTGACGATCAGCATCGCATGGTCGCGCTCGAGCGTATCCGGATTCTTGCGCTGCTCGTCGGAGCGGAACGCGCCGCCGACCACCTTGCCCGTCATCTCGTAGTCGCAGCCGGCCTTCCAGTCGCCCTGGTCCCACTTCCATCCGGTCGCCTTCAGCGTGCCGTCTTTCTCAACAGTGACCTTGATGACGGCGTTATAGGCCAGCCAGATGCCGGCAAGCCCGCTGCGCTTGTCGTCAAAGCCTTCGAGCAGCGCCAGGCGTTCGCGCTGCAATCCGTTGACGTGATCGCGCGCGTCGACGGTGAAGTGCACCTGCGAGCTCTGCTTGTTCCAGGCCGGATGCAGGAATTCCGGGTATTGTTCGGTCTGGCTCTTCACCCAGTTGCGCTGGTCGTCGATCAGCGCGCGCCGTGTCGCCTCGTCGAGCCGCGGCTGCAGTGCCTTCCAGGCGCGGTTCAGCCGCTGGTCGTTGTCGGCCAGATCAGGATCGGCGCAGATTTCCTCGTCGGTCGCGGTCTCGGGCCTGGTGCAGTCGAAGGTCGGCGCGATGAATGCGGTGTCGGCCTTGTCGGATGCCGCATCCTTGCCGGCGGCAAAGTAGCTGCCGGTGACCTGCCACATCGACGAGCAGTCGTTGAGCCCGTCAAACTCCTCGTCATCGATGGTGCCGACGATCCGCAGCGTGTCGCCCTGGCGGCGAAGTTTGATTGACGGCGGCTTGCTTGAGGCGGCGGCGTCGGTCGCCATCTTGGTTTTGGGCTTGTCGGTGGATGCGTCCACCTCGATCAGCACGGGGCCGGAGAGCCAGGCAGTCCCCGAGGGCTTCAGATCGGCCGTCAGCTTGCAGGTTCGCCTGCGATCGCCGCCATAGTCGCCGCGCAGATCGGCGGCGAGGCGATAGGCGCCGCCCTCGGTCGGCGTCAGCGTAAGGTGGCCGAAGGCATTGACCCAGTTGCCTGACAGGCCCGGACGGCCGGATGCCATGCCCTCAAGCGCGGCGGCGCGGCGGCGCAAGGTCGCGGCGAAACTTGCTTTCAGCTCGTCCTCGTCGGCATCGGCCAGCACGTCCGCGGCATCGATGATCATCTCGTTGAACCAGGCCTGGTCGCGCTTCAACAGCGGCCTGACATTCGCCGGCAGCTTGGGGAGCGCCGCATCGAACGCCTTGTCGATCTGCGCCACCAGCTTGTCGTAGCCGGCCTTCTTGCAGTCCGCGGTCTTGATCCGGGCGTCGCCGCCGTCGCCGCACAGGCTGATCGCGGTCGGCGCGCTGCTCGATGCGCGCAGGAAATCGTCCATCGCAGCCGACGCGCCTGATGCAAGGACCGAGATGGCCGCGACGGCGGCCGCAAGCCGTGGGGAGCAAGGCATCGACGTCACCCGCAAGGCCGCGACATGCGGCCCTTGCGGCTTGGGTCGCGCAGCGCCCGCGCCGGGTTCAAAATGTCGGCGGCGTGCAGGCCGAAATCACCTCGCACGGCTTGGCACCGATGCAGCGGAAGCGGTGCGGGCGGCGGCTTTCAAAGTAATAGGCGTCGCCGGCATTGAGCACCCGCCGCTCGTCGTCGACCGTGACCTCGAGCCGGCCCGAGACCACGATGCCGCCTTCCTCGCCTTCATGCACCAGCGGCACCCGGCCGGTGTCGCTGCCGGGCTCGTAGCGCTCTTTCAGGATCTGCAACGCACGTCCGAACAGGCTGTCGCCGATCTGGAGGTAGGAGATCGGCTTCTTGCCGATTTCGGTCAGCTCGTCGGCGCGGTAGAACGCCTTGCGCGGCCGCTCCGGCTCGATCGCGAAGAATTCCGCAAGCCCCATCGGGATGCCGTCGAGGATGCGCTTGAGCGCGCCGACCGACGGGTTCATCTGGTTGGATTCGATCAGCGAAATCGTCGAATTGGTCACGCCGGAGCGCTTGGCGAGCTCGCGCTGCGACAGCTTGTGCCGCGCGCGGATGAATCGAAGCCGACCGCCGATGTCGACGCTCATGGAAGATCCCTGTTGCAGGTGTTGCGGATCGAACAAATAGTCGCAGACCGCCTCAACAAGATCAATGGCTTGCCGTGCGACAGAAAAGGACTTGTTGAGTGCCGTGAAGAGTGGTCCGACTAGGCGCAGTCAGCAATGGAGCGCCGCCGTGACCGTTCATCAGATTCCGAACACCATCAAGACCGATTCGTTCTGGATGCCCTTCACGGCCAACCGGCAGTTCAAGAAAGCGCCGCGGCTGTTCTCCTCCGCCAAGGGCATGTACTACACCTCGGTCGACGGCCGGCAGGTGATCGACGGCTCCGCCGGTCTCTGGTGCGTCAACGCCGGCCATGGCCGCCCGCAGATCGCGGCCGCCGTCGAGCGCCAGCTCTCCACGCTGGACTTCGCGCCCTCCTTCAACATGGGCCACCCGCTGGCGTTCGATTTCGCCGAGCGCCTCGCCGAGATCGCCCCGAAGGGGCTGGATCGGATCTTCTTCACCAATTCGGGCTCTGAATCGGTCGACACTGCGCTGAAGATCGCGCTGGCCTATCATCGCGCCAACGGGCAGGGGACCCGCACCCGCCTGATCGGCCGCGAGCGCGGCTATCACGGCGTCGGCTTCGGCGGCATGTCGGTCGGCGGCATGGTCGCCAACCGCCGCCAGTTCGCGACCCATCTGCCGGGTGTCGACCATATCCGTCATACCCATGATCTCGCCCGCAACGCCTTCGCCAAGGACCAGCCGGATCACGGCGCCGAGCTCGCCGACGACGTCGAGCGGATGGTCGCGCTGCATGGCGCCGACACCATCGCGGCCGTGATCGTCGAGCCGGTGCCCGGTTCGACCGCGGTTCTGCCGGCGCCGAAGGGCTATCTGCAGCGCCTGCGCGAGCTCTGCACCAAGCACGGCATCCTGCTGATCTTCGACGAGGTCATCACCGGCTTCGGCCGCCTCGGCACCCCGTTCGCCGCCAATTTCTACGGCGTGACGCCGGACATGATGACGACCGCCAAGGGCATCACCAACGGTACCGTGCCGTGCGGCGCGGTGTTCGCCAGCCGCCAGGTCCATGACGGGCTGATGGTCGGCCCGGACAACGCCATGGAGCTGTTCCACGGCTACACCTATTCGGCGCATCCGGTGGCTTGCGCCGCAGGTCTTGCCACGCTCGACATCTACAAGGACGAGGGTCTCTTGACCCGCGGCGCCTCGCTCTCCGATTACTGGCGCGATGGCCTGCATTCGCTCAAGGGCCTGCCCAACGTCGTCGACATCCGCAATCAGGGCCTGATGGGCGCGGTCGAGCTCGCGCCGCGTGATGGTGCCGTCGGTGCGCGCGGCTACGACGTCATGGTCGATTGCTTCAATCGCGGCCTCTACTTCCGCATGAGCGGCGACTCGCTGGCGCTGTCGCCGCCCTTGATCGTCGAGAAGTCGCATATCGACGACATCGTCTCGATCCTCAGCGATGCCATCAAGCGCGTGGCCTGATAATTGCTAGCTAATCTTTAGCTAGCTCTACAAATTGCTGTCGCCGTTGCGAAGCAGAGTGGTTTCGCAGCGGCGATTGCGTTTTCGCTGCAGGATGTGAGGAAAAGTGAAGGTCCTTGTTCTCGGCAGTGGCGTGATCGGCGTCACCTCGGCCTATTATCTTGCGCGCGCCGGCCATGAGGTGACGGTGATCGACCGTCAGCCGAAGCCCGCGCTCGAAACCTCCTTTGCCAACGCCGGCGAAGTGTCGCCGGGCTATTCGTCGCCCTGGGCCGGCCCCGGTGTGCCGGTGAAAGCGGTGAAGTGGCTGCTGATGAAGCACGGTCCGCTGGTGATCCGCCCGAAGCTCGATCCCGTGATGTGGCTCTGGCTGCTGAAGATGCTGCGCAACTGCACCACGTCGCGCTACGCGGTGAACAAGAGCCGGATGATCCCGATCGCGGAATACAGCCGCGACTGCCTGCAGGCGCTGCGCAGCGAGATCGGCATCCGCTACGATGAGCGCGCGCAGGGCACGCTGCAGCTGTTTCGCGAGCAGGCCCAGCTCGATCACACCGGCGACGACATCGCCGTGCTGAAGCAATACGGCGTGCCGTTCGAGGTGCTGGACCGTGACGGCTGCATCAAAGCCGAGCCGGCGCTGGCCGGCGTGAAGCAGAAATTCGCCGGCGGGCTGCGGCTGCCGCATGACGAGACCGGCGACTGCCACATGTTCACGCAGGCGCTCGCACTGGAAGCCGAGAAGATCGGCGTGCGTTTCAATTTCAATGTCGGCATCGACGGCCTGAACGCGGATACGACCCGCATCACCGGCGTTGCGACCAGCGCCGGCCTGATGACCGCCGATGCCTACGTGCTGGCGCTGGGCAGCTACTCGCCGCATCTGGTGCGGCCGCTCGGCATCTCGCTGCCGGTCTATCCGGTGAAGGGCTATTCGATCACGGTGCCGATCAAGGACGCGAGCGGCGCGCCTGAGTCCACCGTGATGGACGAGAGTTACAAGGTCGCGATCACCCGGCTCGGCGATCGCATCCGGGTCGGCGGCACCGCCGAGATCTCGGGCTATTCGACCAAGCTCTACGATGCGCGGCGCGCGACGCTGGACCACTCGCTGACCGATCTGTTTCCGCGCGGCGGCGACCTGCCCAAGGCCACCTTCTGGTGCGGCCTGCGCCCGATGACGCCGGACGGCCCGCCGGTGATCGGCGCGACACGGTTCGCCAATCTGCACCTCAACACCGGCCACGGCACGCTCGGCTGGACCATGGCCTGCGGCTCGGGCCGGGTGCTGGCCGATATGCTCTCCGGCAAGAAGCCCGAGATCGACACCAAGGAGCTGTCGATCAAGCGCTACGATCACCGGTTCGGGTAGGTCTCGTCGTCGCACGCGAATGGCTATTCGGCGGCGTTCTTCAACGGCGGTTCAGCATCGTCGTCCCGCTTCGTTGCCGTCCAGCTCGAGAGCGCGTTCGAGAATCTGTCGAGATAGAGATACACGACCGGCGTCGTGAACAGCGTCAGCGCCTGGCTCACGATCAGGCCGCCAACCATCGCATAGCCGAGCGGCTGACGAATTTCCGCGCCTGTTCCGGTGCCGAGCATCAGCGGTACGCCGCCGAGCAGGGCTGCCATCGTCGTCATCATGATCGGGCGGAAACGTAAGAGCGCCGCTTTCCGGATCGATGCGCGCGGCGACAAATGCTCTTCGCGTTCGGCGGCGATCGCGAAGTCGACCATCATGATGCCGTTCTTCTTCACGATCCCGATCAGGAGGATGATGCCGATCAGCGCGATCAGGCTGAAATCGAAGCCGAACGCCATCAGGATCGCCAGTGCACCGACGCCGGCCGACGGCAGCGTGGAAAGGATCGTGAGCGGATGGATGTAACTTTCATAGAGCATGCCGAGGATCAGATAGACCACGACCAGCGCAGCCAGGATCAGCAGCGGCACCGAGCTCAGTGACTGCTGGAAGGCCTGCGCGGTGCCCTGGAAGCTCGAACTGAGTGTGGCCGGAGCCCCGAGATTGGCGACGGCGTCCTGGATCGCATCGGTGGCCTGGCCGAGCGCCACCCCTTGCGCGAGGTTGAAGCTGATCGTGGTTGCGGGAAACTGCCCCTGGTGCGCGATCGCGAGCGGGCGCACCGGAACCGTCGTCCACTTGCAGAACACCGAGAGCGGCACTTCGTCGCCCGTCGTCGGTGACCTGATGTAGAGCTTGTTGAGCGTGTCGAGCTTGCCCTGCAGTTCGGGGAGGATCTCCAGGATGACGTGATAGCTGTTGAGCTGGGTGAAGTACTGGGTCACCTGGCGCTGGCCGAACGCGTCATACAGCGTGTCGTCGATCAGCTGCGGCTGGATGCCGTAGCGCGACGCGGTGTCGCGATCGATGGTCATCGTCAGCGTCGTTCCCTCGGTCTGCTGGTCGGTGGCGACGTCGCGCAACTCAGGCAGAGTCTTCATGCTGGCCAGGATCTTCGGCGCCCATTGGTTCAGCTCGGCGAGGTTGGCGTCCTGCAGCGTGTACTCGAACTGCGTCCGGGTGGCGCGGCCGCCGAGCCGGACGTCCTGCGAGGCTTGCATGTAGAGGCGTGCACCCTCGACCGCCTCGAGCTTCGGCCGCAGCCGCGCGATGATCTGCTGCGCGTCCGCGTCGCGCTCCTCGTGCGGCTTCAGCGTGATGTACATGCGGCCCGAATTCAGCGCGGTGCCGCCGCCGCCGATGAACTCGGCCATGCTGTCGACCGCCGGATCGGCCCGGACGATCCGGCTGAGTTCTTCCTGATGCTGCTTCATGTCGGCAAACGAGATGTCCTGGGCCATCTCCGACACGGCGTTCAGGAAGCCGTTGTCCTGTTGCGGGAAGAATCCCTTGGGTATGATCACGAACAAATAGACCGACAGTGCCAGCGTCGCGAAGAAGATGCACAGCGTGGTCCGGCTCCAGCTCAGTGCCAGATCGAGGCTGCGCTCATAGCCATGCAGCATCCGCTCGAATGCCGCTTCGCTCCATTGGTAGAGCCGGCCGTGCCTGGTTTCGCCATGCGCGCGCAGGAAGCGCGATGCCATCATCGGCGTCAGCGTCAGCGACACCACCAGCGAGACGAAGATCGCCATCGCCAGGGTCACCGCAAACTCGCGGAACAGCCGGCCGATGACGCCCCCCATCAGGAGCAGCGGGATCAGCACCGCAACCAATGAGATGCTGATCGACAGGATCGTGAATCCGATCTCGCCGGCGCCGCGCAGCGCCGCGGCAAGCGGCCGCTCGCCCTGCTCGACGTAGCGCGTGATGTTCTCCAGCATGACGATGGCGTCGTCGACCACGAAGCCGACCGCAATCGTCAGCGCCATCAGCGACAGATTGTCGAGCGTGTAGCCGAACACCCACATCAGCGCGCAGGCGCCGAGCAGCGCAAGCGGCACGGTGACGGCAGGAATCACGGTAGCCCAGAAGCTGCGCAGGAAGATGAAGATCACCATGACGACCAGAACGATGGTGATCAGCAGCGTGATCTGCACGTCCTCGACGGCGGCGCGGATGGTCAAGGTCCGGTCACTGATGATCTTGATCTTGATGGCGGGCGGAATCGCGGCAATCAGTCTCGGAAGCTGCGCCTTGATCCTGTCGACCGTGCCGATGACGTTGGCGCCGGGTTGCTTGAAGATGACGAGGAACACGCCGCGCTTGCCGTCCGCCCAGGCGGCCTGCTTCATGTCTTCCGGCCCGGCGACGGCCTGGCCGATGTCGCGAATCCGCAACGGGCCGCCGTTGCGGTAGGCGACGATGACGTCATTCCAGTCTTTGGCGTCCGGGAGCTGGTCGTTGGCGTAGATCGTGTAGGCGCGGCTGGCGCCGTCGATGTTGCCCTTCGGGCTGTCGACCGTGGTGATGGCGATCTGGCCGCGGATGTCTTCCAGCGAGAGCCCCTTGGCGACCAGCTTGGCGGGATCGATCTGCACGCGGATCGCGGGCTTCTGCTGTCCGCCGATGAACACCTGGGCGACGCCGGAAATCTGGCTGATCTGCTGCCCGAGCTGGGCGTCGACCGCGTCGCTCACCCTGATCAGCGGCAGGGTGTCGGAGGTCGCCGACAGCAGCAGGATCGGCGAGTCCGCCGGGTTGACCTTGCGATAGGTCGGCGGCGACGGCAGGTTCTTGGGCAGCTGGCCGCCGGCGGCATTGATCGCGGCCTGGATGTCGTTGGCGGCGCCGTCGATGTTGCGGTTCAGATCGAACTGGATGGTGACCGCGGTCGACCCGAGTGAGCTCGTCGAGGTCATTTGCGCGATGCCGGGAATCTGCGCGAATTGCCGCTCCAGCGGCTGCGCAACCGAGGAGGCCATGGTTTCGGGGCTGGCGCCGGGCAGGCTCGCCGAGATCTGGATGGTCGGAAAGTCGACCTGCGGCAGCGGCGCGACCGGCAGCAGTGGATAGGCGACGATGCCGACGAACAGAATGCCGGCCATCAGCAGCGAGGTGCCGATAGGGTAGCGGATAAACGGAGATGAGATGCTCTCGTTCATTTCGGCAATCCAAATGAACGGCAGGCGCATCTTTTCCCGAATGCCGGGAGTCGTCCTCGAAAGCTCGAGCGCGAACGCGCGTTTTCCTCGCCATGGCCAATCGGCAGATCGCGGAGTTGGCTCTCGCGTCTACCTGTTTTTTGCCAGCATAGTCATTCCCGGGGACGACGCGCGAATGGAAACACCGGATCGCCCATTCGACCTTCGTTCAATGGCCGGAATCCGCGCGCCCAACACGTGGCCTTCGCGCGGAGTATTTCTGATTACGATACACTTGTAGCAGCTACGGCGAGCGCGGCCGGTCGGCCTTCTTCTTTGCTGGCTTTGCCGCGGATGCCGCTGCACCCGCCGGCTGCATCCGCAGTCCGTCCACGAACACGTCCAACAGCCTGAGCGCCGTGGTCTGCCAGCCCGGCTGGTCGTGCATGTAGCACATGCCGATCAGCGCGCGCAGCACGTCCTCGGCGCTGATGTCGTCGCGAATGGCGCCGGCCGCGACGGCGCGCGCGAGCAGGGTGCCGATCGCCTTGGTGAGGCGTTCGAACGAATAGGCGTGCAGCTCGGTCGAGCCGTGCGCGACCAAAGCGAGGGCTGCGACCATGCCCTTCTTGGTCGCGACGAATTCCACATTGGCGCGCAGCCAGCGCCGCAGTGCCTCGACCGGCTCGGGGGCGCATTGCAATTGCTCGGCAAGATCGCCGAGCTGCTCGACCTCGCGGCGATAGACCGCCTCATACAGCGCCTCGCGGGTCGGGAAGTGGCGATACAGCGTGCCGATGCCGACGCCGGCATGGCGCGCGACGGCCTCGAGGCTCGCCTCGCTGCCGCCGGCCGAAAACACGGCCTTGGCCGCTTCCAGCACGCGCTCGCGATTGCGCACGGCGTCGGCGCGCGGCTTGCGGACAATTTCTGGTGATGAACCGGCCATTCCTTTTTCTTTTCACCCTCCCTTGTAAACGGAGGATGCCTCCGTATATGGCGACCAGCACCGGGCCTGACAAGGCGCGCCGATCATGCATCGGCGGCCACGGGTTCGCGTTGCCTCGATTCAACCCGACCATACACGGATCGGAGCGCCTTGCATGAATCTCCCCATCAGTCTCACCATCAACGGTGTCCGCCGGGACATTGCCCTCGACGACCCCCGCGTCACCCTGCTCGACCTGTTGCGTGAGCGGCTCGACCTCACCGGAACCAAGAAGGGATGCGACCGCGGCCAGTGCGGCGCGTGCACCATCCTGGTCGACGGCCGCCGCATCAATTCCTGCCTCGCGCTCGCCGTCAGCCATGACGGCGCCGAGATCACCACCATCGAAGGCGTCGGGCGCGGCGGCGAGCTGCATCCGGTGCAGGCCGCCTTCATCGCCCATGACGGCTTCCAGTGCGGCTTCTGCACCCCGGGCCAGATCATGAGTGGCATCGGCCTGATCCAGGAAGGCCAGGCCGGCGACGACCCCGAGCGCGTGCGCGAATGGATGAGCGGCAACCTGTGCCGCTGCGGCGCCTATCAGGGGATCACCGAAGCCGTGCTCGAGGCACAATCCAACATGACCGCCAGCAAGCAGAGGCGCTCCGCATGATGAACTTCGATTATGTCAGGCCGGCCAGCGTCGCGGACGCGATCTCGGCGGCTTCCGAGAAGGGCGCGACCTATCTCGCCTCCGGCACCAATCTGCTCGACCTGATGAAGGGCGGCGTCAGCCGGCCGAGCCGCCTCGTCGACGTCACGCGTCTGCCCGGGCTCGATCGCATCGAGCATCTCTCCGATGGTAGCTTGCGCATCGGCGCGCTGGTGCGCAACGCCGATCTCGCGCATGACACCGCGTTCGCGCGCAACTATCCCGCGGTCGCCGAGGCGCTGCTGTCGGGCGCATCGGCGCAGCTGCGCAATGCTGCGACCGTCGGCGGCAATCTGATGCAGCGGACGCGCTGCGCCTATTTCTACGACGCCGGCAGCGCCTGCAACCGGCGCTGGCCGGGCGCCGGCTGCGACGCGCTGAAAGGCGAGAACCGCTTGCACGCGGTGCTCGGCTGGAGCGAGGGCTGCATCGCCACCCATCCGTCCGACTTCTGCGTGCCGCTGGTCGCGCTCGATGCAATCGTCGAGATCGAGGGCAAGGGCGGCCGGCGCGAGCTGCCGCTCGAGGCGCTGCATCGTTTGCCCGGCGAGTCGCCTGAGCGCGAGACCGTGCTGGAGCGCGGCGACCTGATCGTCGCGCTGCGGCTGCCGGCCGACGCGCGAAGCTTCGCCGGCCATGCCCGCTACATCAAGGTGCGCGAGCGCACGTCCTATGCCTTCGCCGTGGTCTCGGCCGCGGCCGGCCTGCGTATCGAGGACGGCAAGATCCGTGAGGCGCGGCTCGCGCTTGGCGGCGTCGCGGCAAAGCCGTGGCGGGCGCGCGAGGCCGAGCAGGTGCTCGCGGGCGCCGCGCCCGATGCGGCGGTTTATCGCGAGGCGGCGCGCGCGGCGCTCGCCGGCGCCAAGCCGTCCGGCGACAACGCCTTCAAGATCGAGCTCGCACAGCGCATCGTCGTGCGCGCGCTCACCCTTGCCGCCGCAGGCACGCCGGATCGCATTCCCGCGCTGCCCGGCTCTCCCTTCTCGTCCGTTGCAGGAGCGTAACGCATGACGGTTGAACTCAGTCTGACCCGCGACCCCGCCCACATCAGGCACGGCTCGAATATCGGCCAGCCGATGACCCGCACCGATGGCGTGCTGAAGGTCACCGGCAAGGCCCGCTATGCCGCGGACAATCATCCGCCCGGCATGGTCTATGCCGTGATTGCAACCAGCTGCATCGCGCGCGGCCGCGTCACCGCGCTCGATGTCGCCGCCGCCATGCGCCATCCCGGCGTCATCGACGTGATGACGCCGGCGCACAAGCCCGAGCTGGCGGAAGATCCCGACGCCAAGGGCAACCCGTTCGCCTTCCGCATGGAGCTGTTGCAGAGCGACGAGGTGCGCTACGCCAACCAGGCAATCGCGGTCGTGATCGCCGAGACGCTGGAAGCCGCGACCGAAGGCGCAGCGCTGCTCTCGCCGCGCTACCAGGTCGAGATCGCGCGCGTCGGCCTCGACGCCGGCAAGGCCTATGCGCCACCCGTGGTCGGCATCGGCAACCCCGCCGAAGTCCGCCACGGCGATATCGATGCCGGCATGGCCGCGGCCTCGAAACTAACCGACGCGACTTACGAGACGCCGGCGCAGTATCACAACGCGATGGAGCCGCACGCGATCGTCGCGGTGTGGGACGGCGACCGCCTGTTCATCGACACGCCGAGCCAGGGCATGGGGTTCGCGCAGATGCGCATCGCGGGCCTGTTCGGCATCCCGCCGGCGAACATCCACATCAACAGCCCGTTCCTCGGCGGCGGCTTCGGCTCCAAGGGGCTGATCTCCGGACCGCAGGTGCTCGGCATCATGGCCGCCAAGCTGATCGGCCGTCCGGTCAAGCTGGTGCTGCGCCGCAGCCAGATGTATGGCCCGGTCGGCCATCGTCCGCCGACCCGCCAGCGCATCCAGATCGGCACCGACGATGCGGGCCAGCTGACCGCGATCAATCATGAGGCGCGGGTCACGACGTCGAGCTTCGACGATTTCTACGAGCCCGCCGCTGACGCCTCGCACACGCTCTATGCCAGCCCGGCGATCCGCACCGCGCACGAAGCGGTGCGCGTCGACACCGGCACGCCGCTGTTCATGCGCGCGCCGGGCGAGGCCACCGGATCGATCGTGCTGGAGAGCGCGATCGACGAGGCGGCGTTCGCCTGCGGTATCGATCCGCTGGAGTTTCGGCTGAAGAACTATGCCGAGGTCGAGCCGACCACCGGCAAGCCGTTTTCCTCGAAGGCGCTACGCCAGTGCTACGCCAAGGCCGCTGAGCGCTTCGGCTGGGCGGGGCGTCCGCTGCAGCCGAAGCAGATGCGTGACGAGAACGGCTTTCTGGTCGGCTGGGGCGTCGGCACCGCGACCTTTCCGGCCATCATGTTCCAGGGCAATGCGCGCGCGGTGGTCCGCGCCGACGGCAAAGGCGTGATGGAGACCGGCGCGCACGACATGGGGCAGGGCGCCTGGACCGCGCTGGCGCAGATATCGGCCGACGCGCTCGGTCTCGATTTCGATCAGCTGACGTTCCGCTCCGGCAGCTCCGATCTGCCCGATGCCGGCATTGCCGGCGGTTCGGGGCATACCGCAACCGTCGGCGCCGCGATCCACAATGCAGGCGCTGCCGTGATCGCAAAGCTCGCCGAGCTCGCGACCGCGGACCAGCGCTCGCCGCTGTTCGGCGCCGGCAATGCCGGCGTGGTGGCGCGGGCCGGGCGGCTGCATCGCCGCGACGACGATGCGCGCAGCGAAAGCTATGCCGACATCCTGGCGCGCGCCGGCCTCGCCGAGGTCGACGCCACCGGCAGCGGCGCGGCCGATGCGGCGGCGCAGTCGCAATATGCGATGCACGCGCATGGCGCCGTGTTTGCCGAGGTCAAGGTCGATCCCGAGCTCGGCCAGATCCGCGCGACGCGGCTGGTCGGCGCATTCGCTGCGGGGCGCATCGTCAATCCGTTGATGGTGCAGAGCCAGCTCTACGGCGGCATGATCTGGGGCCTCTCCTTCGCGCTGCACGAGGAGGCGGTGATGGACCATCGTTCGGGCCGCATCCTGAATGCGAACCTCGCCGAGTATCATGTGCCCGTGAATGCCGACGTGCCGCCGATGGAGGTGATCACGGTCGACGAGCACGATCCGCACGTCAATCCGCTCGGCATCAAGGGCGTCGGCGAGATCGGCATCACCGGCAGCGCCGGCGCAGTCGCCAACGCCGTCTTCCATGCCACCGGCATCCGGGTGCGGAATTTCCCGATCAAGATCGAGGAAATCGTGATGGGGTTGAAGTGATGCGTCTTGACGTGAGGGCTCCGTAATAACAGGTGTCGTCCCGGCTTTCGCCGGGACGACGAACGGAGAGAGCGCGGGGCCTCACCCCGCCGCCGTCACGCAATTCACCCACAGCACCACGGCCTTGGCGTCGCCGGCCGGATTGGAGAACCGATGCGGGCGGCGGCTGGCGAAGCGGAAGCTGTCGCCCTGCTTCAGCGTCCAGGTCTCGGTATCCACCGTCAGAATCATCTCGCCTGATAGCACGAGGCCGGCCTCTTCGCCGTCATGGGTATAGAACTCGTCGCCGGTGTTGCCGCCGGGTTCGAGATGCACGAGGAACAGATTGAGCCGGCTCTCGCTGCCGGCCGGGCTCAATAGCTGCTTCGAAATCCCGGTGCGCCACAGCTTCAGCTCGGCGCGCTGCACCTCGCGGGTCACGACGCCGCCGGCGCCGCCATCCCTCGGCGTCGCGCCGAACAGCGCGGCGATGCCGACGCCGAGCACGTCGGCCAGCGTCGCCAGCACGCGCAGCGAGGGCGACGACAGGCCGCGCTCGATCTGGCTGATGAAGCCGATCGACAGGTCGGTACGCGCGGCAACGGTCTCCAGCGACATCTGCTTGGTGCGGCGCAGGTCGCGGATGCGGCGTCCGACCGCGAGATCCATCGCCGGTTCGGCCGGCTTCTTGACCGGCTTTTTGGCCGCGCGTCGTGGCGTCACGGGCCGCGCTGCCGCGCCTTTGCGCATTCTCTTGCCGCCGCTCACGTCAATCCGCTTCCTTCATGTGCATGAAAACCGCTTGCATTGGCCGCGGTTTCGTGACCACAATTTCATATTGGTGAAAATAGGCCGGAACGGCGTCGCCCGCAACATCTAGCTCGAAAAGCAGGGCGATGCGGCGCCGAGGCCAGCTTCGGGAGGTGTGCGATGTCCTTTCAGCGTCTCGTCCATGCCGCGGTCGCGGCGCTTGCCCTTGCCTTGAGCGCGCCGTCAGGCGCGCAGCAGGTGCTCAAGGTCGGCTCGACGCCGACCGGCATTCCCTTCACCTTCCTCGACACCAAGACCAACTCGATCCAGGGCATCATGGTCGATCTCGCCACCGAGATCGGCAAGGACGCCGGCTTCTCGGTGCAGATCGAGCCGATGCAGTTCTCGGCGCTGATCCCCTCGCTGACCGCAAACAAGATCGACATCATTGCCGCCGCGATGTTCGCCACCGCCGCGCGCAAGGAGGTGATCGACTTCTCCGAGCCGGTCTACACCTATGGCGAGGGCCTCGTGGTGCCGAAGTCCGACGCCAAGGCCTATGCCACGCAGGAGGATCTGAAGGGCACCGTGGTCGGCGCCCAGGTCGGCACCGCGTTCGTCGATGCGCTGAAGAAGACCGGGCTGTTCAGCGAGGTCAAGGTCTACGACACCATTCCCGACATCCTGCGCGACGTGAATGCCGGCCGTCTCAAGGCCGGCTTCGCCGACTATCCGATCCTCGCCTACAATCTGCAGCAGGGCAATTTCGCCGATGTGCGGCTGGTCGATGGCTACAAGCCCGTTACCGTCGGCACGGTCGCGATCGGCATCCGCAAGAGCGACACCGAGCTGCTGGCGAAGATCAACGCCTCGCTGGCCAAGCTGAAGGCCAACGGCACGATCGCGAAGATCCTGGAGAAATGGGGCCAGAAGACCAGCGCGTCGTGAGCGCGTGTGCTGCTTCACTCTGTCTGGCTATGTGAGATTAGTTGACCCGTTACCCTGAGGAGCGCGTAGCGCGTCTCGAAGGGTCGACGGCCACCAGCGGGGCCGATTCATCCTTCGAGGCTCGCCCAGCGGCGCAAGTGCGCCGCAAGGCTCGCACCTCAGGATGACGGAGGTAGTATTCGAGCATGTGACGGGACTGGATACATTTAGCCGATGCAAAAATTCTTCCATGACGCCGTCGAGTTCGTGCCGATCCTGTTGCAGGGTGTCTGGCTGACCATCGTCGTCACGATCGGCTCGCTCCTGCTCTCGACCGCGCTCGGGCTGGTGTGGGCCTTGATGCGGGTGTCCGGAATTCACATCCTCACAGGCCTCAGCGCGGCGCTGGTCAATGTGATCCGCGGCATCCCGATCATCGTGCTGCTGTTCTACATCTATTTCGTGATGCCCGATTTCGGCATCGCGCTGTCGGCGTTGCAGGCCGCGATCATCGGACTCGGCATCGCCTACTCGGCCTATCAGGCGGAGAATTTCCGCGCCGGCATCGAGGCGATCGACAAGGGGCAGATCGAGGCGGCACAGACCATCGGGATGGGCTGGTGGCTCACCATGCGCCGCGTGGTGCTGCCGCAGGCGGTCAGGATCATCCTGCCGCCCTACGGCAACATCATGATCATGATGCTGAAGGATTCTTCGCAGGCTTCCACCATCACGGTCGCCGAGCTCGCATTGCAGGGCAAGCTGATCGCCTCCTCGACCTTCAAGAACACCAGCGTGTTCACGCTGGTGGCGCTGATGTATCTCACCATGAGCATTCCGCTCATCCTGCTGGTTCGGCACTTCGAGAACAAGGCGAACCGCAAATGATCGAGCTCCGCGACGTCCACAAGAGTTTTGGCAAGGTCGAGGTGCTGAAGGGCATCACGGCATCGGTCGCCAAGAGCGAGGTGGTGTGCATCATCGGCCCGTCGGGCTCCGGCAAGTCGACCATCCTGCGCTGCATCAACGGCCTCGAGAGCTACGATC
Organism: Bradyrhizobium sp. AUGA SZCCT0105; assembly: GCF_018129565.1. Taxonomy (NCBI): domain Bacteria; kingdom Pseudomonadati; phylum Pseudomonadota; class Alphaproteobacteria; order Hyphomicrobiales; family Nitrobacteraceae; genus Bradyrhizobium; species Bradyrhizobium sp. AUGA SZCCT0105. The sequence continues at coordinate 51,407 of NZ_JAFCMK010000017.1, read as the reverse complement.
GCGGCGAGATCAGCGTCGAGGGCGCGCGCGTCGATCAGGGCGCCCGCTCGATCGTGGCGATCCGCACCCAGGTCTCGATGGTGTTCCAGCGCTTCAACCTGTTTCCGCATCGCACCGCGCTCGAGAACGTCATCGAGGGGCCGCTCTATGTGAAGAAGGAGCCGCGCGAGGCGGCGATCGCCCGCGGCCGTGCGCTGCTCGCGCAGGTCGGCCTTGCCGACAAGGCCGAGGTGCATCCGCCAAAGCTCTCCGGCGGCCAGCAGCAGCGCGTCGCGATCGCGCGGGCGCTGGCGATGCAGCCGAAGGCGATCCTGTTCGACGAGCCGACCTCGGCGCTCGATCCGGAACTGGTCGGCGAGGTGCTGTCGGTGATGCGCAAGCTCGCCGATGACGGCATGACCATGGTCGTCGTCACCCATGAGATGGGCTTTGCCCGCGACGTCGCCGACCGCGTGCTGTTCATCGACGGTGGCGTCATCGTCGAGCAGGGCTCCGCCAAATCCGTCCTCAACCAACCGCAGCATCCGCGCACCCAGGATTTCCTGCGCCGCGTGCTGCACCCGTTGTGATCAGGCCACCTGCAATGAACGCGCCTATTCGCCTGCCGCTGCCACCGAGTCTCTACGCCGACACCGCGGTGGAGGCGACGCCGACACCGCCGCTGACATCGGACAAGAGCGTGCCGGTCGCGATCATCGGCGGCGGCTTTACCGGCCTGTCGACCGCGCTGCACCTCGCCGAGCAGGGCGTGCTCGCGACCGTGCTGGAGGCGCAGGAGCCGGGCTGGGGCGCCTCCGGCAACAATGGCGGCCAGACCAATCCGGGGCTGAAGCACGACCCCGATCAGATCGAACAGGATTTCGGCGCCGACCTCGGCCGCCGCATGATCGAATTCTCCTACGGCACCACCAACTTCACGCATGACCTGATCCGCCGCTACCAGATTCCCTGCGAGGCGCGGCAGAACGGCACGCTGCGCGCCGCCTATAATGAAGCCAGCGCCACGGCGATCGAGACCACGGCAAAGCAGTGCATCCGGCGCGGCATGCCGGTCAAGCTGCTCAATGCCGCCGAGATGCGCGAGATGACCGGCAGCGACCGTTACCTCTGCGCCATGCTGGATGTGCGCGGCGGCGACCTGCATCCGCTGAGTTACGCACGCGGCCTGGCGCGCGCCGCGATCGGTGCCGGCGTTGCCGTCCATGGCGAGACGCCGGCACTGTCGTTGCGCCGTGACGGCAGAAGCTGGCGAATCGAGACCCCGCGCGCAATCGTGCATGCCGACAAGGTGCTGCTCGCGACCAATGGCTTTACCGATGATCTCTGGCCCGCGCTCCGCCGCACCATCGTGCCGGTGTTCTCGTCGATCGCGGCGACCGCGCCGCTGTCCGACGAGGTCGCGCGTTCGATCATGCCGGGCCGTCCGGTGCTCTACGAGAGCGGCCACATCACGGTCTATTATCGGATCGACCAGCACAATCGCCTGCTGATGGGCGGCCGCGGCCCGATGCGCTGGATCAGCAAGCCGACCGACGTCGCTTATCTGATGCGCTACGCCGAACGGCTGTGGCCGCAGCTCAAGGGCGTCAGCTGGACCCACGGCTGGAACAGCCGGCTCGCCATCACCACCGATCACTATCCGCATGTTCATGCGCCCGCGGAGAATTTGCTGATCTCGCTCGGCTGCAACGGCCGCGGCGTTGCGCTCTCGACCGCGATGGGCGCGCAACTCGCCCGCCGCCTGGTCGGAGGTGCAAAGGCGGAGATCGACATGCCCGTGACCGGCATCAAGCCGATCCCGATGCACGCTTTCTGGCGCGTCGGCGTCACCACGGCGGTGCTGACCGGCCGGGTAAGGGACAAGCTCGGGATGTAGAATGCGGATGGGCGGTTGCGCAGGGTGGGTTAGCGAAGCGTAACCCACCGCTGGTCTCCCGTCGGTCGACAGGCCGATTTGGGACGACAATGGTGGGTTACGCCTCCGGCTAACCCACCCTACGAAGCTATCGCGTCCCGGCCTCGCCCAAATGCGTTCTGAAGAACGCGATGGCGGCCGTGTGGAAGCGCTGATGAAAGGCGAGGCGATCGAAGCCTGGCGGGTCGGTGCAGATGGCAGCCATCTTCGCTGTCTCCTCCGGCGTGCAGGTCGCGAGGAAGGAGAAGTGCTTGGCATCCTTCACCAGGTGAAAGTCCGGTCTGGACGGAAGCTTGTCGTTGATCGCGGCGGCACAGCACCCGGAGAGACCGTCGCCGCTCTGCGCGGGGTCCGAGCTCCACAACTGAATCGGGATCGTCACGGCTTTCAGGTTTTCGGCGGCAAAGAACAGCACAGGAAAGGGATCGACGATGATCGCAGCCTTGATCCGCGGATCGTGGACGACCGGTCCGCTCGGCTTTTCTCCGCCTTCGAGTTCCTTGCACGCCCGCAAGCTCGATGTCTGGCAGTTCGGCAGGCCCTTGCGGAGATCGGGCTCGCCGCCAATCGCCGCGAGGCCTGTATAACCGCCCCAGGAGAAACCATAGAGACCGATGCGTCCGGCATCGATGCGAGCTGCATTGGGCCAGCCTCCGAGTGCGTAGTCGATCGCGCGCTTGATGTCGGCGGGCCGCTCGACCGTGACGGCAAGGCTGTCGGTGCCGCTGGTGTCGCGCTCGGTATCGGTCGGATGATTGATCGTCACGACGATGAAGCCGGCATCCGCAAGCGCCGCGGCGGTGTCGTGATGGCCGCCGAGCCAGCCGCGCCTGCCATGCGAGATCACGATCAGCGGCAGCTTGTCTCCCACGATCGGGCAGTCGTTGACGCCGAAGAATGTTCTGCCGCCGCGGGCGTCGATCTCGTGCGGGGGCTCGGCGCAGGGATGCCATACCACCCCTCTGATCGCAGGCCCCTCGGGACCGGCGGGAACGTCGAAGCGCCGTAGTCCGGCCGCCTGCGCCGCAGAGACCGCAAGCAGCAGCAGGGCTGACAGCACGAAGGGAGCACAACGCATGGCTATCGCTTGTCCAGAATCCGCAATTCGGCCGTGGCGCTGGCAACCGTCAAATTGTCAGCGTCGATCAGATCGGCCTCGACGATCATGTCGCGGTCGGTCTGCGAGACGACCTTGGCCTTGGCCGTGATCGGACCGACGCGCGCCGGCTTGAGAAACCGCGTGGTGAGGGTTCTGGTCACCACGGTCTTGGTTGACGGAAGTACAGCGAGGGCGCCGAGGCCTGTCGCCGAATCCAGCATCGCCGCAAGGAAGCCGCCCTGGATCGTTCCATGCCGGTTGGTGAACAGCGGCTGCGCCACAAAGCGGATCGAGGCGATTTCGCCGTCGAAGCCCAGCCACTCGCGTCCGAGGAGCTGAGCGCCGGGCGGCACGTCTGCGCTTGCATCGCTCAAGCCAGTCACCATTGTTCGTTGTCGGGCCGAAATGTATCAGCCCATTTGCGTCCTGCAATGTCGCTCGGCGCGCCATCGCGAAAGTGCCGATCACTGATTTATCCGACAGGCCCCTGCGGCGTCGGTGCGATCCGAACTTGGGAAATGCGGGAACCATCATTAGATGTGGACAGCGGTCGAAGTTTCGGGCCATGCTGAGATCACTGACGATCCCCATCGTGCGTGACCCATGATCGAGCTTTTTGTACCCGGTGTTTTGCGTGAGGTAGATCCGAATTCCCGAGTTGATTGCCACGAACTTGGAAGGCTCGTCAGCCGCCGCGACGACAGAGCTCCCCGCTGACCTGAAGGCTGATATCCTGGCGATCAGCCGGATCGATGCAGTTCCGACCATCCTCGACGTGGTGTGCCGCAGCACAGGCATGGGCTTTGCCGCGGTGGCGAGGGTCACGGAAAGCCGCTGGATTGCCTGCGCGGTCCGGGACAACATCTCGTTCGGACTGAAGCCCGGCGATGAGCTGAAGGTCGAGACCACGATCTGCGACGAAATCCGGGCGAGCGGACACGGCGTTGTCATCGACCATGTCGCCGAGGATCCGGCCTTTCGCGACCACCGCACGCCGGCGATGTACGGATTTCAAAGCTACATTTCGATCCCGATCGTCCTCGCCGATGGCACGTTTTTCGGGACGCTCTGCGCGATCGATCCGCACCCGGCGAAAGTGAACACGCCGGAAGTCGTCAACATGTTCAGATTGTTCGCTTCGCTGATCGCGTTTCATTTGCAGGCGCAGGAGAGGGTCGCAACCAGCGAGGCCGCGCTGCTGAACCACCAGCAGGCGGATGAGATTCGCGAGCAATTTATCGCGGTGCTCGCGCACGATTTGCGCAATCCGCTCGCCTCGATCGACGCGGGCATGAGGCTGTTGCTGAAGGAGCCGCTCAACGAAAAGTCGATGACCTATGTCGGGTTGCTTCAGAACAGCGTGAAGCGCATGGCGGCCCTGATCGACGATGTCCTGGACTTTGCGCGCGCCCGTCTGGGCGGCGGCTTCAGATTGAAGCGCAGCGCCGACGCGCAATTGCTGCCGGCGCTTGAGCAAGTCGTGAATGAATTGCGTGCGGCATGGCCCGATCGCGTGATCCAGACCGATTTCGCCATCAATCGCGGCATCAACTCCGATCCGGCCCGGATCGCGCAACTGCTGTCCAACCTGGTCGGCAATGCCCTGAAGCATGGCGATGGCAATTCGCCGATCAGGGTGTCAGCGGCAACCGACAGCGAGGGCTTTGAGTTGTCGGTCGCCAATGGCGGGACGCCGATCTCTCCGGCGGTTATCGAGAGGTTGTTCCAGCCGTTCTTTCGCGTTGCGCACCAGTCGACCTACGAAGGCCTGGGTTTGGGCCTCTACATCGCCGCGGAAATTGCGCGCGCCCACAACGGCAAGCTCGAGGTGACGTCCTCCGCCGCCGAAACACGGTTCACCTTTCGGATCCCGCGCTGCTGATCGAAAGCCGTACAAACTCGCGCCGTTGATCCATCACCGACACCTCACGCCATGGCATGGACTTGGCCTCCCACTTTGCCAATCCCTGCACTATGATGTGTCGGCTATGTCTCCGAACACCCGTCGGTCATGTCCTCGGGCTGAACACTTGACCGGGCGATCCAGTACGCCGCGGCCTCTCGGCTCACGCGCCGGCGTCTCTGGAATACTGGATCGCCCGGTCAAGCCGGGCGATGACACCGAGATGAAGTACGCAATGATCGTGCGTCGTATCGCGCGAGAACCATCCTCGTCGTCCTGGCGAAAGCCAGGACCCATTACCCCAAATCGCAATCGTTGCGCGACGCTGGGGCCACAGCCCCCTTCAACAACATGACCCTGTGGTTATGGGTCCCTGCTTTCGCAGGGACGACGGCGGGAGGAGAGCTGTGCGCACAACTTACCCCTCCGCGATTGCATCGCTCCACGGATGAAACGGCTCGGTGGCGCCGCTGTTTGTGGTGCCGTCGCGCAGCACGATGCTGGGGCAGGCGAACTTCTTTGGTTGGGTCTGGATGCGGGCCTCCGCATAGTCGAAGCTGCCGCGCAGCGCGTCGCGCACAGCTTGCGGCAGGCGGACATCGCCGATCACCACATTGCCTTCGCTGGCGTCGATGCGTGGCTGGTGGATCGCGGCGTCGAGATCCATGCCGAAATCCATCACGAAGGAGAGCAACTGCGACACCGCGGGCAGGATGCGGCGGCCGCCGGATGCGCCGGCGGCAAGACGGCGGCCGTCGGCCCCTTCCGCCACCACGGGCGTGTAATTGGTCAGGCAGCGCTTGCCGGGCGCAAGCGAGTTCGGATTGCCTTGCGTCGGATCGAACCACATGATGCCGTTGTTCATGGTGAGGCCGGTGTTCGGCGTCACGAATTTGGAGCCGAAGGTCGACAGCAGCGTCTGCGTCACCGCGGCCATGTTGCCGTCGCGGTCGACCGCCGAGAAATGCGTGGTGCAGCTTGGGGCGATCGCCTCCGCGCCGAGCGCGCGGCGGCCGTCGACGTCGCCCATGTCCTTCAGCCGCTCGCGATAGGCGGCCTGCAGCGCCTCGGCGTAGGCAGCATAGGCGGCCGCGTCCGGACCGCCCTGCGCGGGTGCGAACGCCTTCTGCAACAGGCCGAGCGTGCGCGCCATGGTCGGACCCGCGGTCAGCTCCGGCGTCGCGTAGACCGTGCCGCCGCGATAGGGAATCCTGAGCGGCTCGCGCAGATGGGCGCGGAAGGCGGCGAGATCGCGCACCGACAGCGCGCCGCCGGCGGCCTGGATATCGTCAGCGATGTTGCGCGCCAGATCGCCCTCGTAGAAATCGCGCGGGCCAGCCGCGGCAAGCTGCGCCATCGTCGCCTTCAGCCTGTCCTGCGGCATGCGGACCACCGATCTGATGCCCCATTGCGCATTCGGCGGCAGGCCGTCCAGCAGATACGCCGCGGCGCTGGCCGGATAGCGCCGCAGATCGGCGGCGGAGCTTGCGATCATGTCGGTGGTCCACCAATCCACCAGCAGGCCTTCGCCGGCGAGCTTGACGCTCGGCGCCAGCAGGTCCTTCCACGGCATTTTGGCGTGGCGGCGATGCGCCTCTTCCATGCCGGCGACGACGCCGGGCACCGCGATCGAGCCGGGGCCGTGCAGATTGCGGTCGTCCTTGACCCGCGCCCAGGGGAACAGGTCGGAGGCGGCGCCACCGGTCAGCGGATAATCCTCGAGGCGCAGGCCGTCCGGCGCCCGCATGCCGTAGTCGATCACCTCGACGCGGTTCTCCTTGGCGCGGTACAGCACCATGGCGCCGCCGCCGCCGGCGCCGCTCATCCATGGCTCCAGCACGCCCAGCGCAAAGGTGGTTGCAATCACGGCGTCGACGCAATCGCCGCCCGCTGCCAATACCTCCGCGCCGACTTCGGCCGCCTTGCGCGATTGCGCGGCGACGATGCCGCCCTTGGCGCTGACGGCCGGCTTGCGGATCACTTGCGAGTTGGAGAACTGGTCGGACATGGCGTTGCTTTCGCTGTTCTTGTTGCGGGCGGGTCGCGTTGGCGTAGCATGCCAAGCTTGGCACTGTCAGTGCAACAAGAACCAATTTCGGGGAGCGGAAAATGAGCAGTGTGAAGCGTGAGCGGGACGGCAAGGTCGGCATTCTGACGCTGAACGATCCCGCCAGCCTGAACGCCATGACGCCGGAACTGCTCGGTGATCTCGCACGCGCCATAGGCGAGATGGGCGTCGAGCCCGGCATCCGCGCGCTGATCCTGACCGGGGAGGGACGCGGCTTCTGCTCCGGGCAGAATCTCAAGGCGTTCAACTCGCTCGGCGACAATATCTATACCGGCGTGATGAAGCATTACTGGCCGGCGATGCAGGCCTTGCGCGAGTGCCGGATGCCGGTGGTGGTCGCCGTCAACGGCGTCGCGGCCGGCGGCGGCTTCAGCCTTGCGATGTCCGGCGACATCATCCTGGCCGCGCGCTCGGCGAGCTTCATCCAGGTGTTCAGCCGGATCGGCCTGGTGCCCGACCTCGGCTCGACCTGGCTCTTGCCGCGCCTGATCGGGCGCCAGCGCGCACTCGAGTTGATGCTGCTGAACGAGCCGTTGTCGGCCGAGCGAGCCAAGGAGTGGGGATTGGTGCGCGACGTGGTCGACGACGCAAGGCTGCTCGACGAGGCGAAAGCGCTAGCAGGCCGCCTCGCCGATGGCCCGACGCGCGCGCTGGTCGCGACCCGGCAGCTGCTCGAGGAGAGCGAGCACGCAAGCTACGCCGATCAGTTCCGCCGCGAAATCGAGCTGCAGATGGTGATCCGCGAAAGCGCCGACGCGCAGGAAGGCCGCAAGGCCTTCGTCGAGAAGCGCAAGGCCCAGTTCACGGGGCGCTAGGCAAGCATGCTAGCCGATCGCGATCGCGATCTTGCCGAAATGCGCGCCGCTCGCCATGTGGGCGAACGCGTCCTTGACCTGGTCGAACGCGAACACCTTGTCGATCACGGGCTTGACGCCGTGCATGCTGATGCCGTCGCACAGCGCCTGCAGATCCTCGATCGAGCCGACGGTGACGCCCTGCAGCCGCTGCTGCTGCATCACCATCAGCGGCAGCCGGGTGTCGGACGAGGCGGGACCGGCGAGCACGCCGATGAAGGCGATGGTGCCGCCGATCTTCGTCGCGCGGATCGACTCGTTCAGCGTGCCGACGCCGCCGACCTCGACAACGAGATCGACACCGCGCCCGGTCAGCTCGCGCGCCTTCTTGCCCCAGTCGGGTGTGGTCTTGTAGTTGAGCGTCACATCGGCGCCGAGCTGCTTCAGCCGCACGATCTTGGCATCGCTGGAAGAGGTTGCAATGACGCGGGCGCCGCACATCTTGGCGAATTGCAGCGCGAACAGCGAGACGCCGCCGGTGCCCTGGGTCAGCACCGTCTGCCCCGGCTTGATATCGCCGAGCTTGACCACCGCGCTCCACGCCGTGAGGCCGGCGCAGGGCAGTGCCGCGGCCTCGATGTCGCTGAGATGGTCCGGCGTGCGCACCAGCGCGTGCGCCGGGAACACGCGGTATTCGGTCAGCACGCCGTCGACGCTGCCGCCAAGCGCCGCGCGCATCCGCGCCTCGCTGGGCTCGCCGCCGAGCCAGCTTTCGAAGAAGCTGCCGATCACGCGATCGCCGGGTGCGAAACTCCTGACGCCGGCGCCGACCGCCTCGACGACACCGGCGCCGTCGGAGACCGGCACCAGCGGAAATTTCTGGCGCGAGCCATAGCCGCCCTTGACCGTGAGCAGGTCGCGATAGTTCAGCGTCGCCGCCTTCAGCCGTACCAGGACCTCGCCGGGGCCGGCCTGCGGAACCGGCTTGTCGACCAGCGCAAGCGCGTCGACGCCGCCGGGGCCTTGCAACTCATAGCATTTCACGGGACGTCTCCTGCTGGCTGTTCTCGTCGATCTTCTTGTCTTGGGCGGCGCACCCGGCGCCGCCGCGCCTCCACCGAGCATATGTCAAGCTTGCGGCGCGTGGCCATAGCGTGCAGTGCGGCCGATGGAATGGTGCCCAAGTCCGAACATGTTGGCGCTGCCGAAAAATGCCGCCAATGTGCCGTTGATGACGTGACCGAGCGGAGGTGACCATGGCTGCCTTGCTTGAGACGAAACCCAATTCGATCGCCGCGTTCGCGCGCGGAGTGATCTTGCTTGCCGCTGCATTGATCTGTTGCAGCGCTGCGATGGCGGCGGATGACAGCCTTTACCGCGCGCAGGCCGTCGTCACCGGCCAGGGCGAGCCGAACCGCATCATCGGCTTCGGTGCATGCCTGGAAGACGTCCTGATCAAGGTCTCCGGCCAGCCGATGCTGGCAAGCGACCGCAGGCTGGCCGCATACAAATCGAGGGCCAGAGAATTCGTCAGCAGTTTCGACTATCACGACCAGTATGCCGGCAAGCCGCATCATGACGAGCAGGGCACCCGCGACCGGCCTTACGACCTGACGGTGGCTTTCGACGAGAACAAGATCGACGGCATCCTCGTCAAGCTCGGCCTCAAGCCGTGGCGATCGCAGCGGCCGGCGCTCGGCGTCTTCGTCGAGATGCTGCACGGCCCGAAGGACTATATCGTCACATCGGACGGGACGCAGTCCGATTTGCAGCGCGATGCACTCGCGGCTGCGGCCGGCAAGCGCGGCATGCGCTTCGTGCTGCCCGAGAGGGCCGCTCTGACGAGCGCCAATGTCGCGGCTGCCGGCCTCCTGAAGACGCCGCCCGCGCAGTTGAGTGCGATCGTGGCGCCGCGGGGCGGCGAGGCCATTCTGGTCGGACAGCTGGTCTGGGACGACAAGGATCTCGGCTGGGCCACGCAATGGCGGATGGCGTGGCGCGGCAGGGACTACACATGGCGGTTTCGCGGCGTCACCTTCGATGAGGCCTTCCGGCGCGGCATCGGCGGCGCCGCGCAGGTGCTATCCGGCAATGGCGATCCGGGACGATCGAAATGAGCTTGCGCTTGAACGTGCGTGAGCGCCTCCGGATCGTTCTAACCGGCGTAGCCGAGCGTCTGCGACGGGTACTCCCCGAACATCGCGCGGTAGTATTGCGAGAAGCGCCCGAGCTCGATGAAGCCCTGTTCGATCGCAACCTTGGAAACGGTGGTCTGCTCCGGCGTGCTTTCGCGCAGGATCGAACGGATCATGCAGAGCCGCTTGTAGCGCAGGAACGTCACCGGGCCGACGCCGAACACCTCGTGGAAGGCGCGGTGCAGGCTGCGTCGCGACAGCCGAAGCTCGGTGCAGATTTCCGAGACATGGACCGGGCGGGCGCCCGCGGCATGCAGATAGTCCTCGACGTGGCGTACCAGCTTCATCGCCGACGGCAGGTAGCTGGTTCCGTCTGATGGCAGCGATTTGATCGCCGTCGGCCTGACGCAATCGATGATCGCGCGCTTCCAGAACTCGGACGACGCCTCCGACAGCGCGTCCGGATACCGGGCGAGATGCGAGACGATCTGCGGCAGCCTGATCGCCCCGGCCATGCCGAGCGTGGGGTCGGCGCGAAAGTGGTTCTTTGCTTGCCATGTTTCGGCATCGGCGAGCCGCGGCTCATCGCCGAAGATGTCGGGCAGATCGGCCATGTCGAAGCGAATGGCGGCATAGGACGAGGCCTTGTGAAAGACGCCGTCATGCTCGACCGACGGAGGGATCACCAGCACGTCGGCCGGCTGCATGTCGAAAGCCCAATGCGTGACGCGGTCCGTGGCGTTCAGCAGCATTCCGATGATCAGCTTGTCGTCGGCCGAGGTGCGCTGGGTGCGGACCCCGACATTGAATGCGCCGATGCTGAGCGAGAAATCGCCGATCCCGACATGGGACAATGTCCCGCGCAGCTTGCCGCGCTCAAGCTGCATGACTTCGACATGCGAGCCTTTGACGGCGTCGTGGAGTCCCTCGAAGCCGTCAAGCTCGCCGGTGCTGACCGTCAGATGCTGGCCCATATCCACGCGTCCCACGGCGGAATCGTGGACGGGATTTTTGCCGGTTTTGCCCGGGAAGGCAACGCGGACGACGGCACGGGATCGATGGGTCGGGACGCCGTTTTGTCAGGACCGCGCGCCTTGGGGACGAGACTGGCACAAAGTGCATATCGCCCCCGCTGCATGGCGGGCAATCGTTTGATCTCAAAGCAGAATGCGCGGGTCGTCAGCGGCTCTGCGCCGGTGGCTAGGCCGCCATCAGGTGCTCAAGCGCGACAGCCTGCTCGCGGGTCTGGAAGGCGATCGCGGTATGCGTGAAGCCCGACGAGGCTTGGGTCTGCGCGATGTGATTGAGGACCTCGGTGCCCTTGACCACGTGAAGGTCCATTCCAGGGCCGGCGGGGAAGATGCCGAGGACGACATCGTAGGCGTCGACGATGGCCTTCAAGGCACCGCCCTTGTCTTCCGAAGCATCGATAAAGATACGAACATCCGCGGCGATACTACGAAGTTCGTCAAAGTCGATCACTGGAAGTCTCCTATACGCAACTCACTGATCGACTTTAGCTACAACTTGCTTACTGAAACCTAAATTGAGCCCGGTTCCTTCGTGCACTCACCGCACCGTGACTCGGATTTCGATCTGCGCGATCGCCGCCGTCCCGGCCTGCCGCCTTCAGGCGCCGGTTGGCGATCTCCGCTTCGCAATGCGCTTGACCGGCGCATGGGCCGGCGCGGCATGTTCGGACGGATCGGCCATGTGAGGAATGCGGTGCTCGATGTGATCAACGACACGGAAGAAGGTGTCCAGCGTCCTGGCGTCGAGGCCGGCCGTGAGGTTGCTGTGCCGGCGCAGGATTTCGTCGAGGCTGCGGTCAAGCAGCGCCACGCCCTGGGACGTGAGGCGGATCTCGCTCCGGTTCCGGGCGCTGCCCCTGACCGGGGTCAGCTCGATCAGCCCCTTCTTCTTCAGCGACGTCGTCTCGCGGCTGACGACGGCCTTGTCCAGCTGCGCGTTGGTCCAGATGTCGTAGGCGCTGGCGGGCTCATGCTCCCTGAGAAAGGATAGCACCCGCCATTCCGCGAGCGAGACGCCATAGGTTTGCGGGAAGAACGCATTGGCGTTCGCGCGCAACTTCGCGACGAGGCTCGACAGCACCGTCGGCACGTAGCGTCCGAAATCGATCACCAGCTCCGAGCGCGCGTCCTCTTGCGGGGCGCGGCGCGCGACAGCGACTTTGGTGCGACTTGTGGCAGTCCGATTTTTCATTCTTTCACGAGTTGTGTGCGCGCGATCAACACCAGCACCGCCGCGACGAGGAGAACGCCTGTTACCACGAGGAATCCGGTGGTGAAGCTGCCCGAATCGTCCTTGGCGCGTCCGATCACGATCGGGATCGTCGCGCCTCCGATGCTGCCGATGGTACTGACCAGGCCGATCGCTCCCGGCGCGCTTTGCCGCGACATGTAGGACTGCGGAATGGTCCAGAACACGGCCTGCGTACCATAGACGCCGACATTGGCAACCATGAATCCGATGATGATCCAGACCGGCGATGTGGAAAAGGCCGCGATTGCGAAGCCCGCTGCGGCGATCACGAAGGTCGTCGCGGCATAGTAGAAGCGTTCACCAACATGATCGGAGTGCCGCGACAGTGCAATCATGCCGATCAGGCCGGCGATCGGCGGGATCGCGGTCACGAAGCCGACCTGCGAATTCGGCAGGCCGAACGACTTGATGATTTGCGGCAGCCAGGGGAACAGCGACGCGAGCCCGCAGAACAGCCCGAAATTGCACAGGCCGAACAGCAGCACCATCGGCTTGGTGATGGTCCTGAGCACGCCCTCGGCATGCACCACCCCGGTTGCCTTGGCATCGCGCTCCAGCGCGCCGGTCAGCCAGTTGCGCTGCGCCGTCGACAGCCACGTCGCCTGCTGCGGGCGGTCGGTCAGGTAGAAGATGCCGACGATCCCCAGGATGATGGGCGGCACGCCTTCCAGGATGAACAGCCATTTCCAGCCGGCGATGCCGAACGTTCCGTTCAGCTCGAGGATGGCGCCGGAGATCAGCGAGGCGAAGATGTAGGAGATCGGCACCGCGTAGTTGAACATGGCGTTGTAGCGGGCGCGATAGCTGAACGGAAACCAGAGGCTCAGCAGCAGCATGACGCCGGGAAACAGCCCGGACTCGGCAAAGCCCAGGAAGCCGCGGAAAGCATAGAGGCTCAATGGCCCCTGCGTGAAGGCCATCAGCACCGTGGCAATGCCCCACAGGATCGCGATCCGCGTCAGCGTGACGCGCGCGCCGTACTTGCTGAGGATGAGATTGCTCGGGATCTCGAAGATGGAATAGGTGAAATACATGATGCCGACCGCGATGCCGAACATCTCGGCATTGAGGCCGAGCTCCTTGTTCATCTGCAGCGCGGCAAACGAGATGTTGCCGCGGTCGAGAATGGCGAGAAAGTACATCGCCATCACGAACCACATCAGGCGCAGCGCGACCTTGCGGATGGTGGTGCGTTCGATCTCCGGATCGGCGGTCGCGCTCACCGCCTTGTCCATCACGACTTCGGTCATCCCGGCTTCCCCCGATGCTTGCTTTTTGATGGTCGTCTTATGCGGGCAGGCAGACTTCCAGCCGGTCGCCCGCCACGCGAACGGGATAGGTCTGGATGTCGATCTCGACCGGACTGGTCAGCGCCTCGCCGGTCCTGATGTCGAAGCGGCCCATATGCAGCGGGCATTCGATCTCGCAACCGTCCAGCATGCCGTCCGACAAGAGCGCCTCCGCATGGGTGCAGATATTGCTGGTGGCGTAGTACTCGCTGCCGACGCGGTAGAGCGCGATGTGGTGGCCGGCGATCTCGATGCCGTGAGGTTCGCCCTCGTTCAACGCGCCGAGTGCGGCAGCTTCGTGCCAGATTCCTTGATCCGTCATGTGGTCTCTCAAATGCTGTAGAAATCGAGCACGGTCGGGACCCGGTCATTGACCAGCGTGATGACCTTGCGTGCGATCTTCCAGGTGTCGCCTTCACGCCGCAGCGTGTGCTGATAGCGCCCGTGGCGCAGATGCTCCTTGGCGACGCGCGGGTCGTAGACGTGCACTGAGAACACCGACTGACAGGTGATCTCGTCAGGTGCGCTCTCGGACGCTTCCAGGTTCGAGATCTGGTGCACGGTGCGCGGCAACGGCAGCGCGGTAATCGATTTGCGCGACTCGATGCGTGCGATCCGCTCTTCCAGCCCGCGCCGCGCATCGTGGTAGAGCAGCGAGACCTGCGTATCGGGATCATTGGTGGCGGTGTATTCGTCGAGCCATCCCGGCACCCAATAGACGGCATCCTCGCTGTACATCGCGACCCAATCGGTCCATTCGCCGGTGTCGAGCAGGCGGGCTTCGCGGAAGATGGTCGCGGCGGCGACCGCGTGCACATCCGTATGTTTGATTGCGCTGTCAGCCATCACGCCGTCTCCCCCGCGGCGCGCTGCAACAGCCTGCGCCACTCGCGATAGCCGGGGTGGAAATTCGTCTCGCCGCCAAAGGTGGTGGGGCCGAACGACCATTCGGACGGGGTTATGCCGAGTTCGCGCGTATGCACGCTTTCGCCGTGGCCAACCTCCGCAACGCCGCGCAGATAGCCTTGCGTGGGCGCGGCTGACGTCGCGTCGTAGCCGGTCTGGCAGAATTCATACATCACGTTATCGTCGGAGCTCGCGAGCCCCGAGGCATTGAAGAAGTCTTCGTAGTTGCGAATCCGCAGCGTGCGCGCCGCTGCGCTTTCGCCGACCGGAGCGAGACAATGCGACACCATCTCGGTCTTGTCGGGTGCGAGCGGCCGCCAGGTCCGCACCTGCGCCGACAGGATGTCGATGACCTGCAGGTTCGGAAAAATCGTGAGATTGCGTTGCCGAAGCATCCACTTGGCGCGGGTGCTGCCGACGCGTTGCCGTACGGCATTGAGACGCGCCGCGTCCATGCCGAGCGGACGACCATAGAGCTGCGTCCGCTTGATCGACCAGTTGACGGCATGGCCATAATCGAAGCTGAAGCTGCCTTGCCCTTCCTGTTCGCCTTCCGGCTCAACCGTGAAACCGGCGTCCGGTCCGGCGGTGGCGTTGCGCTTCTTCAGGATATCGACGTAGGAGCTATGGGTGGTCGCGAAATGATAGTAGTCGAGGCCGTTTTCGAACTGCAGCTTCCAGTTTGCATCGAAGGTGTATGTGCTGGCGCCCGGCACGAACTCGACTTCACCGCTGTCGCTCTGATCGATGATGAGGTCGAGGAAGGCGCGGGTGTCGCCGAGAAACTCTTCCAGTTGTGGAACGTCGGCTGAGAGGCTCGCGAACAGGAATCCGCGATACGAGCCAAGCCGGGCGACCGGGAGAAGGTCGTGATTCTGGTTCGAGAAGGAGGGCGGATACTGCCCGCTCGCTTCCTCGGTCACCGAGATGTTGCGTCCGCTCGAATCGTAGGCCCAGCCATGATAGCGGCAGACGTGAAATTTCTGCCGGCCCTGCTTGAAGGGGCAGACGATCGTTCCGCGATGCCGGCAGGTGTTGAGGAATGCGCCGACCTTGCCGTCGGCGCTCCGCATCACCAGAATCGGATGCCGGCCGATATGGGTGGTGACGAAGTCGTTGGGCCGGGCGATCTGGGATTCCAGGCCGATGAAATTCCACGTGGCCTCGAAAATATGCCGCAGCTCGGCGTCGAACACGTCGGGATCGCTGAAGATCCGGCGATCGACCTGGAAGATGCGTTCGCTGGGCCGGTCGTCAATGAGCCGGGAAATCTCCCGCAGCCGTGCCGCGTGGTTCTGCGAAGCAGCGTTCATCACGTCCTCCCTACGACTTGCCGGCGGCTGCAAGGCGCGTTCCACGGCGGGAACAGCCGGCTTGATCGCCAATCTTGGAACGACTCTATAGTTGTCATGACAACTATGGTCAAGGCGATTGGTGGACCCGGAGCGGACGCGGTGAGGCCGGGTCGCCTGGAACGGGCGGCGGGATGCCGCGAATGGAGCCGCGCGTGCAGCGCGGAATCATGCTCAGCTCTTGCGTGCCGGCGCGGTCAGGATAATCCCGTCATCGATCAAAGCGCGGCAAATCTTCTTCAACGTTGCAATCGCTTCACGCGTTGCCCGGCTGACCGGCCGTCCACGCGGCAATGCCAGGACGCGGTCGGCGCGCATCCACGGCAACAGCGCCGCCGATAGCGCACCGGCAGCCACTTCCTGGTGAATGCCGGAAAAGGGCAGCAATGCATAGCCGAGGCCCGCGGCCACCATGCGCTTCATCGGCGTGCTGTTGTCGACCCGTACCGCGCAGAGCATCGTCGGCGGGAACGGGTTGCGGCTGAGCGGGCCCACGGCGGATGGCAGGGCGTCGAACTCCTTGCGGGTCAGTCTGCCGCGCTTCAGCAGCGGATCGCGCGACGGACCGATCAGGAACACCTGTTCGACCATCAGCAGTTCATAGTCGAGGTGATCGTTGGGCGGCGGCGTCGTCACGATCGCCAGATCGAGCTCACCGCGCAGCAGGCGTTCGGATGCATTTTCCGTCAGGCCTTCACTCAGCTCGAGCCGCACGCGTGGAAATTGCTTCACGAATGTCTGGGCAAGCGGCGGGTAGAGGATATCGCCGAGGCTTGGCGGCGCGCCGATCCGCACCGTGCCGCTCGGCTCGCGATTTTCCGTACGCACCTCGGCTTTGATGTCGTCGATCGTGCCAAGCAGCCAGCGCCCGCGCGCGAGCAGCACCTTGCCGGATTCCGTGACCGAGACACCGCGCGCGCCGCGTTCGAGCAGGGCGCCGCCTAACTCGTCTTCAAGTTCCTTGACGTGGCGGCTGAGCGCCGACTGGGCGACGTTCAGCGTGCTCGCTGCGGCGGCAAAGCCGCCACGCTCGGCGACGGCAACGAAATAGCGGATCTGCCGCAGGTCCATGATGGGCGCTCCATCTCAAATCGAGATGGATACCATATCAAACATATTCTTGTGAGATACCAAAAAAGGAGCAGTCTTCTCCCCAACGATCAAACGGAGGAGAGACGAGCATGGGCATCGCCACCGACGAGGCACGCCAGACGTCCATATTCATCGCCGGCGGCGGCCCGGTTGGGCTTGCGATGTCATTGCTGCTCGATCGCTTCGGCATCGACTGCGTGGTGGTCGAGAAGAGCCCGACGACGACAGATCATCCCAAGTCGCGCGGCTGCTGGGTCCGCACCATGGAGATCTTCCGGCAGTGGGGGATCGAGCAGGCGATCCGCGACCGCGGCCTGCAGGACAACTCCGACATGTTCGTGTTCCTCGACAGCATCGCGGGTCACGAGTTCGGCCGCACCCGCCCCGAGCCGAATGTCGGGCATACCCCCGCCTGGAAGAGCCTGGTCGCCCAGGACGCCGTCGAGGAGGAAATTCTGCGCGTGGTCGAGCAGTCAAAACACGCCACGGTCCTGTTCAATACGGCCTGTGAATCGTTCGAGGAGACCAACAGCGGCGTCAACGTCACGACACGTTGCGAGAAGACCGGTGAGGTGACGCAGTGGACGGCGACCTACCTGATCGCCGCCGATGGCGCGGGTAGCCAGACGCGGCGCAGCGCGGGGATCGAGATGGTCGGGCCGTCCACGCTGGCGGTGATGTCGAACGAGTATTGGCGGGCCGATCTGTCGCGGTTGCCGATCGCGCGTGAGGCCGCGGGCTTCATCATCGTCCCGGACAGGTCCGATCTGCCGCGCGCCGGCATCCTGAACACCAACGGCCGGGATCGCTGGCTCACCGTGACGCAAATCGGCCTGACCAAGGACGATCGCGAGCGGCCGTGGACCGACCAGGAGTTCATCGAGATCGCGCGCGGCCATGTCGGCATTCCCGACCTCGACGTCACGCTTCTCAACCGTTCGATCTGGCGCGTCAGCATGCAGGTGGCCGAGACCTTTCGAAAGGGCCGGGTGTTTCTGGTCGGCGACTGCGCGCACCGCTTTCCGCCGACCGGCGGCTTCGGCCTGAACTCTGGCGTTCAGGACGCGCACAATCTCGCCTGGAAGCTCGCCTTCGTGTTGAAGGGCCGCGCGGACGAAAGGCTGCTCGACAGCTATTCCAGCGAACGCCGTCCGATCGCGCAGTCCAATGCCAATTTCAGTTACGGGAACAGGCTGCGATTTGGGCTGACCGACGACGCCGTGCGATCGCGCAATCCGGACCGGATCAGGTTCTGGATCAACGATATGGACAATCATTTGCACAGCATCGGGCAGAACCTCGGACACAATTACGAGGAGGGCGCGGTGATCCCCGACGGCACCGTCGCGAAGGCCCTGAACTCCCGCTACTACACGCCGACGGATCGCCCCGGCGCGCGTTTTCCGCATATGTGGCTCGAGCCTTCGCGCAAGAAATCGACGCTCGACTGGTTCGACAAGGAATTCACCGTCGTCACGGGTCCGCTCGGCAGCGAATGGCTGGAGGCGGGGAAGCAGGTATCGGAGAAGACCGGCCTGCCGCTCTCGCTCAAGCAACTGCCGTCAGCCGACCCGGCGGACGGATTCCAGTTGGGCATGCGCGGCGCCGTGCTGGTGCGCCCCGATGGACACGTGGCGTGGCGGATGCCGTGGGTGCCGTCGGATCCGGCGAAGGAGTTGGCCGGCGCGCTCTCGACGTTGCTGCATTAGCGGAGGCTCCCATGCAATCGTTCGAATCCAACGGCGTCGTCACGGCGTTTGAGAAAACCGGACGCGGCGAGCCGATCCTGCTGCTGCATGGCGGCGAGGCCGATCATTCGATGTTCGACGGCCTTGCGCCTGCGCTGGCGGCGCATTTCACCGTGATCGCGTATGACCAGCGCGATTCCGGCGCCACCAGGAATCCACCGTCGTCCTATTCGCTGGCCGACCTGGCTGATGACGCCGCCGCCTTGATCGGAGGGCTCGGCTACGATCGTGTCCATGTCTTCGGGACCTCGCTGGGCGGCCAGATCGCGCAGGTGCTGGCGGCCCGCCATCCCGGCCGCATCGACCGCCTGATCCTGAGCAGCACCTGGAAGGTCAACAGGAGTCCGCTGGACGTCAATGCGGATGTCTTCCGCAAGCTCGCGTCCTATCGCGCGGACACCGCAGGCAACGCGCCGAAGATCGCGGAGTTCTTCTTCCCGCCGGATTACCTGCGCGCGCGGCCCGAACTGATCGACATCTTTCGTGGCTCCAGCCGCGACGACGGCCAGAAGGCGCGACGTGGCGCCCTGCTCGCGCAGCCTGTCGCCGCTGATCTGACGGCCTTTGATCGCCCGACCTTGCTGCTGGCGGGCGGCGACGACCGGCTGATCCCGAATGCCGAGACATTTGCGCTCGCCCGCGACCTTGCGCGCGTCGAGACCAAGACCATCGCGGACGTCGGCCATGTCGCATCGATCCAGGCCCCCGAGCGGGTCGCGGAAGCGGTGACGGCATTTCTGAATCCAAAAAAGAAGGCGGCTTGACAACAACAGGGGGAGACCATGGCTGAGCAAACGAGCGCCGTGCCGTTCGACGAAGCGCCGGTGACGACGCGCTATTGGCTATCGATCATCATCTTCGCCATCTCCGGCGTGGTCGATTTCTTCGATTTCTTTGTGGTTGGATTTCTGGTCTCGGTGCTGGCGCCGAAATGGCACCTGACCTTCGGTCAGACCTCGATCATGCTGATGAGCGCCGGCATCGGGGCGATGCTGGGAGCATTCGCCGCGGGCGTCCTCGCCGATCGCTTCGGGCGCAAGCCGCTGGCGGTTATCGGCGTTCTGCTGTGCGGCCTGACCTCCGGCGCGATCGCGTTCATTCCGGAAGACGGCTGGGTCGCATTCGCAATCCTACGCTTTTTCGTCGGCTTCGGCCTTGCCGCGGGCGCGGCGGCAGCAGTTCCTGCCATCGTCGAATTCGCACCGACCCGCCATCGCACCTTGGTCACGAGCCTCGTGGTCGTTCCGGTCGCCTTTGGCGTGCTGTCGGCGTCGGTGACGGCGAGCTTCCTGTTGCCGCTGGTCGGCTGGCGCGGCCTGGCGGCGGTCGGCTTTCTGCCGATCATCCTCGCGGTTCTGACCATGATCATCATGCCGGAATCGCCACGCTGGCTGATCAGCAAGGGTCGCGTGCGCGGGGCGCAGGCGGCCATCCGAAAGCTCTACCGGGTCGGCGGCGAGTCATTTGTTCTGCCTACGCTGCCGCCGGCGAACCCGGCGACATTCGCCGATCTCTTTGCAGAGCAGCGGCGCTTCTGGTTGACGGTCCTGGTTTGGTTCGGCGCCAGCACAGCGAATTACGGCGTCTTCCTGTGGGGACCGACGATTGTGGCGCTGCTGCTTGGCGTCGCGCCCCAGGATGCGGCGAAGATGTTCATCTATGTCAGCCTCGCCGGCGTTGTTGGCCGAACCGGCTTTGCCTTTCTCGCCAATCGGATCGGGCGCAAGCCGTGTGGCCAGTTGATGGGCTATGGCACCGCGGTCTCGCTGGCGCTGGCGGCCTATTTTCACAACGACTTTGCCGGCTCGGTCCCGCTGTTCCTGGTCTTCCTGATCATCGGCGCCGTGTTCTTCGACGGTGGATTTTCGAACATCGGGCCTTATCCCGCGGAGATATTCCCGGTCCAGCTTTCGGGACGCGCGGTCGGCCTTGCTCAGCTCTCAAACGGGGTCGGCAAGATCGTAGGTCCCCTGTGTCTCGCATTGATCGCCGGCGCGGATAATGTCGTGCATCCGAGCGCGACCGCAGCGGCGGTGATGCCGGCGTTTTTCTTTCTTGCCGGCGCGGGCCTCCTGATTGGACTTGCCTTTACGTTCCTTGGCGTCGAGCCGCACGGACGCCCGGTGGCTCTGTTTGGTGAAAACGCGGGCTCGAGCGCCGCACCGACGCCGCTGGCCGCAAAAGCGGCTGCGGGACAGTGAAAGACGGAAGGTTTTACCATGGACAATGCGCACGACACGATCGCAACGGCGGCGCCGTTCGATACTGCAAAACTCGATCGGCTGATGGATGAGGCGGGGCTCGACATCCTGGTCGTTACTTCGCGTCACAACGTGCAGTACGTGCTCGGTGGATATCGTTTCTTCTTCTTCGACGTCATGGAGGCGATCGGCACCAGCCGCTATCTGCCGGTCTTCGTCTATCAGAAAGGGCACCCTGAAAATTCCATCTACATCGGCAACCGCATGGAGAAGTTCGAGCATGAGCTCGGACGAATATCGGCGCCGATTGTCAAAGCGGGTGCATGGGGGACGATCGATGCGATCGGCCTCGTCATTGATCATGTGAGAAAGCTCGGGGGCGCCGCCAAGCGCGTCGGCATCGAAGCCGGCTTCCTGCCGGCCGACGCCAGGGATCATCTGCTTGCCGGTCTTGGCCACGTCGAGGTCCGCGAGGCCCATTTCACGCTGGAACGGCTTCGCGCCGTCAAGTCTCCGGTCGAACTGGATCTCATCAGGGAAGCTTCCGAACGGGTCGTCGATGCGATGATGGCGACGTTCAAGGGCTGTGCACCGGGCATGACCAAGAACGACGTCGTCGCCCGTCTGCGCCGTGAGGAGCAGGAACGTGATCTCGTGTTCGAATATTGCTTGATCGCCGCGGGCAAGAGCCATAACCGCGCGCCGTCGAACCAGCGCCTTGCGGAGGGCGACGTGATCTCGATCGATTCCGGCGGAAACTACCGGGGCTATATCGGCGACCTCAGCCGCATGGGTATTCTGGGTGAGCCCGACAGCGAGCTGCGCGAGTTGCTGCAACAGGTCGAGGAAATCCAGCAAGTGGCCCGGCGCGCAATCCGGCCGGGCGCCTTGGGTGGCGACATCATTGCGGCGGGCGAGGCGGCCGTCAAAGCCTCGTCGCATCGCGCTGTGCTCGACTTCACCGCGCACGGCATCGGGCTTGTCAGTCACGAAGCGCCGCGCCTCACCGCGACCGGCCCGGTACCCTACGCGCCGTATGACGCCGACCGGCCGCTCGAATGCGGGATGGTGATCTCGATCGAAACCGCGCTGCTGCATCCGGTGCGCGGCTACATCAAGCTCGAGGACACGCTGATCGTCTCCGAATCGGGCTGGGAAGCGCCCGGAGACCACGGCCGGGGATGGAATTCGTCGCGTCTCATCGCGTGAAGCGGTCAACGCCAGGGCGGCATTTTTGGCTGGGGCACCGATTCAGCTGCGGGTGCCGTAGGCGCCCGTGGCCAGTTTCGGAATACTAGAAATATATCCCTGAATTGCCCGACGTGTCAAGTTGCCCGGTCGACGCCGGCCGCCGCCGGCTACTTTGCATGGGGTTGTTTTCGATATTTTGGCAGTGCCCCCTGCGACGGCCCGGATGACTTCATATGCGCTGGGCCAGACGATTGATCCGGCGGTCTTTGCTTCACGCGAGCCTCCGGTCATGCGATGCTTCGAGCTGGATGTAGCGGCGGCTCCGTGCCGTCTGCTCGCCAGGGCGGCGCCGACGATGGGCAGGTGCAACCGATATGGATTGCCTCCCCATCGACAGAAGCGACCTGATGACCACTGCCGCCAACGCGCTCCGTGACTACGCCCAACGCATCCTGACCGCCCGTGTCTACGACGTGGCGGTCGAGACGCCGCTCGATCCGATGCCGCGGCTCTCGGAGCGCTTGTCGCGCGCCGTCTTGCTGAAGCGGGAGGATTTTCAGCCGATCTTCTCGTTCAAGCTTCGCGGCGCCTATAACAAGATCGTCCGGCTGCCGGACGCGCAGCGAAGACAAGGCGTCATCTGCGCGTCGGCGGGTAATCACGCGCAGGGTGTGGCGCTGTCTGCGCGCAAGCTCGGCATTCCCGCGACGATCGTGATGCCGCGGACGACGCCGGCCATCAAGGTCGAGGCCGTCCGGCGTCTGGGCGGCGACGTTGTGCTGCATGGCGACACGTTCGACGACGCGCAAACCAAGGCCAGGGAGATCGAGGTCGCGCGCGGCCTGACCTTCGTGCATCCGTTCGACGATCCTGACGTGATTGCCGGCCAGGGGACCGTCGGGATGGAAATCCTGCGCCAGCATCCCGATCCGATCGAGGCGATCTTCGTGCCGATCGGCGGGGGCGGGCTGGCGGCCGGCGTCGCCGCCTTCGTGAAATTCCTCAACCCCTCGATCAAGGTCGTCGGCGTGGAGCCGGCCGACGCCGCCTCGATGGCGGCCGCGCTCGCCAAGGACTGCGTTGTCGCGCTGGATCAGGTCGGATTGTTCGCCGACGGCGTCGCGGTCCGCAAGGTCGGAACGGAGACGTTCCGGCTCTGCCGCGACCTGCTCGACGAAGTCGTCACCGTGGACACCGACGCCATGTGCGCGGCCATCAAGGATATCTTCGACGATTTGCGATCGGTTGCTGAGCCCTCCGGCGCATTGGCGCTCGCCGGCCTCAAGGCCTATGCCGAGCGCGGCGCGCTGAGCGACGGCAGCCTGATTGCCGTCAACAGCGGCGCCAATCTGAATTTCGACCGGCTGCGCACCATCGCCGATCGCGCCGAGGTCGGCGAACATCGGGAGGCGCTGCTTGCGGTAACGGTGCCGGAGAAGCCGGGCAGCTATCGCCATTTCATCCGCATCCTCGGCTCGCGGGCCATCACGGAATTCAACTACCGCTTCGCCGAGACGACCGCGCCGGCGCAGCTGTTCGTCGGCATCGCGCTGAGCCGCGGCGAGGCCGAGAAGCGGGAAGTCATGGAGCTGCTGCGGCGCGAGGGCTATCCGATCCTGGATCTGAGCGAGAACGAAATGGCCAAGGACCATGTGCGCTACATGGTGGGTGGTCGCGCGCCGCTTCTGAGGGACGAGGTGATCTACCGCTTCGAGTTTCCCGAGCGTCCTGGCGCGTTGTTGAAATTCCTTGAGAGCCTAGCGCCCGACTGGAACATTTCGCTGTTTCACTACCGGAATCATGGCGCCGACTACGGACGCATCCTGGCAGGCATCGAAGTCAAGCCTTCGGAGCGCGCCCGGTTCGTTCAGGCGCTCGACGCGCTCGGCTATCCCTACTGGAACGAGAGCGAGAACCCGGCCTATCGCCTGTTCCTCTCCGCCGAGAAGGGATGAAGCGGCGGGGTCCTACGCTGGTCCAGAGTAAAGAGGACAGTTGGCGGTGCAAGACATCGGCGAGCCGCCACGCAATCCCTGCTGAAGAGGCAATTCGTGCTGAAGAGAAAGGCAGTCCGTATGACCCGTGAGGAACGACAATTGCGCGAGGCGATCATTGCCAAGTGCCGATGGATGAATGCGTCGGGTCTCAACCAGGGGACATCGGGCAACATCTCCGCCCGCTACAAGGACAGGATGCTGATCACGCCCTCGGCGACCCCGTATGATTCGATGAGGCCGGAGATGATCGCGTCGATGTCGCTCGAGGGCGACGATGGCGCGTGGGAGGGGCCGCTGCAGCCCTCTACCGAATGGCGCTTCCATCTCGACATCACGCGCGCCCGGCCCGATGTCGGCGCCATCGTCCATACCCACTCGACCTATGCGACCGTGCTTGCGATCGCGCGCAAGCCGATCCCGGCCTGCCACTACATGATGGCGGCATTCGGCGGCACCGACATCCGCTGCGCCGGCTACGCGCGTTACGGCACCAAGGAATTGTCCGATCATGCGATCGCCGCGCTGGAGGGTCGCAATGGCTGCCTGCTCGCCAATCACGGCATGATCGCGCTCGGCGCCAATCTCGACAAGGCGATGTGGCTCGCGGTCGAGCTCGAGACCCTCGCGCGGCAGTACTACCTCTCGCTTGCGCTCGACTCGCGGATCATCCTGAGCGACGAGGAGATCGCCGACACCGCGAAGGGGTTCTCGTCCTACGGGTTGCAGGCACCAAAGCCGAGCAAGGCCCGCGCGACGGCAAAGGCGGCGCCGCGCCGTGCCGAGAAACGGCGTAGCAGCAAGCGATGACGGGCACTCGCCGGTCCAGGACGGCATGTTTGACGGCCCCGTCAGCATAGGCAAGACTGATCGAAGTCAAACTGTGCCTGCGGGATATATCCGGTGCTCGATTCGGATTCTGATTTGCCTTGGTCGACCAGTTGGGCCGGTCTGCGCTCTGCCATGGCGGCGCTTCTTCTCATCGCGTCGACGGCCTTCTTCAGCGCACCTGCGTCCGCTCAAGTGGCGTGGCAGATGGCGACGGAATATCCTCGAAGCAATATCTCGGGAGTTGGCTTGGCAAAATTCGCGGAGCTCGTGTCCACACAGACGAACGGATACGTTACGGTCCGCAATGCGTTCGATAACGAGTTGAAGATCAGCTCCGGCGAAATGCTGCGTGCGGCCCAAGAGGGACGGATTGCCGGTGGCGATGCATTCGCGGGGCCACTCGAAGCGTCCGATCCGGTATTTGGTCTGCCGTCGCTGCCGTTTGTCGTCCAGTCCATCGAGGCGGCGCGGACCATCAACGCACGCGCGCGGCCACTCTACGAGAAGGCGTTGGCCGCACAGGGCCTCAAGCTCCTGTACATCACCATTTGGCCGTCCACCGGCCTCTGGACTGTCCAGCCAATCTCGACGCCGGCGGACCTGCGATCCATTGCCGCGCGGACGTATGACTACAATTCGGCCGAGGTCATGCGCGCGGTCGGTGCAACGGCGGAGTATCTTCCGTTCAACGAGGCAATCGCCAAGGTAAGAAGCCATGTGCTGAATGCTATCCTGACGTCTGGCGATGGCGGGGCCGGCCGAAAGCTCTGGCAGGATCTGACCCATTTCACGGCGATCAACTACGCGATTCCGATCTCGATTGCTTTTGTAAGGACCGATGCCTTTGAAGCGCTGCCGGAATCGGTTCAACGCCAGGTGATGCAGGTGGCTGCCGAGACGGAACAAAGCCAGTTCCAGCTTCTGGCCAATCGCACAGTCGAGAATTATGCGCGCATGCGCGCCAACGGGGTTGAGATCGCGGAGCCGGCGCCGGCTCCTGTTCTCGCCGCGCTCAAGCAAGGTGCGTCGGCACCAATCGCAATGTGGAAGGCCAAGGCTCCTCCGGAAGCCGTGGCTATCGTTGAGCGGGCGTTGCAGCAGCAATAGACGGTGTCATTGCACGGGCGACGATGAGCCAAGGCGCTGTGCGCGGCGTGCAACACTAGTTCGTGCGTTGGCTGCGGCCTTGCGGTGTGAACGCATTGACGGTCGATGTGCTGGCCGACGCGGATGTGGTCTCGACCCGAGGGGTCGCCAGATGCAGATTGCGGCGAATGTGAAATTCGAACGTGCCGGCGAGCGCCGTTTCGATGGCGGAGAGCTGCGCAGCCCCATCGTCCAGCAGCGCGTGGCCATGACCCGCCGAGAACAATGCGCCTGCGACGAAGATCGGGAAATAGGCGGTGCATCCGACGCCGAGATCCCTGTTGTCGATGCGCCCGCTGAAACCATTCGCTTCGTTCGGCTTGCGGGGGTCCCAGTTCGCCGGCGGCGCGACACCAAAGTTGCCAAAGCACGGCGACAACCTCAGCTCCCGTCCCCAGGGCAGGCGCGCGATGTTGCGCGTGCGATCGAGCGGGACATACCGGCAGCAAAAGTCCAATGACGTTTCCCGCGCAGCGCTCGTTGGGGCCCTCATGTTCCAACCCCAGTCCGATCGCAAGCGGACATCGAGGACCCGAACCTCGAGCACGTCACCCGGTTCGGCGCCCTCGATGTGGATCGGTCCGGTCAATAGCCGCGGTGCGGCTCCGTGGGACGCGGGGATGTCGCTGCAGCCAAGCGGTTCGACCAGGTCGCTCACGAGATCGAACGCTTCATCCGGCTCGGCCGATAGCGTTTCGATCGTTACCCGATCACCAGACGCAATTCTGATGACGGGACTGAGCCGACCATCCCACAGTCCCCAATGAAGATGATCTGGTGTCGAGGTAAGATAATGCTCCACGGTCCATCCTCTCTTGTTGGTTCTTGTTGACGCCTGTGCGCCCGCTGCCGCGCCACGCGCTCGCTTCAACCGGGTGATCGCCATCGAAGCAGCGCGCTGCATGCGACGCTCTCGAAAGCGACGCTGGTTCATAAGCATGATCTGTGCCAAAGGCCGTGATGCAGGGCAGGACATCCTATCTATCGGCTTATGGTCCTTATGCCGTCGCTTCGAGTTCCCATCCTGAGCTGACCAGGTCAGCACTGCGGCAACTCCGGCCGCTCGCACAGCGGATAGCGAGAGTCGGGAGAGTCGGGAAGACCAGGCTGCAAAGGTAGGCATTGCTCGTCGTTTTACTGTGCGCCCGGCGATCGCAAACCCAAGGCATATCGCGGAGACCGAATCCGTCACGATCGGCCGTCGCGAAGATTCTGCTAGACGTATGGGACTAACATTAGTACGATAGGTCCAATTGGCAGGAAGGGCCTGCGGTTCGCTCCTCAGCCGCTGCCGGTTGCCGACAAGGAGGATGTTTTGCCGGATACCCTGGTGGAGCCGTACACGCGGCTCAGAGAGAAGATGGCGCAGCGCGACCGCAGCCTGCGCGAAAAGGTGGTGTCGCTCGAGGAAGCGGCAGGCTTCGTCCAAGATGGCATGAAAGTGGGTATTGGCGGGTCGACCATGTCCCGCACGCCGATGGCGCTGCTCTGGGAGCTGATCCGCCAGCGTCGCAAGGACCTTTCGATTTCGCGCTGCATCGTCTCGACGGACGGCGACCTCGTGTTCGGATCCGGCATCGCGAACCACGTCGTCACCAGCTGGTTCGCCCAAGGTATTCTCTGGGGCCTGTCCAAGGTGATGCGGCATCACGTGGAGAGTGGCGGCAAGCGCTATGAGGAATGGAGCCACATGGCTGTCGGCATGCGCTTTCGCGCCGGCGGCATGGGTGTTCCGTTCCTGCCGACCCGCGCCATGTTGGGGTCGGATATCGTTGGTCAGCGTCCCGAAGCCAAGCAGATCGACTGTCCGTTCACGGGCGAGAAGCTGCTGCTGGTCCCCGCGCTCAACCCCGACGTCGCGCTGATCCACGTCCAGCGCTGCGACCCCTACGGTAACGCCCAGATCGACGGCCTGCAATTCATGGACATCGATCTCGCGCTCGCTGCCAACAGCGTGATCCTCACGACCGAGCGGATCGTCTCGAACGACCAGATCCGGCGCGCGCCGGACCAGACCAAGATCCCGTTCTTCTGTGTCGATGCCGTGGTCGAGGTTCCCTACGGATCGGCGCCGCACGAGTGCTACGGCCTCTATGAGCCGATGATGCGGCACATGGAAGCCTATGTCGCGCAGGTCAACGCGGATCCCGTGAAGGGCATGCAGGAATATCTCGACCGCTATTTTTACAGCCCGAAGTCCTGGAACGAATATCTCTCGCTGATCGGCATGGATGAGGTGTTGGAGGCAACGCAGAAGGGCAGGAGCATCTACAATGACTGAGGCGCAGCGCTACACCGCAAGCGAAATTCTCGCGATCTTGAGCGCGCGCCAGCTGCAGGACGGGCAGGTGGTCTTCGCCGGCATCGGCGTGCCGCTGCTCGCTGCAACCCTGGCCCAGCGCACCCGCTGTCCAGCCCTGACCATTCTGTTCGAGGGCGGCGTGGTCGGCGCCTTCGTCGAGCCGGGCAAATTGCCGCCGTCGACCAACGACCAGCGCTGCACCAAGCGCGCCAACATGGTCCTCGGCAGCGCCGATGTCCTGCTGCTGCTCCAGCGCGGTTACGTCGATGTCGGCTTCATGGGCGGCGCCCAGATCGATCAGTTCGGCAATCTGAACTCGTCGTTCATCGGCGACCCGGCCAAGCCGAAGACGCGCCTGCCGGGTACCGGCGGCGGCAATGACATCTCCAGCCTGACCAACATGATCGTCGCGATGAAGCACGAGAAGCGGCGCTTCGTCGAAAAGGTCGACTTCATCACCAGCCCCGGGTTCATTCGCGGCGGCACCAGCCGGCGCGACTCCGGCCTGCCGAGCGGCGGCATGTGGCGCGTGATTACCGAGCTCGCCGTGTTCGGCTTCGACGACAGGACCCGGCGCATCAAGGTGCTCGCGCTCAATCCCGGCGTCGGCCGCGAGGAAGTACAGGACAATACCGGCTTCAGGCTCGACTTCGACGAGAACCTCCACGTCACGTCGCCGCCGACCGACCACGAACTCGAGACGCTGCGGATGCTCGATCCCGACCGTCT
This sequence comes from Bradyrhizobium sp. AUGA SZCCT0105, assembly GCF_018129565.1. Taxonomy (NCBI): domain Bacteria; kingdom Pseudomonadati; phylum Pseudomonadota; class Alphaproteobacteria; order Hyphomicrobiales; family Nitrobacteraceae; genus Bradyrhizobium; species Bradyrhizobium sp. AUGA SZCCT0105. Next base: position 22,429 of record NZ_JAFCMK010000017.1, on the reverse strand, counting down.
CTTCACCGCTTAAAGCTACACCAAGTCCGGAGATCTATTGATGACCACGCTCGCCAACACGTTTGGTATTGCCGCGCGCAACTTCACCGCCTATCCCGAAATGCCCAACGCCCGGGCGCTCGTCGAGTACGGCGTTCGGGTCGAGGAGCTCGGCTATGATTCGGTCTGGGTCTGGGATCACATGCTCCTCGGCGTCGATCCGAACTTCCCGATCATCGATTCGTTGACGACGCTGACGGGCATTGCTGCGCGCACGAAGCGGATCAAGATGGGCACCGGCATCCTGGTTCTGCCGCTCCGTAACGCGGTGGCTCTCGCCAAGCAGCTCTCGAGCATGGATCAGCTGTCCGAAGGCCGCCTGATCATGGGCATGGCGTCCGGATGGTACAAGCGCGAGTTCGATGCGCTCGGCATTCCCTTCGAGAAGCGCGGCAAGATCATGGATGAAAATCTTGAGATCATGCGCCGGCTGTGGACCGAAGAGTCGGTGACCGGCGAATACATGCGCCACAACATTTCGAAGGCGGTGATGTATCCCAAGCCGGCGCAGCCGCAAATTCCGCTGCTGATCGGCGGATACGCCGATCCCGTGCTGAAGCGCGCCGCTCTGAACGGGGATGGCTGGCTGACCTACTTCTATCGTCCCGCCGACTTCAAGAAGTCCTGGGACAAGATCATCAACTTCGCCAAGGAGGGCGGCAAGGATCCGTCGACTTTGAAGAACGCCTCGCAGCTGCCGATCATGATCGGCAAATCACGGCAGGCGGTCGAAGCCGACATGATGGACTGGCTCAACAAGGAGTGGGATTTCCCGGCTCACAGCGATTGCAGCCGCGAGAGCGCCATCATGGGCTCGGTCGATGAGTGCGTCGCCCAGCTTCGCGAGCATATCGCGCTGGGCGTCCAGAAGATCATCTTCGTCCCGTACAAGTATCAGGCGGACCAGGTCGAGACCATCGCGCGTGAGATCATCCCGCGCCTGCGCGCCAAGTAACGAAACCGGAAAACGCTCAACACAGGCGACAAGCAGATGACAGACCCCGTACGCAAGAAGATCCTCGACAAGGTCGACGCTTCGAAGGATCACGCGATCAAGTTCCTCCAGGATATGGTCGCGATCCCGAGCGTGACCGGCGACGAAGCTGCGATCCAGAAGCACATGCACGGCTACCTGACCGAGGTCGGTCTCGAGGTCGACATGTGGGAGACCAATTGGGACGAGCTGAAGAAGCATCCCGGCTATCGCCCGGTCGATCGCGGCTATGAGAATCGCCCCAATATCGTTGCCACCCTGAAAGGCACCGGCGGCGGCCGCTCGCTGCTTCTCAACGGTCACACCGACGTGATCCCCGTCGGCAACGGCGAGGGATGGAGCGACAATCCGTGGTCGGCTTCGATCAAGAACGGGCGCATCTATGGCCGCGGTTCGTGCGACATGAAGAGCGGCGTTGCCAGCCACGTGCTCGCGGTCCAGTACTTGAAGGAGCTTGGGCTCACTCCGAAGGGCGATGTCATGATCAACATCGTCATCGACGAGGAAGTCAGCGGACACGGCACGCTCGACACTGTCATCCGCGGATACAAGGCGGATGCCGGTATTTCCGGCGAGACCAGTGACCTGTTCGTGCAGCCGGCTTGCATCGGGCGTATCTGGTTCCAGATCGACATCGAAGGCAAACCCGCCGGTATCCAGCAGCGCTACCTTGGCATCAGCGCCATCGAGCTCGGCAACAAGATCGTGAAAGCCGTGCAGGAGCTGGAAGACGAGCGCGTTGCGAACGTCAAGCACGCGCTCTACCCGAGCGCCATCGACTCCTTGCCCTGCATCATCGGCAGCTTCCAGGCCGGCAATTATCCGAGCGCCTTCCCGGCCAGCGCCGTTCTGAAGGGATCGATCGGCACGGTTCCGAGCGAGGACCACGAGGGCGTCAAGCAGAGCCTCGTCAAGAAGATTGCCGAGGTTGCGGCTCAGGATCCCTGGATGAAGGACCATCCTCCCGTGGTGAAGTTCGTCGGCTACGACGCCGAGGCCTCGGAGATTCCGGTCCAGCATCCGATCGTGCAGACCGTCTGCGATGTCTATACCGAAGTGACTGGCAAGAAGCCCACGATCTCGGGGCGCCAGGGTGCGGCGGACACGCGGTTCTTGAACAAGTACGCGAATACGCCGACCGTGATCTTCGGACCCGGTTCGACGGCGGTCATGCATGCGAACGACGAGTATGTGTCGATCGATGATTACCTGACGGCCATCAAGGTCATGGCGCTCAGCATCTACGACTGGTGCAATTCCGCCCCAGCCAGGTAATCAAGGGCCGGATCGATCGGGAAGGGGCCCAAGGTTTGGGCCCCTCCTTTTTTGGCGGCGTCGGTGATGCGAACTCGCTATTGTCGCACGCGGGAGGGTTCTCGAGACTCGACGCTCAATCCTAGTGATGCTATCTTTGCGATAATAGAATGAATTTGATGTTCGAGCCGTCGATCGCTCCGGACACCGACGACAAAAGGGGAGACGGAGTGGCAAAGCAGGGCGTTGGAGCTTCCGTTTCCCGAAAGGAAGATGATCGCTTTCTCCGTGGACGAGGCGAATATGTCGGCGATATTCGCTTGCCCGGCATGCGCGACGTTGCGTTCGTCCGTAGTCCGCTTGCCCATGCGCGGATCAAGGATATCCGTATCCCGCCGCACCTCCGCAGCAGCGTGTTCATTGCGTCGGATATCGCGGCCGATACGCGTCCCATTCGCGCTGTGTCCGGACTGCCGGGCTTCAAGCCTTCCGATCAGCCGATCCTCGCGTTCGAGAAGGTCCGTCAGGTCGGCGAATTGATCGCGATGTGCGTCGCCGATAGCCGCGCGGAAGCCGAGGACATTGCAGCTGCGGTCGAAGTTGATTTCGAGGAATTGCCGGCCGTGCATGACATGCTGCTGGCGCGGCGTCCGGACTCGGCCCTGGTACACGAAGAGTGGGGCGACAATGTCTTCCTCGAGACGTTTGTCGACATCAACATGGAAGCGGCCTACGACGCTCCGATCAAGATCACGCGCGAGATATCGACCGCGCGGCAGAGCATGGCGCCGATGGAAGGCCGCGGGACGGTTGCCGTCTGGCACAAGCGGATGGATCAGCTCGTCCTCTACACCGGCAATCAGCAACCGCACATCGTGCGCAACGGTCTGTCGGAATGCCTCAATCTCGAGCAGCTGAAGATCCGCATCGTCTCGCCCGATGTCGGCGGCGGCTTCGGCTACAAGGGTATCGTGCTGACGGAGGATGTTTGTCTGGGTTGGCTCGCCATGCGCTGCGGCTATCCCGTGCGTTGGATCGAAGATCGTCGCGAGCATTTGACGGCGGGCGCGAATTGCCGCGAGCATCATTATAACATCACCGTCTACGCCGATCGCGACGGGAAACTGCGCGGTGTCGAGTGCGAGGCCTCGGTCGATTCCGGCGCCTATTCGTCGTATCCGTTTTCTGCCTGTCTGGAGGCTGCGCAGATCGCCAGCATTTTGCCCGGGCCATACGATTTCCCGTCCTATCGCTGCCGCACCTGGTCGGTGTCCACCAACAAATGTCCGATCCTGCCTTACCGCGGCGTTGCCCGCACCGGCGTTTGCTACGCGATCGAGCTGATGATGGACGCGATCGCACACGAATGCGGTCTTGAGCCGTACGAGGTGCGGCTCAAGAATTTGGTGCGGCCGGAGCAGATGCCGTTCGACAACATCACCAAGAAGCATTTCGACAGCGGAGATTATCCGGAATCGCTGCGACAGGCTCTGGCAAAGATCGATTTGGCGGGCCTCCGCGCGCGCCAGAAGAAGGGCGAGCCGGACGGCCGGCTGATCGGGGTCGGGCTGTCAGTCTATTGCGAGCAGGGTGCGCACGGCACGTCGGTCTACGCAGGCTGGGGCATCCCGATGGTTCCGGGACACGAACAGGCGACCGCCCGCATGACCCCCGACGGCGGCCTCGAGCTTCGCATCGGCGCGCATTCGCATGGTCAGAGCATGGAGACCACGCTTCCGCAGGTCGCGCACGAGATCCTTGGGATCGACATCGCGCGCATCAAGCTGGTTCACGGCGACACCGAGTACACGCCGTACTCGACAGGCAGCTGGGGATCGCGCTGCGCGGTGATGTCCGGCGGCGCCGTTGCGACGGCCTCGCGTGAACTCGCCAAGCTCATCAAGGGGATTGGCGCGCATCTGCTGCAGACCGAAGTCGAGAATGTCAAACTCGAGAACGGCGCGGTCGTCGGTCCGTCGAACAGCGTGAAGATCGATGAAATCGCGCACACCTGGTATCGCCGGCCGCAGGATCTGCCGGCAACGGTCGATCCGAGGGGCCTGGAGGTCACCATCGGCTACAAGCCGGCGCGCGATTCCGGGACGTTCAGCTACGCGACCCATATCGCGGTGGTCGCCGTCGATCCGGAGTTGGGCGATATCGAGCTGATCGACTACGTGGTCGTCGAAGACGGCGGCCAGCTGATCAACCCCATGGTCGTCGATGGGCAAATCTATGGCGGGCTGGCGCAAGGCATCGGCACCGCAATGTATGAAGAGATGAACTTTGACACGTCGGGGCAGCCGCTCGCATCGACCTTTGCCGACTATCTGTTGCCGGGCCCGACCGAGGTGCCGGCGCCCAAGCTCGGCCACATGGAGACGTTGGCGCCCTATACGGAGTTCGGTGTCAAAGGCATCGGCGAGGGCGGTGCCATTGCGCCTCCCGGGGCAATCGGCAACGCGGTCAATGACGCATTGCGGCCTCTTGGGGCCCAGGTCTTGCACACACCAATGACGCCACGGCGTGTCCTCGAGGCCATTCGGGCCGCAGCCGAGCGCCGCAAGGAGAGGGCGCCCGAACTGGCAGAAGGGTTGCCGGCGTGAAACCTGTCAATTTCGACTATGCGCGCCCCGATGCGGTCGACGCGGTGATCAGGCTCATCGCGGACGACAGCAGAACCGTCAAGATGATGGCCGGGAGCCAGTCGCTCGGGCCGATGTTGAATCTCAGGCTCGTGCAGCCCGATCTGATCGTCGACCTCACCGGGATCGAAGAGCTCCGTTGTTTCAGTGACGGCGCGGACGAAATCTCGATCGGGGCGTGCGTCACGCATGCCGATATCGAGGACCTCCGTGTCACCGACGTCACCCGCGGTGCGCTGCCGACGGTCGCCAACGGCATCGCATACCGCGCGGTGCGCAATCGCGGCACCATCGGCGGAAGCTTGACGCATGCCGATCCGTCCGCCGACTGGCACTCGATCCTCGCCGCGGTTGGGGCCAAAGTCGTGCTGCGCGGCCCGGCCGGAGAGCGGACCGTGGCCGTTGAGGACTACATGGTCGGCGCTCTCGAAGCCGACCTGCGCCCTGGTGAAGTTCTCGTTCGCGTCGTGGTGCCGCGACTGAGCAAATCGGCGCGCTGGGGCTATTACAAGAGCTGCCGCAAGACGGGCGAATTTGCCCATGCGATCGGCGCCTTCATGACCGACCCCGATCGCGGCATCAGCCGCGCGGTGATCGGCGCGACGGAGAGCCGTCCGATCGTCATTGCCAAGGCAAGCAATGTGATCGGCGACGGCCGCGCTCCGCGGCTGAACGACAGTTTCGACGGCCGGGCTGTCGACGAGATTCTGGAGAAGGCAGGGATGGTCGATCCCCTGGACAAGCAAACCCATGTCGCTGCGCTGCGCCGCGCGATCGAGCAGGCACGGCCGCAATGAGCACCTGCAACCTCAACGTCAACGGGAGCGCCGTCAGCGCGGAGATCCAGCCGCGAACGCATCTTGCGGACTTTATCCGCGAGAAGCTCAATCTGACCGGCACCCATCTGGGCTGCGAGCACGGCGTCTGCGGTGCATGCACACTGCTTGTCGATGGTGTGCCCACGCGCTCCTGCATCACCTTCGCGTTGGCTTGCCAGCAGGCCGACGTCACGACGATCGAGGGGCTCGACGACGACGAGATCACGCGCGAGCTGCGTGCGGCCTTCACGAGGGAGCACGGCCTGCAATGCGGCTATTGCACGCCGGGGATGGTTGTGTCGGCGCGCGATGTCGTGCTGCGCATGCAGGACCCCAGCGAGCGCGATATTCGCGTGGCCATGAGCGGAAACCTCTGTCGCTGCACCGGCTATGTCGGCATCGTGCGCGCCATCCAGGGTGTGATCGCAGACCGCAGGGGGCGAGGGATCGCGGCGATTCCAAACGGAAACCGGACGCGTCTTGGACCCTCGGGTTCGGGCAATGCGACCGCGGTGACCTCCGCTGCGGCTCGGCCCAAGACAACCGCCGCACCAGCTGTGAAAAAGGCGGAAGCTCCGGCAGCGGCGGCGGCCTCGCTCAGGGATACGAGCTGGAAGCCGCAAACGACGTTCACGCAGAGCTTCACCGTCGGGCATCCGATCGATGACGTCTGGAATTTCTTCTCCGACATCGGCGCGGTCGCGGCCTGCCTGCCGGGCGCATCGTTGGCCGGAGAGCCGGTCGACGGTCACGTCGACGGCCAGATCAAGATCAAGGTCGGGCCGATCTCTGCCGAATTTCAAGGCATCGCCGATGTGACGCGCGATGATGCGCGCCGCACGGGCACGATTGTCGGCGCAGGCAAGGACAAGCGCAGCAACTCGTCAACCCGCGGCCTGATCGGCTATGCCGTCAAGCCGGGTGACGTGGAGAATCAAACCAAGGTCGATCTCAGCATCGGCTTCACCTTGACCGGGGCCCTGGCGCAGTTCAGCCGCTCCGGCCTGATCCAGGATGTGGCCGGACGAATCATCGCTGTCTTTGTCCAGAACCTCGAGACGCGGCTCTCCCATCGATCGGGTGGAGGCGAGGGCGAGCCGGCCATGGTCAGGGAATTCGACGCCGGTGCGCTCATGCGATCGATGGCGTTGGATTATGTGAGACGAGCGCTGCGATGGCTCTTGCGACGATCCTAGTTGTTCGGCGATAAAAACTCGCCTTTGGCGATGAAATGGACTATCTTACTATCATGAATAAGGTAGTCCCAAATTACGAGCGCAGCCGGGTCCCCCTCTACGTGCAGGTTGCATCGGTCATGCGCCAACGGGTCGAGTCCGGGCGATGGCAAGAGGGCGACAAGATCTCGACCATCGAGGAGCTCGAAACCGAATTCGGCGTCGCGCGCGTTACGATCCGGCAGGCGATCGAGATGTTGCGGAACGAGGGGCTCCTCGACGCCCAGCAGGGACGCGGGACGTTCGTGTCCGGAAGACCCAAGAATCGTCACTGGCTGAACCTGGCCAATGATTTCGAGTCGATGGTCGATTCCGTCAGGAACAACGTCCTCAAGCGCGTCTATGTCGAGGAGAATGCGGATCCGCCCCGGCTCGCCGCGCATGAAGGCCGGCCCGCCGCCAGCTACGCGTTTCTCAGAAGCGTGCAATACAACGAGGACGAGCCGTTTTCGGTCGTCAACCTCCATCTGGCGCGCAACCTCTACCTCAAGGACCGCAAGCGCTTCACCCACACGGCCGCGCTGACGAAAATCATGGAGATGGACGACATCACGCTCGCCCATGCTCATCAGGTCGTGACGATCGGCGTGGCCGATCCCGAAACGGCCGAACTGCTCAAGATCGGCCTCGGCGAACCAACCGCCGATTGTCGCCTGGTGCTGGTCGACAGCAACGACATCGCCGTCTACGTCGCCAACATCCATTATCATCGCAGTTGCTTCGCGCTCCGTTCCGATCTTCTCGAAAAATCGAAGAAGCGCACGAAGGCCTGACGAAGGAGCGGGCGCAAGGCCCGCTCCCGGTTCGCTCTAGGCGAGGATGCTGCCCGGCGAAGCACCCACGATTTCCGTGTAGCGCTTCTGGTCGGTCGCACCCTCGGTGTTGATCAGCAGGACGCGCGACGCCTGGTTCAAGCCCAGCGATTCACGCGCGGCGCTGCTCTTGGCGGCGCGCCAAAGGCCGGCCAATCCGGCTGCGCCGCTTTCGCCGGCCACAATGGCCGGATCATCGCCCGTCGGATGCGCGAGGCGGCGCATCGCTGCCGCGGCACCTTCTTCGCCGACCATCATGAACGCGTCCGCCTTCCGCGACAGGATGCGCCAGGCAACCAGAGAAGGCTCGTAGCATTCGAGCATCGCCATGATCGTCGGCTCGCCATGGGCGATCTTGATCGGCGCGCCCGCAATGGCGCTTTGATAGAGGCACGCAGCCCGTTCGGGTTCGACGACCACGAATGTCGGCCGGCTCTTGCCAAAGACGACATCAAAGTAACCGGCGACCGCGGCCGCGAGGCCGCCGACGCCGGCCTGGATGAAGACATGGGTGGGCGTCTCCGGCTGCTGCCGGAGGATCTCGTTCAGCATCGCCGTATAGCCCTGCATGACCAGTCCGGGGATGCGCTCATAGCCGGGCCAGGACGTATCCGAGACGACGATCCAATGATTGTCCTGGCAGACCTTGTCGGCGACAGCGACGGAGTCGTCGTAAGTGCCGGGCACCCGCACGATTTCCGCGCCGAAGCGGGCAATTGCCTGCACGCGTTCATCCGTGACGCCGGAATGTACGAAGATGACCGCCTTGGCTCCGACCATCTGCGCGCCGGCCGCGACCGATCGCCCATGATTTCCATCGGTGGCGCAGCCGACCGTCAGGCTGCGCGCGATCTCGCGTATCGCAGGCGTCCCGATCTCGCTGATATCCACCGCGCGGCCCAGCTTGCTGCTCGCATGCTCCAGCAGTAGCCTGACGACGGCGTAGGATCCGCCCAGTGCCTTGAAGCTGCCGAGGCCGAGCCGATGCGATTCGTCCTTGATATGGATGGACTTGACCTCGAATTCGCGGGCGAGCGCCGGCAGCGATCGCAGCGGCGTTTCCGCGTGGTTCGGTCGGAAGGCGAGAAAGCGCTCGACTTCGCTCGCTTCTTCACGCGCCAGCGTGGCGGCATCCGCCGGGTCGAGCGGTTGGTTGTGAGATGAACTTGTATTCGACAGGAACATTCGAACCGGCCTTCGCGATGGGTTGTTTGGTGGGAGCTGCCGCCGCCGATCGGACGTGTCGCCATCGGGGCAGCGTAGCTTGCCAGGATTGGGGATACATACTATCATTGGGATGATGGTTCAATGCGGATCTCGTGAGACGGCCGCCTGCCGTCGTTCCTTAAAAACGATCTTCGGAAAACGGGAAAAATTGTTTGCAAAAGGGATTGTCTTACTAATGATAGGACATTATAGCTCGAGCAGACGAGGTGACGGATGACCATATCGATCAACTTGAACGCCGACATGGCCGAAGGGTTCGGTGCCTACGACGTCGGTGACGATGCCGGAATCCTCAAGATCATCGGATCGGCCAATATCGCCTGCGGCTTTCACGCCGGTGACCCGCGGGTGATGCGCAACGTCGTGCGCGAAGCCAAGCGCCTCGGCGTCACGATCGGTGCTCATCCCGGTTTCAACGATCTCTGGGGTTTCGGACGTCGGCGCATCGATATGCGCCCCGACGACCTCGAATACATGGTCGCCTATCAGATTGGCGCGCTGCAGGCGATGGCGGCCTACGAAGGCGAGCGGGTCACCCACCTCAAGCCGCACGGCGCGCTCAACAACATGGCCGCCGAAGACGCTGAATACGCGCTGGCCATCGGCCGCGCCATCAAGGCCGTCGATCCGCGCATCATCTATGTGGCTCTCGCTGGGTCCGAGATGGAGAAAGCCGGCCGCAAGCTCGGACTGCCCGTCGCAATCGAAGGCTTCTGCGATCGCCAGTACGACGACGACGGCAATCTGACATCGCGCAAGATCGCGGGCTCGGTCATCAAGGACGCGGCGGTCGCCACCCGGCAGGTGCTCGATATGGTGCTGAACAACACCATCACCTCCCGCAACGGCAAGAAGATCACATGCAAGGTCCACTCGCTGTGCGTCCATGGCGACGAGCCCACGGGCGTCGCCACGGCTCGTGCGGTGCGGGAGGGCCTCGAGAAGGCCGGCGTCAAGCTCGTGCCGCTCACCGAAATGCCCCTCGACTAATCCCGGAAAGGCCACCGAGACATGAACACGAAGCCGACGATTGCCATCCTTGGAGGAACCGGTGACTTGGGATCCGGCCTCGCGAAATGCTGGCTTGCGGCCGGTTACAAAGTCATTCTCGGTTCACGCTCCGCAGAGAAGGCCAGGAGCGCGGCGGAGACCATGACCGGCGACGTTGCGGGCGACGACAATTCCGCCGCCGCGCGGGCTGCCGACATCGTGGTCGTTGCCGTGCCGTTCGCGAGCCATGATGCGACGCTGAACGAAGTCAAGGACGTGGTTCAGGGCAAGATCGTCGTGGATGCCGCGGTCCCGCTGGTGCCGCCGAAGGTGTCCGTGGTCCAGCTTCCGTCCGCCGGCTCGGCCGCGCAGATCGCGCAGCAGTTGCTCGGACCCGGCGTGCGGGTCGTCTCCGCCTTCCACAATGTGGGCGCGACCAAGCTGCACCAGGGCAGCCGGGCGGATTGCGACGTTCTGGTCTTTGGCGACGACAAGGCGGCGCGCGACGTCGTCATCGGTCTCGCGAATGAAGTTGCATCCGCAGGCATCGACGGCGGCGTGCTGGCAAATTCGGCGGCAGCCGAGGCGCTGACATCCGTGCTGATCGGGATCAATCGACGCTACAAGGTGCCCGGCGCGGGCATCCGCATCACCGGCCTGTCCGCTACCCCGGGTACCTGATCCATGCCTGTGGGGACGCGAGTCGAATACATCGCCCTGCAGGACATTCGGCGCGTCGAGCCGGGCGAGGATCTTGCCGCGCTCATCAGGCAGAGCCTGGCCGGGATGTCTCTCGAGCTGCAGCGGGGCGACATCCTCGTCATTGCGCAGAAAATCGTCTCGAAATCGGAAGGGCGGTACGTTCGGCTGAGCGACGTCGAGCCGTCGCCGGAGGCGCTCGAACTCGCGGCGACGGTCGGCAAGGACCCGCGCTTCCTCGAGGTCGTGCTGCGCGAATCCGCGGAGGTCGTCAAGACACGGCCGAACGTCGTCATCGCCGCGCACCGGCTCGGCTTCGTCATGGCCAACGCCGGCATCGATCAATCGAACATCGAACACCGTGAAGGCGAAGAGCGCGTCCTGCTGCTGCCCAAAGATCCTGACGGATCAGCGCAGAGGCTGAAGATCGCGCTGGACGCAGCCGGCGACCTCGATCTTGGAATCATCATCAACGACAGTTTCGGCCGTCCCTGGCGCAATGGTGTCGTCGGCGTGGCGATCGGCGCTGCCGGCATTCCCTCGTTGCTGAGCCAAATTGGTGTTCCAGACATGTTTGGCCGGGCGATGCGCGTCACTGAAGTTGCCATCGCCGATGAGATCGCCGGCGCCGCCTCGCTCCTGATGGGGCAAGCGGGCGAGGGCATGCCGATCATCCTCGTCCGTGGCCTCACGCTTGATGGACCGGTCTCACCCGCGGCCGCGCTCGCGCGACCCAAGAGCCAGGACATGTTCCGATGAGTGGCGCTGACCTCAACGTTGTTGCGCTTTGCGGCGGAGTCGGAGGCGCCAAGCTTGCCTATGGCCTCAATCGCCTGCTGGGCGCCAAGCTCGCCGTCATCGTCAACACAGGCGACGACTTCGAGCATCTTGGCCTCACGATCTCACCGGACATCGACACGGTGGTCTATACGCTGGGCGAGCTTGCCGACGAAGAGCGCGGCTGGGGACGAGCCGGCGAAAGCTGGAACTTCATGGAGGCGCTCGGCGGCCTGAACGGCGAGACATGGTTTCGCTTGGGAGACCGCGATCTTGCCATGCACGTCCTGCGCTCGCGCGCGCTGAGCGCCGGCGTGACCTTGACCGATTTCACGGGCAGGATTGCATCGCAGCTCGGCATTGAGGCGAGCATCCTGCCGATGACCGACGATCCGTTTGCGACGATCGTCGTGACGGCCGATCAGAAGCTCGCATTTCAACGCTATTTCGTCGAGCTGCTGGCGCGGCCCGAGGTCAAGAAGATCGAATTCCAGAGCCCCAGCGGTGGAACGGCGACCAGCGCCGCATTGCGGGCCATCGGCGCCGCCGATGCCATCATCGTCTGTCCGTCGAACCCGTATCTCAGCATCGATCCGATCCTGGCTGTACCCGGTATCCGCGCGGCCCTGGATGCGACCAAGGCCTCCATCGTCGCAATCTCGCCGCTGGTCGGCGGCCGCGCCATCAAGGGGCCGACCGCAAAGATCATGAACGAGCTCGGCGTCGCGACAAACTGCGCCTCGATTGTCAGGCACTATGGCTTCCTCGATGGTCTGGTGATGGATCGCGAGGACCAGGCCGACGCCGATGCGATCGGCATTCCCGTGCATGTGACGAACACGATCATGCGCTCGAAGGATGAGCGTGTTCAGTTGGCACGCGAGTGTCTCCGATTTCTCGATCGACTAAACAGCTGAGCGGAGCGATGGACGATTCCGAAACCTGGGCCCTGGTGCCTGTCAAACGGTTCAGTCAAGCAAAGAGCAGGCTGGGCGACATCCTGGTGGCGACCGAGCGCACAAAGCTGGCGCAAGCCATGCTGTGCGATGTTCTCGGAAACCTGCGGGATACGCGCGCGCTGGCCGGCATCGCCGTGGTGAGCGCCGATCCGGAAGCGTTTGCGATCGCCAAGCGCTTCGACGCGGCCATGATCTTCGATGACGTCGAGACCGGCGTCAATGCCGCGGTGCAGCGTGGCCTCGATGCGTTCCAACCGTACGGGCGGCGGGTTCTTGTCGTGCCCGCCGATATTCCGTTTGCCCGTCCGGAGGACTTCGAACACGTCATCCGGTTGCTGGACCACACGCCGATCGTGCTCGTACCCGCGCTTTACGACGGTGGCACAAATGCCCTGGCGATGCGGTCGCCCGACATGCTGGAGCCTCGGTTTGGCGAAGAGAGTTTCCGCGCCCACCGCGCCCTGGCGCGGCAGCGGCAGCTGAGCTGCAGCGTGTTCAAGTCCCATGGCATCGGCAAGGACATCGATTGCCCGATCGATTTTGGTCCGTATCTGATCTCGTCGCAAAACCTCGGAACGACAGGTTCGTTTCTAGATGAGCTCAAGATTGCCGAGCGCTTCGGCAGCGACGACCATCCCGTCCCCGTGAGGCTGTTCTGATGACGTCCGTCTTGAATCTCCCGTTCGATCGTCGCCTGTCCCGAAGCGAAGCCTATGAGCTCATCGATCTTGCTGACATCGACGAACTCCTGACGGCCGCCGCCAGGCGAAGGGATGCCGCGCACGGTGATGTCATCACCTATTCGCCCAAGGTGTTCATCCCGCTCACCCAGCTTTGCCGCGATGTCTGTCACTACTGCACGTTCGCTCACGCGCCGCGTTCGAACGTCAAGCCGTATCTCTCGGTCGAGGAAGCGGTCGCGATCGCCAGGGCCGGCAAGGAGGCCGGCTGTCATGAGGCGCTGTTTACGCTCGGCGACAAGCCCGAGCTTCGCTACCGCGTCGCGCGTGAGGAGCTGACAAGGCTCGGCCACGAATCCACGCTGTCGTATCTCGCCGAAGTCGCCAGGGCTGTGTTCGAGCAAACTGGCCTGCTCCCTCACGTCAATCCCGGGATCATGAGCGAGCTCGACCTTGCCATGCTGCGCAAGGTATCGGTCTCGCAGGGCGTCATGCTGGAGTCCGCGTCCGACCGGCTTTGCGCGAAGGGCGGCCCCCACTTCGGATCGCCGGACAAGGTGCCTGCCGTCAGGCTTCAGACAATCAAGACTGCCGGTGAGCAGGCCATTCCGTTCACATCCGGAATCCTGATCGGCATCGGGGAGACCAGGGCCGAACGGATCGATGCATTGCTCGCGCTGCGGGACCTGAACGATGCGCATGGCCATCTGCAGGAGATCATCGTCCAGAACTTCCGGCCAAAGGTCGGGACGCGCATGGCCGATGCACCCGCGCCCTCCGTGGACGATCATCTCTGGACCATCGCTGTCGCTCGCCTGATATTCGAGCCGGAGATGAACATTCAGGCGCCGCCGAACCTCAGCCCGGCAGCCTTGGGGCGCGTCGTTGCGGCAGGGATCAACGATTGGGGTGGCGTCTCGCCCGTCACGCCGGACCACGTCAATCCCGAAGCACCATGGCCGCATCTGCGGCTCCTGGAGGCTGCAACGCGGTCAACCGGCAAGCGGCTCGAGAAGCGGCTGCCGATCTATCCGAGCTTCGCACGCTATCCCTCGCGCTGGCTCGACAACAAGCTGCTGAAGTCGGTCCTCGACCGCATCGACGGCGATGGATTCCCGCGCAGCGACGACTGGCATCCCGGCCACATCGGCGGGCTGCCATCGCGCGAGCTCGGATGGCTGAAATCCGCACCGCGCACCGCGCACGGCAGCGAAGTCATGTCCGTCATTGCCAAGGCCCAGCGCGGCGATGAGCTTTCGGAGGGCGAGATCGTCAGGCTGTTCCGCGCTCACGAGCGCGACTTTACCAGCGTCTGCCGGGCGGCCGACGAATTGCGGAGCAGCGTCAACGGCGACGTGGTGTCCTACGTCGTATGCCGCAACATCAACTACACCAACATCTGTTCCTTCAAATGCCAGTTCTGCGCCTTCTCGAAGGGGAAGATGAGCGAGAACCTGCGGGGCCGGCCCTACGACCTCGAAATGTCCGAAGTCGCGCAGCGGGTCACCGAGGCGTGGGACCGCGGCGCCTCCGAGGTGTGCATGCAGGGCGGCATCCATCCTTCCTATACGGGGCAGAAGTACCTGGATGTCTGTCGGGCCGTGAAGGGCGCCGTCCCGGCCATGCATCTCCATGCGTTCTCGCCGCTCGAGATCCATCAAGGGGCACACACGCTGGGTATTTCGGTCGCCGAATTCCTGCTGGAGCTGAAAGCGGCCGGGTTGGGCACCCTGCCGGGAACGGCCGCTGAAATCCTCGACGACGAGGTGCGCGAGACGCTCTGCGCGGACAAGATCAGGACCCAGCAGTGGCTCGACGTCATGCGCACGGCGCACTCGATCGGGCTCCGATCGACGGCCACCATCATGTTCGGCCATATCGAGCGTTACGACCATTGGGCGCGGCACCTGCTCCGGCTGCGGCGCTTGCAGGCGGAGACCGGCGGATTTACCGAGCTCGTGCCGTTGCCGTTCGTTCACATGGAAGCGCCGGTCTATCTCAAAGGCCGGGCGCGACCGGGGCCGACATTCCGCGAGGCGGTCTTGATGCATGCGGTGTCGCGCCTCGTCCTCAACCCGCACATCACCAATATCCAGGCATCCTGGGTCAAGATGGGACCGGAGGGGTTGCGGCACTGCCTTTCGGCCGGCGTCAACGACCTCGGCGGCACACTGATGGATGAGAGCATCTCGCGGTCGGCCGGCGCCTCGCACGGCCAGGAAATGACGCCGCAGGCGCTGGAATCGATCATCATTTCGGCAGGCCGTGTGCCGCGTCAGCGCACGACGACGTATGGCGTGGCGGATGACGTTCGGAGGCAGCGTTCATTTGACGCGGTCCATGAGCGGCAGACCAGCACGGGCATGCGATCCGCGGGGTGCTAGAGGACCCGGGGCGAGGCCGTGAGATTCAACAGGGATGATTGGAAATGGCGTTTGTAATCGAGCCGAATGTCGTCGACAGGAAGGGCTGGCGGCAAGCCGCGGCGCAAGCGCGCAAACTTAACCTGAAGCTGCCGACCTTCTCGCAGCTCGCGCATCCACCGCTTCCGTCAGCCAGGGTGTGGGAGGACATTGCGGCGGTCGGGCCGGATGAGCCGAGCGCCGCGAACCTCTGGCGCATGCACTGGTACAATGCGGAAGACCGCAGGGGCAGGGACCTGGTGCCGGGCCATATCGTGCTGCCAAAGGAGATCTCCGGCGTCGATGCCAAGATCATCGTGTTGCTCGGCGATCGCTTTCCGATGATCGGCGCGCACAAGGTCCTGCCGGCCTATGCCGCCTTGATCGAGCAGCTCGTGACCGGGCGCTTCGATCCATCCAAACAGAAGGCTGTCTGGCCTTCTACCGGCAATTACTGTCGTGGCGGTGTCGCCGTTTCGCGGATCCTCGGCTGTCGCGGCGTTGCCGTCTTGCCCGAAGGGATGAGCCGCGAGCGCTTCGAATGGCTCGAGAAGTGGGTGACGGATCCGGCCGACATCATCCGGACGCCCGGTACCGAGAGCAACGTCAAGGAAATCTACGACAAGTGCGCGGAGCTCAGGCGCGACGACAGCAACGTCATTCTCAACCAGTTCTCGTCGTTCTCGAACTATCTCATCCACTATGAATGCACGGGGCGCGCAGCGGAAGATGCCTTCAAGGCGTTCAATCAAGACGATAACCACGAATTGGCGGCCTTCGTCTCGGCAACCGGGTCGTCGGGGACGATCGCCGCGGGTGATTTTCTCAAGAGACGCTGGGGCTCGAAAGTCGTTGCCGTCGAGGCGCTCGAATGCCCGACGATGCTCAACAATGGCTATGGCGAGCACAACATTCAGGGGATCGGCGACAAGCACATCCCGCTCATTCACAATGTCATGAACCTCGACTTCGTCGTCGGGGTCTCGGACCGAACCACGGACCAGCTCAATCTACTGTTCGGCACGAAGGCGGCCCGGGACTATCTCGAGACGCGCCGCGGTCTCGAACCCGCGCTGGTGCGCGCCTTTGACCATATCGGCATCTCCGGGCTCGCCAACATCATCGCCTCGATCAAGCTGGCCAAGCAGATGAACTACGGGCCCGAAAAGGCCATTGTCACCGTGGCGACGGACAGCGCTTCCATGTACGGCAGCGAACGCAGGCAGTTTGAAGAGAAGCACTACGCGCGTGGCCTTGATCAGGTGAATGCCGCCGAAATCTTCGGCGCCTGCCTGCTCGGCGCCGCCGCCGACAACGTCGTTGAGCTGACGGAGCATTCGCGCCGCGCCGTCTTCAACCTCGGCTACTACACCTGGGTCGAGCAGCAGGGGGTTTCAGTTGCCGATTTTGAGCGGCGCCGCTCGCAGTCCTTCTGGAGCAGGATTCAGGACAGCCTGGGCGAATGGGATCAACTCACCATCGAGTTCAACAAAGAAGCGAATTTGGCGAACGCTTGATCGGCACGCGCGGCATCGTGTCCGTCGAAGGAGTTTCGAAATTGGTCTAGGCGAAAGCAATCGCGCAAATGATGGGCGGCTGCGTCAAATGAGGGCACTGCGAAAACAAAAATAGAGCAGGGCGCCTGCTTGACGACGGATTAGAAGTATCTTTAAGATACTAAGAATAGGATGATAGGATCATCCCGGCGGTGACGAATGGCCCAGCACCCATAAGCTGGCGCGCTGCACTGGTGTTTCGTTCCCTAGGCACGGCTCATGCGAGCACAGGAGGAAAGATGAAGCGAGCACACGGATTGATTACGGGCGCGGCCCTCGCCGCGGCGATGTCGACCGCACTGGCGACGGGCACAGCGGCGCAGCCCATCAAGATCGGCGTCAATGAGCCGCTCACCGGTCCGTTCGCCGCTTCCGGTACCTATGTCGTGAATGGCGCAAAGATTGCCGCCGACGAAATCAACGCCAAGGGCGGCTTGCTCGGTCGCAAGATCGAGCTGGTCATCGAAGACAACAAGAGCAATCCGACGGAGGCCGCTGCCGTCGCCGAGAAGTTGATCACCGGCGACAAGGTGCCCGTGATCATGGGTGCCTGGGGCTCGAGCCTGACGCTTGCGGTGATGCCGAAGCTCATGGAATACAAGGTCCCGATGGTGGTGGAGACCTCGTCCTCGAGCAAGATCACGACGTCGGGCAATTCCTACATCTTCCGCATCTCGCCGCCGTCCTCGGTCGAGGCGACCGAGTTCAAGGCCATCATGCCGTCACTCGGGATCAAGAAGGCCGACTTCCTCGTCATCAACAACGACTGGGGCCGCGGATCAGCCGAGGACTTCGGCAAGATCATGAAGGCCCAGAACATTCAGGTCGGCCTCGTGGAGATCATGGATCAGGCCGCCCAGGACATGAGCGCCCAGCTTGCCAAGATCAAGGCAACCGACTCGGACACGATCATGGTCACGACCGCGGTCGAGCAGCTGACCCTGGTGTTGAAGCAGGCCGCAGCGCTCGGCATCACCAAGCGGATCGTCACCACCGGCGGCTCGCAGAATCCGGATCAGCTGATCGAGCAGGCCGGCGCCGCAGCGAACGGCTCCATGCATCTGACGACCTTCGCGCCCTGGTATCCGGACAAGACCCCGGATCCGGCAGCGACGAAGTATTTCCTCGGCGAGTGGAAAAAGCGTGGCTATGCGATCGCCGGCGCGACTGAAAGCTTCCGTGGCTACGACGGAATTCGCACCATCGCCAATGCGATCCAGCGGGCCGGCAAGGCAGAGCCCGCGGCGATCACCGATGCGCTTTGGACGACCGACTTTCCTGGCCTGAATGGTCAGATCAAGTTCCAGAAGCAAGGGCCGACCGGCAAGGAAAGCGGCCAGAGCATGCCCAACCTCTATCTGATCAAGATCGTGAACGAAAAGATCGTCCTGTCGGGCTCCTGAGCTCGACGATTGCGGAAGGCGCCACCATAATCGGTGGCGCCTTGGCATTGCCTCGCCCATAAACATGCTCTGAAGAGAGGATCAGCGGTCTTTCGGCCGAAAAAATCAGCATGACCGAGCTTCTGCAACACATCGTCAACACGCTCATTCTGGGCAGCACCTACGCGCTGCTGGGCATCGGGCTTACGCTCATCTTTGGCATCATGCGCGTCGTCAATTTCGCGCACGGTGAGCTCTACTCCTTCGGGGCCTATGCGCTGTATTTCGTCGGCGTGATGCTCGGCCTGAACTTCTTCCTTGCGCTGATCGTGGCGGTCGTCCTGGGCTGCTTTGCTGGTGCGCTGATCGAGGTCGTCTTGCTGCGCCCGATGCGTGGCGCGGACATCGATACGACCATGCTGGTCATGATCGGCGCCATGATCGTGATGCAGAATGGCGAGCAGTTCGTCTGGGGTGGGGTCGCGAAGTCAGTTTCGACGCCGTTCCCCGAGCTTCCGCTCGTCATTGGTTCGATTTCGGTGTCCTGGTTGCGCCTGTTCGTCTTCTGCGCTGCCCTTGCCCTGATCGGCGTGTCCTATCTTCTGATCAATCGCACAAAGCTCGGAAAGGCAATGCGCGCCACCTTCCAGGATCGTGACGCTGCTTCGCTCATGGGCGTCAACATCCAGTTCATCTACATGGCGACGTTCGCGATCGGCTCGAGCCTCGCGGCAGCGGCGGGTGCATTGCTCGGACCCGTCTACGTCATCTCCCCACAAATGGGCAATCTCGCTTCGCTGAAGGCTTTTGCCATCGTCATCCTGGGTGGTCTCGGCAGCATCGGTGGGGCCACCATCGGCGGCTTCCTGCTGGCGTTGGCCGAGGAGCTCGGTGCCGGATACGTTTCGTCGGGCTATCGCGATGCCATGGGCTTTCTGATCATCATCGTCGTTCTCCTCTTCAAGCCGACCGGCCTGTTTGCACGCGCGGAGCGGATCGGATGAAGCGCCTGATCCCCTATATCGCGCTCGCCGCATTCGCATCTGTCCCGCTTTGGCTGCACGATCCGTATCTGCTGAACGCCTTCATCACGACGGGTATCCTCATTGTCGCGGCGATGAGCCTCAATCTCCTGCTCGGATACACCGGACAGTTGAGCCTTGGCCACGTCGCGTTCTTTGGAATTGGAGCCTACACCAGCGCGCTGGTGTCGCTGGGCTTCGATGTCGAGTTGATCGGCGGTATCCGCGTGGTTCACGAACCCTGGCCGGTCTGGACCGGGTTTGTGATCGGCACCCTGGTTGCAGCGCTCTGCGGCTACGCCGTCGGGAAGCTGTCCTTCAAGGTGCGGGGTGCCTACTTCGTCATCGTGACCATCAGCTTTGCGGAAGTGGTCCGGCTGGTCGCGCTGAACTGGGTCGAATTGACCCAAGGCCCGCTCGCCTTGACCTCGATCCCGCCGATGACGCTGGGATTCCCCGGAGTTGGCTATCTCGACTTCTACAGCAAGCAATCCAACTACTATCTCGTGCTTGCCGTCCTTGTGGTGTCCTACATCGTCATCCAGCGCCTGGTTTACTCCCGCGTCGGGCGCGCAATGATTGCGCTCAAGGAGAACGAGTCGCTCGCGGTCTCGGTCGGGATCGACGTGACCCGCTATTTGGTGCTGGCCGCGGTGTTTTCGGCCGGCATCGCGGGGGCCGCCGGAAGCCTCTACGCCCATTACCTCAAGATCATCGATCCCGACGTGTTTGCGTTCCTGTACACGGTCACGATGGTGATCATGGTGATCTCGGGCGGCAAGGGCACCCTCGCGGGACCCATCGTCGGCGGCCTCATCTTCGGCTTCATTCCCGTCGCTGCCCGGTCTTTCGCTACGCCTGAGATCCAGTGGATCCTCTATGGCCTGCTGATGATCATCATCGTCTTCGTGTTGCCAAAGGGCATTGTCCCCGCCATCGAGAAGTGGTTCGCAGCGCCTAGCACCCGCACCGATCCGGAGCCTCTCCAAGCCAAGATGCACGACACGCCATGAGCACCATACCCTCCAACGCTCCGCAGCCAGTTCTGTCCGTTGAACATATCGCCGTGCATTTCGGCGGACTGATTGCGATCACGGATATGAGCTTCGTCGTCAACCAGGGTGAGATTGTCAGCCTGATCGGGCCGAACGGTGCCGGCAAGACGACCGCCTTCAACGTCATCACCGGCTTTCTGCGGCCGACCAAGGGCGAGGTGCGCTATAAGAATACCTCGCTCAGCAACCTCAAGCCGCATGAAGTCACCTCGCTCGGCCTGGCGCGGACCTTCCAGCGCACCAGCGTGTTCCAGAGCGTGACCGTGTTCGAGAACGTGATGATCGGCTTGCACCGACGGAGCCGGTCGACGCTGCTGGATACGCTGCTGGCGCTGCCGCGCGAAGGGCGCGCGGAGGCGGAGTTGAGGAATCTTGCGCACGAGCTGCTTGAGATCGTCGGGATCGCGCGCCGTGCCGACGAACTCGCCGGGTCGCTGTCTTACGGCGATCAGCGCTTGCTCGGCGTCGCGCTTGCCCTTGCTACAGACCCTTCGATGCTTTTGCTGGATGAGCCGGTGTCGGGCATGAACGCGACGGAAACCTCCCGGTTCATGGAATTGCTCAACAAGCTGCACGGCCGCGGCATGTCGATCCTGCTGGTGGAACACGATGTGCCCATGGTCATGGGCGTCTCCGATCGCATCGTCGTGCTCAACTACGGCCGCATCATCGCCGAAGGGCCGCCCGCGGCGATCCGCGGCAATCCCGAGGTCATTCGTGCCTATCTCGGTGAAGGAGCCAGCCGGCATGCTGCACATTAATGGTCTTGTTTGCCGTTATGGCAAGGTCGAGGCCCTCAAGGGCGTCACCTTGTCGATCGGGCAGGGGCAGCTGGTCGCTCTCATCGGAGCGAACGGTGCAGGCAAAAGCACGACGTTGCGGGCGATCTCGGGAATCCTGCCTTCGGCTGCCGGACGGATTACGTTCGATGGGCACGACATTACGAAGTGCTCGGCGCGGGAGATCCTGAGCAAGGGAATCGCACATTGCCCCGAGGGGCGGCGTGTGTTCCCTGATATGACCGTCGACGAAAATCTCGATATGGGCGCCTATCTGCGGACCGACCGTCGGGAGATCGCGGCGGATCGGGAGCGGATCTTCGGGATGTTTCCGCGACTGGCCGAGCGCCGGCATCAGGTTGCCGGGACGCTATCCGGCGGCGAGCAGCAGATGCTGGCGATCGGCCGCGCGATCATGTCCAAGCCCAGGCTGATGATGTTTGACGAGCCGTCGCTCGGCTTGGCGCCCAACATCGTCGAACAGGTGTTCTCGATCATCGATAGCATCAGGAAAGCCGGGACGACGGTCTTGATGGTCGAGCAGAACGCCTATTCGGCCCTCGAGATGTGCGACTACGCCTATCTTCTGGAGACCGGTTCGATCGTTCTGTCCGGCAGCGGCAAGGATCTCATCGACGATGAACATGTGCGATCTGCCTACTTGGGCGGATGACGGTAGGTGAGCAGGAATGACGAGACTCTCATGGGCGGTGCGGCGCGAGCGAGGGACGAGGTGGGTTCCGACGAATGCCTGGTGCTTCTCGCGTCGTTCATGAGGGTGCGGGATCGAAAAGCTCGTGCTGAGATCGTCAAGTTTGCGCAACGATGCGCCGACTTCGAGCCCGGCGGAATTGTCTCCTTTGGGCTCGAGACGCCGCGCGATTAATGCGTCGGCGTTGCCAAGCTGGAAAATCCTGCGGCGCAGGCGGCCACCCAGGGATCGAGGACGATCCTCTGGGACATGCCGTGCTTGCGTCGCTGATTTGGTGAATGACCTCGTTGGTTCTCAAGAGTGGTGCTGTGAGCGTGAAGATCGCCGTTGCCAAGGAAATCGATGCGTCCGAGCCGCGGGTTGCGGTTTCGCCCGATACCATCAAGAAGTTC
>NZ_JAFCMK010000016.1:0-123693 GCF_018129565.1 Bradyrhizobium sp. AUGA SZCCT0105 | reverse complement strand
ACGCTTGACCCGGACGTCTGCGTGCAAAACTCGCAACAGTCAGCGCGCTAAAGGACACCTTCTCGCGCGTAACCTAAGCCGTTGCCGTTCATGGTGAAGTTGCCGATGGTAGCCATGTTCGTATCCTCTTTCGTCTCTCGGGCCGCGACCATCGCGACCTCGATGGCTGTCGTGGACCGGAGGCGATCGGGCCGCACCCGAAGGGCCGCCACGCAGTAGAGGGCGGCCAGTGCGAGGCTTTCTTGTCTCGCGAGGAATGGGCGCACAGCGACCAGGGGAAGAAAGCGGAGAACGGCCGTTGCGGTTTTTTGATCGAGGCGGAGCGCAGCGACGACGGCCTTCGGTTAGACATGCCAAATCGAGGACGCGCTGGGCGCGACAGGCCGAACGATGAGGATCCGACTGAGCGACAGGCCAGCCACACCGCACGACAATGGGCGCGTTGGTGAAAGACACTTGCGGGCACCGCGTAAGCCCGTCCGGTCCGGCGGACGCAATAACAAATCTGGACTATCGCATCGTCATGACATCAGCCTTCTGCGGCTTCGGAAAGACGCTCATCCAGAAACAGACGGACATCTCGGAAGCCAGAAGACCCCGCCCGGCGCATCTCGCCTACGCCGCCAGGATGGGAAGCACTGCCTCTCCAGTCGCCGGCACACGCATAACGATGCACATAAGAAAGGCCCCGCCGTGAGGCGAGGCCTTCGTCATTTTTTAGAAAGGTGAACGATGGAGCGCGAGCGGCCGAGGCGCGGATCGTTGTGCCTCATGCCGCTTGGTCGATCTCGGCCTGCTTGGGTTGAAGATCGTGTAGATAAGTGACTGCCCGCTGAGCGTGGGCCGCCGCGGAGAAGACGAAGCGCTTCTCGTTGGACAGCACCTCCAACCACGACGCAAGATAACTTGCGTGATCGGCGCGCGGCTCGAGTTCGGGTACGATACCAAGATCCGCACTGAGGAAACACGCGCCAAGTTCGGCCACCAACTCTTCGCGGGCGCGCTCGCTTCGATCTTTGGCGTAGCGGCTGAGATCGCGATTGACGCGGTGCGCCGGACCAGTCCAATGCACGCATTCGTGCGCGAGCGTGGCGGCGTAGCTCTCCGCGTCACGGAAGCTCTCGAATGGCGGCATCTGGATGAGATCAAGCGCCGGCGCGAAAAATGCCTTGTCGCCGCCATGTCGGATGGTTGCGCCCGTATTGGCGAAGAATCCGTCTACATGCGCAATGCGTTGCCCTGGCGCGATGCTTGGAGCCGGGCGCCCATAATAGTGATCCGGCAAGTCGTCGATCTGATCGACGCAAAACACCGTATAGGCGCGCAGGAACGGAACGGTCCGTTCGACGTCGTCGCCATGCTCATCGGTCTCGGTCTTGGTGAACTTGTTTGCATAGACGACCATCGTTCCGCTCTCACCCTTGCGGACGTGACCGCCGAGTTCGAGCGCCTGCTTGAAGGTCATCCAGATCGGTGATGTGAAGCCACGCGCGACCGCTTCCGACCACAGCAGCACGACGTTGATGCCCTGATAGGGCGTGCCGTTGTGACGCAGCGGCCGCG
Source organism: Bradyrhizobium sp. AUGA SZCCT0105 (assembly GCF_018129565.1). Taxonomy (NCBI): domain Bacteria; kingdom Pseudomonadati; phylum Pseudomonadota; class Alphaproteobacteria; order Hyphomicrobiales; family Nitrobacteraceae; genus Bradyrhizobium; species Bradyrhizobium sp. AUGA SZCCT0105. Next base: position 122,130 of record NZ_JAFCMK010000016.1, on the reverse strand, counting down.
TGATGCGTCCAGCGGCGTTGGCCGCATTCCATGGCTTGACCCACGGACGTACGCCGCGCTCCAGGTCCGCGACGATGCGATCGGTGATCCGCGCATAGATGTCGGCGCGGGGTTTCGTTTCCTTACCTGTCATGATCCTAGTCTCCGTTGAAGACCGCGCCCATCGCGGCCCGTCACGGCGGTCCGCTGCGAAGGTCTGCGGGGCCGCGCATCCGGTGGCGCTGGTGGCCTGAGTGGCGACAGAGACGCCGGACCGGAACGTCAGTGGAGGACGGCAAAGCCGTTGCGCTGCCGCGCGGGCCGGAGCATCGACCGAGCGCCGGCACGGGCCGCGAGGGGCGCTGCCGATTTACTTCTCTTTGCTCGTTTGCGCCGTCGCGCCGTGCGACATGAAAAAGGCCGGCCCGCAGGGACCGGCCGACATTGAATAATGAAAGAGAATGGCGGGGCCGAAGCCCCGCCGGCGGCCTCAGTCGAACGCCGACATCTGTGCCTTGGCCGCCTTCCTGCCGACGGTGTCGGTCGCGTGGTCGACAGGACGCTCGAACGGCTTCCAAGTCTCGCCGACGACTTTTTCATAGGCGGCGACGGCGCCCTCGGCGGCCATGCGAAGCGCGTGAGACTGCACGCCCATGTCGGCGGCGAATTCACGCTTGCGCTGTGCCTGGCTATCGAAGCCGACCGGACCATCGAGGTCCTCATCGCGACTGTTGTTGGCAATCTTGGCGGTCGCATCTCGCGCTTCGGTGACTGCGCGGGTGTAGAACTGGCCAGCGCCGTGCGCGGAGCCGACATACGCGCCGACGATCCGCTGAAGGTGAATCTGCATTGCGCGTTCACTCAGGCCGTCCTTAAGTGCGTCGGCGGTTTCGATGATGAGCCGCTCGTGCAGATCGCGGATGCCGTCGCTGTCCTGGATCGCAAGGCCGAAGCTTTCGGAGATGCGCTGTGCCTGTGCCGAGTCGGGGCAGGCGAGCCGGACCATTTCGAGCGTGGTGCCCTTGCGAAGCGGGATGACACGGGCGCTGGCGCGAGAGGAACGAGCAGGTTTGGTCATGGTGAATTCCTTTCTAAGGTTTCGCCGTCAGGTTCGATCCGGCCCCTGCCGGACCTCCCTTCGGGTGCGGTCGCCAAGCGCCGCCGGGGTGAGGGCCGCTTCAAGGTCCGGGGACCGCCAGGCGAGCGAGGTCCGGCTGCGGACAAGAAGGGTCCCAGCTTGCTGGAGCCCTGCGCCGAACGCGGCCGGGCCTTGCCGAGATCGGTGGTTCCTGGTCGCTTGCGACTCGGCCTTGAAGCGGACCGCCGGCGGCGCAGACCGCAGCAAACCCGAGGGGAGGGCCGACAGGGTGCGGGCCCGGTGGCGAATGCGGAAAGGCTCAATCCAGCAGACCCCCAGCCTCGCGCCGTGCTTGAGACGTTCGCCTTAGGGAGCCACAAGGTCAGCTTCGGCCTCTCTAGGCCGCAGCGCCGTGCCGCTTCCCCGGACGACAGTCGGCCGGATTGCGACATTCGTCCTTGCGATGTGCGCGCTTCGGGTCGCCACGAGCGGGTCGAGACTCCGACGCGCATCGAGCCCGAAGCGTCTCGATCGCGGCATCTTGCCGGGCGAGCTTGCGCGATAGCGCGTCGATTTCTGGCTGGCGCTCTGCGGTGATCGCCGCAAGGTTCGAATGATAGCGTTCGAGGAAAGCGCCCGGGTCAGGCGGCTTGCCACGACAGTATCCGGATCGCTTGCGGCCGAGCTGCGGAATCAACGTCGTCATACGGCGAATGATCTGCCGGTCGATCATGTCGAGCTGACGCTGCGTCTGGCGGCGTGCCTCTTCCATGCGCGAAAGCTGGGTGAGGCGTTCGGAGGAAGCCTTCATGGCGACTTCCTTCCTTGCCAAGCGATGAAGCTCGACGGTCCGGGATAGACCGGGTGGCGGGTCTCATCGACGACGAAGCCGAAGCGGCCGATCCGATACTCGTCGGACGGGACGAGGAAACGTCGCTCCTCAGTGCCCGCGCCGCGTCTGCCGCCCGGCGTGGCGACGACTTCAACAAAACCCGGCTGCTGATCCGACGTGATCGCCGACACGACGATCCAGTTGTCGGCGTGCTCGTTCTCGAAGGGGCGCCGATCCTTCTCACGGGATTCGCCGGGCTGCAGCACGATTCCAAAAATTGCCTCCCACGCATCGGGCCAACTATCCTTGATGGTGCGTTCGGCGCAGCGCCGCTCGTAGCCGGTGAACAGATGCGGGAAGGTGATCGCCAAGATCGCCCAGGCCTCGTCTTCCTCGTACCAGCCGCCCGGCGCACGCAGTACAGGATTGACCTTGCGGTTGCGCTCGGCCGAGAGATGAAAGCCGCCGTGGCCCGCCGTTGAATGGCAGATAACGCCTTCCGCATAGACGGTGGCGCTCTGCGACGGCCCCCATGGCGTGTTCGCATTGGAGCCGGCGTCGCGACGGCCGAGCGCACGCTTCTCGCGCTGATGCTCGGCGTTCTCCAAGACCTTTGTCCGGAAGGCCACCTCGTCGGCGAGCCCGCCGGAATGGCCGTAGAAGTCAGAGCGCTTCCATTCGGCGATCGGCCGGTTGATGCGCCAGCCGCTCGCGAGATAGTGGCGGGCGTCGCGTCCCGGCAGCATGGCGAAGGCCGTGTCGCCGACACGAGCAACGAGATAGCCGTCGCCACTGCGGCCGAACTCGACCTCGGGAAGCCCAGAATTCGAGTCCGTCACGGTGGTGAGAGGTGAGCGCGTCGTCATTCGGCCGTCCTCCCCTCCATGACGTTGGCTGCCGGCGCATCGGCTGTCACGTCGTCGAGAACCGCATCCGGATAGCCGTGGCTCTGCAGCCAGCATTCGGCGTCGGCGCGGCTGCTGGCGAGATAGACGAGTTCGGCGTCCTCACCGGGTCGACTGAGCACGCGGACCGCACCGACCCTCGGGCGTTCGGTCACGACGAACCTCAGGTCGCTGTCGACCGAAAAGGTCCGGTGGACGCGAAGCACCACAACACCGCCGCCGCCATAGTCGCCGGCGTGCAGTGTGATGGTGGCGCCGATGACGGTGTTGCCGACGCGGCGTTCTGCCTGCTTGCGGATCAGCCGGCCGCCGCTGTTGCGGTGTTCCCAGGCCGCAAGCTTCTTGCGGTGCCGCTCCGGTGGCCGCGGCATGCTGTCGGAAAACCGTATGATCGCTCCGAGCGGGACGAGGTCGTAGATCAACTGCGCGGACATGGACGTCCTCCTGTTCATGGGTGTTGGAAATGAAACCGCCGCCAGCTGGGCCGGCGGCGGGGTGTCATTCGGATATGGTGCGCGGACTATTCAGCCGCCTCGCGGAACGCCTCGTCATCCGAGGCTTCGCCGCCATCCTCCTCGCCGGCGTCCGGGTCCTCGACCTGATCGTCGGCCTCGTCGGCGGCGGTGACGACGTTCTTCGCCAGCCAGGCAAATAAAGCGACGTTGTCCGGAGCGAACAGCGCTGCCGGATAGACGAAGCGGCCTTCCTTGAAGTGCTCGACCAAAGCGGCGCGGGTGTCCTTCACCTTTTGGCGCGGGAGAACCGACGCGTCCTTGCACGAGCCTTCGAGCGCGGTGCGCGACAGGCACGACAGGAAGTCGTCGGTGCCCATGTTCGGCAGGAAGTTGTCCGCGCCGACCACCTCGCCGGCGACGCGCGCAACGATGCCGCTGTCGGTGCGGTTTTCGCGGCACGAGAGAACCTCAACGAGGATCGAGCGCGCCGCGAGGCGCAGCGTGTCCATCTGGAGGACGAGGTTGCCATCCTGATCGAACAGCGTGGCGGCATGGCGCGCAATCCGGCGGTTGCCGTAATAGGTGCCGCCGCTACCGGAATCGACGGAGACGTTCTGGCCGGCGAAGGCGAGGATCAACAGTGCCATCAGCGCGTCATCTTCGACGGGCGCGCGCGCCAGCGCCTCATGGAGGGCATCCGTTCGGAAGTCACCGATGATTTCGACGCCCTTGCGCGTCACGTCTGGACGCGGCTTCGAGACCGCTGTGCTCTCGTCGGCAGCGTCAGTGCCGGTCGCCATGCCCCCATCCTTCGACTTCTTCGCCGCAGGCATGCGGTAATGCACGCTCTGCACCCGGCCGTCACGGTCGAGATACATCGCCGTGCAATCCGACTTCGACGGCTTGCCGTGGACGCGCTCCGCCTTTCGCGGCAGCTTGACCTCGCCCCAGCTCGTCGTCTCGGCGATCATGCCACGCTTCGGCAGGTTGTTCGTCATCCATTCCTGCTGTGCGCCAAGGAACGCCTCGACATCCGTGGTGTAGCGGCTGTCCTCGTCCGCCGGCGCGAACAGGTCCTCGACCCACTGGATGCCGTAGGCCTGGGCAAGGTCGTCGCCGAAGCTGGCGTGACGTGCGTACATGCGGGCCTTGGTCAGAGCCTGCGCCACGCTCCCCCACGACACCTGTGGATCCGCCTTGGAGGGCTTGTGCTTCTTCCAAACCTCCTTCTGCTCATCGAGCGATGCCGAGGCGATGGTGCGGAGCTGGCGCTCGTCGGGCATGTCGCCCTTGGCCATGTGATCGAGCATGGCAGGCAGCACGTTTGCGAGCAGGCGGAGCTTCCTGATCTGCCGGACTGCCAGACTGAGAGCGACACCGATCGCCTCCTCGGTCCAACCGAGCGCGACGAGGCGTTCGATCGCACGCCACTGGTCGACGGGATTGAGCGCCTCGCGGGCGATGTTCTCGATCATCGAGCGCATGGCGCCGTTGTCGTTCGCCGCCTCGTCGACGAGGACGTCGATCTCCTCGAGGCCGGCGGCGATGGCCTGCTTCACGCGGCGATGACCGGCATTGATGACATAGCCGTTGCGGCCGCCGCTCTCGGGCGTGATGACCGGCGGCTGGACGATGCCAACCGCCTTGATCGTCGCGAGCAGGAGGGCGTCCGCCTGAGGCGTCGACTTCGTCTGGCGCATGCGGTCGGGATTTTCGTTCAGCGCACGCGGATCAATCTTGATGAGATGCATGAGATTCTCCTGTTCGGGTTCGCGGACCGCGGCTTGCGGGCCCTTCCTCGTCTTCTTCCCGAAGACACCCCCGGGCCCCGCGGAGCGGTCGGGCCGGCACAACTGCGGCCGAGCATCCCTACCCGGCCGGACAAGCAGGGCTAACAGCCCTGCGAAGGACGACGGGCTGGGATCGCGCAGGCGGCGGTTGAGCGTCAGCGCTGCCGGCCTGGCCGATCTGCGAGCGGGCTTTTCCCTTCTTTCCTCATCACGCTGCGATAGCGCTCTCGCCGGAGCCCTCCACATCCGTCGCAAGGGCTTTCTCGACCTCCGCCAACTGCCGGCGCTTCTCGGCGAGATCGGCTGCGAATGCGAATTCGCCATCGTCGCGCAACCGGTACGAGGCGAGCCGGCGACGCGCGTCGGCGAGACGCTGGCGATAGCGCTCCTGCTCGCCCTCGAAATCGTCGAGCGCGTGCTCGAGACGGGAGATTGCGCCGAGCGACGTCACTGTGAGGGGCAACTCGATCTCATGCGCTTCCCCGGTGCGGATCAGCATGGTGCCGTAGCGATAGCCGTCACGGCCGTAACGCTCGCCGGAGTACTCGAGGTCGAACCCGCCGATCGTTGCGATAATGGTTGCGCCCTCCTGCTGGAGCTGGACGAGGGTCAGGATTTCCTTCATCAGGGCGCGGCCGGCCTCCTTGCGCTCGACATAGCGCGTGTCGGCCACGGTCGCGGCAAAGGCGTCGCCAGCGGTCGGAACAAGGCGCTCGATATCCTTGCCGACCTCCGCGATCCGCCGCGCGCAGAACTCGATGTCGCGTTCCGCGTCTCGGATCTGCCGACGGACGGCGTGCTGGTCGTCGATATGCGCCGCGCGCAGACGCTCGAGCCGGGCGATGTCGGCTTCGAGCCCAGCCTTTAGCATCAGCCGCTGGTCGCCGCTCGCGATCGCCTTGGCGATCGCGAACCGGTTGGCCTGGCCTTCGCCGAGGTCTTCGAGCCGACGGATCGACGTGTCGCCGGAGAGCGCCGCGGCGATGAAGCGAGCCTTGCGCTCGTTGTTCTGCCACATGCTCGCGTCGAGCGAGCCCTCGGTGGCATAGGCGAAGATGTCGATGACGTCGTGCTGGTTACCCTGGCGCTCGATCCGGCCCTCGCGCTGCGCGATCTGCGACGGCAGCCACGGCACGTCGAGGTGATGGAGAGCCTTCAGGCGAAGCTGCGCATTGACGCCCGTCCCCATTGTATCTGAGGAGCCGATCAGGAAGCGGACCTTGCCAGCGCGTACGTCACCGAACAGACGCTGCTTGGCCTCGGACTTCTTGAAGTCCTGCATGAAGGCGATCTCGGACGCGGGCACGCCCATACTGACGAGCCCGTCTCTGATCCAGCGATAGGCCGAGAAGCCACGCGTCTTCTCGACGCTGATCGTTCCGAGGTCGGAGAAGATCATCTGCGCGGCGCCCGGCAGCTCGTACGGCTTGCCGTCGGCGCGCACGTAACTGTTGTAAGACGTCTCCTTCCAGATGCGGAAGGCGGTGCCGACGAGAAGATTCAGCTTATTGTTCGGCTCATTATCGTGGTCCGGATCGACCAGACGCAGGTCAATCGCCGCATGCCGCCCATCGGTGATGACAGAAAGCAAAATATCATCACCCGGCTCCGGCGGCCGGTCGCGCGTCTCGATCGCCTTGATCCGCGCGTCGAGCAGGGCTTGATAGCGCTTGAACGCCGGCGTCGGCTTTGCCGTCAGGATTTGGCGCTTGCCCGTCGAGATCGCCGGGACCTTCACGTACTGCCGCAGGTCCTCCGGCATCACCACGTCGGCGAAGGACCGGAACATGGCGATCAGCTCGGGGACGTTCACGAAGGTCGCGAAGCGAGTGACCGGCTTGTACTTGCCGGACGGCTGGAGCTCGAGCTCCGTCGATACGTCGCCAAAGGTCGAGGCCCAGGCGTCGAATTCGTGCAAGCCCCGATCCAGGAGCGCTGCGTAGCCGAGGTAGCGCTGCACCGAGAACATCTCACCGAGTGTATTGGTGATCGGCGTGCCGGAGGCGAGCACCAGCGCCCGCCCAGGGTTCTTGGTCTCGATGAAGCGCGACTTCACATAGAGGTCCCAGGCGCGCTGCGAGCCGTTGGGGTCGACGCCCTTCAACGTCGACATATTGGTAGCGAAGGATAGCTTGCGGAACTCCTGTGCTTCGTCGACAATGATCTGGTCGACGCCGATCTCGGAGATGGTCAGGAGATCGTCCTTGCGCGTAGCCAGCGCTTCGAGCCGTTCCTTCAATCCCTCCTTCAGGCGCTCGAGGCGTTTGCGCGAGACGCGGTCGTCGCTCTCGACCCTGATGAGAAGCGTCTCATAGAGCTCGAGCTCGTCCTGGATCATCCGCTGCTCGAAGGCGGACGGCACGCCGATGAAGCGGAATGCCGTATGGGTGATGATGATCGCGTCCCACGTTGCGGTCGCGGCGCGCGACAGGAAGCGGTGCCGCTTGTCCTTGGTGAAGTTGGTCTCATCGGCGACGAGGATGCGGGCACCGGGATAGAGCGCCAGGAACTCGCGCGCCGCCTGTGCCAGGCAATGGCCGGGAACGACAAGCATGGCCTTGGCGATCAGGCCGAGACGCCGCTGCTCCATGATCGCGGCCGCCATCGTCATCGTCTTGCCGGCGCCGACGGCGTGGGCGAGATAGGTCGCACCTGAGGCGATGACGCGCCAGATGCCGCGCTTCTGATGTTCGTAGAGAACGAAGGCGCCCGATGCGCCTGGCAATTTCAGATGCGAGCCGTCGAAGGCGCGCGGCACGATGTTGTTGAAACGATCATTGTAGACCCGCGCCAGTCGGTCGGTCCGATCCGGATCGGACCAGATCCAATTCTGAAAGGCGGTCTTGATCCTCGAGAGCTTCTCCTTCGCCGCCTCGGTGTCGACGACGTTGAGGACCCGACGTTCGCTATCGCCGTCTTTGATGGTGTCGAAGATCTGCGGGACGGAGGAGTTGAGCGCATCAGAGAGAAGCTGCCCGGCGTGCCGCCGCTCCGTGCCCCATTCCGACGTGCCAGCGGCCATCCAGCCGAGCTGCCGGGCCTCCACGGTCCACGACGCCAGTTCCGGCATGTGGTGAATCCTGATCTCCGTGCCCATCGTTTCCTTGACGAAGGCGACGATGTCGGCGGCGGGAATCCACGGCGCGCCAAGGCGTGCGGTGATGTCCGAGGGCCGGAGGTCGGCGGGCTGTACCTCGCGCAGGGCGGTCACGTTGCGCGCATAGACAGGGTCGAGCGCAGCCGCCGCTTCCGCAACCTTCAGCTTGTCGCGCACACCACCCGACAGATAGGCGTCGGCGGTCTGCCACGACCCGCCGCTGGGATCGCGGAAGATGGCGCTGCCAAGCTCGGCAATGACGTCGTCCGTGTCACGGTGCACGAGCTCCGCGATGTGGTCGGGGTCGACATGGCCGCGCTCGTTGAGGACGACGGCCAGCGCGTCGGCGGCGCTGGTGATGACGGGCGGCGCCGGTGGAGCGATCACCCGCTCGGTGAAGATCGGACCCGGCTTCGCCGTGTCGGACTCGAGGTCGTAGTCTTCGATCGAGGCCACCAGCCAGCAGTCCGGATCGTCCAGGAATGGCTGGAGGTTCGGCCTGCGGTGGGTTTCGCGGACCTCCCCGGTCTCGTCGTCATCGGCCGTCGACACGACGGTCGTGTTGATCGGCCCGAAGGCGCGCACGAAGTTCGACCACGCGATGCGTAAGCGGACCTGCGCGTCCTTCCACGGCCGGTCGAGCTCCTGACACTTCAGCACCTCGCGGACCGCATCGCGGATCGGGATCAGCTTCTGGATGATCCGAGCGTGCTTGTCCGGAACACCGGCGGCACTGCGGCCCTTGCGAACCGTGACGGCAACTGGCCGGCCGTCAAGGATCTGCATCAAGCCATGCCGGCTATCGAGCAGATAGCTGCCCTCGCGCGCCGTGAGTCTCGCCGAGCCCTCCGACTTCGCCGGCACGGTCTCGTACTCGTCGTCAGGGTCGATCGCCTCCGGTTCGCCGTCATAGATTGCGACCGGAAGGAGGTTGATCGCGTCGTCCAGCGCGGCCACGAGGTCCTCGCCGTCACTCGGCAGACAGGTGTAGGTCTCGCCGAACGGGCCGGAGGTCAGCGCGTGCGCGCCGAGCACAAGGCGGCGATGGCACGCGAACCAGCGGTTGACGCGTATTGCGCCCTCGTCCTCGGTCGCCGGGCATACCTCTTCCAGGTCGAGCCAGGATAGGTCGCCTTCGGGCTCGCCGTGCTTGCGCCGCCGGAAGAACAGGATGTCGACCACGACGTTGGTGCCGGCATCGGCGCGGAAGCTGCCTTCTGGCAGACGGATGGCACTGATGAGAGCGGCGTACTTTGCAATCAGCGCGCGCGCCGAGCCATCCGCCTTGTCCATCGTGCCTTGGGACGTGACGAAGGCGGCAAGCCCGCCCGGCTTCAGCAGCTTGATTGCCTTGACGATGAAATAGTCGTGGAGTCGCAGACCGAGCGAGCGCAGCGCGCGGTCCGAGCGGACGGTACGATCGGAGAAGGGCGGATTGCCGATCACGAGGTCGAACCACGCCGGCAGCTCGGTGCGCGCGAAATCGCCGGTGACGATCTGCGCCCGGGGCTGCAATAGCTGCGCGATGCGCGCTGTGACGGGGTCGAGCTCGACGCCGGTGACGTGGGAGACCTCGTGCAGAACCGGCGGCATCAGCGCGGGAAACATGCCGGTGCCGATGCCGGGCTCGAGCACGCGGCCGCCGCGCCAGCCGAGGCGCAGCAAACCCGCCCACATCGCCTGGACGACGAACTCCGGCGTGAAATGAGCGTACTGGGTGCAGCGTGTCAGCGAAGCGTAGTCAGCCTCATCGACCGCATCCTGCAGGTCGGCCCCGATCTCGTCCCAGCCCTTCGCAAATTCGGTTTCGCCGGGTCGGCGGAAAACGCCATTGGCGAGCTCTGAGGCGCCGAAGCCGGTAAAGCGGATCAGTTGCCGCTGCTCCTCGACCGTCGCGGGCCGTTGCGCGGCCTCGATCTGTGCGGCGAGCCGAACTGCGGCGATGCCGTCGCGGGCGCGCTGCTTCCAGCTCTTTGCGAGTCCGCGCTCGCCGGTAAGATAGAAATTGTCGCCACGCTTGCGGGGACCGGACTCTGAGCACCGCGCCGATCCGACCACCGGCGCTGCCGAGGTCGGCGTCGACGGCGGCGGATCATCCTCATGATCATCATCGCCGGCGAAAGCCGTGACGCCAAGGCCGAGGCTGGATGAAAGGGCGGTATTGCCGAAGAGGTCGAGGGTGAAAGGATCGTCATGCGCCATGGAAATGTCCTCCAGTTGCGCGCGCGTCGCCGTCCGCCGGCGCGGGTTGCGACGGACGGCTCGGCGTTGCGGGCGTTGATGAGTGGACCGGCACCTAGCCGGGTGCTGAAATGCGACGCCCGGCGCGAGGACGGGCCGCCGCGGGGCGGGGAGGGGGGCAGCTAGGCCGCGGCCGTCTCCGGCAGATGGCGGAACTGTACCGGCAGCTTGGCCGCGATCTCGGCCTCGGTGAGGTCGTCGAGCAGCTTCAGGACTGTGCCACTCTGGCCGGCATAGACGAGCACGGTGCGGCGGCCGCGCATGGCCAGCGGCCAGCGCTCGCCGGCATAACCGCGATAATCGTCATGCGTGCTCGACCAGATATGCTCGAGCCGCTCGTCGCGCGTCATCGCGCGCACGGGCCGTGACTCACGCTCGATGATCGCCGCCTTCATGCACTCCGGCGACAGCCGATCGGAAAGATCGCAATAGCCATGGAACCAGCGCCGCCTTCCGTCGATGGCAAGCGCGAAGAAGATGCTGGTGACGCTGCCCGTCATAAATTCGCGCATCGCGAACATGTCGGCGCGCATGAACAGCGGTGGCAGGATCTCGAGCATGTAGTCGTGCTCCCGCTCGTTGATCTCAAACCACTCACCGGCGAAGAGTTGCTGGCCTTCACCTTCGGCCATCGCGGGGTCACCACGATGGCGGTTGAACAAGCGGTGCATCTCATGGCGCGTCGCAACGCCTTCGAAGACTTTGCGGATAGTGGGGGAGGTGTGCATAGGCGGCTCCTCTTGGCCTGGCCGGACTGACAGTGCGATCGATCCGCCTGATCCCTTCGTCACTTCAGTCCTTCATCACACCTCCTCGCCGGCCGCATCGAAGGTCCGGCGGGTCAAGGGCCGCGGAGCGCGGGCGAAGCTTCACCCTTGACGCGACGGCCGGTCATGCGGCAGCGCTCATTCCCATTTCATTTCCCTTCCCTCATTGTTCGATCTCCTTTTCCCTTCGCTCAACGCCGAGGGATCAGAGACACCACTCATGCGGAGTCCTTGGCGCGGCATCACCACACAGCCCTGCGCGTCGCCCTTGCAAGCCACATCAACAGGTAGCCGTCAGGCCCTTAAATCCTCATTCCAGTCGCTGGCGCACGGCCGTAATCGGGCATACCGCGCACTTGCATCCGCGGCGATGGCACGAACACGATCGGCATAGATGTCGCCTTGCCGATTGTTGTCGGTTGCTGCCACGAGGCAAACGTTGGCGCGTTTGGCAAGGCGGCGGATGGCGGCATCGGTCGCCGGCGACCAACCGCCGCCGGTGCTGACATAAAGGGTGTCAGGGCGCAGGACCTCGATCGCGGCGAGGCTCATGGCATCTATGGCCGCCTCTGTGATGCAGATCCGCTCGCACTCCTCCGCCCCGAAGCGAAACAGCTCCTTGCCGCCGTCTGTGGCAAAACCCCGCCATGCCGGTCCACGCTCCTCCCAGCCTGTGAGCGCCCCAGCAGCATCGGCATGCGCCGCCCACATGCTGCCTTGGGGGCCCTCTCGCAACCGATCGCTAGTGACCGCCTGCTTCACGATGTCCGCCGGCAGTCCGCGCTTGCCGGTAAGATAGCGCCAGGCTGGCGAGCCGGGGCGCGGCCTGAAGCGATGTCCCCACCGCTCTACGATGGACGCAAGGGCTTTGGGCCTTGCCGGGTGCTGCCACGCTGGTGCGCGAGGAACGAAGCCAACCATATCCGCAACACGGTCACATGCCTCGACGAAACCGTCGGCGCCGAGGTGTTCGGCAAGCGAAAACACGTCCCCCTTCGCCGGCGACAGGGGATCGAACCAGCCGCGGCCTTCGTGAATGACGATGACGATGTTGCTGTCGCGACGAAACTTGATCGCGCGCCGGGTGCTTTCCTTGCGATCGACCTTCCAGCCGTCCTTCTCCAGCAGGGCTGCGCAGCCCACCTTTTCGCGCAGCTCTTCAATTTCTCTCTTGTCCATTTGTCTGCACCGGAGTCGCGTAAAGCGACGTCCGCCCCTTTCTTCTGTTGATCTCACTTGTTCCTGGCCTTGCGGCACATCCCCGACCGGCCGCGAAGCCTGCCGAATGCAAGGGCGCGCTGATCAACCGTCAGTCGCCGTATCGGCGGCGCGGCGAAGCCTCCCTTGCAGCCGGCAAGGCGCCAGCGGCAGCCGGTCACCCGGCTCAATGAGCCGGGGACCAGGGGTCGTATTCATGGACGATGGCGTCCTGATCGCCGTCGTATTCGCTGGAAACCATCACGCCGAATTCGCTCTCAGCCTGGAAAAGGATGACCGGCACCATCAGCGTGCGGGCCAGGTCGAAGGCGTGGTTCTGAGCGAGGGTGAGATTGTGCGACATTCAAAGGCTCCCGTCTTGCGGCGGGGACCATCCCCGCTCGAAAGGCGCCGACGTGTTCGGGGGCGGCTGCGGTCACCTCGCAGGCGAAGCCGAAGAGGTCGCACGCTTGCGTAGCGAACCCCTTGCGGGTTGATCGTGGAAGGCCGCAACCGAACCAAGGAAAGCCCATTCGAGAGCGGGGTTGGTCCTTCACCGGAAGTATGGCGAGCCAAGGTGCACATCTTTCGTCCGGCGGATGTAATGCTGGTCTGTTGACAGCGAGAACAGCCGCCGTCCTTTTGTCGGGAGCGTAAGTGGATTTGCCCGCCTGAAGGTTGCCCGCGAAAGCGTCCTACCCGAATACGCCGGAGCTTCGAAGACTCGGCAGTTGTCTCGTTCGGCGACTCCGGCTGTTTCGCGTCAGGGATGGCAGCCCGTAAGGGGGAAGACCCGCTCGCGGGGCTTCAGCGCAGCCTCCAGCCCGGCCCGCAGGGCGACGCCCACCTTCTTCGCAGTCAGGGGCGCACAACAGCCAATTTATTGCGGAGACCACTCGTTGAGCATCCTCAATCGCTTTGGTCACCGGTATTGAAATTCTGAATCGATAGGCCTGAATGATTCGATAACTTAATTGGACGGCGGTTTCGACAACTGCGATTCTTGCGCATGTCCGAACTCACGGTGCCATACCTCGTGCTCCAACGTTGCGATCCGGCCCGCAATATGGCCAGGTTCTATGTACTCACGATCGAACCGACTCTGTTCGGTGATACGGCGCTGGTGCGCGAATGGGGACGTCTCGGCCAACGCGGCCGCCGGCGGATGGATCTGTTTGCCGGGAGAGTCCAGGCCGTCGAGGAGCTCGAGGCTTGGCTCGTCCGCAAAACACGCCGTGGTTATGTACCAAAGAGTCCTGCGCCCTGAGTGCAACCGCCCAGTCTCCCAACCTGATCGAACGATCGATCTTGAGCACATCCTAGAAGCCGATGGCTGTTTTGCGCATTACGGGAGCAATCCCTGCCGAAACGCGAGAGCCACGGCATGGGGTAAGGTTAAAGCGGCAAGATTTCGCCTGGCATTGTCCAGATGAAATTTCACACCTCGCGGTGTAACATCAAGAAGCTCCGCAATATCCTGCATCGTCTTGCCATCGGAGATCCACGCGAGACACTGCCGCTCGCGCTGTGTGAGTGGGTTGCCCATCCCGCCGCCTGCCGCCGTGCGTCCGATCTTGGCACTCACATGTGCATGGTAGGTGAGACCCACCATTTCCAACATGTCTTGAGAGGTCTCGATGAAACGATCGAGGCCAAAGCTGCGGTCGTCCGCCGCCAAGGTGAACGCCGCAAACTGGTTTTGGCTGGAGGGAATGCGAATGGTCAGGCCGGTCCTGATCTTGAAGCTGAGAGCGTCGTCAAACAGACGGCGCTCTTTCGCCGAACGTGCAATTTGTGCGCCGCGTCCGTCCCAATGAATCATCCGACTTGACGTTCGCGGTTCCTGAAGAACGGGATCGATGTTGTGGTATCCTTCGCGAAAATAGTGGCTGGTCCAACTCTTCGGATAAGATGAGATCAGATTGGGGCCATTGGCACGTTGGCCAAGATAGGCGAACCAACGGAAGCCCAGTGCATGAGCTGTTCGTTCCGCGATACGCCGAAAATCATCTTCCGTATGCGCAGAGTGAAGACAATCGACAAACTCATCGCATGCTCGTTTAACATCTTTCATTGCGCCACTTCAGTTACTTACCTCATCTCCAAAACGCGAGTCCTTTGACGATTCGCGCTGTACGTGCATGACGTCTATTGACACGTTGCGGCAGCTTTGCGGCAAGAACAATTCTAAACCTGTGTCCTGACTGACTCGAAATCAGAATCGTTTGAGCGCCGCACTCAGGCAACAACGGCAAGCGCGACCATAGAGAGAAGTGAAATAGCCTCTGATTGCTGCACTCAACACAACGATTTTTCTCTGTCTGCGGAGGACGAGAAATTCCATTCTTGCCCTGCCGGATCTTCGCATTCTCGTCACTACCTGTTCCCAGACTGCGCGCGACGATCGCGCACTGCGATTGTTGCTCGCGGCCCCAACTGTTCCACGACGCCCTGTCAGAACTGACAGCGCAACGCTCCGACCACGACTGCTTTTCTGATCTCGAAGCTGTGATTCGTAAGCTTGAGGTTAAGAATGAAGGTCATTGTCCGCCCCCATGCGGCGCTCTTGCACGATTTCGAACTCGCGACGGGAATGCATCGTCTGCGGGGGCGCGTGTTCAAGGAACGGCTCGACTGGGATGTCTCCGTGTCTGGCGGATTGGAGATCGATCAGTATGACACCTACAGGCCGACTTACCTCCTGGCGCTCGAGCAGGGCGAGGTTGTCGGCTCTGTTCGTCTGCTGCCCACCACTGGGCCCAACATGCTCGCGGATACGTTCCCAATGTTGCTGGATGACCACGTGGCACCGAAAGCCGCCAGGATCTGGGAGAGCTCGCGTTTCTGCGTTGACACTAAGAACGTCACGGCGACAGCAGAGAATGGTCTGCGTAAAGCAACGTTCCTGCTCTTTGCGGCCATGATTGAATGGGGTCAGCAGCGCGACCTTCAGACGATCGCAACCGTCACTGATCTGCGCATGGAGCGAATCCTGCGCCGAGCCGGATGGCATCTCGATCGTCTCGGGACACCCCGACAAATCGGGGCGACCAAAGCCGTGGCTGGACTATTGCCGATCACCAATGACGCTCTCGGTGCGATCCGAGCGGCCGGGAAGATTTCCGGACCTGTCATTGACGCGCCGTCACTCCCGGCGTTCGCGGCATAGCGTCGAACGTCATCAGCTCCTGACAAGAAGGCTATCGACAATGGATCCTGTTGCATTTGCGGCTCTGGTCGAACAATGCGCCCCCAGGCCGGACCTGGCGCGGCCGCTGACGGCGATTGTGCGGCAGGCAAGCGCGTTCGAGCCGCTGCTCATCACAATTGAGGGGCGGAAACCGGTTCCGATCCTGGCGAGCGACCGCGAGGAAGCCATTCAGCTCACGACTGAGGCCATCGCCACGGGCCAGCGGGTTCGAACTGGTCTTGCTCAACTTGATGACGCGGAAACAAAGCAGGCCGGGCTGACGCCTGCGACGACATTCGACGCGTGTCAGCATATCGCTGGCCTTGGCAGATTGTTTGGCGCGCGACTGAAAGCGGCCAGCATCAAAAGCTCAGACCGCGACCAGGCTGTTGTCCGCGTTGTCGCAAGCTTCGCGGCGAGGGCTCCCAGCCAAACGGCCGAGCCTCACATCCAGCCAACCGCGTCCGCCGACACTGAGCGTTCCACCAGCGATGCGTCGCCGATCAATCCACCTTCACCGTTGGTCAGCGAGCATCCTCGCTGGGACGTCTATCGCTCAGGACGGGGCACATCAGCCTTCGTCTATGACCGATAGGGATCGCCATTCTCTATCTCCACTCAATACGCGGTCCGACCTAGGGTCCGGCTGCAATGCCAATCGGAGCAGTGTCATGACTTCTTCTCTTAAACACTCCGCCGCCCTGCTTTGCATGGGGACCGTTCTCAGCATCGCCTTGGTAGAGCCGGCGCTGGCGCAGACCGCGGACATCGAGGGCGTGCTGCAGAACATCGTCAACATGTTGACGGGCAACGTTGCGCGCCTGCTGGCGACGCTGGCGGTCATCATCGTCGGCATCGCCTGGATGTTTGGCTACCTCGATCTGCGCAAGGCCGCCTATGTCGTCCTCGGTGTCGCCATCACGTTCGGTGCCTCAGAGGTGGTCTCAACCTTGACCGGAGGTCATTGATGGCCGAGGCCGCGCGTCTCACGGAGGACACCTTGTTCCTCGCCTGCACGCGTCCAGCCATGATTGCCGGTGTCACTATGGAAGCTATGGCGCTCAACGTGATGTTTTCGTGCATCCTGTTTCTGGTGGCCGGAAGCATCATCTACGCCCTGGTCGCGATTCCGATCCACGGTCTTTGCCGCATCATCTGCCGGCACGACCCCAATATGTTCCGAATTCTTCTGGCCTGGATCGAAACGCGAGGACGCGCACGCAACGCCACATTCTGGGGTGGATCGTCCTGCACACCGCTCAAACTCGTCAGGCGATATCGAAATAGGGACCTCGGTTATGCGTAACGCCACGCTTAAAACCCGGGAGATCGAGCCCAACGTCTACCTGCCGTTTGGCCGGCATGTCACCGATACAGTGATCAGTCTTACCACACGAGCCCTGCTCACGGTGATCCGGATCGAGGGGACCTCGTTTGAGACTGCCGAGACCTCGGATCTGAACGATCTTCACGGCAAACTGAATCTCACCCTGCGCAATGTCGCAGACCCGCGCCTCGCACTCTGGACCCACCTGGTGCGCCGCCGAACGTCGGTCTATCCGGACGGTACCTTCCGGTCAGCTTTTGCGGCTGGACTCGACGCACAATATCACGAACGCCTTCAGAAAGAGGCGCTGTTTCGCAACGATCTCTATCTGACACTGGTTTTTCATCCCGGTCGCGCGGCGACGGATACGGCCGCCGCGTTCTTCAGGCGGCTTCGCCAAAGCGCCGGACACTCCGTCGAAGTCGACGGCGAGGCCCTGAAGCGGCTTAACGATGCCACGCGAGATGTTATCGCGGCACTCGACCGTTACGGCGCCCGTGCGGTGGGAGTGGCTGAGCGCGACGGCATCATCTTCTCAGAACCGATGGAGCTGCTCCATGCGCTCGCCTCCGGCGAATGGATGCCGATGCCGTTGCCGCAGGGGCCGATCGGCTCCGCGCTCTACTCAAATCGAGTCATCTTCGGCCGCGAAGCCCTCGAAATTCGGGCGGCCGGCGGATCGCGGTTCGCCGGCATGTTCGGACTCAAGGAATATCCGGCGTCCACCCGGCCTGGCCTGTTGAACGCGCTACTCTCGGCGCCTTTTGAGCTCGTTGTTGCGCAATCGTTCGCGTTTTTGGCGAAAGCCGACGCCAAGACTGTGCTGACGCGCAAGCAGAACCAGTTGGTCTCGGCTCAAGATCCGGCCGCCTCGCAGATCGACGAGCTCTCTGATGCGCTCGACGATCTCGAATCCAACCGATTTGTGCTTGGAGATCATCACCTCTCGCTGCTGGTCTACGCCGATACGCCTTCGCAGCTGCAGGGTCACATGAGTGTAGCACGGCGCTCGCTGGCCGATGCGGGGGCAGTGGTCGCCCGGGAAGATCTTGGACTTGAAGCTGCCTATTGGGCCCAGCTTCCCGGGCTGTTCAAATACCGGGCACGCACTGGCGCAATCAACTCGCGGAATTTCGCGGCGTTCTCTCCGTTCCATACCTATCCCACAGGACAGCCTGCCGGCAACCATTGGGGACCGGCGGTTGCGATGCTCAAGACCGCGTCCGGCTCGCCGTTTTATTTTTCCTTTCATCGCGGCGACCTCGGCAACACCTTTATCTGCGGTCCTTCGGGGTCCGGCAAAACCGTCGTGCAAAACTTCCTGCTGTCGCAGGCCGAGCGGTTAGGGGCGTCCTACGTTTTCTTCGACAAGGACCGGGGTGCTGAGATCTTCGTGCGCGCCGCCGGCGGCACCTATCTGACCTTGCGCAACGGCATGCCGACCGGCTGCGCACCGCTTAGGGCGCTCGAGCTGACGCCAGCAAACCTTTCTTTCCTGGGCGAACTAGTTCGGAAACTCGTTACGCCGGATGACCGCCCGCTGACGGTTGTCGAGGAGGAACGGATCGATTCCGGATTGCGAGCGCTCGGTCAGCTGCGGCAAGCGGAACGTTCGTTCGGGACGCTGCGGGCTTTTCTCGGCCAGCAGGACCGCGAGGGCATCGGTGCACGGCTCGAGCGATGGTGCCGGGGCGCGCCTTTCGGCTGGGTGCTGGATGGCGAAGAGGACGCCATTGGCCTGGAAGCCCGGTTCATTGGTTTTGACATGACCGATCTCTTGGACCACCCCACCGTTCGCACGCCACTCATGATGTATCTATTTCACCGCGTCGAGCGGCTGATCGACGGCCGGCGCCTGATCATCGACATCGACGAATTCTGGAAGGCGCTTGGGGACGAGGCGTTCCGAGATCTCGCCAACAACAAGCTGAAGACCATCCGCAAGCAGAACGGTGTCATGGTGTTTGGCACGCAGTCGCCACGCGACGCGCTGGCCTCGCCGATCGCGCACACCATCGTCGAACAATGCCCGACCCAAATCTTCCTGCCGAACGCGCGGGGCACACGCGCGGACTATGTCGACGGCTTCCATCTGACCGACACGGAATTCCGTCTGATCAAGGAGGAGCTCGCCCCCGAAAGTCGGCGCTTCCTGGTCAAGCAAGGCCACAACTCGGTGGTGGCGGAACTCGACCTCAGCGGCTTCGACGATGCGCTCGCCGTTTTGTCAGGACGCACAGAGACCGTCGAGCTGCTCGATCGCATTCGCAACCAGGTCGGTGACGATCCCGCGCATTGGCTGCCAGTGTTTCACGCCGAGAGGAGGAAAGCCCAATGATGATCCAACGTATGCCTACGGTTCTCACCTCCCTGTCGGTCGTGACCCTCCTGATTGCCTCACCTGCTGGGGCGGAGATTGTGTTCGACCCAAGTGTGTTCGCGCGGCAGTTTGAGCAACTGACGGAACTGAAGAAGCAGGTCGACACCCTGACGTCGCAGCTCAAGGTCGCGCAGGACCAATTGAGCCAGGCCAAGCAGCTCTATGACAGCTTCAACAGGCGCACCAACGCCAACGACATCGGAGCGCTCTTGAACACGCCGCAGTTCCGAAAAGCTCTGCCCCAACAGTTCTCCGATATCGAACGTCTCGTCGCGGGGCAGGGTGGCGGTAACTTCGCCAACGCCATCGACCATTATCTTTCGCAGAACCGCTTTTATGCCGGCAACAGCGGCAATTCGTATTACCAGAGCGAGCTCGACCGCATAGCCCGGCAGACCGGGGCGAAGCACTCCATGGGCCAGGCGGTATACGACACCGCCTCCCAGCGCATCGATGCACTTGAGGAGCTTAGAGCGCGCATCAGCTCGGCGACCGACGCCAAGGAGGTTCTTGATCTTTCAGCGCGGCTGCAGGCCGAACAAGCGCTGCTGCAGAACGACGTGCTCCGAATGCAGGGGCTGGCCATGATCCAGCAGGCCCGCATGGACATGGATGGGCAGCGGGAGCGGGAGAAACAGGAACAATTGATCGATGAAATGAAAGCGGCCCTGCAATGAAGACGAGACTTGCCATTGTTTTCCTCACCGTAGCCGCCGCGGCTCTTACGGGCTGCAACGACGCTAACGAGGGTCAACAAGTCAAAACTGTCGGCTGGTTTCTGGATCATCGGGATGAACTTGCGGCAACTCTAAAGGGTTGCGGCGACAATCCCGGAGAATTCGAGAAAACGCCGAACTGCATCAACGCGAACGAGGCGCGCAATCAAGTCACCGTCCACGAGATGGAAGACGCCCTGAAGTAAGGATCGCCGTGATGGCCATAAATGTCTTCGATAGTTTCCTGAAGGAATTCGAGCAGCCGATCACGACTTTCGTGTCGACCTCAGTATCGAACCTTGCGTCCTACGTCGATGGTCCACTTCGCACCGCCGTGATGCTTTACGTGATCCTCTACGGTTTTGCCGTGATGCGGGGAGCGATCTCTGAGCCAATCATGGAATTCGCCTGGCGGGCGATGCGGATCGTGGTCGTGGTGCTGCTGGCGACCAATTCCAGCGCGTTCCAACAATACGTCACCGGGTTGTTTTTTGACTCCTTGCCGAAGGAGATCGGCAATGCGCTGGCGGGCTCTGGACTTAATACCAGTTCCGGCGCTCCCTTCGATCAGCTTCTGACCAAAGGAATTGACGTTGCCAATAAGATCTACAAACAAGCCGGCCTGACCAATATCGCGCCCGCGCTGATTGCGGCCATTCTCCTGGTCTTTGTGGCCGTTGGATCGTTCCTGCAATTCGCCATTCTGCTCTACGCCAAAGTGGGTCTTGGCGTCGTGATCGCGCTCGGCCCGATCTTCATTGCACTGGGACTTTTCGAGGCGACGCGCCCGTTTACCGAAGCCTGGCTCCGGCAGGTCGCAAATTTCGTGATTTTGCTGGTCCTGGTGGTTGCGCTAGTCGGGCTGATGTTAACGACCGTCAGCGGCTTCATCGACAGGTTCGCGGCAAACGCGGGAACGGCAGGGGAGCTGGTCGTGGCCGCAATCGCCATCAGCGCGGTGCTGGGTCTGTCCGGATACATCGCGCTGCAATTGCCGATCATCGCGGGAGGTCTCGCCGGGGGCGGGGCGTCGCTCGCAAGCCGGCTGGTCACTAGCCCACTGGTTGCCAATGCCACGGCGGCGGCCGGAGGTGCCTATGCCGGCGCGCGCTGGTCGGCCAGCCAGGGTCTCGCCGCCATAAGAGCCGGCCGACAGGGCGGCAGTATGCGGCGTACCCGATCGCAGGGAACCACTGCGGCCTAAGCAACAGACAGTCGCCGGCAAACAGGCGACAGACAACGACAGGGGCATCAGAACGATGTGGCGTCGAGTATTCATCATTTGCGTCATCGCATCGCAGCTTGGAGGCTGCGGGACCTGGTCAAAGGGGCCGCCGTCATGTGACGGTACGGCTCGGCGGCCGCTCAATCGTTCGTTGTGGGATTCGGAGTCCGGCGCGCCGCCCACGACACCCGAGCCGTCGGCTTCGCCGTCCGCCCCCATCACCCGGAAGGGCGAGAGCAGCCCGCCAACGCCCTCGACCCATCTCGCCGCGTCCGGCCGGTGGGCCGACATTGAGGCCTCTTACCGCGCTTGCGGCAAGGAGGTCTGAGATGGTCGGGCACGATGATCTGAAGAGCTATTTCGAGAACGCGCGGCGATGGGAACAAGACCTGTTACTCTCGGCCCATCGCTCGCGGCGAACAGCGTGGGTGATTGCCGCGGGCTCCTGTGTCTTGGCGGTTGCCTCGGTCGGTGCGGTCGCAGCGTTGGCTCCGCTGAAGACAGTCGAGCCGTTCGTCATTCGCGTCGATAACGCGACCGGCATTGTCGACACCGTCTCAGCCCTCAATTCGGCGCCGGCGCGCTACGATGAAGCTGTGACCAAGTATTTCCTTGGACGCTACGTTCGCGCGCGTGAAGGTTACAGCTATCCGGAAGCTGAAACCAATTTCCGCACGATCTCCTTGCTTTCGGGGCAGGGCGAGCAAGCGCGTTTCGCAGCCTGGTACCGCGGCTCCAATCCCGAAAGCCCGCAAGTCGTTCAGGGCCGTTTTGGGGTCGCAACAGTGCGGATCAAGGCGATCTCGCTATTGGCCGACAATGTCGCGTCTGTGCGGTTCATGAAAGAGAGCCGCAAGGGCGAGGAGACCCATGTGACCCATTGGGTCTCAACCCTGACCTTCGCTTATGCCAACGCACCGATGTCATCGGCCGACCGTCTGATCAATCCGCTCGGCTTTCTGGTTTCGGAATATCGTGCCGATCCGGAGGTCTTGCCATGAAACGTTTTGCGCTCTGGATCACTTTAGCTCTCGGGTTTGCCGGACCGGTGTTGGCGCTGCAGCAGCCAGCGCCCGGGCAACACGATGCGCGCGTACGGACCGTGACCTATGACCCAACCAATGTGGTCCGCCTTAACGGCGTCATCCGCGCCTCGACCCAGGTCGTGTTTGCCGATGACGAGGAAATCGCCCATGTTGCGATCGGTGACGCGATCGCATGGGAGGTCGCACCCGCGGGCTCGATCCTCTTCCTCAAGCCCCGCGAAAAACACCCACCAACGAATCTGCAGGTCGTCACCACCCGACCCGACGGACGCAAGCGCTCCTATCAGTTCGAGCTGTCGATCGCTGAGACCACGCTGGCGGACAGCTACTTCGTCGTCCGCTTTGCCTATCCCGGCGACGAGATCGAGCGCCGGCGCACTGAGGCGGCCGCCCGGGGCGCCGAGCGGGAAGGCGCCCTGATCGACCAGACTTTTGACCTGCATCATGCTTATGGCGCGCGCAACTGGCGCTTTTCAGCCCAGGGCTCGATCGACCTCGAACCCGAAGCCGTGTTCGACGATGGCAAGGAGACCACGTTCCGCTTCGCTGGCAATCGGGAGATCCCGGCGATCTACCTGATCAACTCGGACGGCTCTGAAAGTCTGGTGCCCAAGGATGTCCGCGGCGAGCTCGTGGTGGTCCACGCCACGGCCCGCGAGTTTCGACTGCGCAAGGGAGACATCGTGCTCTGCATCTTCAACGAAGCATTCGATGCTGTCGGCGTCAATCCCGGCACGAACACCACAAGCCCCTCGGTCGAGCGGCGGGCGAAGAGGTCATCTCCAACTCCAAGGGCGCGATAGGCGGGTACAACATGACCGAGCATGAGAATGAAACGCTCGCCGGCGAACGCGGCATTACTCCGGTCGGAGGAGCGGATAATGGTCGATCAGCGATGCTCAAACGCGGCTTCGGCGCGCTCGCGCTCACCGCATTCGCCTTTCTGATCATCTGGGGGACCTGGAAAAGCGACAAGCCGGTCAGCGAGTCCGCCCGCAAGTTCATGATCCGTCAGGCGGCGGCGTTCGAGCCCGCCGCGGAGCTACCCGCCGCACCCACCACCTCGGCATCCATTCCGGTCGCACCTATCTCAGCCACGCCGGCGGCCCCCGCGCCGGCTCCCGACCAGATGCTCGAAAGCGCACGGCGCGCGCCGGTGCTCGCCTATAACCGGCCGGTCGCGTCGGGACGTCCGCCCCATAATGGCCCGACCGGAAGCGCCCCCATCGATCCCTATGATTTTGGGCGGGCCGAGCCACGCAACGAGCTTGCGGACAAGCTGAAACCCACGCCGATCGAAGGCGTGCGCGCGGCCCGGCTTCCCAATCGCAACCTTCTGGTCACCCAGGGCACATCGATCCCTTGCGTGCTCGAGACTGCGATGTCCTCGGATGTGGCGGGCTTCGTCTTCTGTGTCGTGTTGCGAGATGTGATGTCGGATTCCGGCAATGTGGTGCTCATGGAAAAAGGCACCCAAGTGGTCGGCGAATATCGTGGCAATGTCCGGCGCGGCTCCAAACGGATGTTTGTGCTATGGGCGCGCGCCAAGACGCCGACGGGCGTGATCGTGGCGCTGGCCTCGCCTGCCACTGATGCGCTCGGCCGCGCAGGCTTCGACGGCGACATCGACACGCATTTCTGGGAGCGTTTCGGTTCGGCGCTGTTGCTGTCGATCGTCAGCGATGCCTCCTCGATCGGGCGGCAGCAATTGCAAGACGGCTCGATCCAGATCAACAACACTGCTGGTGCGAGCAACACCGCCGCCGGCATCGCCGTCGAGCAATCAATCAACATCCCGCCGACGCTGAGCAAGAACCAGGGTGAACTCGTGAATATCTTTGTCGCGCGCGACCTCGATTTCTCGTCGGTCTACCAACTCAAGCGGATCGAAAGTCGCACCCAGATTCTCGACCGCACCCTCCCCGGAGGCCTCGTCGGGCCAGCCGTGGTGACGAAATGAGCACAGGCGCATCGGTCAATCACGATGGCGGACGGTTGGTGCTGGCGCGCTACCTCGAGCCGCTGGCGCCATACTTGGCCGACAACACCCTGACCGAAATCGTCGTCAACCGTCCTGGCGAGGTTTTTGTGGAAGGACCTGACGGCTGGAGACGGCAGGAGGAAGCAACGCTCACGCACGCGTACCTCTCACACCTTGCGACAGCGGCCGCCGGTCACACCCGCCAGGACATCGGACCGGAATGTCCGGTGGTGTCGACCAGCTTGATCGGCGAGGAGCGCTGTCAAATCGTTGTGCCGCCCGCGGTCCCCGCAGGCATGATCAGTCTCACGATCCGCAAGCCCTCAACACTAACCATGAACCTGGACGCCTTGGAGCGGGTAAAGCTGTTCGATGAGGTCCGCTCCGCCAGTGACGAACTGGATGCCGACGAGCATCGGCTGCTCACGCTGAAAGAAACTGGCCATTGGCGCGAGTTCCTTGAGCTTGCGGTACGCACTCGCCGCAACATCTTGATCTCGGGGGCGACGGGGTCCGGCAAGACCACTCTGTCCAAAGCGCTGATTGCTGCTATTCCGGCGCATGAACGGCTCATCACCATCGAAGACACCGCCGAGCTGGTCATCCCGCATCAGAATTGCGTCCGGCTGCTCTATGCCAAGGATGGACAGGGTGTGGCCAAGATCGGCCCCCGCGAACTCCTGGAATCGTCCTTGCGCATGCGGCCTGACCGCATTCTGCTGCAGGAGCTGCGCGACGGCACCGCCTTCTTTTATCTTAGGAATGTGAATTCGGGGCACCCGGGATCGATCACGACGGTTCACGCCGACAGCGCCCGCCTTGCCTTTGAACAAATGACTCTGCTGGTCAAGGAGAGCGCGGAGGGACGTGATCTCCATCGCGACGATATCCGTTCGCTCTTGCTGCATCTGGTCGACGTCGTCGTCCAGATGCAAAAGTGCGGCGGCCGCTACCGTATTTCGGAAATCTACTATGACCCCGCTCGCAAACGCGACCACGCCCGTTAAGGCAGCGAAGGGCACGGTACTTGCGCTCGGGGCTGGCGCAGTCTTCCTGCTGGTCGCCTCGAACGTCTTGCTGCTCGGGCTCAGACTTCACGATGGCGGCTTTCACTGGTCGGAGATCGCAACGAGCTGGCCGCGTTACGGCACCGACCCACGTTTCGACCGGTGGCTGACGCTGTCGACCCTCGCCGGGATGATCGTGGTCTTTGGCCTGCTCGGCGCCATACTCCGGCACCGTCCGCCACCACTTCACGGCAGAGCCCGTTTCGCCTCCGAGCGCGAGATCAAGGTCGCCGGCCTGCGGTCCAAGGACGGTTTGCTGCTCGGCCGGAAGGACGGTGCAATGCTCTGCTTCGGCGGATCGGAACACGTCCTCCTCTATGCCCCAACCCGCGCCGGGAAGGGCGTCGGCTATGTCATTCCAAACCTGCTCAATTGGCCGGATTCGGTCGTTGCGCTCGACGTCAAGAAGGAGAACTGGGATCGTTCCGCCGGTTTTCGCGCCGCCCACGGGCAGGAAGTTCATCTGTTCGATCCGCTCGACGAGAACGGTCGCACCGCGCGCTACAATCCGCTTGGCTACGTGCGCAGCGATCCCGCCGACCTCTACGACGATCTCCAGCGCATTGCGGTGATGCTGTTTCCGGCCGAAAGCCGGGGCGATCCGTTCTGGTTCGAGGCGGCTCGCTCGGCCTTTGTGGCGATCGGCGGCTATGTCGCGGAAACGCCGGGCCTGCCATTGACGATCGGCGAGATCCTGCGCCAGCTGTCGGCGACCCAGGATCTCAAGACCCACTTCGACAAGATCATCGCCAGCCGCAAGGAGGGTCTCTCCCCGTTGTCGCGGCATTGCATCACGGCGCTGAACGACTTCCTCGCGGCCTCCGAGAACACGTTGAACTCGGTCCGCAAGACCGTGACGGCACGGCTCGGCCTCTGGCTCAATCCCCGCATCGATGCCGCAACCTCGACCAATGATTTCGACCTCCGGCAGTTGAGGAAGCGGCCCATGTCGATCTATCTCGGGGTCACGCCTGACAATCTCGACCGGATGGCGCCGCTTCTGAATCTTCTTTTTCAACAGGTGGTGGATCTCAATACCCGCGAGTTACCGGAACAAAACTCCAAACTGAATCGCAAGGTGCTGCTGTTGCTCGACGAATTTCCGGCACTAGGCAATGTCAATGTGCTGGCAAAATCGGTCGCCTTCATCGCCGGATACGGCATCCGTCTTCTCACGGTAGTCCAAAGCCCGGCGCAGCTGCGCGCGATCTACGGGAGCGACGCGGCCCGCAACTTCATGACCAACCACGCTGTCGAGGTTGTGTTTGCTCCAAAGGAACAGGACGTGGCCAATGAACTTTCGGAGCGTATCGGCTATGATACCGTGAAAGCGCATAGCCGCAGTGGACCCAAAGGCCTGGCGATGCGCGCGACCAGCGAGACGATCTCCGAGCATCGTCGCGCCGTGATGTTGCCCCAAGAGCTGAAGTTACTTCCGAAATCCAAGGCTTTCATTCTTGGTACCGGCATTCCACCCATCATCGCCGACAAGATTGTCTATTACGAGGACAAGGCGTTCTTGCAGCGATTGCTACCAGCGCCTGTTCCCCAGATGCCCAAAGGGCGTTCAAATACGCTGCTCGACGCCGAGATCAAGGAGCTGCGCTCCGAGATTGCCGAGTTGCGCGCGGTATACCGAGCGCGGCCGATGACCGACGAGGAGGTGGCCGACCCCTCCACGATTCCGGCCGGTGCCAGTTTCGATTTCGGTAACGTGGATGTCGACCTTGAAGGTCTCTCCGAAGACGACATGAAGGCCTGGGTTCTGAATTATATCGACGCCCAGGCCATCCCTTCGGCGCGACGGCCTGGCCGCAAGCGGAACGAGCAGCAGCATGAACGACAGGTATGACCCGAGCGAGGAATTCAGCCTGGAGTGGCAACGGCGCGCGGGGCGCGATTCCGCGCGAGAAACGGGGGAAGACGAGTCCAAAGCAACGGCCCCCAACAAGCCTTCATCCGTGGAGGTCACCGATGGTGCGTTTCCGGACCGTATCCGTCGGAAATATTACGTGGTGGCCAGTGAATCCGAAAAGGATGGATCTGACCGCGAAGCCCGGCTGTACGCCGATAAACGCGGCGAGTACCTCGCGTTCAAGACCACTGAAGATCGCTTGGTCACCCGCATAGCTGCCGCCGAAGTAGTCCGAGACATGGTCAGCGTGGCACAACATCGCCAGTGGGAGGCACTTCATGTCCGTGGTTCCGTCGAGTTTCGGCGCGAGGCCTGGCTCGAGGCTGGCGCGCGCGGGATGGAGGTGAACGGCTATCAACCAAGCGAGCTTGATGGCCAGGCGCTCGCCGACCGACGAGTCACATGGGATCGAGCCCACGCCCGGACCAAAGATGTAGAGGCACGCCCGGCCTCCGACGGGTCAATACAGGCGGATAGGCTCGATTACGACAAGGGCATTTCCGGACGTCTGATGGAGGTCGGATATGGCCCCTACCGCAACCGCGCCGACGCGGAGCCGTCAACCTATGTAGCCCTCGAACTGGACGGTGGCCGGCGGCATCAGGTGTGGGGCGTCGGCGTTGTAACGGACGTCGCAGATAGTGGCGCTAGGCCTGGCGACCGCATCTCTCTGCGCAGGGATGGCGTCGAACCCGTCATCAGGGCGATCAAGTCCAGAGACGCCGTCACAGGATTCACCCGCGCAGAGCGGCGCCAGATGTGGCGCAACATGTGGAGTGTAACGGTGGAGGCACGCCATGCAGACCGACCGCCGGCCGCGCATGATTCCGACCTGCTCGCGGCCCAATCCCAACTTGTCGTCATCAACAGGCTTGTCGAGCGCGCTCTTCCGAACGATGAGAATGCTCGCCAGAGCATTATGGCCTTCGCCAAGGAGCGGATCGCGCACCATCGCGAAAATGGTCATTCGTTTGCTCGCGCGACGGTTCTCGACCCTGTTCAGGACCGTCACGGACCGGGAACCCAAAAAGAAGAAGCGCGTCATGAGGGGCGGCTAAGAATGAAGGAGCAAGAACGCTGACTTTTGGCTTCTGCTTGGAGCTGGCCCAAGGTCAGATTGCTGGCTTCGCAGGAGAGCAGCTGACTCTTAATCAGCGGGTCCCAGGTTCGAGCCCTGGTGCGCCCACCAAGCTTTTCAATGACTTGGACAGACCTCGCGGAGAACGGACCTTTCAGTTGGGAGGCCAGTTGGGAGTTTTTGTTTGGTTTCCGTGCTCGTCGACACTGCTCTGCTCAACAATTTGCTGGCAGCCGCAGCGGCTGTCTCATTCCCGGCGGCGTGGAGCGCTCTCTCACGCAGAAGCCTTGGCGACCGCTGAACGCCTTCACCTGGAACCAGCCACATCCCAAACCCTCGCTTCTGCCCCTATCCGTAGACCGCGTTCAGTTTCTTAATCGCTGATTCCGCGAGTTCAACGCGACCCCCGAGGTAGTGTGCGTCGAGTATCTGCTGCACCGTCGCCATGGAGTGTCCTGTGATTGCGGCGATCTCGGGCACTGAGCAATTTGACAGCGCAAGCCGCGTGACAGCCGTTCCGCGCAAATCATGGAAGTGCAGGTCTTTTAGCCATGTCTTTTTGAATGCCTTGTCCCAGCTCGTCCGGAAACCGTCCTCCGTCCAGGGGCGGCCGAACGAGTTGACCAAAATGGTGACGGCCGACCGCTTCTCCTTAAGCGCAGCATCGAGGGCCTCCTTCAGCGGTGGTCCGACCGGTATCGTTACGCGCTGCCGGCCCTTGCTGCCGCGCCCCTTTGACTGGCGCATCCGGATATACGTGCCATCGTAGTGACTCCAAGTGAGCCGTAGCAGATCTCCCTGGCGCTGGCCTGTCCATAGCGCAAGCAGAAGTGCAGCCTGTAGCTCGATGGACGCCACACCGCAAAAGGCACGGATGTCCTCGGCGGTCCAAACTATCTCCGATCGATCGGATTCATAAAGCCGACCGCCGCGTTCGCAGACGTTCACGGCGATCTTTCCGTGGTCCTTTGCGACCGATAGCACGCGCGCGATCGTCGTCCAGACGTAATCTGCTTTGCGCGGTGTGGAAGCGAACGTATTACGAAATGCCTTGAAGTCCCCTCGTGCGCGCCTGTCCTCGACCGCGCCGACCGGCATCGCGCCAAACTTTGCCTCGATCAGCGCGAGATACTGATCATAGGCGCGTTTGCTCTTGTCACCAAGGCCTGTGTACTCGCTCTGATCCTTGAAGTAGTCGATGAGAGAGCTAAACGTTTCTGCGCCCTTCTTCGGCTTGGCTGCGATTGCCTCACTGTACACCCGTACGAAGTCCGGTGTGCCAGGTACTGCATCGATACGCGGACCACCCTTCCAAGCGTACCAGTACGTCTTGACTGTCCCGTCAGCGAGCCGCTTTGTTAAGCTGTTGATGCCTCTTAGCCGCATCCGCATTTTGCGAAGCCTTCCATTCGTCGTAGGGTGACAGCTGCGGTCGGATTTTAGAGTCGAGACCAGACATCCGGTCAAGGGCTGCATCGATTGCTTTTTTATCCCATTTGCGTGTTCCAGGAATCGGTCTGGGCATAATTCCGCGTCGAACCCAGTCGTTGAACGCGGAAAGCGACTCGCATCCTGCGTAAGCCGCCGCCCGTTCTTTCGACATGCCACGCGGCTCGATCACTCGGCGCTCCACTGCCGCTACTCCTGGTGCCGAATTTCGGCAGCACCGCTCTCGATCAAAGCCGAAGAAACTGCGTACAAAAGAGCAGGGGTCTGGCAGTCGCAGATACGGTTAGGGTGGAGTAGAAATAGGACAGGTCTGTGTACGCGGACCGTCCAGAATTGGATTATAAGGAGAGGGTACCCGCCGAATTGTTGGGCGCCGCCGGCGGTTATCGTATGGTCCTCAGGTGAGCGAGCGCAAAGGTCGGAAGCAAGCGGCGATAGCCCTTCCATAGCGGAGGGCAACCTGATCGGGCTGGTGAATGAGGAACGCAGCGATGACGCGGAGTTCGTGGAGGGTCCGCCATCGGCCGAGCGCTCCATCAGGAAAACCTGATTTCATCAAACAAATCGCCTCACTCGCCACCAGCAAGGAACGAGCGTGGATATGGATAAGCGCCTCGCAGCGATGATCGCGCTCAGCGACTATTCGCGGGCGTTCATCCTCGTTGAACTTGCTGCCCCGCTCCTCGGTGAGGTCCCACAGCAACTCGATGAGGTCGAAGGCTTCACGCCATCGTTGGATATTTCTTTTATTGAAACCGCGCTCTTCCCGGCGCAGCTGATTAACCCGCTTCGAGGCCTGGCGTTTTAGATCTCGACAAATCTGCGCGGCAAATCGATCCATCATCTGGTCGGCTATCGTCGGCGCCATAGCCTCGAACTGCTCTGTCGAGAGAGCACCCTCGGAGCGGAGTCGCTCGAGGACGTTTTCTATGGTGTCACTGAAGCTGGGCCCCATGGCGGTCGTTTCCGCTGTTGTTAACGAAGTAGCGCAAACAGAAGCGCTGCGATCAGGCACAGACCCATGCAAATGGCCATAAATTGTCCGCGGCGACCGATCTTCTGCATGCCGGAGAACGAGTACGGCTTGAAGACGGTCTTCTTACCCTCGTCCGGACCGCGGCGCTTGGGGACGATCTCCCGCAGGATCATCGGCACGCCGCGGCGCGTCAGCTTGGCGAGCACTGCCTCGGCCTCCTTAAAATTTGACGATCTCTCCGGAGGGCAGTTGGTTTTCCAGGGGATAGTCGATTGCGGCCCCGCTCTTGTGTGCTCGATCCAGATCGCCGGTTTCGGGCCCGTCCGGTAGTCGGTCCATTTGATGTGGCCGGCAATCACGTTCTCCGGGCGCCGCAGCCACTCGAAGCAGAATAAATCATGCAAATATCGAGCTAATAAACTGACTTACATGCCAGATCGTCCCTGAGCCATAGCTGCCGGCGCCTAGATCTATCTTGCCAGGTTTGCCCACTATTTTTAGCTTCCCTCCGTGGCCAGCGAGTGCAGAACCGGTGGTTGCAACCACGCGCGTAATCACAGTTACAAAAATTCCGGTCTAATCAGTGCTCTAAGGCGCGTCGGGATACAAAAATTTTTAGAGGAATCCTGTGAAAATATTCCGTAATGTCTGATCGTTGTCTGCAAAAGGTGGTATCTAGGCCGCAGCGACTCGCAATCCCTGCTTGAGGGAGGTGCCGCAATGCGTGGTGGACGAAACACAGATCATGACCGAACGGTCCAAGAGCAGTTCAAAAGCGCTGCGTAGAGCTAAGAACGCTGTTCGCGGCGCGTTCAACGTACCCAAATCGCCCTACTTCGAATCGACCAACCGTTGGGGAAAAGCCAAGCTCTCGGCGGCCGACCTGATCGTTGGTGGCGCATCAACACTCCAGCATGCAGATGCGGAGCAATTTCTCGCATGGGTGAACGGCTTTCCCCGCAAAGCGGTGCAGCTCTACCCGGAAAAGCCGATCACCAACCCGAATGATCTGGACTTTTCGGCTGTAACCATCCGGATGCCGCTGGTCGTCCGCTTGAACTGGCTGTCCAATTTCCTGTCGAAGTCCGCCAAGCAGTTGGCGGAGTTCGTCACCGAGAAGCGTGCCTTCGAGCAGGCTTTCCTGCACAGCGCTTATGACGAGGCCCAAGCCGTTCTCGACACATGCATGGCCAAGCGCGGATTGTCGATCTGGTTTCTCGAGAACCAGATCGCGCTGCTTCAGCGCAGCAAGGGTCTTGATGCTCAGAAGGAATATTCAAGGTCGATCAACGCCAACAACCGCGGCCGCCTGGCCGGTGTCGTGTCTTTCTGGGTAAGCCAACGCAATGAGGAAAATACGGTTTTTAGCCGCTTTCGAGCGCGTCTCCAGCCGAAAATCGGCGAATGGAAGGTCGACCAATCCTTGAGGGACGCCTACCAGGTCATCCTCGGCCTGCAAACTTTTGCAGAGTTAAGCGACCAGCGGGCTTCGTCAGCCCTGGGATCGTTGGCGACGGCATCCCTGGTCGATGCCTATACCTCGTGCATTCTGGCGCTTGAAGCCGTGTTCACGAAGCCGGATTGGCGCGCCCAGGCGGATCTCTTGAAGGCCGTTGTCATCCGGCTTCCGCAAAATGACCCCCGCGTGCGAGCCATCGCGGCGCTCTTGAGCGCGGATTTCGCGCCGCTTCCCCGCGCGAGCACCGCCTCGATCGATCAAATCTATCGACGGCAGATCGCACAACCGTGCAACGACAACATCTCAACCGATGCCGTCGCGCTTCTTGATGGCGTCACCTGCAGTCTTGCGGCGAGCCAACCCAACCAGCCCCATGCGGACCGCGCCGCGGTCATCAAGGAGTTCCATGCCGTCATCGAGGCCGCAGTGTCGCGAGGTCCGGGCTTCGAATCGAAGCTCGATCAGGGCAGCAAGCTCTCGGCCAACCTTCGGCACTTTCCGCTCGCCTCTGCGACGTCGGGCATTGTCGCGTTGCAGGATCCCGAATATCAGCTTGGCTCGCCGTCACCGGCGGTCATGTTCTACTTGTGCAGTGAACATTTGCATCCCTGGCACGCGCAGGTGCTCCCGCGAGATCTTGGCGTCAAGATGTGTGTCCAGCAATTCGAGCAGTCGCCTTTCGCGCGCGCAGTCAGCCAAGCGGCGGATGGCACGCTCGACGTGCGGCCCGATCAAGGCGCACCGATCCGGGAAATTGGCGCCCGGTTCCTGATGCCTGAGTTTCCAGCTCGCTCACTTGCGTTTCTGGATTTCGATCAGGCAACTGCCGACGATCTCACGCGGCGCAGGTTAGTGCCGATCAAGGTCGCCGCGCTACTGCAGCTTGGCATGCTGGAAGACGCCATCGGTGTCACGGCATGGGCCTGCTCGCATGATCCCGACATTGCATCCTTGCTGCCGCTGCGCGATATGGTCGACCAGGCGAAACGCGAGCGCGTGAGTATTGGCGACAAGCTGTCGCTGGCCATTCTCTTTGACGTCTATCTCGAGCGGTTCGTCGATGAAGACGCCTTCCAGTTCATGCAGTTTGCATATGAGGATTATCTGAGCAACTGCGGCGTTCAGCGTCCATCGGAACTGCTGGGTAAAATCGCCGTCGCCGATACAGCCAAAGCCGTCTACTTCCTCCGGAACATTGCCGTCCCGGAGGTAATGGATGTCAGCTTCTGGTTGTTCAAGCGCTCCCGCGATACGCTTACCGAGCGGGTCGAGGTGTGCCAGGCGCTCGTCGAACTCGACCCCTTCAACGAGGCCAAATACCGCGACGAGATCAAGGATATCTCGCGCCAGCTCGGTGTCCAAGCCGGACTGGAAGACGTCGATCGGAGCCGCGTCTATGTCAACCTGTCGAAACTGCATCGCTGGGCCGAAGTCGAGTTGCGCGAAAGCTTCGATCGCTATCAGGCGCTTCTCCGCGCCGGCGTCATGCCGGACGATCCCGGCGAATTTGACAAGGTGCTGAAGGACCTGGCCGCAGGCAAGGGGACCCTCGAAAAGTTCACGAACTATCCCGTGGACGAAGCCGGCCAGCTTTTGCTCGACATCTATAATTCTGTCGCAGCCAAATACCTGCACGATCCGGATATCGGGCTTGATGCCTATCTGAGCATGCGGATCCGTCACGGCTCGCTGGCAGGCAATATCCGCGGCCCTCTGGAAGAGCAGGGGCTGCTCGCAGTTCGTGACCAAGGAACGAATCAGTATCGCACGCTCAAAGTGCCGGACGTCATCGATTCCGATGAACCCGAGGCGTGGCAGACCGCCAAGAAGTCCATCGAGGCCTTCTCGCGGGAATTCGACCTCGTGATCGACGGCTTGGCGAAGGAAAAGCTGCAGATCAAATCTGATCGTAAGCCGAACGGGCTGTTCGTCTTCGACCCGAAGCCGATCATCATCTACTATCTGCGCGCCAACATCGACAAGGGCAGCACGTTCTCCGAATTCTTGACCCGCGTCATTGATGCCTTGCACCCCTACATGATGGTGAGCCTGCAGAACGTACGCAAACATATCACCGAGGATTTCAACGACGCGGTAGCCCGTACCGTGGACGAATTCCGCCGCTCACTTGATGAGGCGGCGCCGCCGGCCTTGAATTCGGCGCTTCAGGAACTCGTCAACCGGGCGCTGCCTGACTTGCATGGGTCGATTGAGCGCGTGGCGTCTTGGTTTGCGCCCGACCCTGAGGGCGAGCGCCGCGCGTTGCGGACGATGGAGCAGATCGTCGACATCGCAATCGAGGCGACCAACAATGCGCATCGCGGCTTCGTGCCCGACATTACGTTCGATATTGAGGATCTCGGGCTGCAGTCGACCGATACCCTGATCGAGTTCACCGATATTCTATTCACGATCTTGGACAACATCTACAGCCATAGCGGTATGCAGCGGCATCCCGTTCTCTCGATTCGCATCGCCAGTGACGGCGAGATGGACGGCGCCAGCCTTCGCGTTCGCATTGAAGTCACCAACAGGATCGGGGTCGGCGTTCGGACCCATGCGAGCGAACGACGCCTTGAGCGCATCAACGCTCTAATCCAGTCGGGAGACTATCGGGCGCTGTCCAAGGTCGAGGGCGGCACGGGTTTCCTCAAGCTCAAGCGCATCGTTGCGATGGATAGCCGGCAAACTCTCAATTTCGGATATCGGCCTGATGCCGATGAGTTCTTTGTCGAGATCGTCATGTACATGGTGTTCAAGGAAGATCCGATCATCAACAGCGGCCACCAGCTTTCGAGCCGAGGAACGAGTGCGATTGCTCCTCATTGAAGACGACGCGTTCAAGGCCAAGCGCATCTGCAAGTTCCTTGCGGACCGCTTTCCTACACACGACGTCGCCGTCGAGCGATCCGTATCCGCCGGACTCAGCCGCATTTTCAGCTCACCCGCGCCCGAAGCCATCCTGCTCGATATGTCGCTTAGCACCTATGACGTTGGCCCCCGGGAAACCGGCGGCCGCCCGCAGAACTTCGGCGGTATCGCCGTTCTGGAGCATATGTCCCGGCGGAATTTCCTTGTGCCGGTGATCGTGATCACGCAATTTGACACGTTCCCGAAAGACAACGGGGAGATGAGCCTGGAAGACATACGCGCCGATCTCAAGAGGCGATTTCCTGCCGCGTTCGTCGACTTGGTTTATTACAGTTCGCGCGAGGCTGCATGGGAGGGCGCGCTCGCGAGCTTGCTCGGCACCGTCATACCCAATGGTAGTCCCGGATGAAGTTTCTAATCGTTGATGACACGCCGTCGAAAATCTCCGAGGTCAAGGCAATCCTCGCGAAGGTCAATGATGGCAATTGCACGATCGAGGTAGCCGAGACCGGCCTTGCCGCGCGTGAGCGACTTGCGGAAACTCAGTATGACCTCCTGATACTGGACATCAAACTGCCGCTGCGCGAGGGCGAGGAGCCTGATCGTAAAGGCGGGATGACGCTGCTGACCGAGATCATGCATAGCGGACGCTTTCTCCGGCCAGTCCATGTCGTTGCGCTGACGGGCTTCTCGGATCTGCGGACCGAGTTCAATGCCAAGTTCACCGATGGCCACTGGACGATCGACACCTATGAGCCTGGCGAATTCGGCTGGCGCGACCGCCTCAAGGCCAAGGCCGATTACATCGCGAATGCGCTGAACCAAGTCGGCCAAGCGTATGAGACCGACCTTTGTGTGGTGACAGCGCTGGCGACCCCTGAACTCGACGCCGTCCGCGCGATCGAGAGTTGGCACTTCGGCGCCCCCGAGTCGCTTGACCAAGTCTCCTACATGTACCGGGGGCAGTTCAGCGTCGCTGGCCGATCCTACTCCGTGGCTGCGGCCGCGGCCCCCCGTATGGGTATGGTGGCGGCAGCGGCCCTGACGCAGAAGATGATCCAGCGGGTGCGTCCCCGACTTCTCGCGATGACCGGCATTTGCGCTGGCGTGCGCGACGCGTGCCATCTTGGTGATATCCTCGTCGCCGATCCCAGCTGGGACTGGCAGATGGGCAAGTATCTCAAGGAAACCTTTGAGGTCGCGCCGGACCAGCTTCCAACGCCCCTCGAAATCAGTCAGCGGATGAATATCCTGCGGAAAGATCGGGCGATGCTGATCGAGTTGTCAGAACATTATTCCGGCGACAAGCCCAACCAGATTCCCAACATCGAAGTGGGCCCCGTTGCATCCGGCTCGGCGGTCTTAGCCGACCAGGAAACCGCCGAGACCATACGAAAGCAGCACCGAAAGTTGTTGGGCGTTGACATGGAATTGTACGGCGTGGCGAGCGCGGCACGGGATGCCGGCCTTCCGAGGCCGCTTGCTTTCGGACTCAAGAGCGTATGCGACTTCGCTGATCATTTGAAGAATGACAAGTACCAGAAATATTGCTCTTACATGAGTGCCCAGGTATTGCGCGTCTTCATGGAGCGATATGCGCACGAGCTGATACCCGTGTCGAATCGATAGTCTAGCCTCCACGTCACCTGCTTGCGATGCTCTGTCAAAGCTTAGGAGCCTTTCAGAAGCTGTTGGCAGTCTTTGGCCCGCTGGATCAATTTGGCGGCAAGGCGCTCGACAATGGCGTTATCTAGCCCTTCCGCTTGCGCGGTAGCGCACACGTCACGTTATCGGGGAGCAGATCGGCCAGAAAGCTCAATCCGGCAATCATTGTTTCTGCTTCGAAGCGGATTTCGCGAGCGAATTTCTGCCATTCACGGGCACCTAGCTGGCCAAGCTTGTATTCCCGGCCAATCTTCATCGCGAGCTTCATCTTCTGCAGGTCGACATCGTCGTAGGGAATTATGCTGCAACATCGTAGAATGACGCAAGTCGCACCGCGGGGCCGCTGGCTAGCTGGCGTGTCGGTGCCTCCGATGAGCCAATTGAAGCAGAGGGCATCGATGAATGTATCGAGATCATCAACACTGTCGGTGGAGTCCGGCGACACGTCCGCGGCGAGACTCCTGACACAATAACTTCGCCCGCTGTGCCAGGCTCCAGCTTGAGGGGGCGAGGCCTTGGACCATTAGACCCTTATCCTCAACGCCATAGTCCAGGTGCTCCTATGCCCGTCTTCAGCTAATACCGAAGCGGGCGGAGCTACCCCTTCCGCGTCAACCGGATTCCGAAGATGATGAGTGCGCCGGAGAGGAGGAGCAGCAGCGACACCACTTCTCCAACCAAAGCCACCGCAAGCACCACTCCCACAACCGGTTGCAGGAATTGCAGAGGTGCCACTGCCGTGGCGCCCGCTTCGCCCAAGGCATGGAACCACAGCGCATAGCCAATGATTGTCACGAAAAGAATAAGGAAGAGAAGGGCGGCAAGTTCTGCAGCGCCAACACTTGACCACTCAAAAGCCATCGCCGCTGGAATCGTGAGCGGCGCAAGCACCAGAGCGCCGATGGCGATTGACCAGACGGTCGCTGGCCATTGGCCGATCCGCGCAGAACTACGTCCGCCAAAGACATACCCTATGCTAGCCAAAATGACGGACAGCAATACGAGCGCGTCGCCCGTCAAGCTCGCCGCGGACCCCGTCGCTCCCGGCAAAGTGCGCGATGTCATCAATAGGCTGATCCCGCCCATTCGACTGACGTTTCGACACTTCAATCCTGCGTTCGGCTACTTCTCTTGGACGCAAGTCGCTGTCAGACAGCAACGGCGCATCTCGGAGCCATATTCGATCGCAAAGGTCGGGTCATGCTGAAGACGGTGGTTGATGACCGAAGTGCCGGACGATCGGTCTTCGGATCCGAACGTCCTTCTTCTCGCGTGCTCGATGCATCGATTGAGGTCGTGGCGCGGGAGGGATCGACGATGCCAAAGGGCGCGTCACACCCGGTCCTCTTGCCTGCCTCGAGCGGTGAGTAAAAATGTTGTCAGCCGGATGATGCGATCTATCTATGGGGACCTATGTTGACATTCAGAGGGCCGGCCTCGTTCTCGATTTTTCAGGCATGTGCGGTTTGAGCCAGACGATTTGCTTGTCGGCCCCATCACTTACGAGCAGGACGTAAACGGTGTGCCCGTGACGCTGACGGCGCGGACATCGCGATGTTGGATTGTCGGGAAAACCCGGTCCCTAACTCCAAGTTCGACTGGGTGGTCGAAAATGTTGGCTTCGGTCGCTTCGACGACAGACGCCTCTAGCGGCTCCGGCACCGCCCTGATCTACGACGAAAACCTGCACTTTTTCGAAGCGTCCGACGCCGTGCCATCGAGGAGGACATCGCGCTCCAGCGGCGCGAATAATTCGGCTCAGCCTCTGCCAAGAAAGTTCGGCGCTTGTTACCCACAGACGTCATTGCGGAAACCTCTTAGAAATCAGAGGTATAGGGTTTATATATTATGCGTGCATGAATTCCCGTTTTTTGAGAAATATCGTATATGCAGTATAGCGCCGAGGCACGAATAGTATATTGTATATGTTGTTTTTCGCGATTTTAGCGAATTATTTCACATGAAAGAAACCGGTTCCCACCTTCCTCAAGGCCGTGCCCAGCTTCAGCGCGTGCTCGCGGCATCTGGCGATGTCATCCACATTGCTGACGTGACGAAGGCCCTTACCGTGTCGCGGGTCGAGGCGGCCAAGCGGCTCGCCCGGTGGCGGGAGCAAGGCTGGCTGCGCCGGGTGGGGACGGGTGCCTACGTACCGGCATCGGTCGATACACTCGGTTCGGAACGTGTACTTGATGATGCATGGGTTCTGGTGCCGGCGCTTTTCGCGCCGGCCTATGTCGGCGGCCGCACGGCCGCCGAGCATTGGGATCTCACGGAGCAAATCTTCAAGGACATCGTGGTCATTACCGGCCGGGCGATCCGCAGCAAGCAGCAATCGCGGCACGGCTTCGACTTCACGCTCAAGCACCTGAAGCCAGCGAAAATTTTCGGCACGAAGCCGGTCTGGCGCCATCATACCAAGGTGCCCGTCTCTGACGTGCACCGGACCATCATCGATCTGCTCGACGACCCGGCTATCGGCGGCGGCATCCAGCAGGTCGCGGATTGCCTGCATGTCTATTTCCGACGGCCCGATCGCAACGATGCAAAGCTGATCGAATACGCAGATCAACTCGGAAATGGCGCCGTCTTCAAGCGCCTCGGTTTCCTGGCCGAGCGGCAAGAGGGGGGAGGGGCACTCGCCGAGCAATGCCGGACCAGGCTCACGGCCGGCAACGCCAAGCTTGATCCCGCTTTGGAATGCAGGCGACTCATCTCAAGATGGCGGCTCTTCGTTCCTTTATCCTGGTCCGCCGGAGACGCTCCTTGATCGACAAGCGCGAAATCCTCGATCTCGCCGCGCAGACGTCGCTGACACCGCATGTCATCGAAAAGGATTATGCCCTTGGCTGGATGCTGGCCGGCATCTACGCTCATGAGGAACTCGCCGAGAAATGGATATTCAAGGGTGGAACCTGCCTCAAGAAATGCTTCTTCGAGACCTACCGGTTTTCCGAGGACCTTGACTTTACCCTGCGCGATGAAGCCCAGCTCGACGAAACCTTTCTCAAGCGCGTTTTCGCCGAGGTCGGCACGTGGGTTTACGAAGAGACCGGTATCGAAGTCCCAACCGATCAGCTGGAGTTCGACATCTACCGCAATCCGCGCGGCAATCTCTCCTGCCAGGGCAAGATCAGCTACAAGGGCCCGGTTTCGCCAACACGGCCCTTGCCGCGCATCAAGCTGGACCTGACGGCCGACGAACAGGTCGTGCTGCCGCCTGAAACCGCCGAAATCTTTCATCCCTATTCGGATGCTCCCGAAGAGGGCATCGAGGTGCTCGCCTACGACTATGTTGAAGCCTTCGCCGAGAAATTCAGGGCGCTGGCCGAGCGCACCCGCCCGCGCGACCTCTATGACGTCGTCAACCTGTACCGCAATGCTGATGCAAGACCCGAGCGCGTGCAGTTCGTCGAGGTGCTGCGCCAGAAATGTGCGTTCAAGGGAATAGATCTGCCGCAGCTGGCCGACATCGAAGGGCATCGGCCTGATGTTGAGGCCGGCTGGATGGGAATGTTGAACCATCAGCTCCCGGCACTCCTCCCAATCACTTCGTTCTGGGACGCCTTACCTGAAATTTTCCAGTGGCTGCATGGGCAGATCGCAGCGCCGGATCTGCCGGCGATGGCGATGGCGGCCAGCGCGCCACTTATTCAGGAACGCATAATCAGCTTTC
The DNA here is from genome assembly GCF_018129565.1 of Bradyrhizobium sp. AUGA SZCCT0105. NCBI lineage: Bacteria > Pseudomonadati > Pseudomonadota > Alphaproteobacteria > Hyphomicrobiales > Nitrobacteraceae > Bradyrhizobium > Bradyrhizobium sp. AUGA SZCCT0105. Next base: position 81,768 of record NZ_JAFCMK010000016.1, on the reverse strand, counting down.
CGGCTGGTTCGCACGCCCAATCCTTCATCGAGACCATCCGGTTCGCCGGCGCCAATCGGCTGGTGATCGAGATCGACTACCGTGATCAGAAAGGCAACCGCTCGACACGTCCGATCGAGGCCTATTCCCTACGCCGCTCCAAGGCAGGCGACGTTCTTCTCATGGCGGTGCGTGCCGATGACGGGCAGCCGCGCAGCTATTTGATGAGCAACATTCTTGGCGTGATGCCCACCCAGAGAACGTTTGCGCCACGCTATCCGATTGAACTAACGCCGACCGGATTCCAATCCATTCCGCAGACGTCGCGCTCAACGGGAATACGGGTCACGCGCAGGACTTCGAGGCTTCGCCGTACCTCAAGTTCAGGGCCAACCTACGTCTTTCGCTGCACGGCATGCGGCAAGCTGTTCGAGCGCAAATCGCATGATAGCACATTGCGCCATCACAAGAACCGGGCGGGCTTCCGGTGCTACGGCTCATATGGAGCGTATGTCCGCACCAAATACTAAACCAGGTGGCCACACGCCTCGACAAATTGAAATCAGGTTTGGAGCAGTTACTGGTGGTTGACCTGAAGACTCAGAGGTCCTGGCTGTAAATGGTCCAGAGGCATCGGATACCCATCGGTGGTTCGCCTCAGCTGTCTTCGGGAAGACGCTTCAAGCGAGGCGAGGAAATTCCAGTAAGCATCGCTGTGTGGAGGACATGAAATGCTTCTATCGTCAACCGCTCGCGGGGCGACATCTAAATTTGTCATCACCTGAGACATCACGCATACGGCCCGCAAGGTTGACTGAATTTCTTCAGCCTGAGCCAAAGCGAGCATCGCATAGTCCGCGTCGAATCCACCGAGCCACGACGCCATCGCTCTCGCGAACTCCGACTTTGGCGGCGGTTTGGGGTGCTCAATTTCAAAGAGCTTTCGCTGCATTACGGCGGCGCTGGATTCCGCGACCCCAAATGCCGAAGCCAGCTGTTTGAAGTAAGATTGGTCAATCAAAGGGGCCGATCGCATCAACGTCCAAACCTCCATCTGTTTCAGCGGCGGTGAATAATCGGAATTCTTGAGGTCCCGAGAAAGCTGCAGCTGTTCGCGTGACTCGATATTCCGATCGCGATCGAAGTCGCACCCCTTCAGTGCTTTGTCGCATCGAATAAAATCCGCATTGAGCAAAAACTGATCGTACTTCGATCTATAGGCGAGTTCTACTTCGAGTAATTTCGATTGGAGAAACGAGATCACAACGAGCTTCTGTTGTTGCAGCGCTTGAGTGTCACGTTCCTGAAGTTGCGTTTGGAACAGTTCGATTGCCACAAATACGGAGGCTATTGCGATTCCCATCTGAACTAGTGAACGCGCCAGATGATCCCAAAGTTTATTGGGATCCTTGAATGCTATGACCGCGACGCTGGTTCCCAGCAATAGCAAGATTGTCAAAGTGATGATCGCGATGATCAAGAATTGCTCCGACGTGGCTATGTCTCATCGATATAGAAGATCAGCTCGAAGACGCACGCATGGGCCCGGATGATACCATCGAATCCGCGAGCGATTTCCGGTTTTTGGAGCCACCGCTAGCACTTGCTCGCTGCCCGCTCCATTGCAGAAAATCGGCAGATGGCAAGGCCGCTTCCGTTGAACTTATTCAAGTTTTTCGCCCCTTCGAGGGAGGCTCATCATCTGAAGGTTACCGGTTGTCCCCACGGCAGGCCGATACGACCATGCCGCGCGCCCGTCGAGGTATCTGGAAGGGGAGCTATGTGGAGGGTTCTAGCGCGCCCGCATCCGGGCGAACGGAAGCCGCTTGCTTCAACATCGCAATTCTCGAGGCAGCTTACGCCCGCCGACCCGGTTATGCTCAATCCGTGCGCATGCGGCTGTTGCCGCAGCGGGCTCTCGTTACCGCGCCGTGATAGCGACGCGGGCATGCAATGACCGCGGGTACCGAGGCGACCGCAGTCGCGAGACCGGTCAAGAAGGCACCCGAACGCGGGACAGCGATAGCGACACGGCGCTCGATCGCTGGTTGTCGCTGGGCTCATGCTTCGCACAAGGCCTGGCGATATCGTTGTAAATCCGGTCAACCGCGAACTCGATCTCGCCAATCAACGTCTCACGGTGAGCGCCGCCGCGAGCCAATGTGCGGTCGAATGTTCGTCAACGGACGCCAGGCAGCGGTACTCAATACGATCCGGCCCAACTCGCCTGGAAAGCGATATTTCCGATTCGGGTTGGGTATAAACGGCGCTTATACTCTATTCGGAACCGGCCGCCTCCAGCCGAGGTGAACTGCTCCAAGGCCGACGACTTTAAAATAGAAGGCGTCCTTGATGTGGCGCCTGCGCGAGTTCGATAGCGCTGTCGTCGCGACCCATGGTTGGTCGCCCGGCCTTCCAAATGAAAAAACCTTCATCGCGCACGAGCCGGCGCTCTCCCCACCGTCCGCCGGACGCTCCGGCGCCAGCGACCGGCGGCTCGCGCAGCGAGGCGATGGCGCCGCGCGGCCGGTGCTCGCGCTTGCCGGCATCTCGCTCTCGTTCGGTGGCGTCGACGCGTTGCGTGACATTGAGCTCGAGGTCGCAAGAGGCGAGATCCGCGCGGTGATCGGGCCTAATGGGGCCGGCAAGAGCTCGCTGCTCATCGACGCCCGGCTGCGGGAGACCTGTGCCTCCCGCGGCCGGCAACCTCACGGACCCCACCATGAGCGAATTCCTGCTCTCGGTCGACGCCCGAGGTCTTGTAGATCACCACGAAGCCGATCGCGGCCAGCGAGTACATCACGCCCGACAGCAGGCCGCCGACCAGCACTTCGATCAGGAACTGATAGTCGAACAACATGGCGTAGGCGATGCCGACCGACAGCGGATTCCAGGCGGCGACGCCGGGCCGGTTCTTCAAGCGCTCATAGACCTCGACGCCGCGTTCGACCTCGTACTGGGTCTCGCCCTCGTCCCAGGTCAGCTTGACGCCATTGACGCCGCCGTCGCGGATGTTGATCAGGTTCAGATAGTCGATGAAGCCGCCGAAGAAGCCGGTGCCGCCGGCGGCATAGGGCCCGACGCGGTAGCTTTGCAGCGGGAAGAACTGTTCGTCGGCGCGTGCCCCCGGCGCGCTGGCCAAAGCAAGCGCACCCACCACGCCCAACGCGAACTTCAAGTGTCGAAACTTCGTCATCGTCTACTCCTTCATTTTCAGTCTCGGGAAATGTGTTGCTGCGGCGCCCCTGTACGGCGAACCGCCGCGCGAAAACGGTCCCACAGCGCAATCAGTCCGCGCGGCTCGGCGATCAGGAAGGCGATGATCACCGCGCCAATCACGATGCGCTGGCTCATTTCCAGCACGCCGGAGTCGAACACGCCGCCGAGCAGGGACGCGCCCAGCCGCGACAGGACCAGCGGGAACACCACCATGAAGGCTGCGCCGACAAACGCGCCGCGCAGCGATGCTAATCCGCCGATGATGATGGCGATTGCGGGTGCAATTGTCGGCGGGCTCCTGATCGGCGCGATCGAGAAGCTCGCCGAGGTCTATGTCGGCCCGTTGTTCGGCGGCGGCATCGAGCGCCGACACGGATGAAAGTTCGGCCTCTCAGCATCAAACGATGCGTTCTGCATCAACAAAAGAATACCGCTTTCTCAAACTCGCTGAAAACGAGTTTGGCTTGGACTCGCTCGTGCCGGGTTTCTCTGAGAGTATTGATTGCTCGCCAATGGTGCTTGCGAGGGGAATGCGGATGACTTGCACGGGCCTCCTTGATCGATCTCGAACCTGCGTCGCGCCGCTGAAATCGTGCCGCGCGGCGCGTTGTTGCTGATCGCGCCAACCTTTCCCTGATTCAAATCTGGCGGCTCGAATGAGCCGCGTCGCAACCCGCTGAGCGGCTGCAGCGTGCTGCCTGCGTCACGTCCATCTCCAATCTAGAGCCCTTTAAGGTAAGTTCTTATGACCACGACCCATGACCCGATCAAATTCGCCTACTGGGTGCCGAATGTCAGCGGCGGCCTGGTGATCAGCAAGATCGAGCAGCGCACCGGCTGGGACATCGACTACAACCGTCGGCTCGCGCAGATCGCGGAACAGGCGGGGTTCGATTATGCCCTGAGTCAGATCCGCTTTACGGCTGGCTATGGCGCCGAATTCCAGCACGAGCCGGTCGCCTTCAGCCACGCGCTGCTCGCCGCGACGACTAAGCTGAAGGTGATCGCGGCGCTGCTGCCCGGACCGTGGAATCCGGCGGTCACGGCCAAGCAGATCGCAACCATCAGCCAGCTCACCGAGGGGCGCGTCGCCGTCAACATCGTCTCGGGCTGGTTCCGCGGCGAGTTCACGGCGATCGGTGAACCCTGGCTCGACCACGACGAACGCTACCGGCGCTCGGAAGAGTTTATCCGCGCCTTGCGTGGAATTTGGACGCAGAACAACTTCACCTTCCGCGGCGACTTCTATCGCTTCACGGATTACACCCTGAAGCCGAAGCCCGCCCAGCCGCTGCCCGAAATCTTCCAGGGTGGCAGTTCGCGCGCCGCGCGCGACATGGCGGCGCGGGTGTCGGACTGGTACTTCACCAACGGCAATTCGGTCGAGGAGATCAAGAAGCAGGTTGACGACATCAGGGCCAAGGCGAAGGCTAACAATCACAGCGTCAAGATCGGGGTCAATGCGTTCGCGATCGCGCGCGACAGCGAAGGCGAGGCGCGCACCGTCCTGAACGAGATCATCGCCAAGGCCGATCCGGAGGCGGTCAATGCCTTCGGACATGAGGTCAAGAACGCCGGCAAGGCCTCGCCGGAAGGCCAGGGCAATTGGGCGAAGTCGAGCTTCGAGGATCTCGTCCAGTACAATGACGGCTTCAAGACCAATCTGATCGGCACGCCGGAGCAGATCGCCGAGCGCATCGTCGCGCTCAAGGAGGTTGGGGTCGCGAGGCCGTGGACTTGGGCGCCCCACAACAGCTGCGCAGCGCCCTCGATCACGTAGGACAGGCCGAGGGTCGCCATGAACAGCGTGATCGGCGGCTGGTTGACCAGCGGTCGCAGCACCGCGCGCTCGACCGCGACACCGAGCGCGACCATGATCGAAAGCGTCGCCAGCAACGCGAGCGGTAAAGCGATGCCGCGCTCGACCAGGCTGACGAAAGTCAGCGCGGCGAACAGCAACATCGCACCTTGCGCGAAATTGGCGTGACGCGGCCGTCGCCCTCGTGATTGTCCCAGGTGACGTTGATCGAGTGGAACAGGCCCTTGGCGCCGAGCGCCTCGACCCGCGCCGGGTCGAGTTGCAGATGCTCAAAGCCCCAGCGCACCTCGTCTCCGGTCAGTGTGCGCTTGCCGAACTTGGCCTGCGCGATCCTGATGGCCTCGACATTGAGGATGCCGTTCACGTGCCGAGGTTGTGGTAGACGCTGCCGATCCGCTTTTTGTCGTCGAGATTGCCCTTGCCGGCGCCGTAGACCGTCTTGATCACCTCCTGCAGCACCGGATACTCGGCGCCGGACGCTTGCGTGGTGATCGCGATGTAACCCTTGGCGGCGTCGCCCGCCGGGATCACGTCCTCTTCGGAGTTGGACCAGACGTTGCCGATGATGTGATCGGTCGGGAAGCCGACCTTCTGCGCGGTCTTCAGCGCCACCGGATTCATCACGCCCCAGCCGCGCAGCACCACATAGTCGGGCTTGGCGCGCCGGATCGACAGCCATTGCGACTGCTGCTCGTTGCCGGGATGCGGCACCTCGATCTGCTCGACGCTGAAATGATATTTGTCGGCGAGCAGCTTGTAGATCGGGATCGTCTCCTTGCCGTAGGGCGAGCCGTGATAGAGCACGACGATCTTCTTGTCCTTCAACTTCTCGATGCCGCCTTCGCGGCTCGCGATGTAGTTCACGTGAGCAGCAGCGGAAAGACGTAGGGAAACACGCGGCCGTCAGTCGAATCGGTGCGGCCGTGATTGACCGTGATCAGCGGCACCTTGTCCTTGGTGATGCGGTCGATCACGATGCCCGAGGTCTCGCTGTAGGGATTGAGGGTGACCTTCGATTTGGCCATCGCCAAAGACGCAGTCGCGATCAGCCTCGCCGGCGCCTCGCACCGTGCGCGGCTAGCCGCAGCCGTGGAGGAGCAGGGAGCTGCCGCCCGGGAAATCAGTGCGAATACCCAACTCGCCGCGGGAGGCACTAGGATAGTCTCCCAGAGCGTCGCCGGGGTGGCGGAAGGAGCAGAAGCGTCCGGTGCGGCAGCTCAGAGCGTGATGAGGACGGCGCAGGTTCTGGATTCCGAGAGTAGCGCGCTGCGCGATCAGATAGGCATGTTCCTAAGCCGAATTCGGGCGACTTGAAAATGCGGGAGATTGGCCCTGAAGGAGGGGCGTCGCGTTCCTTGTGAAAGATCGCGAAGGTACGAATCCTTCTTCGATAGTCTGGTCCGCCCAGTGTCACGTCGCCAGTAGGTCTCCGATCGGGCCGAATGGCACGCTGCAGGGCATTGCTCTTGAAAGGGACGTGCAGGCGTTCCTTGATGTGCCATGTGCGCTCCGATCTGCCCGTTCTTGCGCCCAGAGAATCCTAACGATTTCAATGCCCAAGTGAATTCTTTGGTAGCAAGTTTCAAATCGGCTGAATCCGGTTCAGCAGCGCAATCAAGGTGGTCCGCTCGGTCTCATTGAGGGGCGCGAGCATTTGGCGATTGTAGAGTTCGGTGGTTCGCGCGGCGTCGTTGATAAGCTTGGCTCCCTTTGTGGTCAGGACGAGTTCGACGGCGCGACGGTCGGTCTTGGATTTGTTGCGCTTGATGAAGCCCGATGACTCAAGCTCGTTGAGGATCTTGATCAGATTCGGAAGCTTCAGCCGAAGCAGGCTCGCCAGACTGCTCGGGGGAACGCCGGGGTTGTCACGGATCAGGACGAGGATCGCATAGCTCGCCGGCGTCAGGCCGAAGTCGGCAAAGTGCTCATAAAAGCCCTCGAAAAACTTCAACTGTGCGAGGCGCAGCACGAAGCCTGGCGTTGCCTGAAGTTCTCGCAAATTCAGTGCTTTTTTCTCTACTGGTTGAGTTGGTTTCACGACTCGCAGGCTCCGTTTTCTCCATCGATCCGAGTTTACCTGCCCAAGACGAATTGACACCTCTCAAAATAGCTATAAAATATAACTATAATATATCAGCGGCGTTCAAGACCGCGAGAGGAGGAGACATTGAGCATCAAATTGCTGCGGCAAGCATGCATCTGGACCTTGGCCTTGATGCAGGCGCCGGCACTCGCCCAAGAGGCGGTGAAGATCGGCATTCTGAACGATCAGTCCGGCCCGTTTGCAAGCTATCAAGGCATCGGCTCGGACGTTGCCGCCAAAATGGCGGTCGAGGATTACGGAGGAAGAGCGGGCGGCAAGCCCGTCGAGATCGTTGCCGCCGATCATCAAAACAAAACTGACATCGGCATAGGCATCGCGCGGCGCTGGTACGAGAACGAGGGCGTCGATGCGATCTTCGACGTTCCCAATTCCTCAATCGCGCTCGCTGTCGCGGGCATGAGCGCCGAGAAGGACAAGGTCTTCGTGGGATCTGGCGCAGGCACCGCGCTTCTGACCGGAGAAAAGTGCACGCCGAACACCGTGCACTGGACCTATGACACCTATGCCTACGGACGCGGCCTGGGCAAAGCCATCGTGCAGCAGGGCGGCAAGAAGTGGTTCTTCATCACCGAGACTACGCCTTCGGTCATGATCTTGAGAAACAGGCTACCGAGGCCGTCAATGCTTCGGGCGGTCAAGTGCTGGGCGCCGTCCGTCACCCACTCGGAACGGCAGACTACGCCTCGTTTCTGTTGCAGGCCCAGGCATCCGGCGCCGATATCATTGGCTTTGCCAATGCCGGCGACGACACGATCAATTCTATGAAACAGGCTGCCGAGTTCGGGCTCAATAAGGACCGCAAACTCGCCGGACTAATTCTCGGTATGAACGGGCTACCCGCCCTTACTCTACGATTCGCCCAAGGCGCGCAGATCATGAACCCGTTCTATTGGGATCTCAACGACGGCACGCGATCTTTCGCTAAACGATTTGCCGAACGCATTCCATCAAAAGCCTATCCGAACGACATGCAGGCCGGTGTCTACGCCTCCGTCATTCATTATCTCAAGGCGGTCGACAAGGCTGGTGGAGCAAGGGATGGCAGGGCTGTCGTTGCCGCGATGAAGGATACTCCCACCGACGATCTGCTGTTCGGGAAGGGCTACATCCGCAAAGACGGCCGCAAGATCCATCCGCTCTACCTGCTGCAGGTCAAGGCGCCCGACGAGTCGAAGTCGGCCTGGGATCTTCTGAAGGTGGTGGGCACGATCAAGGGCGAGGATGCGTTCAGGCCTGAGAGCGAGGGCCACTGCGCTCTGGTGAAGCAATAGCAACGCAAGGGAGTCGACGATGAGTGGCATTGTTACTTATGGTGGCGACCCGTTTGCGCGCGACTTTCTGGCGGATCCGTATCCCGCCTACGAAGCCCTGCGCGCGCTCGGACCCGTCTTTCGGATCGAGCGCTACGACATTTGGGCGATGGCACGCTATAATGAGGTCGAGTCGACGCTGAAGGACTGGCGCACCTTCATCAGCGGCGAAGGTGTCGGCCTCAGCGGAATGAACCCTGCTTTGCCGAAGCCGCTGACGCTTCAAGTCGATCCCCCCGATCACGACAAGGGGCGCCGCGTGCTTAGCCGCACCCTGTCGCCAGGCATCGCAAAGAAGCTGCGCGAAACCTTCCAGAAGGAGGCCGAGACAAAGGTTTCGGAGCTGCTCGACAAAGGCACGTTCGACGCGATGCGCGATCTCGCGGTAGCCTATCCGATGAAGGTCTTTCCCGATGCCATCGGAATCCGGCCTGACGGACGGGAACAGCTGCTGGCCTGGAGCACTTTCGTGTTCAACAGCTTTGGCCCGGAGAATGAATTTCTTGTCTCTACTCGCGAGGCGGGTCTCGCTGCGCAAAAATGGATCATGGAGTGTTGCGCACGAAGCGCGTTGAGGCCCGACAGCCTCGGCATGATGATCTACCACGCCGCGGACGAAGGCGAAATCACCGAGCATGAGGCAATACATCTGGTGCGGCCATTTCTCACGGCCGGGATCGACACTACCGTCAACGGTATCGGAAATGCTGTGCTGGCGCTCGCTGCCCATCCGGCTGAGTATAAAAAGCTCCACCAAAGGCCGGAACTGGCGCGCAATGCCTTCGAGGAGGGTCTGCGTTATGATTCTCCATTGCAGACGTTCTTCCGGACGACCTCGCGCAGCGTCGAGATCGGCGCCAACGTAGTACCGGCTCATCAGAAGGTGTTGGTGTTCATGGCGTCGGCGAATCGCGATCCGACGAAGTGGTGCGATGCCGACCGCTTCAATGTAGAACGCAGCGCGACGGGGCATGTCGGTTTTGGCGCGGGGATTCACGCTTGCGTCGGTCAGATGATCGCCCGGCTCGAAGGCGAGCTAATCCTGGGAGAACTCGCAAGGCACGTGAGGAGCATCGAGCTTGCGGGCGAACCGGAACGCCTACTCAACAATACGCTTCGCGGGCTGAAGAGCCTGCCGGTCCGCATTAAGGCGGCCTAAGTTGCTGCGCAACGGGTACTCAGTTTTTCTCAATCTACCAGTCTGATGTTCCTGGGAGCCGCCAACCGCGATCCACGGCAATCGAAGGTTCCGGCGAACCGAGGCGACGCTACGACAATACGCCGCGCGGATTCGAAAGCCTTCCCACGACACTCACTTCAACCTGACGGACGCGCGATGATCACCATCACTTTTATCCATCCCAATGGAAGGCACGAGTGCGTCGAAGGCCTCGACGGTGAAAGCGTGATGCTCGCTGCGACTCAGCACGGACTTGTGGGCGTCGTCGCTGAATGCGGCGGCAATGCCATGTGTGCTACGTGCCACGTTTATGTCGACGAAGCGTGGCTCTCGCGTTTGCCGGGCTTAGGGAGCGAGGAAGATGCCCTGCTTGATGGCGTGGCGGACGAGCGGCTTCCAAGCAGTCGCCTCTCTTGTCAAATCAGGCTGAAGCCTGAGTTGGATGGTCTCGTGATGCGCTTGCCAGAGCGTCAGACTTGAGGTGACGAAACTACAGGCATGCACGCGCGGAAATGAGAGGAGGCAGAGAATCTTGAGGTTGTGGAGCAAGGGAACAAGGACAGGACTAGGCGTGCGTCCGTTTCTTGGCGCAGTTCTCTTGCTTGCAGTATTGCCACCGGCATTTGCCCAGGACTTCAAGGCAACTTGCGAAGGCCTCACTGAGCGGGTGCCAGCTGCGGGACGTATCACAGAAGCGAAGTTTGTGCCGGCTGGGCCGGTCGCACTCCTTCCACCTGCCCCAGCCGGTTCCACAATGCCGGTCCCTGATCATTGCCTCATCCATGGGAAGATTAACGAGCGAACCGGCATCGACGGCAAGCCGTATGCGATTGGATACGAGGTGCGCCTGCCGGCAAATTGGAATGGCAAATTTGTCTTCCAGGGCGGCGGCGGTGTCGACGGGGTGTTGCGGCTCGCGCTAGGTGTCATTGGATCTGGCACGCCACAACCAAATGGATTGTCCGCCGGTTACGCTGTGGCCTCGACCGATGCTGGGCATTTGGAGGAAAGCGGACCGATCGGTCCCTACCTGTTCGGTCTCGATCCGCAGGCACGAAGGGACCTTGGCTATAGCTCAATTCCGCCGGTCGCCACCGCTGCCAAAGCGCTGATCGCCAAGGTTTACGCCAAATCGCCGGCGAAATCTTATTTCGTTGGCTGCTCGAATGGCGGTCGACAGGCGATGATGGCAACACAGCGTTACCCCGAGATGTTTGATGGTGCGATCGCAGCCGCGCCCGCCTACCGCGTGCCCCTCGCGGGGATCGACGCTATTGGCCATACCCAGGCCTTCATGTCGGTCGCGCCTAAGGGGGACGACGGCAAACCCGACCTCGGCAGTGCGCTGAGCAAGGACGAACTCAGGTTGATCGCCGACGGTATTCTCGATGCGTGCGATGCAGCCGACGGCGTCAAGGACGGGATGGTCCAAAACATGGCGGCCTGCAAGTTCGACCCTGGGGTGCTTATCTGCAAGAAGGACCAGAGTAGCGCCTGCCTTCCGGCGGCGAAGGTTGATGTTGTGAAGCGTGTCTTCGCTGGTACCAGAAATTCAAAGGGTACCCTGATATATTCGGAGTGGCCCTACGATCCGGGGATCGCAGCGCCCGGCTGGGCTGCTTGGCGGATCGGGACGCCAAGGGCAGTTCCGCCCGACGCCCGAAATGTCACCCTCGTTCCGGGGAGCATCGCCTATGACCTCATGAGCCCGCCGGAGAAGCCGACAGATCTGCTCGACTGGGCTCTGAATTTTGACTTCGACCGCGATCCGCCCAAAGTCTACAAGGGCAAGAGCGAATTCGAAGCGGGCATGGAATTCGTGGCGGCAACGTCGACCGACCTCGATGACTTCAAGGCCAAGGGCGGAAAGATCATCTTCTTGCATGGCACGGCCGATCCGATCTTCTCGCCCTTTGACACGATCCGCTATCAAGAAGCCCTCCAAGCGAGGTATGGATCGGACACCGCCAATTTCAGCCGCGTCTTCCTGGTACCCGGAATGAACCATTGTGTGGGCGGGCCAGCCACCGATGAGTTTGATGCCCTCAGCGCGCTAGATGCTTGGATCGAAACCGGTGTGGCGCCCGACATGATCCTCGCAAAGGCTCGTAAAAGGCCTGATGTTCCCTGGCCAGGACGAACGCGCCCGCTTTGCCCATTTCCGAAGGTGTCTACTTACAAGGGCGGCGGCGATATCGCAGACGCGGGAAATTTTGAGTGTCGCTAACTGACGCAACCAAGTTTCGCTCCAAAACAACGATACGACGAAGGCAATTAATTGCTGCCTGAACCGCCGGGATGCATGCAGCCGCTTCGCCTACAATTTTCGTCAACCGTTACATTACCCCTAGTCGCCGCGCAAAGTGTAGCTTCCTAGCGTGGGGTCGGAGGACGGGTTTCTCGATGAAGAACACGTGGCGTGCAGAGCTCAAGCCGCTGCCCTATTCGAGAAGGCGCAATCGCATCTAACGCGTGGCCGCCCGGCAATAGCGGGCAAAAGCACCTTAATCACATCGTTGCCCACTGGGACCGGGTCTGAGCCGCCGCCATTGCCGCCGCGCCCCTTGTAGGAGCCGGCACCATCAGACGCCGCGCAGAAACCTGTACGTCGCCCACGCGCATTCGCCTGACCTGGGGAGGGGAGCGCAAAGAATTTTGCGGCCATCCGAGCACGGCGCGTCGCTCCTGCGCCGCTCTTCCGAAGAACTTGCAGATGCGGCGAGGGACATCTTGACAGCCAATCGCTTGCGAATATTTTTTGCGCCGGGAAATCTCTTTCCCGGCTTTCTCAACACCGAAAAGGATCGTGACGACCGTCGGGAGAGACGACGATGCTCGACGAAGTTCTTGCCCGCATCCGTGCGCACCGCAACAATATCCACCGCTATCGACGGTTGCTTCGGACGAAGCTCTCGGAGCTGAAGCCTCAGTTCATAGAAAGACGACTCGCGGAGGAGCAAACCGCGCTCGATCCTCTGGCCGCCGACACCTTCCCCGCGGATACCATTGCACTCGACGAAGCTCGCGCCGTTGCAGCCATTCGGCGTATGCGCAAACGTTTCAAAAAGCCAGAAATGACGCCAGCGGCTCGTGATGGAGCCTGCGGGAATTGATCGAGACGGTTGACGTCCTCAGGCAATCGTCGAATCGCTCTAGTCGATTCGACAGCGCCCAGCTGCAGTGGATAGGTCCCATCCACCGTCACTTCGACCGACTGGAAAAACGATTCGAACCAGACGTATTATTCAAATTGTCAGCGAACCATCTCTCTGATTCGGATATTCCATAATTACGGTATCCGAAGAGCGGCGCGCGCCAGCGAAGAACGCGGAAGAATGATCCACCGTATCACCACCTCCGATGGCCTGACGCCGGGTCCCAGCTTCCAAGTGGCGCGGCCCGACGCGATCCGCGACAAGCCTGGACGCGCCGAGACGTGGGGCGAGCTGAGCGCAAAACTGGCTATCGCGTTCAAAGATCAAGATCGCGGACGAGCAGGGCAGGATCGATCCCTATTCGTTTGGCAGTAACCGCATCGACGGATCCCCACCCCCGCTGGAATAGATGCTTCTAGTTTGTTTCTGTTATGGAACTTAGTACGTCTATCAGTCTGATTTTATGTGTCATTTATGTTCGCATAACATAGATTATGGAATATTTTCCTATTATCCAAAAGGCAAAATCTGCGCGCGACTATCACCGTCGGTAAGATTATCGGCGTCACCGAATCTCCAATCGGTTTCATATAACGTCTCCTTTTCCTGGCGCCTGCTTGCCTCACTCCGCAGCTTCAGCGGGCAGGCTCTTCAGCTCAGCAAATTTCGCCGCCATCGTCGGATTGCCCCGGGTCAACTTCTTGATCGTCACGTCCTGCGCCTTGTCATTCGCAAGGCGGAGATTGCGGTCTGCACCGATCAACGCATCCTTTGTTTTCTGGAGATGATCGATGGACTTATCTATCTCGGCGATCGCCGTCTGGAAGTGCCTGGAAGCAAGATCGTAGTTTTTCGAGAATGCGGACTTGAACGTCTCTAGCTGGCTTTCAAACTGTGTGATGTCGATATTCTGCGCTCTCACAAGCGCAAGCTCGGTTTTGTACTTGAGCGAATTGATGGCCGCATTCCGCAAGAGCGTAATCATCGGCAGGAAGAACTGCGGCCGGACGACATACATTTTCGGGTAACGGTGGAAGACATCGACGATGCCGGTATTGTAAAGTTCGTTGTCGGGTTCAAGCAGTGAGACCAAGATGGCGTATTCGCAGCCCTTATCGCTCCGGTCCCGGTCGAGCTCCTTCAGAAAATCTTCGTTCTTGCTTTTCGTCGCTGTTTTGTCGCTTTCGTTCTTCATCTCGAACATAATCGAGATGATCTCGGTCCCGGCCTCGTCCGAGTCCCGGAAAACGTAATCGCCCTTGCTGCCGGTCCGCGCGTCGTTGTCTTTCTCGAAATACGCCCGGGGAAATGCCATCGACCGCACCCGGTTGAATTCGGTCTCGCAGTGCTGTTCAAGGGTCTCCCCGACCATCTTGGTCGAGAGACGGGCCTTCATATCCTTAAGGCGCTCGATCGCGTCATCGCGATCCTTGATTTGCGTTTCGTACTTGTCCTTGAGCGACTGCTCAGAGAGCTGTTTTTCAAGCTGCACCTGCTTGATGCCGTTCTTCAGCTCGTCGCGCTCCTTTTCGATGGCGACGACCGCTTCCGTCAAGGCAAGCTTTTTCTCAAGCTCGAGAGCATGGAGCTTGGCCTTCAGCTCCTGGATTTCTTTTTCCTTGGCAGCGGCAATTTTGTGCTGTTCGCTGGCCAGAAGCGCTTCAGCAAGCTCCGCGGCCGCTTTCTTTTCGCGCTCGGACTCGACCAGCGCGTTCGCGAGCCTGTCACGCTCTTTTTCCACGGCGCTGAGCGCCTCCGTGACAGCAAGCTTCTGGGTGACCTCATTTCCCTCAAGCTTGGACTTCAACTGCCGGATTTCTGCGTCCTTCGCGGCCGCGATCTTCTGCAGATCGTTGCTCACCTGGGCCTTGGCCAGTTCAACAGCGCTTCGCTTGTCACGCTCGGCCAATTCCAGCCGTTCATGGAGTTGCTGCGCGAAATCCGCGTCACGCACCTGCTTCAGAATCTCGGCATAGCCCGACTCATCGACCTTGAAGGCCTTCGCACAGTGGGGACAGATGATCTCGTGCATGTTCCTGGCCGGCTGCGGGCCCGCAGAATCGGCATGGGCCCCTGAGAACAAAATTAGAACAAGCAATTTTGAAGGGTCAAGCTGAAAGGCGCCGCTTCGGGCATTTTGCTGTGGCAAACCCCCATCCTGCAGGCGCAGGCCAGGTTCAAGCAGCGGAGCGGAGCGCACCATCGGCGCATTCCCGCCAGGGCCGGCGCCTACTCGCGAGCCTGACGGCGAGCTGCACTCTCGGCGCGGATCATCGCGGTTCTCCAAAACGGCGCGTTTGATCTCGCGGACCTGAACTTCAGATACATCACTCAGAACCGCCCCCCGAGTAGCCAAAACAGAGATCGGCCCCGGCAACCATATTGCTGCCGAGGCCGATCTTGCTCTCAAATTGTCCAAATGCTTTCGCGGTTCAACCCGCAGTCCCGGGCTTCGTTCCATCGAACGTATGCCCACGGGTCGCTCTCGGAGTCGACGCCGTGACCGCGGTCGCAAAGATGGAACGGAGCCCGGAGTGCCTAGGAGTCCGGGTCTCCGCAACCGTAACAGCCACTGAGCGCGCGCTCTTGCCGCTCGGTACGGACTCAACTCTACTCCGACGCCATCCGTTCGCTTTGAGCCATCTCAACTTCGCGTAGCTGCTGCGATGGCGCCGCTCCGCAAGCGCGTCACGCTGTCAGCACGATCATCCATTCGGCGGGTGACCGAGTTCTAGAAGCTATCCCGCAAGGATGGACGGTCGGGCTGGTCAGCCGGAGCCTCGCTCCGGAGTACATGGATGCATTAGATATGGCGGAGGGAGAAATTCGGCGGCACATCGTCTCCTAGCTTCGCCCACCAAGAGCCTTGCCTTTCGGCTTGGGCAGCGCGGCCTTGAGCCGCTCGCGCTCAACGCAGAGCGTATCGATCTTGTCGAGCATTCGTTGGAGCAACGCTTCTGCCGAACAGGTGGCAATCCCGGCTCGCTCTAGCGTCAATATCTCCTTGCGCTGTCGTCCGACCTGCACGCGCATGCGCTCGATCTCGCCCCGAATGTAATCAAGGTCCGGCATCGTTTCGTCCCGCTGTATGAAGATGGCCCAGTGTACAAAACAGGAACAAATTGTCTAGTCGAAGGTTGGATGGAAAAGGAGATTTCGCATGGCCAACAACACTCAGAAGGACCCGGAGGATTGGGTGTCCGGGGGTGACCCGATGACCGGCGCCCAAGCCTCATACCTTAAGACTCTCGCCGAGCAGGCTCACCAGTCCATACCGGACCGGGAGCTGACCAAAGCCGAGGCTTCGGAGCTCATCGACGAACTACGAGCAAAGGCTGGGCTTTAGGAACGGCGTTCAGGCAATGCGGTTTCGTATCATTATTGTATGTCGTCATTCCGCTCCCTCTCAGTGACGGACGCTCGAAGGCGCTCAGCATGTCCGCACCACGTGCTAAACACTGGTCAGAAGCCGAAGACCGCGAACTTGTCGAACTAAAGCGACAGATGAAGCCGACCGCTGTAATTGCCAAAATATTGGGGCGGTCAGAGGAAGGCGTTAGACAGCGCCTGAACGGCATTGCCTTGCGAAAGCGCATCAAGCTGATGCGCCGGAAGTACCCGGAGTGTACGTCCGCGCCGCCTCCCGCGCCTACGTCGCATGCCGTACCTAAGAACGCCTCGACGAAGCTGAAATGAAACGATCTGCGCAATCTGCCGGTAACACTTGCCTGACAGCCTCCGGCGATTGACGCTCCGGGAGAATTTCAATGGTTGCCCTTTCAAAGCCTGTAGCGGAGGTTCACTCCTCCCGCAGACCGATTTCGAGCCTTGCTATTGTCGCGGCATTCAGCCTCGTTGGCTTGGTGCTGTCTCTCGCCCTTGCCCGCCACGGGATAGACATCTCCGCTGGCATGTAGCGCGCGGGACCACGCAAGCTAGTTGCCCTGCCCCGAGATTCGTATTCAAAGCAATCCGAGCAAGCTGAGCTCTTCATGCTTGATCACAACGGTCAGAGCTATCTCGGTTGCTCGTAGCTCTCCTCGCCACACCCGCGCCCATATTTCCGCGGGTTCAACGCCGAGGGCCGCAGCAACCTCGGAGATCGTCCAGCCTTGCGCGCGATGCCGAGCCTGCCACCGTTCATAGGCTATCGATCTCACCGGCTCGTCCTCCCAGTTAGTGCAGAGTGAGACGCGTTGGGGCAGGTTCAGTGATCCTTCCATCATAGCATTCAGTGAAGTACAGAAGCGCCGCTCGCGCAGTCGCGATGATCTGGTCTTTGATCTCTGGCTCGACGGTGGAGAGCGCTTCCTCGGCAGTCCATGTGGACGGTCGCGTCTCGCCAGTAGCGGCTTCCAGCACGCGGACGCAAAGCTCCTCTTCGTTCAACGTAATGACAGAGTCTACAATATTGCGTCGTGACATGGTGTCCCCCAACGTTCCTTGATCAGTTGAAGGTGAGCTGCGTCGCGCATTCCTGCAAGTCGGCTAAACTCTCGGTTGATGCTGGAGATCAAGGTTCGCTTGACACTCGACGTAAGCCACGCCGAAATCGCGCAGGACTTTCAACGAGGCCCCCCTCAGCCATGCGGTTAAAAAAAATTCGCAAGCAGGCTGCGAGGGGCAGGCCCGTCAGAAATCCTTCTTGGTGTCGATGTTACGCCCAATTCCAGACCGCTTGATGCGAAATAGTGTTCTTGGGGATAGCCTTGGTGGTGTCCGCCAATGGGATCATGCGGTAGTCAGGATACTTCTGACGGTGAACGCGCTTGCTCCGCTCGATATCGTGGCTTGATAACATCTGGCGGAGCGGCGATTGCTGGCGAATGATCAGTTGCTCCAGCGCTGGAACAGCTTCTTCGGGCATTGATCGAACAAAGGCGATGTCATCAGGATGGGAGATCATGATTCCGCCCAAAAGAACCGGCACCTGCCCGTCGTTAGCATCGGAGGACATCAGTCCTCCCGCAATGCGAAAGCATCGGCGGTGAGCCGTACATCCGGCAGCAAGCGCTCAGCGGCCGGTAAGTGCTCAGGCTGCAGTTTTTCAGTTCTCAGCCCCAGTTGCTCTGCCGTCACCGTGTTGATGCTCAGCGGAGCGATTTCAGGGCACGCGGCGAAGAGAGCGGCGACAGAGTACATATCGACGAAACTAGCACCGTCGAGCTTTACTGCCCGAATGCGCCCCTGTCTGATAAGCGAGTACAGCTTGGACTTGCCGAAGCCGATGAGCGTCAAGGCAGACTTGACGCGCTGGTAGCGAGCATGACCGGCGAAGGGGTCGCCCCGTGGTCGGAACAGTTGGTTGGTCAAATCAGAGTCCATTGCTGTGTACTTTCGTGTTCGGTTGTGCGGGGCCGCCAAGTTGCGGAACCCCCTCGCAGTTCCCTATGGCTAGTTATGTCGAATGCTGGCGCGTGACCCGTTCGCCCCGGGGGCCTTGGAAGAACCTTTTGCGCGAAAGGATGTTGGCGCGAATGCTATCGCCGTACCTCCGTGCGCTCTCCCGCCAATCGGCTTCGTCGGGGTCGATCTGCACGTCCTCCAAATCCTCTGGATGAACAATGCACTCGCGTTCACCGCGATCATGGCACTCCGCCAAGATTCCCTTCAGGTGTAAGAGCGTAGTGTAAACGGTCGGTGATCTCGATCCGAACCTTAATGCAAACCAACAGGCAACGTCGCGGTCGGTAGTCCAAGACAATCCAAACTCACCACCGGAGTCGTCGTCTTCGCGACGCTACACCCCCCGCCAAATGCGGCGCCGCTTCCTGCGCTTAGGCCCCGGCTAGACTATCGGCACTGGGAATACAGGGCCCAGCGCTGGAAAACATGACGCCGCCGGGACAAACCATTTCGGGCCCGGCGGCGTAGTTTTTCTAGATCCAAGCAGCCGCCCACTCGGGCGCGTCCGGAAGCGGCTTGTCGAGCAGGTCGGCGACCAACACGCCGAGGGCTACGCATTCGACGCACCCGGCCGTGTATTCGCCGTTTGTGCCGTCCCATTCGAAATGAAGGACCATTGAGGCTATGGCGCGCAGGCGTCGTTTAAGGATAGTTAAGCTAAGTTATTGGCAGATATCACGAAACTGTCGTAACCTCGCCACTTCAACGTTGATCAGGGGTCATGTGGATGATCCGGACTTTGGCGATCGGAATATGCTTGGTGGTTAAGAGTGCAGTGACAGCGCTCGGGGGAGATCCGGCGCCGGCACCCACCGTCGAGTATCCCGTAGCGGAGCGCGCTAAGAAGGCCGACCGGCTGTCACTCATCCCAGAGCGGGCGGTCGGTACCACGGTGAGCGCTCCCGCGATACAGCCAGCACCGATCGCACCGGCACCGCAGCCACCTGCCCCGCAAACAAAATCGATCCTAGAGCCTCGCGCTCTTCCTGTGGTCGCTCCACGTCGGCATGCAGCGGCCAATCCGGGTTTGAAAAAGAGCAAGCGGCTGGCCAGCAGCAAACCTGCTCAAGCCGTAAGCGTCGAAAGGCCGATCCGCACGGTCGATTGCAACGGGAACGCGCTGGATAGTCTGTTGCGGTCAATGCGGCTCAAGCCGGGCTGCTTGTAAGCTGTAGAAGAAACGACCCCGACGCCGGGGGGCGCCAGGGCCATCACTGAAACTCCCGCAGTTGGGGTTGGGCAACAGAAACCACGGAAGCACTAAACCGAACCTTCGGCGTTGCCACTTGTTCCCGACGCGGCTTCAGCCCACCCGGAGGTTTTCTGCGGACACCTTGCCGCGGTTTTCCCGCTCCTCGTAACTGACCTTAGCACCCTCATTCAGCGTGCTCAGTCCGGCTTTCTCAACCGCAGAGATGTGTACAAAAACATCCCTCCCGCCGCCTTCGGGCTGAATGAATCCATAGCCCTTGGTCGGATTGAACCACTTAACAGTACCTTATCGCCACTAGCGAAATCTCCCATTTAGTCAATGCGGCAACCTAGGTCGACAGTGCCGTATCTCGCAAGGCCAAACGAGCGAACACAATGAACGGCCCCGACGCGGGACACACGCCGAGGCCGCATTCCAATCTCCCGAGGTCGGGGGCAGTGACGCGGGAGGTAGATAGACGACTCGCGGCATTGCCGGCCGTTCCTGGCCGTGCCGTCAACTTGCCAGAAAACGATACAGTTCGTGCCGCCACAAAAGGCCCGATTAGGAAATCAGAAAGCGACCCGGCGCAGCCTTCTCTGAGGGACGGGACCGTTGGGGAACAGTTGAGTACGGTCACGTTTCGGGGGAGCTGGTGCGCCGCCACAACGCGCCGGCTCCTCTTTCGTTATCCTTCGCGTCGCTCAACAAGCTATCGACAAAACCGGGCTTTTCGCTGCTCATCGCGTCATTCCCTTCACGGTGTTCTTGTCTTTCCCGAGCTGGCGCATTGTCTCACTGGGGATCAGCTTTTTTGAATCCAACCGATTCATACCGATCGCAAACAGAAGTCCCGCAAGGACTGCGGCTACCACGGCCGACGTCAAATAGGACAGCGGCTGTGACCAACCGGCGGATATCAGAGCGGCAGAAAGCGCGAATAGCGTCATCACTAAAGCAGGGATAACGAGGACGGCACCGCCAACGAGAAAGCCGATTGCGGCACCCATGGTCTGGGCCTTTTGAGCCAATTCCGCCTTGGCAAGATCGACCTCGTTTTGGAAAAGCTTCGCGGCCTGTGAAATCGCCTCACCGAAAAGGCCCGATACCCCTCGCAGATCGTCCCGTCCCGTTTTGACATCGTCTTGAATGGTCATGTGAACTCGCCGCTCTCTGGCTAATCCGCCAGTGTGATGGTCTCGGACTGGCATTACCCTCGACTCGATCCGCCGGACCGCACCTCGTCGTTCTTTGAAGCCGCCGATCCATCGCTTCCCTGCGATGATGATCCGCCGTCCGCGGCCCTTAGAAACCGCACGGCGGCGAAGCCGGCGAGAACCGAGAGGCCGAGGAAGGCGGCCGGCTGACGCTTGGCGAAACCGGTGGCGTTATCGACGAGATCTCGGAAGCTGCCGTCGCGAATCTTCTCGCCAGCGCCCTCGACGTAGTCTGCCGCCGAACTGATCCCTTTTGCCGCAAACGGCGAATCGCTTTCAAACGCGCGTGCGGCCTCCCGAATATTGCCAGCAAAACGCTGGATGAAGTCGGCACCGGATTGCTGCTTGTCGCGCGCCCGATCTTGGAACTGGTCCATGGTCCCGGACGCCACGCCTTTCGTCGCTTCGGCTGCTTCCGCGAATTTCTCCCGGGCTGTATCGGTCGAAGCCCGAAGAGCGTCGCCAGCGCGCTCCTTCATTTCGGCGCCCGCGTCCTGCATCTGGTCCTTCAGCCGCTCCGACAGAGGGGTATCCGGCTTTTGGGCGGTATTTCGCTTGTTCAAGTCGAGATCGCTCATGGGTCGCCTCTTCAGGTCTTGGTATTCAAAGCGGTGATGTTTGAGGTATCGGAGTTTGAGGTATTGGCGTTGCGGTTTGAATCGAAGGCGGCCGCGACGATGTCATCCGCGGCGTCTTTAAGTTTCTCCGCGACGCCTTCCGTCATGCGGCTGGCATGTTTTCCGAGATCCGCATCGGCAACGCTGGAGACGACCGCATCCGCAGCCGATAACGCCGCGTCCTTTGCGGCCTCAAAACCTGATGCCGTGGCGTCGTTCGCAGCCTGCCTTACGTTGCCGCTTGCCCGCCCCATCACCTTGGTCTCGGCATCGGTCGACGGGAGGGCCGCGGCGATGATTGCGCCGATGGCGATACCCAGCCCGCCGATCCACGCGGCATTATCGCCGATCACTTCGCGTGCCTTGGCGGGAGCCTGTTGGGCGGTATCTCTGGCCGCATCGGCCGAGTCTTTTGCGCTGGTGCGAAGGCGGTCGAACACGTCCTTTGTCGCGTCCATGACCGCATCGACACCATCCGAAGCTTTGCCGGAGAGCGTCTCGAAGGTTTGGGTCGCTTTGTCCTTGAGATCGCCAGCGGCGTCAGCGGCCGTATCGGCCAGCCGCGCGGCTCCGCGGGCGGACGCAGCCGTCTGCAGAACACGGACGATCTGCCGGTGTGTTGGCCGGCTCGCGAACCGGCGGCACAAGCTATCTATCGCGACAGTGACCGCCGCTGACCGTGCGTGGCGTGCGCATCGCGCGATTGCGGCGTCGCTTCTTCTTTTGTGCCCGAGGGATATACCGACGAGCAGGTGCTTTTCCTCTCGGACATCTTTCCGACCGGCTACATGGCAGCGGAAAACTGCGACATCAAAAAAGGCCAGACCATCGCAGTTTGGGGCTGCGGACCGGTCGGCCTGTTTTCCATCATGTCGGCCTTCGTCCTGGGAGCCGAACGCGTGATCGCAATCGATACGATAAGAGAACGGCTGGATTTCGCCCGTGGTCTTGGGGCCGAGATCATCGACTATAAGGACGGCGACGTGCACGAAAGGATTCTTGCGCTGACGCAGGGTCAAGGCCCGGATGCGGTGATCGAAGCCGTCGGCATGGAAAGTATGGGCGCTGAATCGACCATGCAATCGGTCGCCTCCGCCGTCCAGTCCACGATCTCGGCCTCTGATCGTCCCTACGCTCTGAATCAAGCGATCATGTCCTGCCGGCCCGGCGGCATTGTTTCCGTTCCCGGTGTTTACATCGGCTCGGCGGTCCCCGCAGTGATGGGCGCCTTCATGAATAAGGGGCTGACGATGAAGACCGGTCAGACCCACGTTCACAAATACCTCAAAAAACTGATGAAGCTGATCGAGGAGGGCAAGGTCGATCCGGGCCAAATTATCAGCCATCGCACCGTCGATCTCGAAGACGGACCGGATCTCTATGAAACCTTCCGGGAAAAGAAGGACGGTTGCGTAAAAGTGGTCATGTTCCCCCACGGGAAGATGAGCGCTCCGGCGACAAGACTTCCCCATCCGACCGCCACGGCTGCTCCGTAACCTGAGTGAGCAGGAAGCGAACACGCTTGCGGATTCGACCCTGTCTAAATGCCTTCTTACTGCTTCAACGGCTCCGCCACATTGCGGGGCCGTTATTGCGTTCCGGCCTGCGCGCCGAACGCAGTTTCCGCCTGACGGACCAGGCCGCCACCGAGACGGAAAGCCACCCAAAAGACGCAGCGGCGAACGCACCGGCGACGCTGCGCTCGACCAATAACGAGAACAGGCCCGCGAACGCCAGCATACCCAGTGCCCCCCAGGGCGGCTCCCGCAGCGTCCAGAGCGGCGGCTTCCTGACCACGGCGCTCACCGCGCAGGCCCGCCTCCTGTTTCCGTCTCATCTCATGCTTCTCGATCAGCGTGGCACTGGCGCAGAAGATCGCCGGCAAGGCCAGAAAGAGCCCGCCGAACGAGGCGCCGTACCGGCTGCTGATCAGGCCGGTGAGCACAGTCGCAGCGCCCCCGAGCGTGAAGCGGACGGCGTATTCGTACCAACGACCTTCCCGCAGCGAGTTCACAGATATCTTGATGGGGCCCGTCATGCCTGCGCACCCGCAAGGATCCATATGTCAAAAGCCGCAGTCAGCCAGACGATGACGGACAGCATCGTGGCCGGCAACGCACGCATGCGCGCCCGCATCAAGAGCTGACAGACGACTACGCTGTAGGCGACAAGCGCGATGGCGCCAGCCATCATCGGATTGGTCTGTGCAGCCGCGTATGCCGTTCCGTGCATATAGACCGCTATTCCGAGCGTCGCCAGCGCAACCGAAGGAGCGGCACCGAACAGACCGGCGAAACTCTTCGGCTTCAGCACGTCACCCAACATGGCGAATGCCGACACTACCGCGCCGCCGATCAGGAATCGGACGACGTACTCGCTCATTTGGGCTTCTTCCAAAGCTTCGGCAGCGGACCGTTCGCTCCGTAAACCGGATCCTTCCGCGGCACGGGCACCTTCGGGATCGTCTTGAGTGCACGCGGACGGTCCTCGACGGTGGTGCATTCGTCGTAGGTGCCCGCCGCCGGATAAGCCCCAACGACGAGGAAATCATCATCCGCCGATAGGCACTGATGCCCTGTCCCGGCCGGTAGGACCGCGACGTCGCCTGCCTTCAGCGTGAATATCCGGCCTTTGCATCCGCCGAAGCGTACCCGCCCCTTGCCACGGGCGATACCGAGCACCTCATGGATGCGTGAGTGGAAATGGACATAGTTGTAGATGCCGTCGCGCCAGGTATCTCCCCAACCGTTGGATTCGAAAAGATCCTCCATCACGGCCGCAGGATCGTGGCCTCCGCCGAGATCAACGGCGCTTCGATAGATGACGAACGGGCATCGCGGATGGTTTGGAGCGAGGCCGTCGTCCTTGAACCGAACCTTGTGAGGCTTTCGCGGTCGCGCCAGGTCAGGGGCCGCATCCTTGCCCGGTCTGCGCAGACCCGTCGCCCGCTGCATGTATTCCTTCACATCCTCAAGGATCGGCATGGTCGTCCTCCTTCTGTGATCTCATCGGATACCCGGTCCACAGGCGCAGCAGTCGCTTCATCGCGGCACCGAGCGCGAAGCCCGCAGCCACGTCGCCAATGCGCCAGCACTACGATCCGCGTCAGTGAAAGCCCGACCGCCAAGGTCCGGATCACTTGCCGCGGCAGAGGCGACAACGTGCCCACAGCGGATGCCAATGCGCCCATGTGCAGCGCATGGCCCGAAGGAAAGGCGTCCTCTCGCTTTCCCGAAAACGAGGCCCCGTGGAGATGACCGAGCACCGTCGTACGATCCGGGCGCGTCTAGTCGAAGACCGTTTTCAGGCCGTGAGGCGCCAGCGAGGCCGCGACTGTGACCAGGAGGGCGTGGTTGCCAGCGCGCTGCAACCGCTCTGACCTGCCCCTCGTCGCAGCCCAGCCGGCGATGGCCAAAGCCAGGAGAATCTTCTCGTCGGCGCCCCACGTCAGTCCGCGGCTGACCACCTCCGCGCGGTGGTTTGTCTTGCGTGCCACAGTTCGCGCAATGAGTACATCAGGTTTGGTAGGTTTGACTGTAACTAGCGCCATCAACCTCGTCCGTGGCGTCGTTGCGTAGCTTCGGCGCCTCGTTAAATTGCGCTGCTGCAACCATCATAACGTTTAAGGGAGTTCCGAGTTCATCGGCGTGGGCGCGATTCGCGGCGCGGCGAGGCAGGTGCTGGAGACGATACTGCCCGGCAAGAAATAACGGGGTCGCGTACGAGGCGTTGCTACCGATCGCTGCAGTTTTGCAGGTTGCTGCTCACGGAGGGCGTCGGCGCCCACACCCTGCTGGACTAGGAAGTTCGAAGCTCGGACAAATGCATGGCGCGCGTCCTGATCGGCACGTCCGATCGACATTATTCGTCCTGGGTAGGCCGGCTTTTGCCGAGGGATTGCCGCTCAAGCGGCAACTCGACTCACGCGCGAGCCAGTACAGCGCAGCGCCGACCGACGTAAGCGAGCTTGGCGAACTGATCGGATCCGCGGTAGCGCACGATAGGAACGAATCAAATCCGCGCTGCATTGGGCCGGGAAAGAAAGGGACCGATGCAATGCCGTCCGATACGCTCAAAGCCATAGCCCTGAACTGCACGCTCAAACCCGGTAAAGACGCCTCTTCGACGGACAAAATCCTTGGCGAGTTGCTGGCGGCTCTCGATCAACACGGCGTATCCGGCGAGGTGATCCGCGTCGTTGACCTTAACATCAAGCCTGGCGTGACGTCTGATGAAGGCCCGGGCGACGATTGGCCCGAATTGCGCAGCAAGATTCTTGCCGCCGACATTCTGGTACTGGGAACACCGATCTGGCTCGGCCAACCCTCCAGCGTCGCAAAGCGGGTGATGGAGCGAATGGACGCGTTCCTGGAGGAGACGGACGAAAAGAGCCGCATGCCGTCCTTTGGCAAGATCGCGGTGGTTGCCATCGTCGGTAACGAGGACGGCGCCCATCATTGCCACGCCGAGTTGTTCCAGGCGTTGAACGATGTCGGGTTCACCATTCCGGCCGGTGGTGGCACCTATTGGGTCGGTGAAGCGATGGGAGCGACAGATTACAAGGATCTCAAAAAGCCCTATGACAAGACCATGCAGACCACCCAGATGCTGGCTGCCAACGCGTCGCATCTCGCACGCCTGCTGAAATCAGCAGGCTATCCTGGCCTGGCTTGAATCTGAGCGGATCCGTGCCACTTAACCCAACCTGAACCCTCATCGCGATCCGCCTCACTCTCACCCCCTCATCAGCTTCGCCGGAGGCCGGGGTATGGCACCGGTTTTTGGCTGATCAAGGTGATCAGCCATTGTTTGGGTCGAAGCCAGCTCACGCTCACCTATGTCGCAACGCTCTCATCATCACGGTGTTGGTCTGGCGCGCCCAACGCGTCAGCTCGGATTAGCGCCACAGGGGCACCGGCAGCTCCGCACTCACCAAAGAGCCTTGGCGAACTCATACCCGACAACCATCACTCCGAGGCACCGCCGCCAGGGATTCACGCCCCTGACGATCTCATCGACGGCCCACAGGAAGAGGCTTTCCTTTGAACGACAGTCAAAGCGCTGCCGGCTTGCCAGTCGGAGACCAGATCCATTGCAGAAGGCCGGCCACCATGACGATCCACAGGAGGAGATTGGGCGCTTGCGCGACCGTGATGGCGCCTGTAATCCGGTTGCGAAAAAGCCACTCCAAGAGATGGCCTCCTCATGATGATGCCGTTTGGAGCCGAGGTAGTCTGCTCAGAGCACGCTCTCACCCTCTTCGCGCCCCTTCCAATACGTTGCGCGATTCGCCTTGACCTTGATCAGGACGATGCCGGGGGTGTCCACGCCGTTGGCGAACCATTTATCGAGGTCGCTCGTCCAGTGCTGCCTAAACACCGCCTTGTCCCGAATTAATTCGGCGGCGCCTTCAACGGCTACGTAGATCCCCTGGGAAAATAGCCCCGCCTCGGAGCTGAAACCGAGGGCAACCTTCGGGTTTCGCTCGATATCCGAAATGGCGCGGGCTTGTTCGTAGGAAAAGTAATAGGAGGTGCCGTCGTAAGCGACGTCGCCATTGTTGCTCATGGGGCGGTTCGCGATCTCGCCGTTCTCGGCGTGGGTCGAAAGAATGGCTATGTCAATACCGGCCATTTCCTTTGCGATGTCGGCGAGCGATCTACTGTCATTCACTTCCTCCTGTCAGGTTAGGAGCGACCCCTGGCACCTCGCGCCGTTCCCACCGGATGCGTCGCAAGTTCTAGAGCCGCGACGCCATCTGGTCGGGCCGACAGAATGAACTGCAAGGAGGCACCGAAGCGGCGGACGACGTCAGGAAATGAATTCTTGCGACACATCTCGCCTCATCAGCGATGCCGCGTGGACTAAAGTGGACTGTGAAAGATCTCACGATGTGAAGCCGGCCTCTGCGATTGGCTTTGGGCGAGCTGCCAGGTTTCGGCAGTGAAATCCGACGATGCGGATGTCTGCCCGTATCCGGTCGCTCACGGATCGCACCGAGCGCTTCTTCCGCCAAGGGCCGCGTTCCTTTTCGGGAACGGGGCAGCCCCGGTAACGATCAAAAAGGCCGTTTCTTTCGTTCACGTAGACATCAAACATCAAGCTCTCCCGGACCGCCGAATATAGGGGGACCGGTCGAATGTGTGGTGACGTAAACGGATCCGAGAGTCGTCTTCCCGCGCAGCGCTGCGCGAAGCAGCTGCATGGCGACGAACTTGCGGGTCTCGTGATCCCCCCGTTGTTCGGAAGCACACTACAGGCGTCGTCGAGCACAACGTCCAAATTTGCGGAGATCCGTTCGGTGAGGAAAGTCATCATATGACCACTCAGCAAAAACTTGACAATAATCCCCGGAAAGGAATTGGCGAAGCTCAAAGTCTTTGCTCATTCGCGGCCGATCGCGCTAACAAGCGCTAGCTCGGTCCGCTGGTAGCCCTTGTTTTCCCCGATATCCCCGCTCTTCTTATTGCCTTGAATATTTTGTTCGCGATCCATCAGCTGGAAGCCGAACGTCGCTCCTTCGGGCCGGTCAGAGCAAGCAGTGCTCGAAGCTCTTGGCGGCCCTTCATACTTATGTCGCTGGTCGGAATATCGATTCCCGCCACATCGCTAGAAGCGCCGCCATAATGACTGGCCCCACGAACAATCCGATCAGGCCGAACGCAGCCAGCCCGCCGAAGATTCCGACAAACGCAAGCAGGAACGGAAGTCTTGCCGAACCGCCGACCAGGCTAGGCCAGAAGAAATGATCGCTCGCTAGCATGACGATGGAGCCCCACAGAAATACGGAGGCCGCGGCGATCCCGCTGCCGCCGCCCGATAGGATATCGTCACGATCGCCGCGGCGGTGAAGGACAGCCACGCACGGAACGGGATCATCGTAAAGGCTGTCGTGAAGATCAGGAACGTCAAAGCGTACGGAACGCCCGCGACGAAGTAAGACGCCCCTATCGTATCGCGAGCCCACTCGCCGACCGCGACCAGCACCGTCCCGTTCACGGTTGCGGGCGTCGCGTCCACAATCTTCTCGACGATGCCCTCGCCCGCCTCGCCAAAGAGACGGTCGCACGTCTCGAGCACGCGTGAGGCGACCGCGCGGCCGCTGCGCAGAAGCGCGTATATGGCCAGCAGCGAGAAGAACAGGAGGAAAAGGCGGTGGATGAGCTGGCCGCCGAACGTCGTAAGGGCCGGAGACGTTGTCGGCATTGACCGTCTTGAGCCAGGCCGTGGCGGCCTTCGGATCCGTGTAGATTGGCGCGCCACCATTGCTGAACGGCCTCGGCCGCGATGGGAAGGCGGGCAACCCAGTCCGGCACCTCGACCCCGCCCTCGCGCGCCCGCTTGAGCCAGTCGAGCAGCATGTCGCTCTGCTGGGCGACCGTGTAGAGCGCGAGGGATATGGCGTGAACCAGGACCAGCGAATGCGGACAACCGGGACCTTTCCGGCGACGCTGTCCGGCCTGCCGGCTCCTTTGCTGCGCCTGGCGGCCACTTCGGCCTCCAGGCTCAAGGACCCAGCTTCCTGACTTCGGCCTTCGGCACTCGCGCGCATCTCGATTCCTCTGTCGCTACCCGCACCCATAAAAGCTCCGGACGCCCGCTATGTTCCGCGTACGGAACATGCCGCAGTCGCTGAGGTTAATCCGGCGAGGAGATCCTTCCGCATGTGTGCGAGACGGTCGATCGAATGGCCTGCGCCGCTTCCCTTGCGGCTAGAGGCGACGTCAGCGTCCTCGTATCCGGTTCTGCCGATCTGTCGCCCATGAGCCGTCAATCGACCCTGCCGAAGCGCCTTCAGCCGATGCTGGCCACGCTCACCGACGCCCCTTTCGACGACCCCAACTGGGTGTTCGAGGACAAGTACGACGGCTTCCGGATGGTGGCCGAAATCAAGCGCGGCAAGGTCGCGCTCTACAGCCGAAACGGCAAGATCATCAGCCACTCCTACGTCGAGGTCGCAAAAGCGCTCGAGAGCGTGAAGGGCGATGCCGTGATCGACGGCGAGCTCGTCGCCATCGGCAGTGACGGCGTCTCGCACTTCCAGCTGCTGCAAAACGCGCTGCGCCACGAAGCCAAGCTCCTATACTGCGCGTTCGACCTCATGTTCGCCGACAGCGAGGATCTGAGGAAGCTTCCCCTCCTCGAGCGCAAGAAGCGGCTCAAGGCCCTCCTGCCGCGCCACAAGCTGATCGCGTTCAGCGACCACCGCAAAGGCAACGGGAAGGAGTTCTTCGCTGAGGCGGAGCGCAGGCACCTCGAGGGCATCATGGCCAAGCGCGCCGACAGCCCGTACGCGTCGGGCGGCAGAACCGCCGATTGGCTGAAAGTGAAAACGGCGCAGCGGCAGGAGGTCGTGATCGCGGGGTTCACGGCTCCTCGCCGAACGCGGCCATTTTTCGGCGCGCTCACTCTGGCAGTGCGCGAAGGAGACGCGTGGCGGTACATCGGGCACGTCGGCACGGGTTTCAGCCACGCGACTCTTGAGGAGCTCCACAGCAAGCTCATCAAGCTGAAGACGGCCAAATCCCCCTTCCCGGTCAAGGTCAAGGATGAGGACGTCACCACCTGGGTCCGGCCGTCGCTCGTCGCCGAGGTGAAGTTCGCCGAGTGGACGAGCAAAGGCGAGCTCCGCCAGCCGGTCTATCTCGGACTCCGTTCCGACAAACAGGCGAAGGACGTCGTGCGCGAAAAGTTGCGGTCGCGAAGCCATCGTGCTCCTGTTGGGGGCCGAGCTCGACGCCGAAATGGAGCACCAGACGGCGCGCGACACGACGACCGGCGCCCCTAAGCCATTAAGCGCGAGGGGCGCTCGCGTGGCCGACACCGTCGGCGCCGCACAGAGAGCGTGAGATGACTGATCTTATGGCGCTGCCAACCTGTGCGGACAAGGAGCGCGTCTTCGCGGTCGTCGAGACGCCGCGCGGGAGCACCTGCAAACTGGACTTCGATCCGAAGCTGGGCGTATTCACATTGGCCAAGCCGCTGATGGCTGGCTTAAGCTACCCCTACGACTGGGGCTTTATCCCGTCAACCAAGGCGCCCGACGGCGACCCGCTCGATGTTCTGATCATCCATGACGCCAAGACCTATCCTGGTGTGGTGCTCAAATGCAGGCCTATCGGCGTCCTGGAAGTCGAGCAGCGATCGGACAGCGTCAGCGAGCGCAACGACCGCGTGTTCGTGGTGCCCGACCGATCTCCTCTGGAGGCCGACCTCAAGGATGTCCGTGATCTCCCTTCGCGGGCGCGTGAAGAGCTCGAGCAGTTTTTCCGCGCCACCAACGTCTTGGAGGAGAAGCAGCTTAAATTCTTGGGCTGGCGGGGACCGAAGCATGCCGGCAAGACGATCCGGCGTCTGGCGAGGTAGCGAGGCGGCGTAGCCAAAGCGGACGCGCGTCAATTGACTAACTTGGATCGCATAAGAAAGGAACGGCCTCACGTTCCGCCCGTTTTACGACGTCGAAGGAAAGGGCTGAAAACGGATGTCAGACAGAGGAGGTCAGGAGCGGACTCGGCACGCGGCTTATCAATCTGCTCACGACCCAGTGAAGGGCACCATGACCAGAAACCAGCTACCGCAGGGCTGCGAGGTGCAGGTCTCGCTGGCGATCGCCCCTAGTTCTTAAGAGATCTTCGAATTTTCCGAGTTCCTGAAACCTACGCTGTGCTTCGACGTAGAGGAATCGGAGAGAAGCAAGATGTCCATTAGCGATACCAGCAAGACTATCGAGGAACTGACCCGGCTCAAAGAGATGAAGGCGCAGACCACGGATCCCTTGGCCGAGCACCTGCTGCAGAACATCATCACGGAGCTCGAAGCGAGCCTTGCTCCGGCTCCGCAGCCGCCGGGTCCCGAGTGCGAATAATTTGCCGCAGCCCCTCGGCGGCAGATCGCGGATCGCGCGATCGAGTTCGTCGGTGGAACGTCCCGCATTATCCACGACGCGCAGCATCGCCGGACCGCCGACTTTCTCGGGTGGCTGACGCGATTTCTTTCGGAACGCCGACGGGCGAGATGCGGGCCGAGCACGCCCTGCCGACCTAGCCCCCACAAGCCCTTCCGCCGCAGGTCCCGTGGCCGGTTGATCGCCGCTCAAGCTGCGCGATCACAACACAGTGGCGACGTGCTACCGTCGGCCCGGATTTGCGGAACCGCATCTGACGCAGCACTTCCGAAAAGAAGTCTTCGGCCTGAAGGGTAAGGTTAGGCCGACTGGTCAGACGCTCCATTGCGCCTAGCTGGAAGAACCCACTCTTACGAGAATGTCGCTCGGAGGGAGTGCTTCGTGATCGGCCGCATGGAGCCGCCATAGCGTCACGCCCTCAATCAGGCTTGGCATTCGCAGATCATTTTCACCGAAATTGGCTACGATTTGTAGCCTGCCGCCATCGACTGTATTCCAGCGGACATCAATTCCCTCCATCAGCGGGGTCTTTCCAAGCAGGCTTCGCTCGGCCGAGACGACGCCGTTCTCGATCAGCGGAACAATCTTCTCGCGTCGGATCCGGAGCAATTGGGCCGTCAGAGCCCGGAACTTGAGACTCGCCGGGGAGCTATCAATTGTCTTCCAATCCAGCTTCGATGCCCGAAACGTTTGCTCGTCACAGGGGTCCGGAATGCTCGCTCGCATTTCAGGCGTCGCGAATGCCTTGAAGTGCGCAAATTCCTTTCTTCGTCCCTCGCGCGTCAACTCGGCGGCTTCGCCGGACCAATCCGCGAAGAATAGGAACGGGGTGTCGACCGCCCCCTCCTCACCCATGAACAACATGGGAATGTGCGGACTGAGCAGAACCAGCGCGAGGGCCTGATCGAGCTTTTCCGGACCGACCAGTTTCGACAGGCGCTCCCCAAAGGCACGATTGCCGACCTGATCATGGTTCTGGGCGAAGAAGATGGTGGCTTCGGGTGGAAGGTGAGCACTCGGCTCGCCGCGGGGTTCGTTGTGAAGCGGAAAGACTTCGCCCTGATATGCAAACCCTTCCGTCAAGGATCGTGCGAGATGCTCCAGCGGCTTATCGGCAAAGGCGCGATAGTAACCCTCATCCTGCCCCGTCAGGAGGACATGCAGCGCGTTGTGAAAATCGTCACCCCACTGCGCGTCATAATACCTCGCCTGCCCCTGCTGGCGCTCAAGTAGATGGGGCTGGTTTGCTTCATTCTCCAGCATCAGATGCACGTGGCGGCCCGGCAATTCGTGGCGCACTGTTTCGGCGAGCTCGATGAGAAAGTGCCGATCGGAATCGTCCTTGAGCGCGTGGACCGCATCGAAGCGAAGGCCGTCGAAGCCGTAGTCGCGCAGCCACATCAGCGCATTCTCGATCAGAAACTCGCGAACAAATGCGCCCTCGCGGCCCTCCAGGTTGACCGCAGGTCCCCACCCGGTCGTATGACGCGTCGTGAAGAAGCTCTCCGCATAGCTGTGCAGATAATTCAGCTGCGGTCCGAAATGGTTATAGACGACGTCCAGATAGACCATGATGTCGAGCGCGTGAGCGGCCCGCAAAAGCCGCTTGAGGTCCTGCGGCCGTCCATACCGCGCGTTTGGTGCGTTCAGCAGCACGCCGTCATAGCCCCAATTGTGCCGCCCAGGGACATCGTTGAGTGGCATAAGCTCGATGGCCGTAATGCCGAGCTCTCAACACCGGCATAGGTCCCTTCCTGGCTGAAGGCGCCGACGTGCAGCTCATAGATCACCGCCTCCGCCCAGGGCCGCCCTGGATAGAGGACGGGGTCCCGAAGCGTCGCCGTATCGACGACCTCGCTCGGCGCGCCGACATCATCAGGCTGAAAGAACGAGGCGGGATCGGGGACAACCAGCTCTTCATTGATCCTGAATTGATAGCGTGTACCGGCGTGAGCGGTCGGGCTCAACAATTGATACCAACCGTCACTGTCAGGCAGCATCCGCTGCGGCGCTCGGTTGGCCTCAAGCAATTCGACTGATTGTGCGGTCGGCGCCCAAAGATTGAAGACGAC
This sequence comes from Bradyrhizobium sp. AUGA SZCCT0105, assembly GCF_018129565.1. Classification (NCBI taxonomy): domain Bacteria; kingdom Pseudomonadati; phylum Pseudomonadota; class Alphaproteobacteria; order Hyphomicrobiales; family Nitrobacteraceae; genus Bradyrhizobium; species Bradyrhizobium sp. AUGA SZCCT0105. The sequence goes on along the minus strand of NZ_JAFCMK010000016.1, from coordinate 48,594 downwards.
CCCATGATCCCCGATCTGCGGACCGTGGCGCCGGATTTGCCCGACTGCTCCTAGACTTTGACCCAAGCTGTTCGCCTTTCCTGCTGGATGTTCACGACCAGCATGCTTGGGCGAGGTCTTGCGGCGTCTGACGCGCCTTTACGATCACTCAAGCATGCGTGTGGACGAAGAAGCTGGCGTCCGTGCAATCGTTCCTGGCCGGGCCGGTCGGCATTGTCTAACAGCTCACCCATCGCCCCGCATCGTCCGCCGGCGGCTTCTGTACACTTTTGAACCGACGCAAAAAAGCGCGATGAATTGCGGCGTATAGGAACCATTGCTGCGGCGCGGAATTTCCGAATGGCGCTTCATTGGGGAAGCGCCTCTGGAATCGACAAAGATGGTTGGCGTAAACCACTTCGGCCGGCGGCCCTAGCGAATGCGAATCCTGTTCGCGACCCCGGAAGTTTCGGACTTCGTTCAGGTGGGCGGCCTTGCCGCCGTATCGGCGGCTCTCCCGCGCGCCTTGCAGAATTTTGCTGACGTACGCGTCATCATTCCCGGCTATCCCGCGGTTCTGCGCGGGCTCAAGGACCTCAAGCCCATCGGCCGATGCCAGCCATTCGCCGCCCTTCCGGCGTTCGAGATCGGCCTTGGGCATACCGCAGATGGCTTGGGCTATTATGTCGTTCGTTGCCGAGAGTTGTACGAGCGGGACGGAACTCCCTATGCCGATGGTCGCGGCGCCGACTGGAGCGACAACAACGTCCGGTTTGCGACATTTTCTTACGCCGCCACGCAGCTCGCCAGAGGCCTGGTCGACGAGGATTGGCGGGCCGATCTGGTGCACGCCAACGATTGGCAATGCGCGCTAATCCCAGGCTATCTGGAATGGCATTACGCCCACATTCCAACGGTCTTCACGATCCACAATCTCGCCTATCAAGGCGTCTTCGACCGGAGTTCGCTCGCGCCGCTGGGCATCCCGGAAGCCAGCTTCAACATCGATGGCGTCGAATTCTACAATCGCCTGTCATTCATCAAGGCTGGCCTCGTCTACGCTTCCCACCTGACGACTGTCAGCCAGACCTATGCCCGCGAGATCACAACGGCGGAGTTCGGGTGCGGTCTCGAGGGCCTGTTGCGGCAACGCGCCGATCGCCATCAGCTATCGGGCATCCTAAACGGGATCGACGAGAGTTGGGATCCACGGACGTGCTCATCCCTGTTTCAGCCATTCGGCGCCGGCGATTGGACCGAACGCGCGAAGAATGCCGACGATGTCCGGGACCAGTTCGGGCTTGCTGTGTCCCGCGGTCCGCTGTTCGCCCTGGTCGCGCGCTTGGTCCATCAGAAGGGCGTTGATCTCGTCGTCGAGAGCGCGCAAGCGATCGTCGACGCGGGCGGCCAGATCGTCGTCACGGGCAAGGGCGAACCCCGCTTTGAGGAAGCCCTTCTCCAGGCGCAGGCGCGAGCCCCGCAGTCGATTGCCGTCAAGATCGGCTTTGACGATGCCGAGGCGCGCAAGATCTTCGCCGGCAGCGATTTCACGCTGATGCCGTCGCGCTTTGAGCCGTGCGGGCTGAGCCAGATGTATGCCCAGCGCTTCGGCTCTCTGCCAATCGGCCATCGTACCGGCGGTCTTGCCGAGACTATCGTCGACGGCGAGACCGGCTTCCTGTTCGATCGTGCATCGGCTCCGGGCTTTCTCGGCAGTCTCTGCCGCGCCTTCTCGACCTTCGGCATGAAGACCGCCTCGACCAGATGCGCAGAGGCGCCATGGCGCAGGCTTTCAGCTGGAGGCAATCGGCCACGTCATACGCGGATCTCTACCGATCATCGATCTAGAAGATATCGAGCACAGATCATGAAAATCGCGCAAATCGCTCCGCTTGCGGAGAGCTGCCCGCCACGGCTCTATGGAGGCACCGAGCGCATCGTCTCGTATTTGACCGAAGAGCTGGTCCGCCAGGGCCATGAGGTCACCCTGTTCGCAAGCGGTGACTCCGTCACATCTGCAGAGCTGGTGCCGTGCTCGAAGATGGCCCTGCGGCTGGATCCTTCCGTGAAGGATATGACGCCATACCACGTCATGATGCTGGACCAAGTTGCCAGGCGAGCGAACGAATTCGACGTCCTGCACTTCCACATCGATCATCTGCACTATCCCTTGGTGCGGCGCTATGCGGACCGGATCGTCACGACATTGCATGGGCGTCTCGATCTGCCCGATCTGAAGCCGTTCTACTCGGCCTTTCCCGAGCCTCCGCTGGTCTCGATTTCGGATCGCACAACGCCGCCCGATGCCCCCGGTCAACTGGCTCGCCACCGTGCTTCATGGATTGCCCGAGAACATCCTCCCCTATCGGCCAGCGCCGTCCGGGGACTATTTTGCGTTCCTTGGACGCATCTCTCCCGAAAAAGGACCGGACAAGGCCATCGAGATCGCTGCCAGGACCGGCGTTCCCCTGAAGATGGCCGCCAAGATCGACGCCGCAGATCAGTGCTATTGGAATCAGGTGATCGCGCCGATGGTTGAAGCGCATCCGAACGTCGAGTTCATTGGCGAGATCAATGAAGTCCAGAAAGCCGACTTCCTCGGCAATGCGCGCGCGCTGCTCTTTCCAATCTGCTGGCCTGAGCCCTTCGGTCTCGTCATGATCGAGGCGATGGCTTGCGGCACGCCCGTGGTTGCCCTTGCCCACGGCTCAGTGCCGGAGATCATCGACCATGGCCTCAGCGGATTCGTCGTGAACTCTGTCGAGGAGGCAATCGCGGCGGCCAGCGCAGTCGAAACATTGGATCGAGCGGCGATCCGCAAACAATTCGAACAACGCTTCACAGCGGAGCGGATGGCGAGCGACTATCTGGCTGCCTATCGCCGGTTACCGGCCCTTCGGCAAACATCGCAGCTGGACGTTCTCGCAACGCTGGACAGCAAGAGCGCAATCCGGATGCCGATACCTTCTGCCGGGTTGGAAATGCAGCCGTCGCCGCTGGCTGAGATCCTTGGTCCGTGTCGGAACGGAATCAGCGAGCAGCGGTTACGACAACAACAACAGGAGTAGCCGCCATGCGCCGCTCGACCCCGAAGCCCATCCGCAACAAGCTCGACCTAACCGATCGCGTTCAGATGCGGCTCGTCAGAAAGCGTCTTGGCCTTTCCGATGCCGAGCTGACGGCCATCGTCGGGCGGATTGGAAACTCGATCGCCGCGATCAGCAAGGAAGCCGTCCAGCAGCGTGCCAACGCGCTGCCTAAGCCGGCCGATGCGCCTCCGGTGGCAGTGATCGCCTCGGCAGCGGCCGCCGAGCAGGTCGTGACTGAGATTCCGGCAACAGCGCCGACATCCTGACCGGGTTCTCATGGGGGGCAAACATGGATCAAAAGACGCAATCAGACGACGCCCTGACACGGGGCGGCGGCGAGCCTGCGCCGCTCGCGGATCACCGAAGGCAAGCCATTTCCACTCGGCGCCACCTGGGACGGCCTCGGCGTCAATTTCGCGCTGTTCTCGGCCCATGCAACCAAGGTGGAGCTCTGCCTGTTCGACGACGACGGTGAAACTGAGATCGACCGGATCGAGCTGCCGGAATATACCGATGAGGTCTGGCACGGCTATCTGCCCTCTGCCCGTCCCGGCACCGTCTACGGCTATCGCGTCCATGGTCCTTACGAGCCTGACACCGGGCACCGCTTCAATCCCAACAAGCTCCTGCTCGATCCTTATGCCAATCAGCTGGTTGGGCAACTGCGCTGGGGACCGGAACTCTTCGGCTACCAACTCGACCACGCCGACAAGGATCTGTCTTACGACGAGCGCGACAGCGCACCTTTGATGCAGAAGTGCCGCGTCATCGACCCCGCCTTCACCTGGGGTGTGGCGCGCAAGCCCGAAGTGCCGTGGGAACGGACGATCGTCTACGAGATGCACGTGAAGGGCTTTACCCAGCGGCACCCGCTGGTGCCGGAGGCAGACCGCGGTACCTTCTTGGGGCTCGCGCATTCGGAAATCCCCGCCTATTTGCGCTCACTCGGCATCACCAGCGCGGAGCTATTACCGATCCATGCCTTCATCGATGACAGCTACCTGGTCGACAAAGGCCTTCGCAATTACTGGGGCTACAATTCCATCGCGTTCTTCGCCCCGGAGCCGCGTTACCTGAAGACGCCGTTCGCGAATGAATTCAAGGAAATGGTCAACCAGTTCCACGCCCATGGAATCGAGGTTATCCTGGACGTCGTCTACAACCACACCGCGGAAGGCAACGAGCTCGGCCCGACGCTGTCGTTCAAGGGCATCGACAACGCTAGCTATTACCGCCTGCTGCCGGACCACAAGCGCTACTACATCAACGATACCGGCACCGGAAACACGGTGAACCTGTCGCATCCGCGGGTGCTACAGCTGGTTGCGGATTCCCTGCGCTATTGGGCCACGGAGATGCGGGTCGACGGCTTCCGCTTCGACCTCGCCACCATCCTCGCGCGAGAGCCCTATGGCTTCGACGAAGGCGGCGGCTTTCTCGACGCCTGCCGCCAGGATCCGGTGCTGTCCAGCGTCAAGCTGATCGCAGAGCCCTGGGACATTGGCCCCGGCGGCTACCAGGTCGGCCAGTTCCCGCCCGGCTGGGCCGAGTGGAACGACAAGTTCAGGGATACCGTGCGCGCCTTCTGGAAGGGCGATGAAGGCACGTTGGCAGACCTTGCCAAGCGCGTGTCAGGGTCCGGCGACCTCTTCAACAAGCGCGGACGGCGGCCCTGGTCCAGCGTCAACTTCGTCACGGCGCATGACGGCTTCAACCTCAACGACCTCGTCTCGTACAACGACAAGCACAACGAGGCGAATGCAGAGGACAATCGCGACGGGCACAGCAACAACCATTCCTGGAACTGCGGGGCCGAGGGGCCGACCGACGATCCCGACATCAATGCGCTGCGCGAACGCCAGAAGCGGAACCTGCTCGCCACGATGTTGCTATCCCACGGCACGCCAATGCTGCTTGCGGGGGACGAATTCGGGCACACTCAGAACGGCAACAACAATGCCTATGCCCAGGACAACGAGACCACCTGGCTCGCCTGGATGGGGATCACGACCAACGGCCGCAATCTGCGCGAATTCACGCGCAAGCTGATCGCGACGCGCAAAGCCTTCCCGATCCTCTACCGCAGCCGCTTCCTGGTCGGCTCCCACAATGAAGAGCTCGACGTCAAGGACGTGACCTGGTTGTCGCCCTCCGGCGAAGAAATGACCGATGAGCAATGGCAGGACGGCAACGCCAAGTGCTTTGGCATGCTGCTCGACGGACGCGCTCAGGAGACCGGCATCAAGCGCCGTGGCTCCGATGCGACCATGCTTCTGGTCTACAACGCTCACTACGACGTCGTGAACTTCACACTTCCGCCCGTCACCGACGGGAGCCGCTGGTTGGGGCTGATCGACACCAATCAGCCGGACACACAGATGCCTACGTTCGAGTTCGGGCACGCTTACGAAGTGACCGGACGATCGCTGGCCGTATTCGGCCTTGCGACCGAGAACACGGCCACGCGTCGCCTGCGACAAGGCCTTGGAGCATTGCTCGACATTGCCGAAACGCCCCTGTCTGGCTAGTTCCTTGCGGCCCCGATCAACAATCGGCGCCGCTGCAACGCCAAGGCGCTCTCAGCCCGCGCTTTGGTTTAGCTAGCGCGACTACGATGGAGAGACAGCGCCAGTTGGTGGAACTTCTTTCCAACTGGCAACGTGGCTCACAAAACCTCGTATCAAACGCCGGAGACTCAAGCATCCGCCTCGCAAAGCGGAGGCGAATTTCCTTTACGCTACTTTTGCTTCTGCTGTGCACCAAGAATTTCCGGGATCGTGCACCTTTCCGACATCTCCTTGAATATTCGGATGGCTAGCGTCGACAAACAAGCGCGGCTTTGGCGAGCGCCTCGCTCGCGCTTCCCGGAATGAACCCAACGCCGCCAATGCCAGCTGGCGATCTGGAGCCGTACATGGCGCGCTTAGCTTTGCCGCCAAGCTACTTAAGCGAAGCCGGCGAATTCGCGCAAGGCGCCTTGCAGAGTTTCAAGCCGATAGGGCTTCGCGATCAGCGGCAGACCCTCGCTGGGATCCAACTCGCGAACGGCGTCCGAATAGCCGGAGGTCAGCAACACCGGCAGTCCAGGCCTCAGCCTCTTCAGCTCACGCGCGAGATCAACACCATTCATCCCGCCGGGCATCACAACATCCGAGAATACAAGATCCACGTCTCGGCCATCGGCTGCAAGCTTAGCGAGTGCTTCTCTCGCGTTAGCAACGCGCTCTACAACGAAGCCGAGGGTCGTCATCATCTCCATCGCAAGTTCGGCGACATCGTCGTTGTCCTCAACGACAAGCACCTTGCGACCGTCCTGCGCGAGGCGATCGCTTGGGGCTGACGACTGCTCCGGCTGGGTCTCGGCCAAGGCCGTTGCTGCCCGTGGGAGGTGCAAGATGAAGGTCGTACCCTGTCCTACACGACTACGGACTTCGATGTGGCCGCCCGATTGGCTGGCAAACCCATAAACTTGGCTAAGGCCCAGACCCGTACCTTTATCGACTGTCTTGGTTGTGAAAAATGGATCGAATATGCGATCAATGATCTCCGGCGGAATGCCTGTACCAGTGTCCCGGACCTCAATGCGCACGAACTCGCCCTGGGCGCCGTTCGCGCGCGATCCGTCAAGCCGCTCATTGGAGGCCGCGAGCGTGAGCACCCCACCGGAAGGCATCGCATCCCTCGCATTCACAGCCAGATTGAGAAGCGCTAGTTCAAGCTGCCCGGGATCGGCGAGAACCGGCCAGAGCTGAGGGTCCAGATCCACCTCGACTGTGATATCACCGCGAAGCGCGCCGCCTACCAGGATGCGCATGCCGTCGATCAGGTTTCGCAAGTTGACCGGTTCGGGAGCCAGGGTCATCCGCCGGGCAAAGGCGAGTAGCTGACGGGTGAGCGCCTCGCCCCGCCCAGCTGCTTGGCGCATGGCTGTGATCAGCTTTCGCCGCCGCTCCAGGTCCGCTGAGCGCTCGAGCATGTCAAGGCCGCCGCTGATGACCATCAGGAGGTTGTTAAAGTCGTGGGCAATACCGCCGGTCAATTGGCCGATCGCTTCCGTCTTCTGCGCCTGAGCGAGCGCGCGCTGAGCTTCCTCACGTTCGCGCATCGCCTTCTGAAGCTCTTGCAAGGCCTCCTGCACTTCGCGCGTGCGCGCTTGCACGCGTTGCTCCAGGGTCTCATTCAGGCGGCGTAGCTCCGCTTCCTGCCGGGCGCGCTCCAGCAGGTGATCTCGGATCTCGTACTGACGTCGACGCGCTGTCAGGGCCGATTGCAACGCGCTGATCAGCGAAGCCGAACGCAACGGCCGCTCCAGCATGACGATATTGCGATAATCGCCAATCCGTTCAGCGGCGAGACGCGTCGGGCCGCGTCCGTTGGCCTTGGCGATGAGCAGGACCGGAAGTTCAGACCAAGCGGATTGTTTCCCGAGCGTGCGATGAAACCGGTCGATGGCGTCCTGTTCCTTCAGCGCTTCTTCGGCGAGCAGGATAGCGCCGGCTCCTTCGGCAATCTCGACGCAGAGCGATTCCAGTGTCGCGCACGTATGCGGATGCATGCTGGCCTTCGCGATGACATCGGCCACGGTCGGCGCGTCCCGGCCGGAGGGAGCGAGGATCAGGATACGTAGTGTAGGCCGTTCAATGCCGCTATTCATCATCGCTGGATTCTGCCAGGGCCTCGCGCGTCCCGACGAACCTCGGCACCCCAGTGAGCACGCCTTGAAAACCTCGCAGCGGCTCGCCTACGGTCACGCCGGTCTTCGATGACAGCGTATACTCCCGGATTGTGGTTTCGTGCTCGCCAGCCCGGCTCTTCAAAACCGACACTGCCTTTCGAACTTGTCCCTCGGCTTCGAAGTAGCGCAGCAGCACGATCGTGTCCGCCATGAAACTGAGATCCAACGGAACGTGTGTCTCGCCGACTAGTCCGTGTTGGGCGAGGATCAGGATCGTCACGATTCCTTGATTTCCCAGATAGGTGAGCAATTCGTGCATGTGCAAGATCAGCGCCTGTTCCTGAGGCATCGAGGCGATGTAGCTGTTCAGGCTGTCGATGACCACGACCCGGGCGCCCGCGGCGACTTCCCGTTGGACCTCGGAAACGAACTCGCCAGGCGACAGCGTAGTCGGGCTGAGGTCGGTCCAGGATAGCCGGCCGGCTTCCTTGGGGGCGTCGAGGTCGAGCCCGAGTCGCCGCCCACGGTCCGCGGCGGTGCGGTAGGTTTCATCGAAGGCGAACAGGGCGGCGCGCTCGCCGCGTTTCGCCGCGGCCAGGGCGATCTGGATGGCGAGGGTAGATTTCCCGACACCGGACGGTCCAATCAGCAGGGTACTGGTCCCGCGACGAAGTGCATCACCGAGCAGAGCATCCAGTTCCGGTTTTTCGCTGGAAATCGGGTCGCTGGGAAAGCTCGCCTTGTGCTGGGCCGCGACGAGGCTGGGAAACACTCGTAGGCCCCCTGTTTGTATGATGTAGTCATGGTAGCCGCTGCGAAAATCAACGCCGCGCAGCTTGATGATTGACAGCCGCCGGCGCACCGCGCCGTATTCCATCCGGCGCTGTTCCAGGCTGAACACGCCATGAACGACACTGTGCAGGTGCAGCCCTGGAACAGTCTCCGTGAGATCGTCCAAAGCCAGCACCGTGCAATCGCGCTCCGAAAAGAAGCGCTTCAGAGTCAGGATCTGGCGACGGTAGTTAAACGAGTCCTCAGCGAGGAGCCGAAGCTCGGTAAGTGCGTCGATCACCAAACGCGCCGGCTTCTCCTGGTCGATTTTGTCCATTATCAACTTGATGGTGTGGCCGAGCTCCACCTCCGACGGATGCAGTAAACCCTGTTGCTGGTCGGGATCCGCCTCGAGCGGTATGACCTGAAGGATGGTGATCCCCTCCAGGGACCATCCGTGACTGGCGGCGGTCTTACGTAGCTCCTGCTCGCTTTCGGAAAGGGTGATGTAGAGCGTCCCTTCACCGTGGCGGGCACCCTCGATGAGGAACTGCATCGCCAGTGTGGTTTTCCCAGACCCTGGTGTACCCTCGATCAGATAGAGGTTCTCGCGCTCCAAGCCGCCAATCAAGACCTCGTCGAGGCCCGGCACGCCCGAACTTGCCAGTCGTTTAGATAAGGTCTGAGTAACCATCGCAACTTTCCAATGAGGCCACCACGCACCAAAAACGAGAGCCGCCTCGAATCTTCGAACAGCCGCGCGAGGGTCTGGCCGAGCATTTTTTCCTCAGTCCAGCCGAGCAGCCGGAACGCACCCTGGTTCCAGCTCGTCACCAGGCCCGCCTGATTGGTGGTGATAATCGCCGTGTCGGTTGCGCTCTGCACGATCTGACGCCAGTCGGCGGCAGTAATGGCCTCCGGCCTGAATTCCCAGCCGGCATCATTCATATTCGAGCGCTTCCGGGGATATTCTTCCCACGCACTCGCTCGGGGGAATCAGATCAATCCATTGTCTCAAGAGACGCCCCAAGCGAATTTGCAATAAATGCCTCAGTAGGGCTTTGGTTCCACTCGACTCAGCGCTCACCCGTCCTGGTAATGGCCACCGAGGCAGAAACCTTCGCAGGTGCAGCACCGACTTTGCGATTGGCGGAATTGAGCTTGCCGACCGGCTCCCAACCCATCCGCTGACCCAGACTTCTGCGCTGCCGTGTCACTCGGAAGGCGGCTGCGCGCCTCAAGGGTCTGCAGCTGTTGAAGCCCGGCCACCAAGACCTTCGCGCCGGTATGGCGCTTCGCGAACGACCTCCACCGTGTCAATCGGCCTGCAAATTTGACCCCTCATCGGCGTCCAATTTTGACCCCTTTGCGCGGCGGGCTTTGCTGGTAGCGCTCGTCTCGTCGGAGCTGGCCGGGATAGCGGAGGCGAGACGAGCGCGGGTTGCGTGATCGTCGTCTCGGCTCTTGAACCGCCAGCTATCGTTGCCGGTCTCGACAATGTCGCAGTGATGGGTCAATCGGTCGAGCAGCGCGGTGGTCATTTTGGCGTCGCCGAACACGCTCGGCCATTCGCCGAAGGCGAGATTGGTAGTCACGATGACGGAGGCGCGCTCGTAAAGCCGGCTGACGAGGTGGAAGAGAAGCTGGCCACCGGACTGGGCGAAGGGCAAATAGCCGAGCTCATCCAGCACGATGAAGTCCATCCGGGTCAGATGCTCGGCAAGCCGGCCCTGCCGTCCGTGGCGGGTCTCGATCTCGAGGCGATTGACGAGGTCGACCACGTTGAAGAAGCGGCCGCGGGCCCCGGATCGGATGCAGCTTCTGGCGATGGCAATGGCCAGGTGGGTTTTGCCTGTGCCGGTGCCGCCAACCAGCACGACGTTGCGTTGTTGGGCGATGAAGCCGCCGCCAGCGAGATCATTGACGAGAGTCTGATTGATCGGCGTGCCGTCGAACTGGAAGTCGGCGATGTCCTTGGCAAGCGGCAGCTTGGCAATGGTGAGCTGGTATTTGATCGACCTGGCTTGCTTCTCGTTGATCTCGGCGTTGAGCAGGTCGCCGACAATGCGCTGAGGTTCGTGCTGGCACTTGACGGCAGTTGCCATGATCTCGTCGAAGGCAGCCTTCATGCCGTAGAGCTTGAGTTCGCCCATGAGATCGAAGATTTGGGTTCGTTCCATCAGATGGTCCTCCGGAGGTTGTCGTAGCGGGCACAATCGGCGATCGGCGCATGACGGAGCGTCAGTGCGGCCGGCGTCATGATGTTGGCCGGTGGGGCGGGTTCACGTTGACGGGCCAGGATATTGAGCACGACATCGGCGGAATGGACGCTGTGACTGAGCGCTTCGGCACAGGCTGCTTCCACCGCGGGCAGACCGTCCGTCAGCACCGCGTTGAGGATGTCGACCATCTGTCGATTGCCATCGTCGGTGCTGGCGAGCTTTCGCCGGATCCGCTCGATCGCGGCCGGCAGCACCCAGTCCTTGAAGGGAGCACCGTTGCGCAAGGCGCCGGGTTTGCGGGCAAGCACCGGCACATAATGCCAGGGGTCGTAGACAGTATCGCCGCGGCCAAAGATCGCGGGTGCTCGGCAACGATGCGTCCATCCTGACGGATCACGATGCGGTCGGCATAGGCTTGAACCTCGACCGGTCGTCCAACGGCGCTGGCCGCGACTGAGTACTTGTTGTTGTCGAAGCGCACCAGGCAGGTCTTCGAGACCGACGCCGTCACCGCATGGAAGCCGTCGAAGCGACCGGCATAGGGAACGAGCTTGGGGCGTTCGGCTTCGAACACGTCCCAGATCGTCTGATCGACCAGCTCCGGATGGCGATGAGCCTTGGCGTAGGCGATGCATTTGTCGAGCAGCCAGGCGTTTAACTCGTCGAGGTTTTTGAACCGCAGCCGCGGCGTGAAGAAGCGTTCCCTGACCAGCCCGACCTGGTTCTCGACCTGCCCCTTCTCCCAGCCCGACGCTGGCGTGCAGGCGACCGGATCGACCAGATAGTGGCTGCACATCTGCAGGAAGCGGCGATTGTAGAGACGCCCTTTACCGACGAAGATCGTCTCTACGGCGGTCTTCATATTGTCGTAGATGCCGCGGGTGCAGGTGCCTTTGAACAGGGCGAACGCCCGATCGTGGGCGTCGAACACCATCTCCTGCGTCTCCCGCGGATAGGCCCGCACGAACAGCATGCGGCTGTGACAGAGCCGGACATGGGCGGCCTTCACCATCACCGTGGTGCCGCTCAGCAAGACCACCTCGTGGCTCCAGTCGAATTGGTAGGCTTCGCCTGGGGCAAAGCTCAGCGGGACATAAGCGGCCGCGGTCGATTGCCCGCGTTCCTTGCTCCACCGCCTGGCGTAACGCCGCACCGCATCGTAACCGCCCTCATAGCCGCGGCCGCGCAGCTCTTCGAAGATCCGGATCAACGTCAGCTGTTCACGAGCCGATTTAGCCGCGTTCGCCGCCAGCAATCCGTCAAGCTCTACTGCCCATCGTCCCAGCTTTGGTCGCGGCTGCACCTGCCGCTCGTACTCGAAGGAGGTCTCTCCCGACCTCAGCACCTTCCGAACCGTGTTCCGCGACACCTTCAGGTCACGGGCGATCTCCTTGATCGTCTTGCCCTTGATGAAGTGCTCGCGCCGGATCCGGGCAATTGTCTCCACGATCAGCATCCCCCACCACCTGCTTCGTTCCAAAGCAGGCAGCGCAACAGACCAATCTGTAGGGGGTCAATTTTGGACGCCGATCCCCCGGCTTAGGGGGGTCAATATTGCAGGCCGAATGACAATATCGCGCAAGCAATGTTGCGCGGGTACCTCATGCTGCCAGCTCCGGCGCGTAACCGGCTGTCTGGGCAGGAACACCCTCCAAGGTCTCTCCGGGCCTGGATCGTCGCGCGCCCCGGAAGAAGGCCCGGCGAGAACCGGGTCTTCTTTTCATCACCAGTACCAGTACGGATAAACCGGCGGATAGTAGCGGACTACCCGATACGGGCGGCCGTAGTAATAGGGCGGGCCATAGGCCGGTCCATAATAGACCGGTGGTGCGGTCGCGGCCGCTAGTGTTCCAGCGAACAATCCGAGCGCAAGCCCGGGACCGATACCCGGGCCGCCCCAGCCATGATGACGCCAATGGGCCGAAGCCGGCGCAACCGATCCGATGAGGAGCGTTGCCGCCGCGACGACTGCAAGAGCAAGCTTTCTCATGTCGTTTCCCTCAAGTTACTACGCGCTCTGCGCACTTGTCTCCTTTTCATGGTCCACTTCGCCGAACCTCGGTTCGGCTAAACACTGAATTAGAACTGTCCGGGGCGAGTTCAAGTTACTCGTTGATGAGACCTGTCGATCTTGCGAGCGATTTGGCGGAGCCAGAAACCAGCATCAGGAGTTCTTCACTTGCTCCGGCGTTCTCAACGCGGTGGTGGACCAGCCCAAGCTGGGGCGCGAAAATGAGCGCGCCGTTAGACGGCCCGGAGGCCTTCCTTCGGCATCTCCCGGATTAGCAGGTCAATATCGCTCTGCTCCAGCGTCTCCTTCTCAAGGAGCTTCTTTGCCGCGCTGTCCAGGATCGGACGCCGCGTGTTCAGTATGCCTTGGGTGCGCTGAGAGACCTAGTCTACAGTATCCTTTACCTCGCGGTCGATGGCTGCGGCGGTCTCCTCCGCGTAGCCACGCTCGCGAACTGGATAGGGCTGGTCAGGGCCTGCGAGGAAATTGCCGGGCTCGCGGTCATAGGCAACGCTGCCGAGCTTCTCCGACATCCCATACCCACGGATGCATTGCCATCGCACCCGCGACACTGGCGGCAAAATCTCGCGATGAGCTACACGAAGGTCTCGCAGCGGTTGCTCCAAAAGGTGCGGGTCTTTTGTCTTCATCGAATCGCTACTTCTCAACTGTTTGAGCACTCGCGACACGACTTCGAGCGGCGGCTCCCGCATCGGTAAGGCGCGCGTCCGGAGTGATCAACCCGAGCACGACACCTGCAAGGGTAGGATGGTTTCCCGCTATCATAAACCCAATCCAAAGCACATAACCGGGCAGAACGTAAAAGGGTGCAGAACCGATCCCGAGCCGCTGAAAGCCTAAAACCGCAAGAACGCCAACTGACGCGAGCTACTATGGCGGGGACGACGGCTACGTGGTCCGTCGGAGCTAACGTACGCTAATGAATTGGGCCGGCGCTCAACTCAAATTAGTACAATTGTTCGGTGAGGCGGTCTGTGTGAAGGCCGCCCGGTCAAGAACAACACGGCCGATTTCCACTTTTGCAGCGAACTCATGCAGCTTTCCGAGCCTCTTCGCTTTTCGGCCGGCAGCTGCGAATGAGGAGCTCTTCAACTCGCTGGGGAGGTCTGCGGCCCCACATTCAGAAGGTTGGAAACAGCAGAGACAAGCTGCGCGGGCCCGAACGGCTTCGCCAACATGATGCTGTTGGGGACACCCTGTGATGCCCAATCGTCGGCGTGCCTTCCGCTCATATAAACGACCGGAAAGTTTGATTCGATTTCTCTGGCGTGTCATGCAACGTGCCACCCGTCCAGCCGACCCAGCAAATTGATGTCCGTGACAAGCGCTCCTCCTGGACGCTGTTTTGAACATCGGGATCGACAAGGATAAGCAGTTGGTTTGACGTTGGTGACTCCACGTGCGCTGCCATCATACCAGCGCGAGTGCCACAGACCTCAATATTCATAATTTTGAGCCCATAATATTCATCTGATTTAGCGATGTTGAAAAAACGCGTCGTTATAGGTGCGCCATTTTTGATTCGATAGCCATAAGTACTCCTGATCAGGCATGAGAGGCACGGTATTAATTATTTCTCTAGAAATCGGAAGAAAAAAGCTCGACCGATCCTGCGTTACTTTAAGCGACCGGATCGGCACGACAATGCTGTCCTTTCCTGTTGTAAAAAAGCCACCTGACGCGACTATCGCGTAATCTCGGCCATCTTTCGTGCCGAAAACGATGTTTCTAACTTCGCCTACAATCTTGTCATCGGAACTACGGACTTCGGCTCCAATCATTTCGTCCGTTCTCAAGCCGGGGGTAAGTTCATCGATCTTCAAAAGTGGCTTTGCGTCTTTTCTGTCACGACTGCCAACCACGGCCCCGCGTTTAACTTTCGGCTCGCGCGCGATGTTTTGTTTCTCGGCCTCTTCCTCGTCATTGCCGCCCAACGAGCCCATTGGCGGCCCAGCAATTAGTTCGCGGATATTTGCCAGAAGGCGCTCACAGTCTTCTTGACGTCCGTAAGATTGGAGCGTGAATGCGGCATCCCGTAAACTACGTAGATCGCGCACCGACTGACTATTGGCGGGACCGCGTAGTCGGGGATTTTGCTGTATAGCTTCTTCTAGCTTGGCATCGGCGATCTCACACTCTGCGTTCGCTCTTGTAGCGCCGATGATTGTGAGAAGGATGGTCATTGCCAGCGCGCGTAATATCGTCATTCTCTTTTCCTCGATCCGAATTAGCGATAAAACTTCGTTCGCACTGAGCTATCGAATTGACTCAATGGATGTCTGAACCGGACGGGAGAACGACTCAAGCTTTCGCAATGACTGAGCTTAGCGGCACATCCAGCGAATAAAAGAAACCGGACGGCTCGTAAGAAAGCTGCACCTCTCCATTCAGCTGCTGACCGAGGGATTCCATCATCCGCGTCCCGAAGCTACGACGCGTCGGTGGCTGAACGGGGGGGCCGCCTCTTTCAGTCCAGGTCAAGCAAAGCCGCTGCGTTTTCTCGTCTATCTTCCAAGCGACTTCAACACTGCCAGCGGGAGTCGACAGAGCGCCGAACTTTGTAGTGTTGGTGCAAAGTTCATTGAGGGTCATTGCGAGTGCAATAACGGCGCCTGAAGCCACTTTGATATCCGGGCCGTTGAAGTGGAACCGTCTGTTTCCCTGACTGTCAAAGGGCTCAGTTGCTCCGCTAACAGTGCGGGTGAGGCTGGCACTCGACCAGTTGACTTGCATCAGCAAATCGTGGGCACGGGAGAGCGCCAGCAAGCGGCCTTCCATAGCCATCTGTCCGTGCTCTATACTGGTTGTCGTGCGAAAGCTTTGCAATGCGATAGCACTGACGATCGCGATATTGTTTTTGATACGATGATTCAGTTCGCCCACGATCAGCCGCTGCAACTTATCTGCTGCATCGCGCTCCTCTGCATCGATACCGGACTGCTTGAGCAGGGCCTTGAAATCGACATCAGCTTGCTCAAGCAACAGGCGGAGGCTGTCGTTCTCGGCTACCAGAGCGCCTTCTTGCACCGAGCGTAGCTTGTCATCGACTGATTGCGGGCCGTAGCCGAGTTCATCCGCAAGCAACAAAGATGCAACTGGGACTGTCTTCAGTGCGCCCGCGCCGACCATCGCCTGCAATTCGGCGATCATCTGGCCATTACTGAGAGGCTTACCAAAGAATCGGCTGTCCTTCGGCTTTTCCGCGTCGGTAGGCTTAACTTGGCCGGAAACCAAGATGATCCTGATAGCGGGCCAGCGGTCGTGCACCGCGTGGGCAAGCTTCAACCCATCCATGCTTCCCGGCATCTGAATATCTGTAAACAGCAGCGATATGTCAGAGCGTGCTTCGAGAATGGAGAGCGCCTGGTCGGCATCGACAGCCTGCACAGGAGAGAATCCGGCGTCTTCCACGATATCCACCGCACGCATGCGCAGCATCATTTCGTCCTCGACGACGAGGACTTTTGGGACTTCAGGTAAATCGGTGGACATACAAGCCTTGGAAAGGAGGAAGATGATGCGTTGCAAAGCAACGCCATGACTTCGCATCGGTCGGGATTGGACACTTCGTGCGAAGTCAAAGCTCGCAATCGCAATCTGAGAACATCGTAAGGAGTGCTACGAGGCATCGTATACCGGACGATGGTAGTTCGATGCCTTACCGGCGGGCTGTTACTAGGCGAGTTTCCACGATTTTTGGTTTGAACTCGTGTTCTGCAAACAGGATGTGGCGAAGTTAGGCCAGGTCTCCGTTGAACAATTTACGGACGCGGACTTAACCGCCAGCCGATCTCCCTTGGCCAACACGGCGACCTCGCTCGCTTTGACCTTGGGTGCAAAACCGGGCAAGGCAATTACGAGCGCTCCTAGAAGCGCGAAAATTCCGAAGGCTGCGAATGATTTCGTCATTTGATCTGCTGTCCCAGGTCGCTTCGACCTCTCGACTCCGGAGATCACATAGGCAACAGCTATAATAAGAAATCGTTCCAATGCCGCAACCCAAGATACAGGTCGATCACAGTCACGGCAACGATCCTCTTTCCTTCGACATCGGCAGTGCGTGCGCGAAGGCGACTTTCACCTGCTTCCGGTCCTGCGCGATCGCCGGCGAAGCTCCCAGGGCAATCGCTGCTGCTATCAGCGGTCGGATCCTGTCGGCTCCCGGTCGGTCGCTACGCTCTGGGCGCCCTGTAGGATCACGCGATCATGCTCGTTCCTCGATAGGAACACGGGCGAAGCCTTCGCGTTGGCCGATTTGACCAGGAGGCGTCGGATGGCAAAGAATTCGATCCCGCACCGCACGACGAGCACGCCGACGTGCCGGCGAAGGAACGGCACGAGCGCGACAAGCACAGAGATCTGGACGAAGGCCTGAAGGACAGCTTTCCAGCGTCAGACCCGGCCAGCAGCGTTCAACCCGCGAAGTCGAAGCCGGATGCCAAATAGCTCCCCAAGCAATGAAAAGCCGTCTCAGGGCTGCGCGGTGCCGCCGGCCGCGCCATAGACGGCGCCAGTCGTGTAACTCGCATCGGCGGCGGCGAGCTGAACATAGATCGAAGCAAGTTCGGCTGGCTGCCCCGGTCGACCAAAACTGCTCTGGCTACCGAACTTCTCGAGCTTTTCCATGCTTGCCCCGCCGGATACCTGAAGCGGCGTCCAAATTGGACCCGGCGCCACGCCGCAGACCCGGATGCCTTTTGGAGCGAGCTGCTTGGCGAGCGACTTGATGTAATTCATGGTCGCGGCTTTGGTCTATGCTGGTGGATCGCGATCGCTCAGCCCATCGAAACAAGCGTTCGCTGCCCGTTTTGCGAAGTTGGAGGGTTTCTGATTTCGATAGTTCAAAAACGGCGCCAGGGCTGGCCGAGAGCTGGATCACTTGTCCGTGCTGTGACGAACAGACGACCCCTCCGAGTTACCAAGTGAGAGAGGCCGCCTCGGTAGGCGGCTGGAATGTTGATTGTCAACGCCGCGGGATGACCGGTGATTACACGGTTCCCGTAAAGTTCACCTGCGTAGCGGGGTGACTTACGTCGAACACGAAGTTCAGTACCTTTCAGCCAACAGGCGGAGAACGCAAATTAGGGCGCGGACTCATAACGCGCGGCCAGCCATAGACGGATGGATGCGAGTTGGACGAAGGCAAGGTAGTTTTCCGCAAGCCTGTCGTAGCGCGTCGCGACCCGACGGCATTGCTTGATCCTGTTGAAGAACCGTTCGACGCGATTGCGAGCGCGATAGAGGTAAGGGCTAAAGCAGATCGGATCGCTGCGGTTGCGTTTCGGCGGGATGTTGGCCCACGCGCCCTTCTTCATGGCCAGCTCCCTGATCCAGTCGGCGTCATAGCCACGGTCGGCAAGCAGCATTGATCCGGATTTGAGACGAGACAGCAGTTTTCCGGCAAGTCGAACGTCGTGCGCCTCGCCTGGGCTCAACGCAAGCCGAACAGGCAGACCATTGCCATCGACTAACGCATGGATCTTGCTCGTCAAGCCACCGCGTGATCTTCCCATCGACTGGTGCTGGTTCCTTCTAATGCAGGCCGCCTGCTGATGCACACGGACAATCGAGGTGTCGATCATCTGGACAGCGGCATCATGGGCAGTCGCAAGCGCATCTATGATATCGCCCCACGCCCGCCCGTCGCCAACGAACGAACCGATTGTAGCAAGTCGTGTACGGTCCGAAGTTTTCTGGCAGGTCGCGCCATGGCGCTCCGGATCGCAATATCCAGAAGATACCGTTGAGGACGCGACGGTCATTCACTCGCGGCACGCCGCGCGACTTATTCGGCAGCATCGGCTTAATGGCAAACCACTCATAGTCCGTGAGTTCGTAGCGCATGATTCGGCCCCTCGGACTGGATGGCTTGAATCATGGTTCGGCCGTCGGGCTCAACTGGTCGGTATCCGTCCGAAAGCGGACCTATATGCCCACCTTGAGTTTTGTCGTTCATGACCCAAAGCAGGCAAAGAGAAAACTCGACGAAATAAGCGTCCGATGGTCTCTCGTGGCGGCGGTTTCGGTGCGAAGTTGATTGCGGTTCGCGCATAGTCGAGCGTCGGTAACGCTCCTATTTCGTCCTCAACCCGGTCTCATTCCTGATGTCGGATGGTGTCGCGTTGTAGCGCCGGCGAAATGCCCTGTTGAAGTAGGACAGGTCGTTGAACCCGAGGTCGAAGGCGATCGTACTGATCGCCCGCCGCGAATGGAGAGGGCTTCTCAAATCATGATAGGCCCGGGCCAAGCGCTGGCCGACCACGAACTCGGAGTAGGTGATGCCCTCGTTCTCGAACAGCTTGTGCAGATAACGCACGCTCACGCGATTACGGGTCGCGACCATCGTCGCGTTCAGCGTGCCATCATCGAGGTTGGCAACGATATCGGCCTTGATCGCGGCCAGCCGGACTGCGCCCAGCGTTCTGTCCGCGGCGACCGCCCTGGCGTCGCTGCTCGCCCCGAGTGCCAGCGCCACGAGATCGTGGAAGTGGCTGATGATCAGGCGCTGCGAAGCCGGTGCCGCCAAAGCCTCGTCGTCGGCGACGACGTCGAGATATTTTCGGAGGAGGCTCAGCCCGCTTGTATCCCTCGCTAAGCGTCGCATCGTTATGTTTTCGAGCTTGGGAACAAGCTGTGCAATCGCAGACCGGGGCAAGCGAATTCCAGCGATCTTGACGGATGACGGCGAGGTCATGGTCCAAGTGGCCTCCTCGTTCGTCATCAGCACGGCATCTCCATCACTGAGCATCATCTCGCGGCCGCGCCGGCTTCCCACGGTCGTCCCATGCAGGGTCATGCAGAGATAGAGGTGGTCACCCTCTTGCCGCACGCCCTCGCGGCGGATGCTCGTATAGCCCGCCGTCAGGATGCGGAGCCCGGGCATCGTGCGGTTGACAAGATCAACCTGCGGCACAGCGTTGCCGTAGCGAACAAATTTGGTCGGCAGCAGGCCGCGCTCATGCAGCTCTTCGAGCGTTTTGCCCCGTGCTGCTTCCGGCAAAGCGCGGCTTGAGAACCGAACGACAGTGTAGTCTGGCGCCGAATTCATCATTAGCCACCCCGCTGCAAGGGCCAATACGGACCGCACTCCAGTCTAGCAAACAGGGCACTTTAGTCCAAGCCGGCCTTCGCTTCAGTCCAAGATTGCTTGACCATGACCGCTTAAAGCCATGGCGAGCGAATGTTCGACGTAATTGGACCGGCAGGGAACATGCCAAAATCGATCGGCCGGCACGCAATCGTTGTCGGAGCCGGCATGGCGGGGCTCGCTGCCGCGAAAGCCCTGTCGTCGTTCTTCGACGCAGTCACCGTGCTGGAGCGTGACGCGCTGCCGTCTGCGCCGATCGCGCGTAGTGGCACGCCGCAGGCCCGGCAAATCCATGTTCTGCTCAAAGGCGGCCTCGACGCGCTGAGCGAGCTCATGCCGGACTTCGAAACGGAGCTTGAGCGCGCCGGCGCCGTCCGCGTGCGGGTCGGCTCTCAATCTCTGCTCGAATTTCCGGGCTTTGATCCGTTTCCGCGGCGCGATCTCGCCTTCGACTATCTCAGCATGACGCGGCCACTGCTGGAATTGGTGGCGAGGCGCCTAGTCCAGCGAGACAGCACCATCACGCTGAACCAACATTGTCGCGTCACGGAATTTCTGCAGGCGCCAGGCAGGGACGGTGTGGCGGGTGTGCGCTACGAACATGGGAACGCCAGCCACGAGCTTGCGGCTGATTTGGTCGTCGACGCATCGTCGCGCGGTGCGCTCACACTGGATTTCCTGGTCAGGATAGGCCTGCCGAGACCGAAAGAGACGGAAATCGGCATCGACCTGCGTTACGCGACGGCGATGTTCGAGATTCCGTCTGACGCGCCGCCCGACTGGCGGACGGTGCTGCATCGGCCTTCCCTCGGCAACTGCCGTGGCGGCTTACTTGTCCCGGTCGAGAACAATTGCTGGCAAGTCAACCTGACGACCCTTCATGGCGAGCCGGTGCCAGAAAACGTCGCGGAGTTCATCGCTTTTGCGAGGACGATGCGAACGCAGACGATCCACGACGCGATTGCTCGCGCAAGGCCTGTCGGACCGATCTACCGGTTCGGCTTTCCCTGCAGCATTCGCCGGCATTTCGAAGCGCTTGAACGCTTTCCGAGCCGTCTACTGCCGCTCGGCGATGTGATCTGTCGATTCAATCCGGCGTTCGGCCAGGGAATGAGTGTCGCCGCGCAGCAAGCCGGGGCCCTGAGATGGCTGATCGAGGCGCGAATCCCGAATGCCGATCCGCTCGCCGGCATCGCATGGCCTTTTTTCGAGGTGGTACAGGACTTCCTCGCGGCACCTTGGGCCACGGCCGAGAGCGACTTCATTCACGAGAAGACACGTGGCCAGTGCCCGCATGATTTTAAGGAGCGGCTGAACTTCAATTCTGGGCTGCTGCGGCTCGCTTCCGAAGATGCAACTGTGCATCGGACCATGAGCGAGGTGAGCCACCTCGTGAAGCCGTCCAGCGCCCTGCGCGCTCCCGAGATCGTCAACCGGGTCTCGGCGCTGTTGGCGGTCTCGATCTGATCCCGGACTGTCACTGCCAGGAGGATATCCGATGCTCCATCTTGCCAGAACACTGATGCCGGCTCTTGCAGGCTTCAGCCTGCTCGTCGGCACTGCGTCCGCGGAAAAGCAGTACGGCCCGGGGGTGAGCGACACCGAGATCAGGATCGGCAACATCATGCCGTACAGCGGCCCGGCCTCGGCCTATAGCATCATCGGCAAGACGATGAGCGCTTACTTCCGCATGATCAACGACGTCGGCGGCATTAACGGTCGCAAGATCACCTTCATCTCCAATGATGACGGCTACAGTCCGCCGAAGACCGTAGAGCAGGCACGAAAACTGGTCGAGAGCGATGAGATGTTTCTGATCTTTGCGCCGCTTGGCACCGCCACCAATGCCGCCATTCAGAAGTACATGAACACCATGCGCGTGCCGCAGCTCTTCGTCCTGAGTGGCGCCTCGCGCTGGGGCGACCCCGGGCATTTTCCATGGACGATTGGCTTGCAACCCAACTACCGCGCTGAAGCGCGCGTATATGCCGCGTATATTCTGAAGCAACATCCCGACGCCAGGATCGGCATCCTCTATCAGAACGATGATTTCGGAAGGGAACTATATACTTGGATTGAAGGATGTGCTGCGGGACAGGTACGACAGAATGGTCGTTGCCAGCATGCCCTATGAAACCAGCATTCCAACAGTAGACTCGCAGGTGGTCGCGATCAAGGCTGCCAATCCCGATATCCTCCTCAATATTGCGACGCCAAAATTTGCTGCCCAGGCGATCAAGAAGGTCGCCGAACTCAATTGGCACCCCGTCCATATCGTGACGAATATATCGGTTTCGGTCGGAGCCGTGCTGAAACCCGCCGGGCTCGACAACGCCAAAGGTATTCTCAGCGCAGCTTTCCAGATGGACGTCACGGATCCGCAGTGGGATAGTCGCCCAGGCATGCTGCGCTTCCGGGCCTTCATGGCAAAATACTATCCTGAAGCAAATCGTTCAGAGAGCGGTCCAATGATCGCCTTCATCGCGGCGAACGCGCTGGTCGAGGTGCTGAAGCGATGCGGCGACGATCTCACTCGCGACAACGTCATGAAAATGGTGGCTAACCTCGATTTGGAGATTGATGGCTTGATTCCTGGCATTCGTGTGAAGACCACTGAAACTGACTTCTATCCGGTTGAACAGGTGCAAATGATGCGTTTCACCGGTGAACGGTGGGAAGCATTCGGCCCGATATTGGACGGCCGCGACGGGACGATTGTCCCTTCTCCGAACTAGCCGCGGCTGCAAACGCCCGTTTGCGAACCGTGGCAACAGTCGCCACAAAGGGCCTTACGCTTCTTTCCAGCCGCTCAATTCCTGCGCTAGTATCAGTCCACCGACTACCAAAAGGGCAGAGCATTGGAGGGAAACTCCTTATGTCCACTTTAAGATGCCTTGTTGCCATCGTGGAGTTGATTATGGCGGCGGATCCGAGCTTTGCCGATGATCGTGAGAATGTAATCGGCATCTGGAAACTAGTTTCTCAAGAAATTGAAATTCAAGCCACCGGGCAAAAAGAATCCGTCTTCGGACGCTCCCCTACGGGATATGCAATTTTCACGGCTGAGGGCCGTGTAATGTTTGTTCTGACTGCAGAGGGGCGCAAGCTACCACAAACGGTCGAAGATCGCGCCGATCTGCTAAACAGCATGGCCGCCTACACTGGCATGTACCGTCTCGAAGGGGACAAATGGATTACGAAAGTGGATGTTGCTTGGAACCCTGAATGGGTGGGTACCGAGCAAACACGCTTCTTCAAGTTAGACGGAGATCGTCTCCAAGTTACTTCGACGTGGCGAATAATGCCAAACTGGGCAGATAAGGGGATGCAGAGGAGCCTCCTTGTATTTGAAAAAGCGAAATAGAAGTTTGAACAGTCTACCTTCCGTATAGCCGGGGCTGGCTTCCAAGTATCAACCAAGCCGCGACTCGGTCAGATTAAAGCGGCCGGCGCGGAGAACCGCGATGGGACGAAAGCCACTCTCTGTCAGGAGCCGATAATATTCCCTTTCGGTCCGTTCCCGTCCACCTGGACCGCGCAGCATGTTTAAATCGCTCATCGCGCACGACCTGCCCGCGTCGTCGGTACCGGGCAATTCCGGCATCGCACGTTCGACCAATAGCAGCCTGCCTTTTTGGGGAAGCGCTTTGCGGCAGTTTCCCAAGATGATGCGGCTGCGCTCATCATCCCAGTCGTGAATAATGCTTTTCAAGATGATCGCATCGGCCACTGGAGGCACCGCGTGAAAGAAATCGCCTGCAACAAAGTCGACGCGGTCGGAGATTCCGAGGTGCCCGAAGTGCTGGTTGGCGGCGTCGGCGCACCTCGGCAGATCGAAAACCGTTCCTCTGATGGTTGAATATGCCATCGCTACCGCGCCCATGAGTTCCCCGGAGCCGCCTCCGACATCCATCAAGTGGGAGATCGTGCCAAAATCGTAGGTCTGCAGGAGATCGTGCGTGACCAGCCGTGTCAGGTCTGTCATGGCTTCATTGAATATCCGCACATGCTCTGGCGTGCGCGCCATCAGGTCGAAATTGTCGTCGACGTCCTGAAGTTGGGAAGCCGTCTTGCCCGACATAATCGAATCCAGAAGACCATCCCACCTCCTGGTCAGCATGGAGCCTTCAAAGATGACCCAGTTCTTGAATGATCGTCCCGCGGCATCGTCGAGTCCCGCCCCGAGCTCGGTTAGCAGGTAGCGGCCTTCACCGACGCGAGAGCAGATGCCGACGGTCGAGAGAGCGACGAGCAAGCGGACCAGTGCGTCGCGATCCGTGTGGGTTCGGCTCGCGAGTTCTTCGACCGTTCGCGGTCCGTCGCGCAGCAATTCGGCCAGTCCCAGCTTGGCAGCGACATAAATCACTGCCGTCACACGGTGCGATTGAACAAGATCCAACAACTTTTCGCGGTGATCGGTGGTCATGTGCCGCTCTAGTCCTCGATCGGGAATCCCGATGCCTCCACGATCGGCCCCCAGCGTTCGAACTCAGTGCGCTGGATATGTTTAAGTTCGTCCGATGTCGTTCCTGTTGGTTCGCACCCCATGGCATGAATCCTTGCGCGCATTTTGGGATCGCTCCCGATTGCAATGATCTCCTGTCCCAGGCGCTCCACGAACTGCCGCGAGGAATGGGCAGGCGCATAGAATGCGAACCACCCGGCCGCGTCGATATCGATCCCGCTCTCCTTCAAAGTGGCGGTCTGGGGCAGGAAGGAAGATCGCGCGGCGGCTGCGGTGGCGATGATGCGTATGCCACCGCCCCCATGTTGCTCCAGGAGTTCGGAAAGAAACGCCATATACACCGGGACCCGGCCGGCCAGCACATCGGGGAGGGCAGCGGGAGTACCCTTGTAGGCCGTGTGGCGTAGGTTCAGGCCTGTGATCCGGCCAAACTCGCCGCAGATGAAATGAGGTGCTGTACCTGCTCCGGGCGAGCCGTACACGGCCTGTGCGGGATTGGCCTTCATCCAGTCGATGAGTTCGTGCACCGAATGGATGGGCAGCTTGCCGCTGACCGCCAGAGCCAGGTCGACCGTCATCACCTGTGAAAGTGGCACAAAGTCGCGCTCTGCATCATATCCCAGGCTCCTGAAGAGATGCGGCTGAAGTGTGAATTGCGAAGCGGAAGCAAACAGCACTGCCTGCTCTCCCGGTGCGGCATTCTTGACCGCCTGAGCGCCGATGCGGCCGCCAGCGCCAGCAAGGTTGTCCACAATCGCCACCTTGCCGAGCCTGGTATGAAGCTGCTCGGCAAACAGCCGGGCGATCGAATCTCCCGACCCACCAGGCGCGAATGGAAACACGATCTTCAGCGGCTGGTCAGCAGCAATAACGGGGAGCGGAAGAGCCAGAGCCGAAAACCCGGCCAGCATGGCGCGACGCGAGTAAAGCTGCATGGCGTTCTCCATGTGCTTGGGACAGCAATGCGATGATCCGGCCGGCTTTCCATCTCGCTATTCTGAAGCAACAACGCTATAACCCGAAATTGCATTTACCTATCGGGCTATAACGTGAGGTGAATACTCATGCAGTGGCAGGACCGCATCGGCCGACGCCTGCGTCTCAAGGATCTGCATACGCTCCAGACTGTCGCAGAGGTCGGCAGCATGGCCAAAGCGTCTCACCGTCTTGGATTGTCGCAGCCGGCAATCTCCAAGGCCATCACCGACATGGAGCACGCCGTCGGCGCTGCGCTGCTGGATCGCACCTCGCGCGGGGTTGAACTCACTGAGTGCGGTCGCCTTCTTGTCGATCGCACGCGCGTCGCTTTCGACGAAATAAAGCTAGGTGTTACCGACATTGTACAAAGGTCAGATCCGGCGCAAGGGCTCGTTGCGATCGGTATAACGGAGCCGGTCACCGCGATCGTTACTGAAATTATCGGACATCTCGTCCGCAGATATCCAGGCATCAGGTATCATATCACGATAGGTGATCGGGATGCGCTGGAGCATGCCCTGCGCCAGAGAATCCTCGATCTCGCCATAACGCGTTGGGCGCCGTTGCCGGTCGCCGATGATTTGTCCGCGGAGGTGCTGTTTAGATCCTCCCTTGCGGTAATGGCGGAGCGACGGCATCCGCTCCTGCGATCGAAGAAGAAGTTGAAGCTCGCAGAACTTATGCAAGAGCAATGGACGCTCTCGCCGCCCGATTCTTTTTTGGGGCGTACCGGCGTCGAGCTATTTCGGCGACATAACCTGCCGCTTCCGCAAACGACCGTCACCACGATTTCAATCTACATGCGGTTGAATCTGTTGGCGAGCAGCCGGTTTATAACCCTATTGCCAATGCAGATACTCAGAATGCGATCGAGCAGCGCATGGCTGCGCGCGCTGAACGTCGATCTTGGCGATACCTCCGCCCCGATTGCCTCAATCACCTTGAAGGGGCGACGGGCCGGAGGTGCCGTCAAATTATTCCAAGAGGCCAGCCGGGAGGTCTGTAAGGCGCTGGTTGGAGTGAGCTGATTGGTCCGAGCGGATTGTTCATCAGCGGAACTGACGAGTTTATGAGTACGAGTTTATGAGTACGCGCCCTAGATTTCCCGCCTCGTCGGTCACTTTCATCCGCCATTCCACGCCCGGCTTTAGCCCACCATCGATGTCCTCAAAGAGTTGTCCAGCAGTGATGGTGGCCTCCTTCCAAGCGGCATCCTTGTCGGGAAGGTTCTCGCCGATTTCGTCCGGGAGATCCCGGTCCCCATGCTGGATGTGAAAAAAGATACCGAGGTATTTAAGGCAACGTGATTGGAGCGATTACGCTGCATCTGGCGGGATAATTTTTACTTCTGCGCTTGTACCAAGCGTATGGTGGCGGAACCGGACAGCTTCCTGCCTGGAACGGGAACCTCAGATGCCGATCGAAATGATGATCCGCAAATTGCGGCAGCACTCTGAACGCCCCAACGACGACATGGAAGCCCTTCGGTCCATCGTAACGTCCGTGAAGAATTTGCCGGAAGATACGCCAATCATTCACGATGGGCAACTTAGCACTCAATGCTGCGTCATCCTGAGCGGCTTCGCCTATCGATCGAAAGTCTCGGAAGATGGTAAGCGGCAAATCCTGTCATTCCACATCGCGGGCGATATACCCGATCTTCACAGCCTGCCGCTGAAGCGGATGGACCACGACCTGACCACACTGTCGACAGCGCAGCTTGGCTTTATAGATCACGATGCGCTCGAAGGGACGGTTAGTACGCGACCGGCTTTGGCCCGGGCGCTCTGGCGCGAGTCGCTTGTTGACGCGGCGTTGTTCCGGCAATGGATCGTCAATCTGGGCACACGATCGGCATCGGGACGTATGGCCTATTTGATTGCTGAATTGCGCCAGCGGCTTGGAGCGATGGATATGGTCGCCAACGAGCAGTTTGACTTTCCGGTTACTCAATCGAAGCTGGCTGACGCGCTTGGACTGAGCGTCGTGCATGTCAACCGCGTCCTCCAGGCGTTCCGAACCCAAGGCACTCTTGATTTAAGGCGCCGGACCGGTACGCTTGGCGACCTCGAAAAGATCGTCCAACTCGGCGGATTTGATAGCCTTGAGGACTATATTGGGGCGGCCAAGTAACTCGCCAGATCGGGCATCCGCGTCGTGACGATCGCGCCCGAAATCTTCGAGACGCCGATGATGGCAGGCATGATGCAAAGCGTTCAGGACACGCTGGTCACGAACGTCCCGTTCCCGAAACGTTTGGGACGGCCGGCGGTACGCCGCACTTGTCGAACATCTTTGCCAGAACGTGATGCTCAACGGCGAGACCATCCGCCTCGACGGCGCGCTCCGGATGCAGCCGCGCTGAGGTTCGCCAAGAACGGAGGGAAGACCATCGACGAAGGCTGCCTGGCGAACGGACCAATCGAGAGAACTTAACAAGAGAACACGAAACAACGCATTCGAAGAATGCGCTCAGGGACACCAATGTCTCGTACAAGGGGAGGAATACATGACTTACGTTGAAGCAATGCCGCGAGCGGCGACAATGACCGACAAGGACAGGCGCGTGATCGTCGCGGCCTCTCTCGGCACGATCTTCGAATTCTACGACTTTTTTCTGATTGGCCTGCTCGCGACGGAGATCGCGAAGGCGTTCTTCTCAGGCGTGAATCCGACCGCCGGATTCATTTTTACCCTGCTGGTTTCGCCGCGGGCTTCATGCTGCGGCCCTTCGGCGCCGAAACGATTAGCGAATTCCGTGTTTGCTGATTGCAGACGTCCGCTGAAGCGCGGTTGCGCCACCAGCCGTTCACTGGCTTAACGCAAAGCATGTTCCGGCCAAGAAGCTCAATAGCTGGCCGCGCCACACGTCGCAATGCAAGGACCCCGCTGAAATGCTGTCTGCCCCCAGAACCCAGCGTCCATCGGCAGGCGCACCAGTTGCCCGGCGTGGGTTTTCGCTCTCTGACGCGTTAACGCGCTTTTTGAATTGCGTGAGTGTTTCGCGCGGTCTTTGTAGGTCGAAGCGCAGGCCATGCGATTGATAGCGCTGTGAGTCCACGTTTGCCGACAGCCCTGGATTGGGGTCGACGAAATATGACAACGTTACTTTCAGTTCGACTGGCTCGTTTTCTAACCCTTCGAGCAAAGCACCCGGTATCGGCAAATTGTAGTAGTGGCACTCGTTGAATTTGCGGCTTCCCTCCAGCTGGAACGAGCACCGCGCGCCCGCGCATTCTTCGCTACCGCAACGATACCTTACCTCGGCACTCTCCGAAGCCGATCGTGGCGTAGCCCCTCCGCTCGCATGAGGCGGTCAGAATGACTTCGTCGCCGTCCTCGAGAAATGTGCGCTGCTCTCCGGATGGCAGAGAAACGGGATCCCGTCCGCCTTGCGTCGTCTCAAGCAGAGCTCCGCAGCTATCCCGCTCGGGACCGGAGATGGTCCCCGTGCCCACGAGATCGCCCGGTTCGAGATTGCATCCATTGCTGGTGTGATGAGCAATGAGCTGCCTCGCCGTCCAGTACATGTGCCGCGCGTTGGAACGAGCCAGTCGAAACCGCGCGAGGCCGGCGGCTCTCATCTTGGGAGTCTGGATATGGACATCGAGCCTGATGTTGAAAGCCCCGTTTGACTGGTCGGAAATATCGAAGAGGTAATGGAGGGGAGCTGGATCGCCCTGCGATCGAGACGGCTGCTGGATTCGAAACGGCGCAAGCGCCTCCGGCGTGACGATCCACGGCGAAATGGGTCGCCAGCTTTCGTCCCGACATCCGCGCGATTATTACCTCTCTGCCCCTTCGCCGACGATTTCGAAGGGAGCCCAGAGCGCCGGGTAGCTATTTATCGAGAGGGACGTGTCAGCGAGGTAAGCCAGCATGGCACGGCGTAGCGCCTCGGCGCGGCCGAGCTTGGGATCGGCACGCAGCAGATCGAATGTCGCGGTGGTCAGCCGGGTCGCCGCCCGACTCTCCACAGACCAATGCGACACCAACAGCGCGCGGGCGCCGGCATAGAAGAATGAACGCGCCAGTCCAGACAGCGCCTCGGCGCCGGGCTTGTCGCCGGCAACCGTGTTGCAGGCCGACAGCACCACCCAGTCTGCATTGAGCTTGAGCTGAGCGATCTCGCTGGCGGTGAGCAGCCCGTCATCCGTGCCGGTTGCCTGCCGCGGCATGGTCAACGCCAGCGACGGCTCAGCCAGCCCCTTCACCTCGCCCGCCACCAGGCCGTGAGTGGCAAAATACACGACGCGGTAGTCCGACAGCGCGACGCGCTTGACCGTGTTCTCGTTTGCCGCTTCGCGCAGGTAGATGTCGTCGGAACTGGCCCCTAGCGAAGAAGCCACCCTCTTGAGCTCGTCGGCCGTATCCGGCAGCCGAGGCAGTGCCTTGGCAAGCTCGCCGCGATCGATCGAAACGCCTTTCCAAAAGGCAGTGTAGCTGCGCGTTACCCCGCGCGCATCGGCGGTCCGCGGGCCGGCAGAGTTGCGTTCGACCTCGGCGTTAAACACCGGGTCGCCGAACCCGATCATCGGCTTGCTTGCCTGGTCCTTGCGCGCAAATACCCGCAGCGCCTTGAGGCTCGACACCGACGGAAGGACTGTCGCGGCCTGCCGCTTGATCAACCAGGCCGCATCGCGATAGGGCGTAAACGTCGCTGCTGTCACGGCGCCCTCAAGCCGTGGCGTTGCGACGCTCGGCTTCTCGGTCACCAGCAGGTGGAACGGAAGCGCGGTGAGTGCCCCCGAGGGCACGACCAGCAGATGCCGCTTGGTCTTGATCAGTTCCTCCACCGGACCGAGCAGCGTTTGATACAGCTCGTAAGCTCGTTCCAAATCGAACAATCCGGGCCTAATCGCCTCGCAATCGGTGCGCGCCAGCCCGCGCTCGGCATTCTCGGCACACTCCTGCGCGACCGCATCGCTACAGGCCACGCGCGACAGGCCACGCTTCTTTGCTTCATCTTCGCTGCATTCGAGGCGGGCCAATCCGCGGGCCACCGCATCGACTTCGAGCCCGCGCCGGAACGCTGCAACCTTTTGCGACACCGCCTCGGCGCCGAGCGGGATTGTTTTCCAGTCGAATGCATCCTTCGTCAGCGCAAAGACATAACTCTCCGTCTCGCCACTCAGGAACAGCACCAGAGCTTCGTTATCCGTCAATAAAGCTCGGATCTCCCCGGGCTGGAGCGGCTTTGGAGATGTAAGCATAGCGTATTGTGGAAACTCCTGCTCGACCCGGGCCGCAATGTCTGACAGATTTGCTTGTGTTTCTGCGATCTGACCGCGAACGCTCTCGGCAAGCTCGCCCTGAGCCGGCGATCCCGACAGCGCCCTGATGAGTGCCTTGTCTCGGTCCCGCAACGTTGCCGCGAGATCCTGACTTCGGCGTACGAGCTCTCCGAGCGTGCCGCCGTTTGCGACAAATCGTACGCCCATCTGCTGAAGGGCGGCTGCTGCAGCAGACTGGACCGCCCACTGCGCCGACTCTAGGGCCTCACGGCCGAGCTTCTCGGTAGGTTCGATCCTTTGCCTGGCGGCCTGTTCGAGATTGAACACGTGGCGCGTAAATACGCTCTGCCAGATCGGGGCACGATCTCGAGCCGATCGGCCGCCCAATGAATGGGCGGAGCTGAGTTCAGCTCTGACCAGGACATCCACCGCCTTGCGCGACCAAGACAGTGCGGAGCGTGTTTCGCGCTCGGCAGCCGCATTCCGCGCCAATTGATCTAGCGTCTCGACTCCGACCGCGTCGGATACCTGCCTATCGATCGACATCGAGCGAAGCAGCAAAGCGTTCCCTTCGGAATACCTGCCTTCCGCACTGAGAATGCCACCCAGATTGGCAAGCCATCCCGCCACATCAGGATGACTCGGACCAAGGCTTCTTTCTCCGATGGAGACGGCTCGTCGTGCGAGAGGCTCTGCCTCGGAGTATCTGTGCAGTTTCGTATACAGAGACGTCAGATTGACCAGCGCGCGGGCCAAGTCAGGGTGGAGCGGACCTAGGGCCTTTTCCAAGAGCGTGACTGCTCGCTTATGCAGCGGTTCCGCCGCCGCATATTTTTCATGATTAGTGTACAAGCGCGCGAGGTTCATAACGGCCAGTGCGTTGCTCGGGTGGAGCTCGCCCACCGCCGACCCGTAAACGGTGATCGCGCGCTGCAGTAATCCTTCGGCATCGTCGAACCGTCCCTCTTCGTTGTACACGTTCGACAAAACAACGAGGCTGTTCGCCATTGCATCAGTATCAGGCCACCGTCGCTCGTAAATCGCTATCGCCCGCTTGAGGAGCTGCTCAGCTTCTTCCACTCGACCTAACCGATCGTTGTACAGGATCGCGAGGTCATGCAATGCGACCGGGAATATGATGTCGTCGCCGCGATCACTGCGCTCCTCGTAGGCGGCGATAACCTGCTTGTACGATTGCTCGGCCTCCTGAACCTTTCCGAGATTCTCAAGCAAATTGCCGAGGTTTAGGATGCTATTCCATCGTTCCGTCGCGCAGTAGCTATTGCCGCACTGCTTGAAAACATCCAAAGAACGACGTATGTAGGCTTCTGCATCGCTGTATTTTCCTAGTTCGCGTTCGAGGTCTCCAAGGTTGTTCAGTAGATCTCCGAGTGATCCCATGATCGTTTTGTCACCGCTGCGAACGAACCGGTTGATAATCACAATTCCCTGTTTGTACGCCCTTTCCGCGTCGACGAATTCCCCACGCGCTTTAAGCACGTTTCCGAGCTTCAAGAGAACAATGCCGTAAACCGCGTTGGTGTTACCTAATCGTGTTCTTACGAGCGCTTCCAGCTTTCGCGCCTCCTCCAGCGCCTCGTTGTAGTTGCGTGCGCCGTAGAAGTTATCCAGCCGAGCTTCGATGGCATCAATTTGCTGGCTGATGGCTTCCGGAGCAGCTCCCCTTCCTTGCGGCAAACCGGCGTCCGGCAATGCAATCCCGAACACAACCGAAAGACCCACACCGATGAGGCCTGCCACCAATAATTGGCGATAAGCGGCAACCCTTGCGGTAACCCGATGATTCATTTTCTTCCCGTCGCCTGCGACTTCGAAACTGGCTCGCGGCTCAATGACCGCTGGCTGACTTGTGATCATCGCGTGTATGTCGAAGCGTCTCCGAAGCACGGCGCCTCCTCAAGGTTGACCCCACATTTGAGAACCCACTTGCTAAACGCAGATTTTCCCTTCCACCCAAAGCCAACGTTCAGAACATCAGTTCGGTCGCCGGGGCCTCACGTGTCTTTCGAAGCGAGCGATAGCGGAGACGCGATATGGCCTGCGACCAGGATCAAACCATTTTGGTCGCGTAGCGCAAACATAAACGGCTTGTCGGCGCTGAATTTTACAAATTCGGTCATGGCCGAGCGCGTCGCGGCCACGGCAGTGGCGGCGGCCGCCTCCGTTCCCTCCTCGTCGACCTTGACACGCTTTTGGACCTTTGTGAGCGGCAGTTGTCCGCGAGCATCAAAGAATATCACATTGGCAATCGCAAAAAAGGGCCGCCCCGGCGAGACCGACCTGTCGGTTTGCGCAAGCCGTCAAAATCAATAGAGAACTGCGAACCCTCGGTGAATCCCAGAATCTGATGGAGGCTACGACGCAATTGCTCGTCGGCGCCAAATTCGATCACGCCTAGCGCACCGGCTAGGCTCGCAGGCGACACGATGATGTTTGCACTTGTATTGTTAGCCGCCAGTCTGCTGATCAGCCGCGTGGCGAGCGCCGTCTGGGCTGTGACAAGTCGTCCGGCGGTCGCGCTGACGGCGGCACCAAGGGGACTCGAACCGGCGGCGATGGCGGTGGCAGCCACGAACGTTGCAGCAATCAAACGCGACCCGGCATTGCGGAGCATTTGTTCCCCCTCTCCCGGAGTATCCTACTGAACGACGGTGTACTTCGCGACGGCAACAGAGACACGCGGACGGTCCGACTCGGGTCCAGCCTGATCGCGCGCACTTGCTGCGCGAAATTCAGTGATGAAGCCGAGCACATCTGCACGGGCCGTAAAGACACGCGGCTGACCAGGAGAGTTCAGCCACTTGATAGGCCGGTCGACGAGAAAAGCATAGACTTTGCCTTCGCCAAGAGGAGGCCGCATGACGAGCCGAAAGCCCTCGTAGACATTCTTGGGGTTTGGGATCAGGAACGGGCTGTTCGGCGAAATCCGGTTGGCTTCCTGGCGACGTCCGTTGAGTGTCCGCATGGAAGCTTCATTGGGATAGATCTGCATCATTGACCCATCCGGCCGGGAGTCGATCAGGACCAGATAGCCAGCCTCGCGCGCGGTCACGCGCAGCTGAACGCTCTGCCCGAGTTTGAGCTCGGAGCCTTGCACGAAACTGACGGTCAGATCGGAACTGTTCTTCGGCTCGAATGCCTGATCGGCCACCTGTTGCGTCTCGGTTGACGGTTGATCCTGGTCAATTCCAGTCTTCCGCTTGATCCAGGTGTTGGCGTATTCCGACACGCGGGTGTAGACGCCAGGAAGGCCAGGTATGGCGCAGCCGATCCCATTACTCACAACACCGACCTGAAACCATCCGCCGGTCGCCTTCTCATCGCGAACGACAAGAGGACCACCGCTGTCGCCCTGACACGAGTCCTTTCCGCCTTCTTTCAAACCAGCGCAAATCTGGCGCTTGTCCATCCAAGGGAATTTGTTTGAACTTCGGCACTCCTCCCATCCCACGAGGGGCAATTCAACCTGCCGAAGCTTGCGTTCGGGAGGTAACGAGGTGGCGAAATTATCCTTCGTGACTTGCTCGCCAGTGTCGGCGAATACGAAGATCTCTTTGCCCTCGGCGTCCTTTTTTGGCGCATGCGTTGCTGGATCAAGTGGTTGGACTATCGATCTGACGGAACCAAACCCGGTCACAAGAGCTGGTTTGCCCGGCGTCTCGAGCCCCGCCGCATTCTGCGGCCGCGCGAGCGGCACAGGCGCCGACGTTGCCTCTGAGGCGAGCTCAATCAGCGCGATATCGTCTTGATTGTTTTCGCCGGCCTTGTAGCCCTCATGAATAATGACGCGCTTGACGCGGCGCTGCTGGCCGCAACCCGGGCAGAGCTGCTTGGTGCCCTCGACGATAAAGAAATCGTCGACAGGATCGAGCTTGTACTTCGGCATATCGTTAAAGCAATGCGCAGCGGTCAGTACCCAGCGCGCGGAAATGACCGCCCCCCCGCATGTCTGGTCAAACTTATTCTTCGTCGTTTTCTTTGCTTCTCCCGTTATTTCATTTTTCTCCGTCGCGCGTTGGAAGATCGCAATCTGCCACGGCCAGTCGGCGCCCGTCGCGACCACGCCGCCAACGATCCGCGAGCTGTCCTCGATTGCGGCGCTTTGCCCGGGGGTCTGCGCAACCGCAGCCGTGACCATGATGACGCTCGCCAGGACTGTGAGAATCCATCGCTGCCGTTTCACTTCCCGACCTCCTAAATGCATTAGCGAGCTGTGAAGATGCTGGCGAAGCCAATCCTTGTCTCATCCGTCTGGGGAAGATTCTGACGCAGAGCCTGAACCGCCCGAATGGCCGCCTGGTGCTCATCCAACCCTTCGATCTCTTTCATCAAATTTGTGAGAGGCTGATCGGATACGACCGCAACCACGGTATCGGCGCCGAAAGGCGTTCCCACCTTGACGGGAAGCCGCCATGTCGCGGATCTCACTTGCGTCGAGTCTCTCTTGCTGAATTGCGGATAGAGGAATTGCACTGCCCCCGTACCGCTGATGTTGAAAATGACGGCATATTTGTCCTGGATGTCGTGTGCCTCGATTGTCAGCACTTCCTTGTCGTGGTGAAGCCGGTCATTCGGAAGCAGCTGGATCGTTTGAGGCCGCCGCTCGCTCAGTTGCGCGACCTCGGAGATCGCCCGCACGCGGTCAACCACGTCAGGAACGTCCTGCGCCGAAACATCCTCGGCAACGACATCGCCGGCAACGATAGCCTCCCGCGTCCGCGAATCCCAAACCAGATCAGCGTCAACTACATCTGTTACAATCACAAACGGGGCAGACCTCGGATTGATGCCCTTGAGCGCCGAGACATCTCCATTGACGGCGACGCGGGTCGGTCTGTTGTTGTCCTTTACAGCAGCCTCGGAGGCGACCGCCGCCGGCTCGCCGCGCCAGACGGCGGCGTTGAGCGAACCTGCGCTGCTGATCGGCTCGGTAACAATCGTCTGCTTCTGCTTGGCGTACTGGGCGACGATCTGACGCGCATAGCCGAAGAGACTGCCGCGCGAAAGTTCATGTTTCCACGCAAGCCTGCCTTCAATCGCGCGGGCAACCGCATAGCTCAGCGCACCGCGCTTGGTTGACTGGCCCGGGATATCGACTTCGGGCGCTTTGCTGAACCTGTCGACCGCGGCCAGGAACGTGACCCGCTTGAAGCTGGAATCTTCGCGCGACGCGTCAGCCGGCTCGGATACAACGTCGAGCAACGCCGCCGCGGCGGCTCCGATTGCTGAAGTCCGGTAGCTGAGCTCAGCCGCGCGCGGATCGGGCTTGCGTGTCAACCCTCCGCCGTGACAAGTGTCGGCAACGAAGATGACATCGACGTTCTTGGCTTCGAGCCTTGCAAGGTAGTGTTTCATCTCAGGCCCGATGATCAGGTCGGGATTCGGGGCGTTCGAGCCGGGATCAAATCTTTGCAAGATATAGGCCTCGTCCAAGCCATCAGGCTTGGAATGCGGTACGCTCTCTGGCCGCTGCGAGCCGTGACCCGCAAAGCTGATGAAAACCAGATCCTTCGCCTGTGCTGTATTGACGAGCCGATCGAGTTCGGCCAGCACAACCGGGCGAACAGCATCCTGATTGATCAGAACCTTGACGTCGCTGACGCCGGCCTTGAGGAGCGCGTTGCTGAGATCTTTTGCATCGGCAACCGCTCCCTTGAGACGCCGTACGCTCGCGTAGTCGTCGATTCCGACGATGAGCGCGCGGACGTGTCCCCCGGCTGGAGCCTCGAGGCCGGCAGCCTCCGCCTGCGCACCGAGGCAAGCTGCGAGGGCGAGACTTGCGGCGAGAGCGACGGGTACAATCCGGCCCAAAGAAACCTCTCATTCCTGACCGGTTGAGCGCCGCCACTCGACACGGCGATTCAAGGCCCAGATATCTTCCTTCGACATTCCGGACGTGTCATCGATTTGCAGGGGATCACGCTTGCCCTTCGCGACCACCTTGATCACTGCATTGACGCCATGGCTGGTCAAATAGTCCTTCACGGCGCGGGCGCGCTTCTCCGACAGCCCCATGTTGTAGGTGTCCGTACCACGCTCATCGGCATGCCCGACGATGGTCACTTCTGCCGGTTGTTGCGCCTTGATCGCGGCAGCGAGTTCTTCCGCTGCCTGTTCACCAATCGCCGTCATCTTGGCAGAGGCGGTCTCGAAGTTGATAGGGACAGGAATGCTCTCCGGCGTCGGCCCTCGCGTGTTGATCGAATACATGCCGGCAACTTCGCCACGGTCTCCCTTTGCGACCTGAACGTAACTGGCGCCCGCGCTCTCCTCGTTCGCGGCAAGGAGGCGCGCCTGCCCGGCCCGGCCGTACATTCGCTTCACAATCGACGATTCAACGGGGGTCGGCGTCAGAGCGTGACTATTCGCGATGTCGATCGCTTGCTCATACGCCCGGGTTGCATCGACAAATCGGCGCTGCGAGAACCGCAGATCGCCGATCGCCAGCGAGGCGCCCCAAAACAGTCCAGGCTCGGCGGCGCTTGCGAGCAGAGCTTCACGCTCAGCTTCGCGGCCGGGTCGTTCGAGAAGTGCTTCCGCCGCCGTGGTCTCGAGCAGCACTCGCTGAAGACGGACCCGGTTGGTAAGTGGCCCACACACGGCGTCCACGGCAATCTTCGCCTCTATGGCTTTGGCTGCCGGGATGTCTTTGTTCTGAACGGCTTGCCTGAATGCCGGTAGATACGAGCAATCGTCAGCCAACGAGTACGTAGCTGTCAGGAGCAAAATCAGCGGCACGAACGCGGTCGGCCGGAGCGACATTTTCCTGGTCATGTAGAGGCCTTTTTTTCCTGCAACGACATCGTCTCGGGTCCTCAATGAGGTCCAGATTAGAAGCGGCTGCGGGGGATGAGGCTGACCACCATTGGCGACGTGCAGACGGCGGCCGAGCCGCCGGGTTCTCCCCGTTCTTTGATCTCATCGGATTTGATGTCCCGGTTCAAGAGGCGGTCAGCCGTCAGCGGCGTGAATCTGCTGATTTTCTCTCATAGTCCCGGCTACTGCACCCGCCTCGCAATCCACTAAATCCGCCTGACGAAGCCGAGCCCGGCTTTTGCCGCTTCTGCGATATCGTGCGTTCCTTCGCTGCCATACTTGAACCCGGCGGACAGGGCCATCACCCTCTCTTCGGGGGTGCCATGATGACGGGGCGAGTTCACGTCCGAGTCACCCATGTTGTAGAGAATGCCGCCGACGGAGTTCAGGTCGAGTTCCGGGTGCTCGGTCTTGCGCAGCGAAAGGTAATAGCCCGAGAGGAAGTCCGCATGGAGTTCGAGCGGCTTGGCGGTCTTGTCCAGAGCTTTGAACTCGTTCTCGTAACCGCCCAGCATCTGATGGACGTGGCCGAATTCGTGGGCACAGACTGCGATCACCGTGATGCCGCCGTCGCGCACACGTGCCATCAACTTACCGAACAGATGCATGCCCATCATCACCGTCCCGGTACCGCTGTCCAGCAGCGTCTCGCGCAACGCAAAGGCGTTGGGATGATCACCGTCATCGAAGAAGGCGAATCCCGGGCTGACGCGGAAGGTATTCGCGAGCCGAACGAGTGCCGCACCGAGGAAGCGGTCGGTTTCGGCGTCACCCGAACTTGTCGCGTACCGAATCGAGGTCGTGTCGTTGGGGCCACGGTCGATCGCGCCAAACCGCAGGCCGCAACAGCCGCAGGGCTTTGCGATGCGCACGGCAAGTGCACGGACAGGCAGATTAGCAACCGGCAGCGCGAAGGCGGCCGACACGGCGCCAAGCAGCATCGAACGGCGGTTCAGGATATTCATGGTCATCCTCCATTGCTGATATGGAGGAGACGTGCGGAGTGGGCCTAATTGACAGGGCCGGATCAGATTTTTCCGCGGCGCCGCGGCGCAGCGCAGAAGCTCTGCGCGAAGGATCCGGCGAGCGGCTCCCCGCCACTGGCCAATTCCCAGAGGATCTTGCAGATCAACTCGCGCGCATAACGGCGCAACACATAGCCGTCCTGCCGGAACGCAGCACCGATTTCGGGTGGCGTCTTGCCGCTCATCACCATGGCAGCGACCTCAACCGATTTGGGCGGCAAGCGATCGAAAATCGCGTGCAACAGCTGCTTCCAGGCCAGTTCCTCCTCCTGGCCAATGCTGTCACGGTCCTCGACCTGCTGGATGGCGGAGTCGTCGTCGCGCGCCTCGGCGTCGGATCGGGCGGTCGCGGAAGCAACGTCGCTCAGAGGGACTAGCCGGCTCTGGCGGCGCCGGTCGATGAGCGCGTTGCGGATCGCGACGTTCACGAACGCCGCCAGATTGTCGGGCTCCTGCTCACCGTCGGCCCAACGTTGATAGAGCCGCATAAGCACGTCCTGGATCGCTTCCTGAACGTCCTCGACGGTGCCAAGACGTGCGTGCTGCCTTACCAGGGCTGTGTAGTTGTCGCGGAAGAAGCGTTCGAGCCGATCTGCAAAATCGGCAAGGGCCGCCTCGCGCGCCGCGTTGCGATTGCGGCTTTCTAGCATCACGGCTGCGGCTCTCGTGGATTGCCGAAAAATATGAAGTAGGATCCGGCCGGCAGCACCGCCTCGTAGCGCAGCTGTCGGCGCAATCTACCAGCCTCATCGGCGCGATCCGTGCCAACTTCAGGGTCGATCTCACGCACCGAGGCGACCGCCCTTTGGTCATCGGCGGCAATGACAAGCATCACGACCGGTGCACGATCGGCCGGGTAATTCTCGAG
Organism: Bradyrhizobium sp. AUGA SZCCT0105; assembly: GCF_018129565.1. Lineage (NCBI taxonomy): Bacteria > Pseudomonadati > Pseudomonadota > Alphaproteobacteria > Hyphomicrobiales > Nitrobacteraceae > Bradyrhizobium > Bradyrhizobium sp. AUGA SZCCT0105. The sequence continues at coordinate 9,332 of NZ_JAFCMK010000016.1, read as the reverse complement.
CCGCGCCAGCACCCGCCGCTCAGGTCCCGCGTCGTCAACAATGACCGACGCCGTGATGCCCGATACTGGATCGGTGCTGTCCGCTCGCATCGCGTCCCCCGCCAGACTGCGGGTCGCGCCGGCTATAGTTGGAGCGAAGTTCCAGGCGTCTGGCGCGGCCGGCAGCAGCCCGCTAGCCGCCTCGGTGAGGACCTGCGAGGTCCGCCGCGCCTCGCCCAGCACGACCTGGAGCGCCGATTGAACGTTGGAAAGCCAGCCCGCACGCCGCAGATTGGGCAAGTTTTCGAGCGCCGCCACGACCCGATTGCGTGCCGCAGCTTTCTCCTGGATGCGCGTGAGACCGGCGCGCAGCCTTTCCGCCGCCGCGTCGATTTCTTGATTCGAGAAGGAAATGGCTTCGGCCCGCTCCTGGAGAACGGTGTTGATCAGCGCGGTGAGGTCAGGAAGCTTGGCCATTCTGCACCAATCTCCGCGGGATCGTCAGGCCGGGCCGGGGAACCTGCACCTTGACGAGCCAGCAAGGCGTTTTGACATGAACGGCCATTTTTTTCTACAGCCAATTTCCCAGCAGGACGAAGGGTGCCCAGTGGTAGGGATGGGTATAGGCGCCGCCGCTCAGGAGCGAGAGCTGCGCAGCCTGCAGGGCGGCGGCCTTGCTGCGGCCCTCGCGGCGGGCACGGTAGAACGCCTGCATCAAGGGCGCGGTGCTCTCGTCGGCCACCGGCCACAGGCTCGCGATCACCGCCTTGACGCCGCGCTGCTGCACCAGCGCCGCAAAGCCCTCGAACTCGCGGCCGTTCTCGGACCCGCCGCCCATCGCAGTCTCGCAGGCCGACAGCGTCATCATCTCCAGCCGATGGAAGTCGAAGCTAACATCGCGCAACCTTTGCAGGGTCAGGGTCGTGCCGTCGCCAAGCAACAGGTGCGAGTTCAGCCCTTGCGCCGGGTTCAGCACGAAATGGCTCGCCACATGCACCGCCTCGTGCGTGTCGAGCGCACTGGCGAAGTTCTGCTCGTTGAACGCCTCGTCGAGGCGGATCGTACCCGGATAGATGCCGGCCTCGCCGGGGGCCGTGCGGACAATCCCGGCGAGCTCCTCGCGCACTGCCATGAGGCGGCGATAGCCCGGCACCTCTCGGCTGACCCCGAAACCTGCGACCTGCCATTCGGAGGCGCCGCGCTGGCGGAAGCCGCCATGGGCCGCGAGCGTCAGGATCGAGACCGCGAAGTACTCGGCAAGGTACCTCGCGCCGTCGTGCAGCACCGCGAACGGTAGGTAGCGCAGTGTCCCGTAAGGGACGACCATCAGGGTGGTAATGCTGATCTCTTTGAGCCGCTCGAAGACCGGGGCGATCAGATGCCGCCAGAGCGATTGCGAGGTACGGCTGACGTCATCGTCGAGGCGCTGGTCGATGGCGAGGCGTAACTCGTGCACCAGCCGGTTGATGGCACGCTCGGAGATCTCGGCCTCGCGGCTGAGCTGGAAAGTGGCGGTGGTAAGGATGATCGATACCTTGTTCTCGCCGAGCACGTAGCTCAGAAGCGCGACGCCCGGCCCGAGCGCACGCAGCTCCCCTTGCATCCGCTCCAGCAGATCGAAGTTGAGCACGGCGCTGTGGCGATTCTCAGCGCTGCCCGAAGCCCCTGCCGCAACCAGCTCGCCACGCAGGCCGTCGAGCCAGGCACGAAACTCGCGGCCCGCCGCATCGAGCGCGGCGCGCGCGGCCCTAAGCTCCTGTTCCTGCCCAGCGCTGCGGTCCGCAATCTTGCGCAAAGCAGCGACCTGTTCGGCGAGCCGCGCGAGGTCCTGCTCCAGCCCATCGCCGTGGCGCTTCCATTCGGTCTCTAGCGCCGTGAGCTGTGCAAGTGTGAGACGCGGATCATTTCCGGTATCGCGTCGCAGCAGGTCGAATAGCTCCTCTTCCTTCAGCATCGCGAGCACCTGCTGCGCTTCGCCGAGACGCCCCGCCTCGATCAGGCGATCCGACAGGTCACGGTAGATGTCTTGCTTGGTGTTCAGGAACGATCGCTGCAGCTCGGGGTCCAGATCGGTCAGCTTCGCCCGCTGGCGCTGAACAGCGTTCACGGCCTGCTTGCCGAAGAAGATGGCGACATCGCCCTCGCCTTTCGCCGCCTTCAGCAGACTAAGCGCGCGATACGCGGTCGCCAGATAGACGGTATTATTGGGTAGCAGCGCAATTCTGAGTGCTTCTTCCAAGAATTGCCCGGCCCGGTCGAACGCCCCCTCGCGACGATCTAGCGCAGCCAATTCGCATAACGGTTCACAGAGCAACGGATGCAGCTCGGGCAGCGTCCCGCGCCACATCGCCAAAGCCTTCTCGAAATAATCCCGCGCCGCGGCGTGGTCGCCCAGCTTGGCAGACACCAGCCCGAGATTGTTGAGGCTGCCGGCCACATCCGCGTGCGTCTCGCCGAGGCTCTGCCGGTTGATCGCCAGCGCCTGCAAGTAATAGTCGCGCGCGGCGGTGTGGTCCCCCAGCTCGGTCGATACGGCGCCGAGATTGTTGAGACTCATGGCCACGTGGGGATGAGTTTCCCCGAGAGTCTGCCGCAAGATCGACAAGGCCTGCAGGTGATAGTCGCGCGCTGCGGCATAGTCCCCCAGATTGATCGATTCCGTGCCAAGGTTGTTGAGGCTCATGGCCACGGAGGGATGGGTCTCGCCGAGAGCCTGTCGCAAGATCACAAACGCCTGAAGCTGGTAGTCGCGCGCCGCGGTGTGGTCCCCCAAATGACCCGATACGTTGCCGAGACCAATGAGGCTGGCAGCAACGTCGGGATGCGTTTCACCCAACGCTTGCCGGCGAAGCGCCAAGGCCTGCAGGTGATAGTCGCGCGCGGCTGGGTAGTCGCCCATGTGACGCGACACGCTCCCCAGATTGTTGAGGGTTGTCGCCACGTCGGGATGCATCTCGGCCAGGCTCTGCCGGCGAATCGCCAGCGCCTGGAGATAGGAGTCCCGCGCCGCGGAGTAGTTGCTCAAACTGTCGAACACGACGCCGAGATTGTTGAGGCTAGTCGCCACGTCTGCATGCGCTTCGCCCAAAGCTCGCCGGCGGATCGCCAGCGCCTGCAGGTAATAGTCGCGCGCCGCGACGTAGTCGCCCAAATGACCCGACAAGTTGCCGAGATTGTTGAGGCTGGCTCCAACGTCGGGATGCGTTTCCCCCAAAGCTTGCCGGCGGATCGCCAGCGCTGCCTCGAAGCGCTCCTTTGCGGTGACATAGTCGCCGGCGCCGAACGCCATGCCACCCTCGGCCACCAGGTTTGCCGCCCGCTCGATCTCGGCTTCCATCGACCACCCCATGGATCGAGGGCGCGCCTTAGGTGGCGCGCCCTCTCCGGCTCGGTCCCTTGCGGTGCAGTCTACCGCGTTACCGGGACGCGGTCTGCTGGTACTTCACCATCGCATCGATCACTGCCGCCGCATCGGCGAGCTTCGAAATCTCGAAGCGGTATCCGCCGGCATTGATCACGGCCGTCCGGCCCCGGTACAGCACTTCCAGCACGCGCTGGTTGACATCTGCGACTTCCAGCATGCCCTTCTCGTTCACGGTTGCCGTGCCGCGGAAGCCCTCGCCGTCGACCTCGAAGGTCATCTGGACCTCCTGGCCGGACTTGAACTCCCAATTCGGCCGCGACAGCATCAGGCCGAGCTTGCCGCTCGGGTAGATCAAGACCCCGAACTTGGCGCCATTGGTGAACTCATCGACAATCAGGGCGCCCTTTCCGATGGCGACCGCCGTCCAGCTGCCTTGGCGGGCGACCACGGGCGGCTCGTCGGGACGGGACGGCCGCGCTGCTGACGTCGTGGAGTTACGGCATTCACCGAAGTAGCAGGTTTCACCTGGCGCGGCCTTGGCCGGAGCGAATGAACCTGCGAGTGCCGCCGCGAGGCTGAGGGCGATCAAGGCGGTGCGAGACTTGCTAGACATGGAAGATACTCCTCGAATGGTTCGGCTACACCATGCAGCCGATGCGTACCCACTCGACGGGGAGCCACCCGCATTTTGACAAATGTCGCCGGGAGGCCAGTTCCGTGCGGCTGTATTCTGATCGGATCGACAGTGGAGAAATTGCCTTCGCAAGCATGGTGGCGGGTCGTTCATCGCGCTTCTTGGCAGCATTGCGTGGCTATTGATGGGATGACCTAGGAGGGAAACTACTGTTGCACGCAGGCCATTGCGGGAGGATCAGAGAGGGGCGCAGTATCGAAGCTGCCGACCTCCAAGAGATAAATCGGCGGATCAGGTAACGGCCCCAGCACCGGCCCCTTTCCCCAGGGCCTCCAGCGGTGCTGGGGTCGTTTCTGGATGGCTTGTCGAGCAGGCCAGCGACCAGACAGCGACTGCCGCGGCCCGCGCCTAACCGGCGCGGGGCGTGAACCAGCGGGCCAGCAATTGAAAAGCGACCCTGGCGCGGGGAACGCCAAGGTCGCCACTTTCAACTCCCGGTCGGGGGGGCGCCAGATTGCGGGAGCCATATGCATGACTCCCGGCACTGCCACTTGTTCCCGGTCCCACAACGGGTGACAAGGCGTAACAACAGGTGCCCCGCCCCGCTTTCAATCTCCGGCGCGGAGCGTGGAATTAGGACACTAATTTCGGGAACAAGTTGCAACTCCAGAAGCTATTCGCCAATCGTTATGGAGTGGGACAGTTCCACGGCCTCAGCGCTCTTTCCGGCGTGCTGGGGCCGTTGTTTTGCGCGTGAGCAATCCCTGACAATCAAAAAAATAGCAACCTGGGCCTAGGCACTGACGTTTGCTCGCGCTTGGGAATTTTTCAGGGCCCAGGTTTTTGGAGTGAACGCCGCCGGGCATGTATTTCTGAGACCGGCGGCGTACTTTTTTTACGGGAGTGGATCGCTAGGAACCGACGTCTTCTACAATTGGTTGGAGAACACGGGCAGCGCGTATATCGACTGGCACTGTGGAAGCCATGATGATGCACAAGGACGCGATCATGGACGAGCTAAGGCAGATTGAGCTCGATGTGGTCCAAGGCGAAAAGCAGCTCGCGGACCTCGAGGCGCTCCTAATTGAATTGAAGCGGCTGAATGAAGACACGACCGGAGTTCAAGCCGGGGTTGACTTGAGGCGCAAAATTCAGCTCGAGCGGGATCAGAGCCGCCGATGCCTACTTTCGCTTCTACATCCCTAGCGCTTACCCGTATCGCTCGGGTTGGCGTGCCCCTAGGTGGGGCAAAGCCTGATGACCTCGTGGTCACCGAGGAGGAGTGCTTGTGGACTATGAGATCGCTGGCGCCTTCAAGCGTACCGCAGCCTTCGACCAACGGAATCGGAAGCCCGCCTCACGCTGAGCCGGGTGATCTGTCAAAACGCCAGTCAGTACCCGAACCAGCCGGCGTCACGCGCTTGAGTTCGTCAAGAACGTCGGGGCCACGCTGCATAGGGCGTCTCTGGAATTGGCGGGTGGGTTAACCACGCCTGACATAGAACATTGACCAAGCCATAGCTATGCCTGCCGGATAATCAGCAATTGCTTAGCGGCTTCACTCCCTGCCGATTTGGCGCGATCGTAGAGCGCCATGGCCCCGAAACACCACCTCACCCCGCTCTCAGGCAGCGATGGCAAAGCGCTGAAGAAAGAACTCGCGCGCGCACGTGCGATGACATCGATGCTCGCCGCACGCTCGCAAGAGAAGCGCGCCGACGGGGAAGCCCTGATCCGTGAGGCCGACGAGCTTCTGTGCCAGAGCTGGAACGAAAAGATGTGGCCCGATGGCGGACCGATCGACCCCTCGCCGTCGATCGACCAGGCCGTCAACGCCGGCTATCCTTGGCTCGAGATCAAGTGCTCAGGGTGCAAGACGCCCCGCGCTGTCGACCTCGCCGCCCTGCCCCACGTCGGCACGACCCACGTTCACGATCTCGCCGGCCGGCTGCGGTGCCAGAAGTGCCGCAAGGCCGGCAAGCGGCCGGCCGCCGAGCTGCTGCAGTTGTGGCAGCGCAGCCCGGTTAGCCCGGTTGGAGGCGAGACGTGACCGGGCTGACACTCCGAGCGACAAAGAGCCGGCTCGAGAGAAATGGAACATCCTCTACGGCGACGTCTGCGTGGGCCCGATTGGGCTGCGCGCCGGCGTCCCGAACCATGCCGATCAATGGGACTGGAGGTGCGGCTTCCATCCTGGTTGCGACAGGTCGACGGGCGGCCCGGCCGGGACCTTTGAGCAGGCGCGCGCGGCGTTCGAGGCCGAATGGCAGCTGTTACTGCCGACCCTGACAGAGGCCGACTTCCAGGCCTGCCGAGACCAGCGCGACTGGGCCGAGCGCAAGCAGGCGATGTAGCCGCGCGGCGAGAAACTGCCTTCTCAGCAGCCATCGTCGCTGATGCGCTGTCCTTGCGGCGCGACGTTTGATAGCCACCGGCCAGACGAGAGCCACGTCCATCGCCAGCATATCTATGCCGCGCAGAAAAATTCGCCGATGATGATGAAGGGCGACCGCCCCTACGCCGATCCCTAAAAGGCCGCCCGCAGGATCATGGAGCGCTCGAGCGTTCGAGCCGATACAGGATGGTGTTCGAGTAATCGATCTAAGGATACAAGATCACGCCAAAGACCAGCACCGCGGCCGCGACACTCAAAAATCCAATGATGAGGGCCCAATCTCGGCGTTCGTCCGTCATGGTTCATCTTAATGGCGGCCCAGCCCCCGTAGAGAGCTGGGCCGCAGGTCCCACTCCTCAACACAAGCGCCATCCTAACGACGTAAACTACCACTTGTTCCCGGAACAGGAGCCGGGCTGAGGCCAGACGTACCCGACAGAGCTGCTTCAATGTCCGAGGTAATTATCATTTTTCCCCGGATGTCAGCAGCAGGAACTGTCGAGAGGGCCGAGCGTCGAATCGTCGCTTCCGGCCATTCTGGCGCCCCCCGACGGCTGGAAGAAACCCGCCCCGTCGGGTTGGGGCCCCCTGGTTGGGGCCGCTTCATTTTTGGCAATCGACTAGACGGCTACGCTACGGCGATGCGCCTTTAGGACGCACAGCTTTGGGCTCCCGCTTTCTAATGACCGCAAGCCGGTTGCTCACCGGGCGCGGTGGCAAGTGGTAGTATTGCCACTTTGTCCCAGCATTGAAATGGAGACCTCTAATTCCAGCTTGCCTCGCTCCCCCATCCGGTGTGCGATTAAGCTGACCAATCTGACGCGGGACTGGCCATGGCCCCAGCAACCGCCTCCCCAGGCCCCCAAAGTTGCTGGGGCCATTTCTGGTTGCGACCGACCACGGCCGCCGGTGCCCTCACTGGATCAAGGTCAAAAGCCGAAGGCATCCGGCGATTTCGCGGAGGTTCGAATGAAAACGGTCTGGATTTACATCGACACACACCGGATAGTGGGAGACGAAAATCATCTCAAGGTGTTTGATACAATCGAAGCCGCCGAAGCCTGGCTCAAGGTGAACGATTCCGAGGGAGTGGCGTTCGAGTACCCGGTTTTGGGACGTGTCCGAACGCCCTCAAGGACCAATTCCCGCCTCGATCGCCACGGGACCCTGCTCGCGCTTGCGATGGCGGCGATCGTCATCTTGGCAGCCGTACTTCTAATTGCCGCGTGAGGCACTGCCGCGCGGTCCGGGCAGCTCTGGGATTTCAGTGTCCCCAGCTCAGGGACGAAAACGCCCGATGGGCATGTATTTTAGGACCTGGTCGAAGAATTGTCGCCGCGGGTTCGCAGTGAGACTTTGAACTGGGCCTTCACTGCAACCGACATCGGACCGCGGCCCAATTGCTCAGCGATTTTGCCGGTGGGTAATTTGCCCGCCAAAGCTTTTAGCTTTTCGATTTCTTCGGCGGTCCAGCGACGGACGGGCTTTATCATCTTGCTAAGCGAAAGTTGGCCCAAAATCTCTTAAGCAGAAAAACACCAAAAGGTTCCTAGGCCCCCGTCGCGTACAAAACCGGCGCGGCGCGCGAACCGGCGGCCCAGCAAATGAAAAGCGACCCTGGCGCGGGGAGCGCCAAGGTCGCCACTTTTGACTCCCGGTCGAGGGGGCACCCGATTGCGGGAGCGTGTGTGGATGACTCTCCCCGTTGCCACTTGTTCCTGACGATGGCGTCCGCCCACTCTCAGGTTTTGGCGCACGTTAAATATAGCAACTTGTGCATTGCACTGACGTTTGCGTCCGCTGGGATTTTTCAGGGCCCGGGTTTAATGAACGCCGCCGGGACGCTATATTTCGAGCCCGGCGGCGTACTTTTCGGGGTTTGCCCAATGGCGTCTCCAATATCTAATGACAAAAAGTTTCTGTGCCCGATTTGCGGTGAGGTCGTGCTGACCCTTTCCGCCGCGAGTGCTGCGTTTGCGTCACGCGCGATATCTGACCTCACTTGCCCAAATGGACACAGACTCGGAATCACACCAAAGGGCAAGGTCGTGGTTACACGATAACCTCCGCGTGAACGAAACACCATTTCGACCGCCTCGAAGCGAGCGCGAAACGAACCGCGCGCACGCTCCCTCCAGCACCAGAAGGGGAGCGACGGCCATGATGAATTCAGTGTGGATGCGTAAAGCTCGTTTCGCGGTGACCGCGGCTTCATTGACCTGCGCGATGATATTGTTCGCGATGGCTGCTCCCCATTCCGTCTCGAGTGGAGCGCTCGGCAGCGATTGGCAGTGCAGCAATCCGGATTCGTTTTAACGACGTGCCGTCCGACGTTATAGGCTGGGTGGCATCGCCAACAAAAAACCCTATACATCAAAGGGATTTGCAGCTTTCGCAAGCGGGAATTAAGTGTTCTCATGCGAGAACATTTGCGGGGCAATGCTGGAATTTGCCAACGTTGGTGGCACCGAATCCCCGGAGAAATCCCCGGAGCAATTTCGCTGTGCGGAACGTTTGCATCTCAACAATAGAAGCGCTCTCATGAGGTATGGCCCCGAAACATCACCGACGCCCAAGGCGCTGACGAAAGAGCTGGCGCGCGCCCGGGCGGTGACCACGATCCTCGCCGCCCGCGCAGCCGAAAAGCGCGCCGCTGGCGAGGCCTGATCCGCGAGGCCGATGACCTGCTTTGCCAGAGCTGGAACGAAAAGATGTGGGCCGATGGCGGACCGATCGGACCCGTCGCCGTCGATCGACCAGGCCATCAACGCCGGCTATCCGTGGATCGAGATCAAGTGCTCGCGGTGCAAGACACCGCGCGGTGTTGACCTCGCTACCTGCCCCACGTCGCCACGACCCACGTTCACGATCTCGCCGGCCGGCTGCGGTGCCAGAAGTGCCGCAAGGCCGGCAAGCGGCCGGCCGCCGAGCTGCTGCAGTTGTGGCAGCGCAGCCCGGTT
>NZ_JAFCMK010000015.1:0-124268 GCF_018129565.1 Bradyrhizobium sp. AUGA SZCCT0105 | reverse complement strand
CTGCTCACGGTCCTCAATGCCATGATGCGAGACCGGAAGCCGTACCTGCAGACCAAACCAACATAACAGTTGCCGGCCTTCGCCGGGACGACGGTGAGTGTCGTGGCGCGGCTTGTGAGTCATACAACCGCATTCTCGCGACATGACCGTCCGTGCAATCGCCGCCGGCGCTTCATCCGGTATCGCAAAGCACGAGCTCGCATTGATCTCGCAGAGCACATAGGTGTCGGCGCCAACAGCATCGCGCGGACCGTAGAGGAAGTCCGCATCCCAGATCACCGGTAGCGACGCTGCATCGATCGCCAGCGCTGCCATCAACCCCGGAATCCATTCGTCTTCCATCAGCCGCCGCAGCGTCTGGAATTGAGCGGCATCAGGACCGTGCATGATGCGCGGTCCGGGTTGAGCTTGCGGTGAATCCGGGCCTTCCGGCGGCGGCGGGATCAGGGCCTTGATCAGCTGGTGTCCGAAGCCCGCGACCTTCGATCCGCTCACATAGCAACGGATCATGCCCTCGGGCAGCCGCGGCTGGAATGCCTGATCGATGATGCAGCCGCCCCAACCGAAATACGGCTCGCAGCGCGCCATGAACGCGTCCAGCGGCATCTGCTCGGGCTGGCTGCCGCGCAGCGCGTGCAGCACGCGGACGGTCGCGTCCGCATTCGGCAACGCCTCCACCTTCCAGACGCCCTGCCCGCCATTGCCGCGGTTCTGCTTGAGCACGCGCGGCCCGGCCGCGCGAAGGCGCGACGGGAATTCGGCACGGAAGGCGTCCACAGTGGCGTAGCGATGCGTGTCGGCGCCCCAGCCCAGATGACATGTCCGGAAGAGCACGTCCTTGACGCCCATCTTGAGGATGATTTCGGGATGCGCGCTGACCCACGGTCCTTTCGCCGCGACCTCGCGCAGCAGCGGATCGAGCACAGCGCGGGTCTTGCCCTGATGGATCGGATCGACCCAGACGAGAACGCCGTCCGCGGTCAGCAATTGGTCGCGGACGAGATCGGCGACGGCCTCGTCATAGACGACGGGAAAAGCGTCGATGCCGAAAGCGGCAAGCGCGTCGAAGACGCGAACGAAACGGCTGTTTTGTGGGGTCGCCTCCCGGCGCGACGCGGCATCGCCACGCCACAGGATGGCGATTTTGGAACGACGGGACGTGTGTGGTTCGGTGTCCATATGAAAGCTCCACGACGGTTGAGTGTCGCGCAGAGCTTGGACCGAGGTCTCACGGGGAGTCTGCCTTGTCCCCTTGGCAGGAACTCTAGACCACCTCGCGCAGGTTTCAAGATGGAAGTGGGATCATATCATGATCCGAGATCAGGCCGTGATCCCGTGCAACCCCAGCCAGCCCGTGTAGAGGCCGACCAGCACGATCAGCGCAGCCGACACGTAGGGCGCGCGTTGGGCAAAGCGGCTGAAGCCGCCCCAATGACGCTCGACATGACGCAGACTGAGCGCCGCCGCGACACCGACCGAGACCATGGTGATCGCAAGCCCGATGCCGAAGCAGAGCACCAGCACGAAGCCGAGGCTGAACTGCTTGAGCTGAAGGCAGAGCAGCAGCACGGTGATCGCCGCCGGACACGGAATGAGTCCGCCGGTCAGGCCGAACAGAATGATCTGCCACGTCGTGACGGTCCGTCCGGCAAAGCGCTTGCGGATGTCGGCGGCGTGCGCGCGCGCATGCGCATCGTCCGCGTCGCCGAGCTCCATATGCGCATGGTCATGCTCCTCGAACAGGACTTCCGCACTGTCCGCGCGGACCGACACGCGGGCCTTGAAGGCATGCGGCTCCGGAATTTCGTCGATGCTTTCCAGATAGCCGTCCCGCGCGGCGAAGCGGAACTGCTGTTCGCTGCCGTCAGCGCGGATCGTCACGACATCGACCTCGCCGGCTGCCGGAAGCGCCCCGGCCTCGCTTCGCAGCCGCCAGCGCGGCGGCACGCCGTCCTCGAAGACTTCGAGCGACAGCGATTGCCCGGCCAGGGTCAATTGGCGCGTTCCGTCGTGATGATGGTGATCATGGTCATGATCGTGGTGATGGTCGTGTTCCGAATTCTGCTCGCACCAGGTGCGCCAGGCCATCCAGGCTGCGATCGAAATGATGATCGCCGCCGAGGCCAGTTGCAGCCAGGCTTCGCTGCGTTCGCCGGACCATTGCTGGCCGAAATGCAGCCCCGCCAGCGCGATGATCCAGACGATGGCCGTGTGCGAGATCGTCGCCGACAGGCCGAGCAGAACCGCCTGCACCACCGTGCCGCGGATCGCGACGATGAAGGCCGCCATCATCGTCTTGGAGTGGCCGGGCTCGAGGCCATGCAGCGCGCCGAGCACGATCGCACTGGGGATGAACAGCCATGCATGCGCGCTGCTCTGCTGGAGCAGCTGGGACAGATCGGTCATGTGCTTCACTTCAAATAGGTACGAACGACGTCGATCAGGTCGGCCGCGCCCTGCGCTCTCTCGGGATCCTTTTCCCGGGCCGGATCCACCACGTGATGGCGGATGTGATCCTCGAGCAGTTCCGCGGTGAGGCCGTTGATGGCGCCACGAACCGAGGCCACCAGCATCAACACGTCGGCACAGCCGATCTCGGACTCCAGCGCCCGCTCGACGGCCTCGAGCTGACCCTTGATGCGGCGAACCCGGCCGACGAGCTTGGACTTGTGCTTGATGGTATGCGACATGGCTATAATATAGGGGGGTACCCTATATTGGTCAACCCGCTTCGGGACCCGGTGGGGTGCGCGGGCGCGGCCGCGCCCACGCTGGGTTGCCTGGCCCGCGCTTTACATCGCGGCGCCGACGGCATTGAATCCGGTCAATCCAGGAACAAGGGTCACGAAACAACTGGCAAGGGAGGCGTCGCGTGAAAGTCCACATCCTGATGTTGGCTCTCCCGATCCTGCTTTCGAGCGAGCTGCCGGCCGTGTCCAAGAGCAGCATCGGGCATAATGACGGCCCCTGGAATTCCGATCACATCGACAGTTTGCCGTCCGAAGTCCGGCAATACATCGCAGGGATTTGCAGAGGACCAGCCAGCGCCCAACACGACTTCGCGACCTACTCGCCGCGTGAAAAACGCTGGCGGATAAACCTCGAGTATCTCCGATGCAACGGCATCGGCGCGTTCCGTCGGGGCAACCAGTGCCTGGACGTGGACTTCGTCGAGCAAGGCTCGCGATTTCACGTCGGCGCAAAGCAATTCAGGGATTGCGGCTTCTAGATCGCAGCGACCCTGATAGATCGCAGCGACCCTGACCGTCTGAGTCTTGCATCGCGGTCGGAACATTGTTCCAAAACCGCGCAGGTGAACTGTTCGTGACAGTGACCTGGACGTTTCGCCGGTGACCGCGGGCGCACTTCGGTTGACATCGATCAACACAAGGTCTTAATTCCGGGGCACGGGGATGTGCGATCTCCCCGCGAGGCGACATGCCCAAGAATCGCGTCCTGTTCACCAAGGACGCACCATGTCATCATACACATCGATCTCATCCGAAAAACTGTCTCGTCTCATCGGCACCGCCAAAGCGCCGACGCTCGTCGACGTTCGCCTCGATGAGGATTTCGCCGCCGATCCGCGCTTGATCCCTGGCGCCATCAGGCACTCCCATCTCGATGTCCAGGACTGGGCTTCCCGCCTTTCCGGCCAGTCCGTGGTCGTGATCTGCCAGAAGGGACAGAAGCTCAGCGAAGGCACCGCCGCCTGGCTCCGGTGCGGCAACATTGCTGCCGAAGTTCTCGAGGGCGGCCACCTCGCGTGGAAGGCCGCGGAGCTTCCGACTGTTCCTGTCGACAGGATTCCGAAACGCGACGGGCGCGGCCGCACCGTCTGGGTGACGCGATCGCGGCCGAAGATCGATCGCATCGCCTGTCCGTGGCTGATCCGCCGCTTTGTCGATCCCGCGGCCGTGTTCCTGTTCGTCACGTCGGCGGAAGTCGAGGCCGTCGCCGAACGTTTCGACGCCACGCCATTCGACATCGAGAACGTGTTCTGGAGCCATCGCGGCGAGCTCTGCACCTTCGACGTGATGGTCAGGGAGTTCGGCCTGTCGACGCCTGCACTGGAGCGGCTCGCGACGATGGTGCGGGCCGCGGATACCGCGCGGCTCGATCTTTCGCCAGAGGCACCGGGGCTGCTCGCCGCTTCGCTCGGCCTGTCGCGCATGTTCGACGACGACCTCGAACAACTGAGCGCCGGCATGCTGCTCTACGACGCCTTCTATCGCTGGTGCCGCGACGCGACGCGGGAGACGCACAACTGGCCGACCAGCAAGGTGAAGCCATGACGGACGTCGCAACAACATCAAGGGCGCGCGGACAGGAGCACGCGCACGGCATCTCATTTCACGAGGCGCTGCTCGTCTGGATGCGTGTCGCGATCCTGAGCTTCGGCGGACCGGCCGGCCAGATCGCGGTGATGCATCGCATTCTGGTCGAGGAGAAGAACTGGATATCGGAAGGGCGTTTCCTGCACGCCCTCAACTATTGCATGTTGCTGCCGGGACCGGAAGCGCAGCAGCTTGCGACCTATATCGGTTGGTTGCTGCACCGGACGCTTGGGGGCATCGTGGCGGGCGGATTGTTCATCCTGCCCGGCATCTTCGCCATCATGGGCCTCAGCTATGTCTACGCCGCGTACGGCAATGTGGGGTTTGTGGAGGCCCTGTTCTTCGGCCTGAAGGCCGCGGTGCTTGCCATTGTCATCCAGGCTGTCGTGCGGGTCGGCAAACGCGCGCTGCGCAACCGGGTGATGATCGCACTCGCGGCCATCGCCTTTGTCGCGATCTTCTTCTTCGCCGTGCCGTTTCCGTTGATCATCGGCGCTGCCGCCGTCACAGGACTGATCGGCGCACGCCTGGGCCGGAGCGAATTTGCCGCCGTCGAACATGGCGGGAAAAATTCTGCCGTGATCGACAGCATGCTGGGCGAAGAGGTGCCTGATCATGTCCGTCCCAATGCCTCCCGCACCTTGCGGGTCGGCGCCGTCTGGCTCGCGCTCTGGCTGGTTCCGGTGTTCGCGTTGCTCGTTGCCCTGGGGCCCGGCGACGTGTTCACCCAGATCGCAATCTTCTTCAGCAAGATGGCGTTGGTGACGTTCGGCGGGGCCTACGCCGTGCTCGCCTATGTCGCCCAGCAGGCCGCCGAATATTATCACTGGGTCAGTCCGCGCGAGATGCTGGACGGCCTCGGCATGGCCGAGACCACGCCCGGCCCGCTCATCATGGTGGTTCAGTTCGTGGGCTTCATGGCCGCGTTCCGCGAGGCAAGCGGCCTGTCGCCGATGCTAGCTGCCACGCTCGGCGGGTTGCTGGCGACATGGGTGACGTTCACACCGTGCTTCCTGTGGATCTTCGTCGGCGCGCCCTACATCGAAGCGCTGCGCGGCAACAAGGTGCTGGCGGGCGCGCTTTCGGCGATCACCGCGGCCGTGGTCGGCGTGATCCTCAACCTGTCGATCTGGTTCGCGCTGCATACGCTGTTCCGGCAGACCTTCCCGGTGCACGGGCTCGGCCTGTCGTTCGACGCGCCGGTGCCTGCTAGCGTCGACTGGCCTGCGCTTGCGCTGTCCATCGCTGCAGCGATTGCGATCTTCCGTTTCAATGTGGGGATGCTCAGCGTCCTCGCCGCATCCTGCACCGCAGGCGTGCTGTTGCGCCTGGCAGGCGTGATCTGAACCAAGCGACGCCATCTCGATAAACCTGGGGCAGCCCGACACAACCAGGAGAACGACCATGCAGAAAGCAACCCTCTCGCATTTGATCCTCGCGCTTGCGATCGCGGCCGGCGCGATGCCCGCCAACGCCCTGACGCAGGACGAGCTTGTCGCGAAGCTTCAAGCCGCCGGCTACGGGAACATCAGCGACGTCAAGTCGACGGCCGAGGGCATCACGGCGAAGGCGATGAAGAACGGCAAGCCCATGCGGCTCGTGATCGACAGCAGCGGTCAGATCAAGGAGCAGGACTGAGGTCCTGGCGAAATCACCACAATCGAACTGAACGAGGAACGATCATGCCCAGATCAACTTTGGCCCTGTGCGTGGCCCTGCTTTGGCCCGCAATGGCTCTCGCGACGCCGACCGACGGCAGCGAGCAACAGGAAGCCGTCGCCGCACTGGCCGCGACGGCGGCGGTCCAGCCGCCGGCGACCGAGACCCTGCGCGGCGTCGTCGACAGCATCGACGAACGCAGCGACACGATCAGGATACGCCTCGCACCGGACAGGACCGAACCGTTCAAGGTTCAGGACGGCCTGCTCTTCAACGCCGTCCGTTTCGGCGACCCCGTCGCGTTCTCGGTGCAGGACATCTCGGGATTCCGGACCATCGTCGGGCTCACGAAGGAATAGCGCGAAACTTTGCGCCTTGGATCCAAACGTACCGGCATTGCTCAACATCAGGAGGACCCATGACCATCAACACCGAGCGCCGAAACTTCATCACAGCGGTCGGCGCGGCCACCGCATCGGCAGTCGTGCCGGGCGCCAACCAAGCCGCTGCCGAAACCAACCAGCAGACAGGAACCAGGGCCATGTCCTATCAGGCAAAACCGATGTCGTTCGACCCAAAATCGATTAGCGGCATCTCGGAGAAGATTCTCGTCAGCCACTACGAGAACAATTACGCCGGTGCGGTGAAGCGGCTGAATGCCATCGGCACGCAGCTTGCCGAACTCGACTTCGCCAAGGCGCCGAACTTTGTGATCAACGGTCTGAAGCGCGAGGAGCTGATCGCCGCGAACTCGATGATCCTGCATGAAGTCTATTTCGATGGACTCGGCGGCGCCGGCAAACCGAACGGAGCACTCGCCGAGGCGATTACGCGCGACTTCGGCAGCATGGAGCGCTGGCGGACGGAATTCGCAGCGATGGGCAAGGCAGAAGGTGGCGGTTCGGGGTGGGTGATCCTCGCCTACTCGCCCCGCGACAAGCGGCTGGTCAATCAATGGGCCGCGGATCATACGACGACGCTGGCCGGCGGCCGTCCGGTCCTGGTGCTCGACATGTATGAGCACGCCTATCATATGGACTTCGGTGCCGCCGCGGCACGCTATGTCGACGTCTACATGGAGGCCATTCGCTGGGACAATGCAGCCCGGCTTTACGAGCAATACGCGAAGGAAACGTAAGGAGACACGTGGAGCGGCGCTGCTGGTTCCATTCGGCGGGCATGTTGCCAAACACTGCTGCGTTATCGGCATTGAGAACGCGCCCCCGCCATTCTAGATCAGAGCTCGCCCCTCCCCCGGGCGCGGTCACCGCGCCGCTCTACCGAAGAGTTAGTCTATGCGACCCCACATCATCTGCCACATGGGCACGTCGATCGACGGCCGGCTGCATCCCAGCCGCTTCACCAGGCCCGCCGCCGATATCCCGGCTGACGTGCTGCGCTCCCACTATGAGAGGATCCATGACGGCTTCAATGCCGATGGATGGATCATCGGTCGCGTCACCATGAACGAGATGGCCAAGGGGACGGAGCGGCAGTTCGCCAATGCGCCCAAGCTGCCGCGCGAGGCGCATCTCGGCAACCACGACGGCCGCAAGCTGGCTGTCGGCATCGATCCGTCGGGCCGCGTGCATTTCGGCAAGGACAATGTCGGCGGCGATCACGCCGTCGCGGTGCTCGGCGAACAGGTCTCGGACAGCCATCTCGCCGAGCTGCGCGAGGACGGCGCGTCCTACATCTTCGCAGGCCGCAAGGGCGACGATCTGGCGAGCGCGATGACGCAGCTCGCGGCGCTGTTCGGCGCCAAGACGCTGCTGCTCGAAGGCGGCGGCGGGATCAATGGCGCGTTCCTCAAGCAGGGACTGATCGACGAGTTCAGCACGTTGATCCATCCGGCGGTCGACGGCGTCGCGGGATCGCAGAGCATCGTCGACTATCACGGCCCGGAAGGCGACCGCCCCGGCGCCGGACAGTCGCTCCGACTCACCCACTGCGAGACGCTGGAAGGCGGCATGGTCTGGCTGCGCCACGCCGTGGAGCGCGCGCCGGGCTGAGCGATCCGAGCGCGCTTTGCTCAAGCCGTGTCAGAACTTGTAGCTCAATGCGGCGTGAGCAACGCTGAACCTGTTCTCGCGGCTTGCGTTGTAGCGGATCTGGCTCTGCAGCGGATCCGTGCCCTGGAATGTCGCCGTAGCGCCGCTGCTACCGAGATCGACATAGAGATATTCGCCGCGCAGCGTCCAGTTGTTGGTGAAGGCATATTCGAGGCCGCCACCGACGGTCCAACCGACGCGGACATCGGAGGTGTCGCCAAGCCAGAGCCGCGAAACGCCATTCGAAAAAACTTCCGAATTGGCGATATGGGTCTTCACCTCGCCATAGGCCAGACCGCCTGTCCCGTAGATCAGCAGGCGCTCGGCCGGCACAAAGCCGATGCGGCCCCGCACGGTGCCGAACCAATCGATCTTGCTGGCGGTTTGAAAATTGTAGTTTCCGGTCACGGTGGTAAATCGCCCGCCGCCCCCGCCTCGACCACCAAAACGACCGACATCGAAAACGGCGGTGGTGCTTCCACCCCGGGAGGACTTCAGGTCGGCGGAGTTGAAATCAGCTTCCACCCCGAGGATGATCCTGTCCAACTGATAATTGTATCCGAGCAATCCACCAGCGGTAGCACCCGACTGGTTGTTGTTCGAGACGGGGATACGGACGATGTTGTCGGGGGCGACGAGCGAGGTGACATTGCTGCCGGTCGTGATATTCCCACCATCGTACCAGCCGCCGCCCACATTCACGCCGGCGTAGAATCCGGACCAGTTGAACGCTGGAGCCACCAATGGCGGAGCCTTGGCCAGCTACGCTCCGGCAAGTCAGCGGCTGATGCCGCGCCTGCAAACCCAGTGATCAAGAGCAGGCTAGTCCCAACGATTGCAAAACGACGCACTTCCATTCCCCTTGCGCTGGCCAAGCCAGCGACGCACGTCTCTGCCATGAGAGGAGGGAATGCGACAGCATGTCTCACTCGAATTTTATTCTTTTCCGCGATCTGTGGCCAAGTTGCAACTGACAACACTCACAACCGGTTGAGCGGACCGGCCGGAATCAATCGACGCCGAACCGATAGCCGCTCCTGCATGCTGCGACGAAGAACGCGACGCCGCGCGCGACGTGCTCATCGAGCTCGGGATCGAGCGCCTTCAAGTCGACTTCGTACAGGGCCCGGAGCAGCATCGGCACCGCGATGATGTCGAGGAACAGGCGCGCCGTGGTCGACAGGTGCTCCGGCGCGAAGGCCGGCAGCTTGCCGAGCTCGTCGGATTGCGTCAGGTCGCGCAGCAGGTGAACGCCGAGCTCGGTGGCGAGCGCGCGCGCCCTGCGGTTGACGGTGGCGGCGAGATCCGGGAAGCGATGCGCCTCCGCGATCGCAAGCCGCATCAGGCCGATCCGGTCGGCGTCGAGGCCCCAATGCAACAGGGTCGAGGCGACGCTGGTGAGGCGCTCCTCCACCGTCGCGCCGAGCGGCGCGTCCGCCTTGAACTCCGCGATGCGTGACAGGATGTCCCGCGTCACCACCTCGGTGAACAGCGCGCGCTTGTCGCGGAAGCGCGCATAGATGGTGCGCTTGCCGGAGCGCGCGGCCTCGGCGATCTCGTCGATGCTGGCGCCTTCGAAGCCGCGCTGCAGGAAGACCTTGCGTGCGGCATCGAGGATGCGCTCATCGACCTCGCCGGCCAATTCCTTTGGCGGCCGGCCCGCGCGCACCTCGGCCGGCCCGGTCGCCGTCCTCGTCTTGGGCGCCCGCGGCATCTTCAGGGTACTGGTGGTCATCAGTCTTCCCCGGGTTCCATGGGCCGGTCCGGCCGGCAACATCAGGCAATATAGCCCTATCACATCTAGTTGTAAATAGAACGATACAGTTCCGTTTCTATTGACGCTGCGCTGCCACGAGACTATTTGCCGCACAGAACGGAACGGTACCGTTCCCTTTTGCGAAGGCCATGCAGACCTCGCCCGACAGCAGGAGCAGCCATCATGTTCGAAGACACTGTTTTGGAGCGCGACCAAGGAGGGCACGAGAGCATCGAGGGTTCGCCCTCGGCGCCGGCCTCACACGAGCCCAACGTCACATCCGAGCGGCCGGAGGTCACCGCGCGGGCTCCCGCGCAGGAGCGCCCCGCAAGCAAGGAACCCGCCCCGCCCGAAACAGTCCCGCCGGAAGTCGCCCCACAGCGGCGCGGCTTCCTGCGTCGCCGTCCGGTGGTCTCCGCGATCGGCGCCGTGCTGCTCGCCGCTACGCTCGGCGGCGGCACCCTCTACATGGACTATACCGGGCATTTCGAATCCACCGACGACGCCTTCATCGCGACGCGGCAGTTCGCGCTCGCGCCAAAAGTCTCCGGCTACATCACTGCGGTTCCGGTCACCGACAACCAGCACATCGCCACCGGCGACGTGATCGCGCGCATCGACGACCGCGACTATCGCGTCGCGCTGGCGCAGGCCGCGGCGCAGGTCGCGGCCGCCCAGGCCAGCATCCAGAATGTCGATGCGCAGCTCGACGTGCAACAGGCGCAGATCGCAGCCAACCAGGCCCAGGTGGACCAGGCCCAGGCGGCGCTGACCTTCGCCCAGCAGCAGGCGACGCGCTATCAGCATCTGGAGCAGACCGGCTACGGCACGGTGCAGAATTCCGAGCAGTACACCTCGCAACTGCATCAGCAGCAGGCGTCTCTGCTGAGCGCGCAAGCGACGCTCAACCTCGCGCAGCGCCAGGTGGAATCGCTGAAGGCGCAGCGCAAGAGCGCGGTCGCAACCCTTGCCCAGGCCGAGGCGCAGCGCGACCAGGCAGAGCTCAATCTGTCCTACACCACCGTGACCGCGGCGCAGCCGGGCCGCGTCGTCAACCTGTCGGCGGCGGTCGGCCAGTTCGCGCAGGCCGGCACCAACCTGACGATGTTCGTACCCGACCAGACCTGGGTCACCGCGAACTTCAAGGAGATCCAGCTCGACCAGATGCGTCCGGGCGAGAAGGTGACACTGAAGATCGACGCTTATCCGGGCCGTACGATCAACGGCCATGTCGAAAGTGTGCAGCCGGGATCGGGGACTGCGTTCTCGCTGCTGCCGGCGCAGAACGCCACCGGCAACTACGTCAAGATCGTGCAGCGCGTGCCGGTGAAGATCGTGATGGACAATCCGCCGACCGACGTCGCGCTCGGCCCGGGCATGTCTGTCGTCCCGACGGTGCGGATCAATCCGACGCCGTCGCTGCTCGAGCGTCTTGAGAAGTTGAATTTTGGGAGGCTGTAATGAGCGCGGCCGCAATCGACGCCAAAGGCATCCCGGCTCCGAGCGTTGCCGTCAATCCCTGGCTGATCGCCATCGTGGTTGCGCTCGCGAGCTTCATGGAGGTGCTCGACACCACCATCGCCAACGTCGCGCTGCCCTACATCGCGGGCGGCATGGGCGTGAGCGAGGACGAGGCGTCCTGGGTGGTCACGACCTATCTGGTGTCCAACGCCATCATCCTGACCGTCTCCGGCTTTCTTGCCCGCATGCTCGGCCGTAAGACCTTCTTCCTGATCTGCCTCGGCATCTTCACGGTGAGTTCGGTGCTGTGCGGCTTCGCGCCCAATCTGAACGCGCTGCTGCTGTTCCGCATCCTGCAGGGCCTCGGCGGCGGCGGCATGGTGCCGGTGGCGCAGTCGATCCTCGCCGACGCGTTCCCGCCGGCCAAGCGCGGCCAGGCGTTTGCGGTGTTCGGCATCGCCGTGGTGGTGGCGCCGGTGGTCGGCCCGACGCTCGGCGGCTGGCTGTCCGACAATCTGTCCTGGCACTGGTGCTTCCTGATCAACGCCCCGGTCGGCGTGTTCGCGATCGCGCTGATCGCAGCGGTGCTGCAGGAGCCCGCGAAGGCCAAAGGAGCGCAGAAGGCCGCGCAGCCGCAGAACAACAGCTTCGACTTCATCGGCTTCGCGCTGGTCGCGACCTTCCTCGGCGCGCTCGAGGTGACGCTCGACCGCGGCCTCGAGGACGACTGGTTCGGCTCGCCCTTCATCATCACCTTTGCGGCGATCAGCGCCACGGCGTTCGTGCTGATGATCCCGTGGGAGATGACCCGCCGCAATCCGATGATCGACCTGCGCATGGTCGCGACCCGGCAGTTCGGCGCCTGCTTCCTGGTGATGCTGGCGACCGGCGCCATCCTGCTTGCGACCACCCAGTTCCTGCCGCAGCTGGTGCAGCAGGATTTCGGCTACACCGCGACCTGGGCCGGCCTTGTGCTCTCGCCCGGCGGCGTGGTCACCATGGTGATGATGTTCGCGGTCGGCCGGCTCGCCGCCAAGGTGCAGCCGAAATATTTGATCGTCGCCGGCGCACTGGTGATCGCCGCCTCGATGTACAGCATGACCAACGTGTATGCCGATCTCGGCTTCTGGTTCATGGCGCGCTCGCGCATGCTGATCGGCGTCGGCCTGCCCTTGATCTTCGTGCCGATCATGGCTGCGTCCTATGACGGCATTCCGCCCGACAAGACCGACCAGGCCTCCGCGCTGATCAACGCGGCGCGCAACACCGGCGGCTCGATCGGCGTCTCGATCGTCTCCAACGTGCTGACGCATCGCCAGCAATTCCATCAGAGCCGGCTGGTCGAGCAGGTGACACCGTCGAGCCCGCAATACCAGGACACGCTGCACCAGGTCACCGATTTCTTCGTCGCCCAGGGCAATTCACTGGCGCAGGCGCATCAACAGGCGATCCAGTGGATCGGGCAACAGGTGCAGACCCAGGCCTCGTTCCTGTCCTACATGGACGCGTTCTGGGTCCTGATGCTGATCTCGCTGTCGGCGATCCCGCTGGCGCTGACCTTGCGCAAGGTCAAGCTCGGCGGCCCCGCCCCCGTCGGCCACTGACGAGTGCAGAGGTCAACCGCGATACGCCCGCGCCGCAGATCGGCGCGGGCGTATTGATTCGAGATCGTTTCGACGCAGATCAGATCCCGCGCGTAGCGGCAATGATCGTGTCCCGCAGCCAGCGGTGCGCCGGCAGATCGTCGAAGCGGCGGTGCCAGCTCATGATGCTCTGCAGCTTCGATGCATCGAACGGCAGCTCCCGCATCTCGATCGGATAGGCGCGGCGGAATTCGAGCGCGAGCTTGCGCCCGAGGATCGCCACCATGTTCGATTGCACCAGGACCGAGCCTGCGGATAGATACGGCACATCTGACGCAATAGTGCGGCTCGCCTTGCGGGCCCGCAGCCAGGCATCGATAAAATCCAGATCTTCGCCGCTGGAGGTGATCGCAAGGTGCGGCAGCTCGACCAGCGTCTCGCCGGTCAGCTTCTTGCGCAACGCCGGATGACCGGCCCGCAGCACGGCGACAAAGCGGTCCTCGATCAATCGGCAGGCGGCAAACCGCTCGCCCTCCAGCGCGCGGGCGGAGATCGCAAGATCGAGCTCGGCGCGATCGAGCCTGTCGGCGAGATTGAGCGTCCCGCTCGGCACCAGCGTCAGCCGCACTTTCGGCGCCTGCGCGCGCACCGCCGCGATGATCGAGCCGGCCGCGACCACCGCGGCATAATTATTGACGGCAATGGTGAAGCGCCGTTCCGCCTGCGCCGGATCGAAACGATCCCCCTCGACCGCGAGTTGCAGCTCGTTGAGCGCCTTGCGAACCGGCAGCGCCAACGCTTCCGCCCGCGGCGTCGGCAGCATGCCGGACGGCGTGCGGACGAACAGCTGGTCTTTCAGCGCATGACGCAGCCGGTTCAGCGCGTGGCTCACGGCGGGCTGGCTGATGGCAAGCGCGCCGGCCGCGCGCACCACGCTGCGCTCGCGCATGACGGCGTCGAACACCAAGAGCAGATTGAGATCGAGATTGCGCATCCGCATGCCGTCATCATGCATGATCTGAATTGGTGGATAAAGACAATTCATTTGAATAATATCGGGCTAGAGCCCAGCTTCCGGGTATGTCCGAAAGCCCGCACAGCGCAATCGCAGCCCGACCCCGTCGCGCCACCACGGGCGTGCTGGTCGGCGTCCTGGTCGCCCCCGATGCCGCGTCCATCGCCATGCCGGAAACCTTCACGCGCTGGCGCCGGCTGACGCCGCTGGCGACGTGGCTGCCGATCGACCTTCGCGAAACCAGCTATGCCGGCATCCTGAGCGGCGTCGCCGCCGCGCTCGATCGCGTCGACATGATCCCGCGGCAGCTGATCCTGATCGGCGAGGGATCGGTCGCGCGGCGCATGCTCGAACTGGCGCTGCGGGGCGAGCTGCCCTGCGGCGGCATTGTCGCGATCGACGTCGCCTCCGACGCACTGCCGTTTCACATCGTGCCGACGGTGACCGCGATCCGGCTCGTCGTTCATCGCAACGACGATGCGCCGCAAGGCAGCCTGATCGGCGCGTTGCGCGCCGCCGATCTCGACGCACGCATCATCCACCTCGATTTGACCGCCGGCCGCGGAACGGAAGCGGCCGCCGCGAGCGCAACTGAAACCTTTGTCCTAGAGCTGGTCGCAACGATCGGCCGCCGGACAACCGATGGAGCTGGTGACCTATGATATCCAAAGCCTTCAAGATCGCTTGCGCGGGCCTGGTGGCCGCCGCCGCAATCGGCGCCGGCGCTTATGTCGTGCATCGGCCGGACGATGCAGCGGACCATGCAGCAGCGGCGACGCAGTCCGCCGCGGCCACACCCGTCGTTCCGGTGACGGCGGCGAAGGTCCTGCAGCATGATGTGCCGATCGTGCTGGAGGGACTGGGCACGGTGACGCCGATCAACACCGCCACCATACGCACCCAGGTGCAGGGCACGCTCGACAGCGTCGATTTCGTCGAGGGCAAGCAGGTGAAGCGCGGCGATGTGCTCGCCAAGATCGACCCGCGGGTCTACGAGGCCCAGGTCGACCAGGCCGAGGCCGCGCTGGCGCGCGACGAGGCGAGCCTGAAGAACGCTAGGACCAATTTGGCGCGAACCCAGCCGCTCGCCAATCGCGGCTTTGCGACCCAGCAACTGCTCGACACCCAGGACTCGCAGGTCACGCAGGGCGAAGGCACCGTCGCGCTCGACAAGGCCGCGCTGGAAGCCGCGCAAACCCAGCTGAGCTTCGCCACGATCACCGCACCGTTCGACGGCGTCACCGGCATCCGCCGCATCGATCCCGGCAACATCGTGCACCCGACCGACACCAACGGGCTCGTGGTCCTCACCCAGCTGCAGCCGATCGCGGTGATCTTCACACTGCCGTCCGGCGAGATCCCGGGCGTGCGGCAGGCGCTGGCGTCCGGAGACGCCTCGGTCGAGGTCTATGATGCACAGAACAAGCGCAAGCTCGACCACGGCAGCCTGATGCTGCTCAACAACCAGGTCGACAGCACGACCGGTACAGTGCAGCTGAAGGCGTCCTTTCCCAATGTCGGCAACACGCTGTGGCCCGGCACCTTCGTCAACGTCCACCTGACGATCGCCGTCCGCCACGACGCGCTCACCGTGCCGCTGACGGCGGTGCGCCAGGGACCGGACGGCGGCTTCGCCTATGTGGTTGGCGCGAACAACGTCGTCAGCATCCGCAATGTCACCACCGGCCAATCGCGCGACGGGCAGATCCTGATCGAGCAGGGCCTCGCGGCGAACGAGACCGTGGTCACCGCGGGCCAGTACCGGCTCAATCCGGGGACGACGGTCGAGATCGTGCCCGATGACAAGAAAGACCAGGTCCAGGACGCAACCACCGCAAGCGCAGGCATGCTGCCATGAACATCTCCGCAGGTTTTATCCGCAAGCCCGTCGCCACCGCCTTTCTGGCCATCGCCATCGTGCTGGTCGGCATGATCGCCTTCGTGCGCCTGCCGGTCTCGGCGCTGCCGACGGTGGATACCCCGACCATCCAGGTCACCGCGCAATTGCCCGGCGCCGATCCGCAGACCATGGCCTCCTCAGTCGCGACACCGCTGGAGCGGCAATTCGGCCAGATCGCAGGCCTCACCGGCATGAGCTCGAGCAGCGGGCTCGGCAACACCCAGATCACGCTGCAATTCGCGCTGAACCGCAGCGTCGATGCGGCCGCGCAGGACGTGCAGACCGCGATCGATGCGGCATCGGGGCAATTGCCCAAGACCATGCCGTCGCCCCCGACCTTCCACAAGGTCAACCCGGCCGACGTGCCGGTGCTGCTGATCGCGCTGATGTCGGACACCGAGCCGCTGACCAAGGTCGACGACTATGCCGACAGCATTTTGGCACAGAAATTGTCGCAGGTGCCGGGCGTCTCGCTCGTCACCATCGGCGGTATGCAAAAGCCCTCGATCCGGGTGCAGGTCAATCCGGCCAAGCTCGCCGCCGCGGGGCTCGATCTCGAGCAATTGCGCACCACGCTCGGCAACATCACCGTGAACCAGCCCAAGGGCGTGCTCTACGGCAGCCAGCAGGCCTATACGCTCGCCACCAACGACCAGGTGCTGGTCGCGAGCAAGTATGACGATCTGATCATCGCCTATCGCAACGGCGCGCCGGTCCGCCTGCGCGATATCGGGCATGCCGTGGTGGCGGCCGAGGACATCACGCTGCATGGCTGGTACAACGACAAGCCCGCGATCATCCTCGCGATCCAGCGCCAGCCCGGCGCCAACGTGATCAGCACGGTCGACGGCATCAAGAAGCTGCTGCCGCAGCTGGTGGCGAGCCTGCCGTCCGACATCAAGGTCCAGATCGCCTCCGACCGCACCCAGACCATCCGCGCCAGCGTCGCCGACGTTCAGCTCACTTTGGTGCTGACCATTGCGCTGGTGGTCGGCGTGATCTTCCTGTTCCTGCGCAATCTGTGGGCGACCATCATCCCCGCGGTCTCGGTCCCGATCTCGCTGATCGGCACTTTCGGCGTGATGTATCTGCTCAACTACAGCCTCGACAATCTGTCGCTGATGGGCCTGTCGATCGCGGTCGGTTTCGTCGTCGACGATGCCATCGTGATGATCGAGAACATCTCGCGGCATATCGAGGAAGGTCTCTCTCCAATGCAGGCCGCCCTGAAGGGCGCCGGCGAGATCGGCTTCACCATCATCTCGATCTCGGTCTCGCTGATCGCGGTGTTCATTCCGCTGCTGCTGATGGGCGGGGTGATCGGCCGCATGTTCCAGGAATTCGCCGTCACGGTCTGCGTTGCCATCGTGGTGTCGGTGATCGTCTCGGTGACCCTGACGCCGATGATGTGCGCCTATCTGCTGTCGCCGCACCAGGGCGCCAATGCCGGCGCAGTGTCGCGCACGCTGGAACGCGGCTTCGTCGCGATCCAGGCGGCCTACGAGGCGGTGCTTGCCAGGGCGTTGCGCTACAAGGCCACGACCCTGTCGGTCATGCTGGCAAGCGTCGTGGTGACCGGCCTGCTGTTCGTGAGCATCCCCAAGGGCTTCTTTCCCCAGCAGGACACCGGCATGATCACCGGCATCACCGAGGCCTCGGCGGACATCTCGCCGGCGCAGATGGCGACGCTGCAACGCAGTGTCATCGACGTCATCGCCAAGAATCCCTCGGTTGCCAATGCGACCGGCTATATCGGACCGGGCGGCCCGACCGTGACCGAGAACAACGGCCGCCTGTTCCTGCTGTTGAAGCCGCGCAACGAGCGCAATGCATCCGCCGACCAGGTGATCCGGCAGCTCGACACCGCGCTGCAGAAGATCAAGGGGATGTCGGTGTTCATGCAGGCGACGCAGGACATCAATCTCGCCAGCCGCCTGTCCAAGACGCAGTATCAGTTCACCCTCACCGACGTGAACCAGGACGAGCTCAATTTGTGGGCCGGCAAGCTGTATCAGAAGCTGAAGACGTTGCCGGAACTGGCCGACGTCGCGACCGACCAAGCCAACGCCGCGCGCCAGCTCAAGCTGCAGATCGACCGAGACGCGGCCTCCCGCCTCGGCATCGATCCGGCCGCGGTGGACAACACGCTCTATGATTCATTCGGCCAGCGTCACGTCGCCCAGCTGTTCACGACACTCAACACCTATTACGTGATCCTCGAGGTCGATCCGTCGTTCCAGCTCGGCCCCTATGCGCTCAACCGCATCTACGTCCGCTCGTCCGCGGGGACGATGGTGCCCTTGAGCCAGATCGCGAGCATCGATTACGGCACCGCGCCGCTCTCGGTGAACCACCAGAGCCAGTTTCCGTCGGTCACGCTGAGCTTCAATCTGGCGCCGGGCACAGCGGTGGGAACCGCGGTCGCGGCGGTCCAGAAGGCGACCGCCGACCTGCACGTGCCGTCGACCGTGATCACCAGCTTCCAGGGCAATGCGCAGGCGTTCCAGGCGGCGCTCGCGTCGACGCCGATCCTGATCCTTGCCGCGGTGGTCGCCGTCTATCTGATCCTCGGCATGCTCTATGAGAGCACGATCCATCCGATCACGATCCTCTCGACCCTGCCGTCCGCCGGGCTCGGCGCACTGCTCGCGCTGTGGGCGTTCGGCTTCGGGCTCGACGTGATCGGGCTGGTCGGCATCATCCTGCTGATCGGCATCGTGCAGAAGAACGGCATCATGCTGATCGATTTCGCGCTGGAGGCCGAGCGCCACCAGCATCTCCCTGCCGAGCAGTCGGTCTACATGGCCTGCAAGGCGCGCTTCCGCCCGATCCTGATGACGACGATGTGCGCGATGCTCGGCGGCGTCCCGCTGATGATCGGCACCGGCACCGGATCGGAGCTGCGTCAGCCGCTCGGCTTTGCCATCGTCGGCGGGCTGATCGTCTCGCAGCTGATGACGCTGTTCACGACGCCGGTCGTGTACATCTATCTCGATGGCTTGACCCAGTGGATCAACCGCATGCGCCGCGGCCGTTCGGGTGAGCCTGCGGCACATCCGACATTGTCGACCTGAACGCTGCCGGGGAGACGCGCATGGACATGCGTCATGTAGGGATGCGAGGGACCAGCGCAGTTCGCGAGGCCGCGTTCCGCTTCTGGGCGATCCGGACCTTTGCCGCAGCGCTGGGCGAAATCGGAGGCCATGCGGTCGCGGGCAAGGGCAGCCACGTCCTGGCCGCGGCCGGCGTGGTGTCGATCGGGGTCCTGTACGCGCGCGATCGTGCCGGTCGGATCGCCTTCTGGCCGGTGCTGGTCGGCGTCCTGGTCCTCAGCGCGGCATTGGCCCATATGGCGGACCGGTCGCTCGGGATCGGCGATCTTGTCGCCTCCGTTCAGCTGGCGGCGCTGTTCGCGCTCGCCCTGATCGTTTGGGCCCGGGTGGCGGGAGCAACGGGATTTCTCTGCGTCGGCTCGGTCCGCGACCAGGCTCCGTTCTGGATCGTCGCGATGCTGGCGGAGGCATTCGCCAGTTCGTTGGCCGACTGGGTAGTGGACCCCGGCCAGACCGGCTCGTCGATCGTGCTGCTGGCCGTCGCGATCGGCCTGCCGGCGGTGGCCGCGGCCCGATGGGCGCGGATCGGGCGTCCCGCGCTGTTCTGGACCGCGTTCGTGCTGACCGGGATTCTCGGCGCGCTATGGGGCGACATGCTGATCCGCCTGATCGGAGCCGGCCACGCGCTCTCGACCTGACCTCAAGCCGCCCGGCGGCGCCGGCCGCGCCACCACAGGCCGAAGGCGATCGTGACCGCGGCGGCCAGCGAGAACCAGGTGATGGCGTACTGCATGTGGTCGTCCTTGAGCCGCACCTTGAGCGGTCCGGGCTTCGGCGTGCCGCTGTCGGGCACCGGCCCCTCGAGGTCGATATAGAACGGCGCGATTTGAGCTCCATCTTTGCCCCAGCCGAGCGTCTGCGCCATCGCGCGATGATCGCGCACGAACCACAGCCGCTTCGGCAGATCTTCCTTCGGCGTCAGCCGGCCCGGCGGCTCGGGAAAGCGGATGTAGCCGGTCAGCTCAACCGGCGCGCCGGTGACGAGGCGGCCTGTGACGCGATCCTCGAAAGCGCGGTCCTGCATCGTGTTCTGGACAAAGCCGGTGTTGATCACGACGGTCTCGCCGCTGGCGAGCTTGGCCGGCAGGAACGCCCAGGTGCCGGGCCCCGAAACGTCGTCGCGCACCGCGGAGCCGGAGCTGAAGACCATCGCGTCCGGCTGCTTCGCGTAGGTCGCGGTCAGGGTGACGCGGCGGAATTCGTCCCTCGCCGAGGTCAGCGTGGGCCACGCCGACGGCGGCGGCAGCGCCTCGGTCGGGGCGGCCAGCCGCTCGTCGAGTGCGGCGACCAGCGCATGCTTCTCGACCCTGCGCTGCAACTGCCAGACGCCGAGAGCGATGAACACCGCGATCAGGATCAGCGTGAAAATGCCGAAGCCGGCCGCGCTCGGCCGAGTAGAACCTTTCGACGCGTTTTCTTGGCGCGAACCTGTATCCACTTCGCTGGAAAACGCCTTGTTCGTCGTGTCATTCATTCCGGGTCGCGCTCGATCAACTGGCCTTCGGCGGCCTTGTGGTGGAATTGCAGCGCGATCAGAAGCGCCTTCATCGAACGCAGCGGCAGGATCGTGGTGACCACGATCAACGGCAGCCACAACGCCGCATGCACCCAGAACGGCGGCTGGTACTTCACCTCGACGATCAGCGCCGCCGCGACCACGATGGCGCCGGCCAGCATGATGATGAAGACCGCCGGCCCGTCGCCGGCATCGATGAAGGCGAAGTCGAGGCCACAGGCCTGGCAGCGCGGCGCCAGTGTCAGGAAGCCGGAATAGAGCTTGCCCTTGCCGCAGCGCGGACAGCGGCAGGCGATGCCGCGCAGCGCGCTTTCGGTCACAGTGGGCGGGGTGTCCGTCATCGGTTCTCTTCAAAAGCAAAGGGGGCGGCCATCAGGCCGCCCCCTCTTAGCACGTCAGCGAGGTTAGTGTGCGCCGTGAGCCATGGACTCAGCGCCGTGGCCCCAGACGTAGATGCAGATGAACAGGAACAGCCAGACCACGTCGACGAAGTGCCAGTACCAGGCGGCGAACTCAAAGCCGAGGTGCTGCTTCGGCGTGAAGTGGCCGGCATAAGCGCGGATCAGGCAGACCAGCAGGAAGATGGTGCCGACCAGCACGTGGAAACCGTGGAACCCGGTCGCCATGAAGAAGGTCGAGCCGTAGACGTTGCCGCCGAACGAGAACGTCGCATGGGCGTACTCATAGGCCTGCACACAGGTGAAAAGGGCGCCGAGGATCACGGTGAGGATCAGGCCCTGCTTGAGGCCCTGGCGGTCGTTCTCCAGCAGCGCATGGTGCGCCCAGGTGACGGTGGTGCCCGAGGTCAGCAGCAGCAGCGTGTTGAGCAGCGGCAGATGCCAGGGATCGAAGGTCTCGATGCCATGCGGCGGCCACGTGCCGGGGACCGAGCAGGCCCCCATCGCCGTGCCGGCGCCGCAGCCGAACACCGCATCGCGGGTGGCATGCACCGCATCGGCCGGGAACAGCGCCGAATTGAAGAACGCCCAGAACCAGGCGACGAAGAACATCACTTCGGAGGCGATGAACAGGATCATGCCGTAGCGGTGGCTGATCTGCACCACGCGGGTGTGGTCGCCCTTGTACTGGGCTTCCTTGATCACGTCGCCCCACCAGCTCGCCATGGTGTAGAGCACGCCGATGGTGCCGACGCCGAACACGATCGGCGCGGCGGAGAACATGTGGTGCATCCAGCCGATCGCACCGAGCGCCATGATGAAGGCCGAGACCGAGCCGACCACCGGCCACGGGCTCGGGTCGACGAGATGATAGTCGTGATGCTTGACTTGCGCCTCAGCCATTGCCGTCTCTCCATTCGCGTGCCGCAAGGCACGTCTTAATCTTGAAATTCCAGAACTAGCCGCCCTTGCGCTGCTCCGCCTCGCCCGCAGCCACGGGCTTCGGCGCGGCATCGCGCACGGGGAAGAAGGTGTAGGACAAAGTGATGGTCTTCAGCGTGTCGTTCTCGCTGTCCCTGGCCAGCGCAGGATCGACATAGAACACCACGGCCATCTCGCGCTTCTCGCCCGGCGCCATGGTCTGTTCGGTGAAGCAGAAGCAGTTGATCTTCTGGAAATAGGCGCCGACCGTGAGCGGCGCGACGTTGTAGGCGGCTTGTCCGGTCGTGGTGCGCGCCGACTGGTTGGTCACGGTGTAATACACCGTGACGACCTGGCCGATCTTGACGTCGATCGTGTTCTGCTCGGCCTCGAACTTCCAGGGCAGGCCCGGCGCGACATTGGAATCGAAGCTGACCGAAATGGTGCGCGCGAGCGGCGCATCCGTCGGCACCGAGGTCGCGACCTGGGTGGTGCCGTTGAAGCCGGTGGTGCGGCAGAACCAGTTGTAGAACGGCACGGCCGCGTAGGACGCGCCGACCATCAGCACCACCACGAAGCCGCAGATCGACGCGACCACGGCGTCGCGTGTCAGCATGCGGCGCGTGACCTTGGCGCCCTCGCCTTGCGGAGCCTGCGGTGCGCCCTGGTTTGCCATCTCACTCACAGCGGCCGCACCAGCACGGCCGGCCCCTTGACGAGGGTGACGGCGAAGAACAGCACGACCATGACGCCGAGCGCGAGCGCAATGGCGATCGAGCGCTGGCGGCGGCTCTTGAGCTGCGCCTCGGTGAGGACGATTCCTTCTGGTTCGCGTTTCTCGTCCATTGGTATCCCATGCGCCCCCATCTTGCCCCCCGGCGTCCCTACCCGATGAAGACAGGCAGGATCGCGCGGACCACCACCTCGGCGAGGAGGACGGCAAACAGCGCGAACAGATAGAGGATCGAGAAGGCGAACAGCCGGCGCGTGGCGCGGTTGGCTGCAACGCCCTCACGGCGGCGATAGACCTCGATGGCGAGCCACAGCATGCCGGCGCCGAGAACCAGCGAAGTGACGCCGTAGATCGCGTCGAAATAGCCGAGCGGCCACGGCGCCAGCGCGATCGCGACCAGTACGACGGTGTAGAGCAGGATCTGCAGCCGGGTCGCGTCGGGACCGGCGACCACCGGCAGCATCGGGATGCCGGCGCGCGCATAGTCGTCGCTGCGGAACAGCGCCAGCGCCCAGAAGTGCGGCGGAGTCCAGAAGAAGATGATCAGGAACAGCAGAATCGGCTCGACCGAAAGCGAGCCGGTTGCGGCCGCCCATGCCACCACCGGCGGCAGCGCGCCGGCAGCACCGCCGATCACGATGTTCTGCGCGGTCCAGCGCTTCAGCAACATCGTGTAGATCACGGCATAGAAGAAGATGGTGAAGGCAAGCAGCGCGCCCGCCACCCAGTTGACCAGGATGCCGAGCGTCATCACCGAGAAGAAGGCGAGCGTCAGGCCGAAGGCGGCCGCCTCGGCCGGGGTGATCCGGCCGCGCGGGATCGGCCGGTTGGCGGTGCGCGACATCAAGGCGTCGACGTCGCTCTCATAGGCCATGTTGAGCGCGCCGGAGGCGCCGGCGCCGACCGCGATGCAGAGGATCGAGGTGAACGCCAGCACCGGATGGACATGCACCGGGGCGATCATCAGCCCGACCAGCGCGGTGAAGATCACCAGCGACATCACGCGCGGCTTCAACAGCGCGATGTAGTCGCCCACTTCGGCCTCGGAAATCCGGGGCAGCTCGATGGCGTTGTGATCGACAACCGACAAGATCAGGTCTCACTTCTCTCAAAAGGCGCGGCGCACCCAGGGTGCGCCGCGTTGTCTTGGACTTACTGCACGCGGGGCAGCACTTCGAACTGGTGGAACGGCGGCGGCGAGGTCAGCGTCCACTCCAGTGTGGTCGCACCCGCACCCCACGGATTGTTCGCGGCCTGCTCCTTGCGGACGAACGCATCGATCACGCCGTAGATGAAGATCAAGACGCCGATGCCGGAGATGTAGGAGCCCCAGGAGGAGATCAGGTTCCAGCCGGCGAATGCATCCGGATAGTCGACGTAGCGGCGCGGCATGCCCGACAGGCCGAGGAAGTGCTGCGGGAAGAACACCAGGTTGACGCCGATGAAGGTGAACCAGAAGTGCGCCTTGGCGATCCGCTCCGAGTACATGTAGCCGAACATCTTCGGGAACCAGTAGTACCAGCCGGCGAAGATGCCGAACACGGCGCCGAGCGACAGCACGTAGTGGAAGTGCGCCACCACGTAATAGGTGTCCTGCAGCACGCGGTCGACGCCGGCATTGGCCAGCACGACGCCAGTGACGCCGCCGACGGTGAACAGGAAGATGAAGCCGATCGCCCAGATCATCGGCGCCTTGAACTCGATCGAGCCGCCCCACATCGTGGCGATCCACGAGAAGATCTTCACGCCGGTCGGCACCGCGATCACCATCGTGGCGGCGACGAAATAGGCCTGCGTCGCCGACGACATGCCGACGGTGTACATGTGGTGCGCCCACACCACGAAGCCGATGCCGCCGATCGCGACCATGGCGTAGGCCATGCCGAGATAGCCGAACACGGGCTTGCGCGAGAAGGTGGAGACGATCTGGCTGACCATGCCGAAGGCGGGCAGGATCAGGATGTACACTTCGGGGTGGCCGAAGAACCAGAACAAGTGCTGGAACAGCACGGGATCGCCGCCGCCGTCAGCCGCAAAGAAGGCGGTGCCGAAATTGCGGTCGGTCAGCAGCATGGTGATCGCACCGGCGAGCACCGGCAGCGACAACAGCAGCAGGAACACGGTCACCAGGATCGACCAAACGAACAGCGGCATCTTGTGCAGGGTCATGCCCGGCGCGCGCATGTTGAAGATCGTGGTGATGAAGTTGATGGCGCCGAGGATCGACGACGCACCGGCCAGATGCAGCGACAGGATCGCGAAATCGACTGCCGGACCGGGATGGCCCGAGGTCGACAGCGGCGCGTACATGGTCCAGCCCGCACCGACGCCGTTGGCGCCCGGCTCACCCTCGACGAAGGTGGAGAGCAGCAGCAGCGCGAACGAAGCCGGCAGCAGCCAGAACGAGATGTTGTTCATGCGCGGGAACGCCATGTCCGGCGCGCCGATCATCAGCGGCACCATCCAGTTGCCGAACCCGCCGATCATCGCCGGCATGACCATGAAGAAGATCATGATCAGACCGTGCGAGGTCACGAACACGTTATAAGTGTGGGTTTCGTGGAATATCTGGACGCCCGGGTACATCAACTCGGCACGGATCGCGATCGACATCGCAGCGCCGATGATGCCCGCGATCACCGCAAAGACAAGGTACATCGTACCGATGTCCTTGTGGTTCGTGGAGTAGAGATAGCGCCGCCATCCGGTCGGATGGTGGGCGTGATCATCATGGGCGTGATCGTCGTGTGTCGCTGCGCCTGTCGCCATGTTCAAAATCCTGCCTTGCAGTCCCTCTCGGACCTTGCGGTCCCGTCGCCCTTATTCCGTCCGCGCCGTGAGCCGTCAGGCTTACTGCGCCGCCTGACCAGCCGAGGCGTAGGAATTCGCCGGGTTGGTCGCAAACTTCTTCTTGGCCCCTTCAACCCAGGTCGCGAACTCCTGGTCGCTGACGACCCGCACCGCGATCGGCATGAAGGCATGGTCCTTGCCGCACAGTTCCGAGCACTGGCCGTAGAACACGCCGGTCTTGGTGGCCTTGAACCAGCTCTCGTTGAGGCGACCGGGGACCGAGTCGATCTTCACGCCGAAGGCCGGCACCGCGAAGGAGTGGATCACATCGGCGCCGGTGGTCTGGATCCGCACCACCTTGTTGACCGGGACCACCATCTCGTTGTCGACGCCGAGCAGGCGAGGCTGCTTGTCCTTGTCGAGCAGCGAGTCGAACTCGAACTTGCCGTTATCCGGGTAGGCGTAGGACCAGTACCACTGCTTGCCGGTGACCTTCACGGTGAGGTCCGGCTTCGGCACGTCGAGCTCCAGAAACAGCAGGCGGAACGACGGCACCGCGATGCCGACCAGAATCAGGACCGGGATCAGCGTCCAGGCCACTTCGATCAGGGTGTTGTGGGTGGTCTTGGAGGGGACCGGGTTGGCCTTGGCGTTGAACTTCACCACCACGATGACGAGCAGCGCCAGCACGAACAGGGTGATGACGGTGATCAGCACCAGCAGGAAATTGTGAAACCAGATGATGTTTTCCATCACCGGGGTCGCAGCTTCCTGCAGCGTGTGTTCCCACGGCGCCGGCTGCCCCATTTCGGCGAAGGCCGATCCCGCGGCGACTGACGCCACACCCGCCACCGCCAACCCCAGCAATTGCCTGCCCAACCGGCCAATCGACATCTTCATGCCGTTCGCGCTCCCTTGCATTATTCCCCAACGCACCGCCGGCAATTGACCGGAGATACAGCACGATCCGCCCTGACAAATGGCCTTCCGGACATACCCGTCTCTGAGTCAAGGTGGGTACGGGAGCCAGATCGCTAGAACGCGTCGAAATCCAGCCTCTCAAACCATAATTCGCAGGCGCTCGCAATGCAGTAGTACGGCCGAAAGCCATGCGCGTGCGATGAAGCTGCCGCTCGCGATTTTTCCCGCAAAATCAAGCGAAAGTCGCCGAAACAACGCCGCGCACTGTTGACAGGGGGATTGCCGGATGTAGGCACAGACGGGATAGCCTGCAGGAACCTGATTCGCTGCGAGCTGCCCCAATCCGGCGCGGGAATGGCTTCAAGATCGCCTTCAAGGCGCCCAATTGCGGTATCAGTCGACTGATGCGTGCTACCCGGCGGCCTCGACGGCCGGACCGACCGAACAATCAAAGGATCGACCCCGGATGGGCGCTTCGAAAATTCAGGCAGGACGAAAGGCCGGCTGGCTCGGCGGCCTGCTGTTTCTGGCCCTTTCTCTCGGCCTGACCCAGCCGGCGAACGCGCAGGGCGCGGTACGCTCGGTCCATGGCGACTGGCAGATCCGCTGCGACACCCCGCCGGGCGCCCAGGCCGAGCAATGCGCGCTGATCCAGAGCGTGGTAGCCGAAGACCGCTCCAATGCCGGCCTGACCGTGATCGTGCTGAAGACCGCCGACCAGAAGAGCCGACTGATGCGCGTGGTCGCCCCACTCGGCGTGCTGCTGCCCTCCGGCCTCGGCCTGAAGCTCGACAACCAGGACGTCGGCCGCGCCGGTTTTGTCCGCTGCCTGCCCAATGGCTGCGTCGCCGAGGTCGTGATGGACGACAAGCTGCTCGGCCAGCTCAAGAACGCCAAGACCGCGACGTTTATTATCTTCGAGACCCCGGAAGAGGGCATCGGTTTCCCGCTCAGCCTGAACGGGCTGGCTGAGGGCTATGACAAATTGCCGTAGGGTGACTCACCCTGCTGCGTCACAGGCACAGCAGCACGTAGCCCCGGATGGAGCGCAGCGCAATCCGGGGCTAGTCAATCCGCGATTGGAGCGGTCCCGGGTTTCGCTGCGCTTCATCCGGGCTACGCCATCTCACCGCCCACCGCCCGCATAATAGTCGAACAACCCGCTCGCCTCCGCGGAGAGCCAGTCCGCCTCGCCCGTCATGTAGCCTTCGACCTGTCCGGTGATGCCGATCAGGAATGAGATCGGCATGCCGTAGAGCGCGAACGGCGTGTCGAGCTGGGCGGCGTCGACGCGCGAGACGAGACCGCCGGGATCGAAGCCGATCGTGAGGTGACGAAGCTTGAGCTGCCTGACGTAGGGCGCGACCAGCGCGCGGTTGCGATCGGTGCTGACAGCGACGACGACGAGATCGCTGCGGCCGCTGGCGGCGAGGCGATCCAGCATCGGAAGCTCGGTCCGGCACGCGGCGCACCAGGTGGCCCAGAAGTTCACCAGCAACAGCCTGCCTTTGAGTGCAGTGAGGTCGATCGCGCCGCCGGCCAGCGCCGGTATCGCCACCGGCGGAACCGGGCGGGCGCCTTGAACCAGCGTGAACTGATGCCGGATGGTGCCGAATGGCGGCGGTCCAGACGCTGCGCGCGTCCGCGCTGCCGGCATCGCGAGCGCGGCGCCGGCGCCGATCATGCCGGCGACGAAGGCGCGGCGGGTGGGCACGCGAACTGACGTCATGTTGGAGTTCTCCGCTCGGGCTTGTTCGCTCAGGACCGGATGTAGGACCAGCCGGCTTCTTGCAATTCGATGATGCGTCCGGGCCCGTTCGGCACCAGATCGACATTGTCGAGCAGGACCAGCGGATGTCCCTCGGCGCGTTCCATGCCGAGCTTGGTGGCTTCACAGACCACGAAGCGGATGTCCGGCGTGAGCCCCCGCACCACCCGCAACAAATCCTTCACCGGCGAGGTATCGGCGCGCAGCATGTGGACGCCGGCATTGTAGGCAACGACCTCGATCTCGAACGGCTCGTTGCGCTCCCGATAGTGTTTCGGGAGGTTGAGCGCGGTCGAGATCAGCGCACGCATCGTGGTCGGATCATCCGAGTTGATCGGCAAGACCACATGGTGCACGCGCGGCTCCGCCTTCTTCAGCTCCGGCTTGGAGACCGCCGCTACCGAACCGGTGAGCAGCAATGTCACGGCGAACGGCACCGCGAAGGCCAGTACGAGCCCCGCGGCCAGCGTCAGGATGCGGCGAGAGACTCGCATCGCACCCACCTCACGGTGCGCTCGGGACCAGGGCGAACTGGCTGCGCTTGGCGTAGGCGACGATCGCGCTCAACGTCAGCAGCACCAGGGCGGGCACCGGCGAGCCACCGATCAGGAACAGATGCGTGATGGTGGCGCCGATCATGATGCAGCTCAGCAGCAGGCCGCCGAAGGCCGCGACCGGGGGCACCAGGATCAAGACCGCACCGAGCAGCTCGAGCGATCCGGTGAAATAGCGGAACCACTGGCCGAGCCCGATATGCTCGAATTCCGCGACCAGCATCGGCACGCCATAGAGCTTGGCGGCGCCCGCAGCGGCAAACGCCAGAGCGAGCAGCCCCCTGACGACCCACAGGGTGACCGATTTCCAGCGCGACGGCGCGGCGGTAACGGCAACAGACATTGATGGCTCCCCAATTGTTCGTATCGACCGGACCGCGCGGCCACCCGCCCATTTCGGTGACCGGCCCACGGCTTTCGATGCACTAAATTCGGGAGTAAGATGAAAAGAACAAGTAGGATGCTTTTTGTGAGGTAGTATGAAAAAACTGACCATTGAGCCCGCCGAGCCTCCGGCGGCACCCCAGCCGTGCAATGGCGACCTGTCGGCGCAATTTCATCGGGCGCTGTCGGTGCTGGCCGGGAAATGGAAGGGCGACATCCTCTGGCAACTAGTCGAGCGCAAGCGCCGGTTCGGCGAATTGCGGCAGGCGATCCCCGGCGTGACCCAGCACATGCTGACCACCCAGCTGCGCGATCTCGAGGCCAACGGCCTAGTCAAGCGCACGGTTTATCCCGAGGTGCCGCCGCGGGTTGAGTACGAGATGACGCCGTCAGCCAAGGCGCTCAAACCGGTGTTCGATGAACTGTACCGGTGGGCGCAGGAGCATGGTTTCCCGACCTCGGCGCAGGGCGCCGCCGGTGGCGCGCAGCCGAAGCCGGCACCGCAATCGAGCGATGCCGACGAGCCGGAAAGCCAGCCGCGGAAGGCGGATCGGCGCGGGGTGATGACGACAAGGTGACGATCGCGTGGGGCTGCCGTGATCGACCGCATAGCCGCAGGCACTCCCGGTTTGCCGCCCCAAACACTATCTTTGCCGATCGCCGTCCAGGCCTGAACCGGGACCGGCACAGGTTTCCGGGTTGTAAGGTGAGTTTTCCGCTCGTCTCTGCTTCAATCGCCCGAAAGTCCTGCTGCGGGTTCCGCACTGGCAATCAGCTGCGCTTCAGGCAAGGATGACAGGGAACGCCTAAGGAATCGCACTGCGTCGGAGTGACCATGACCAATCCTGCCACCACCTCCCTGCTCGACCGCGCCAATCTGGACCGCGATGCCGTCCGCCGCGAGGTGTCCCGCGGACTTGAAGGCGCCGACGACGGCGAGTTGTTCCTGGAGTTCGGGCAGACCGAGGCGCTGGTGTTCGACAACGGCCGACTGAAACAGGCGACCTACGACACCTCGCAGGGCTTCGGCCTGCGTGCCGTCAAGGACGACGCGGTCGGCTATGCGCATTCCTCCGACGTCTCGATCCCGGCGCTGATTCGCGCAGCGGACGCGGTGGCGGCGGTGCGCGGCGGCTATGCCGGGACTTTCACCGCGGCGCCGGCCCACACCAATGTCAGGCTCTATGGCGACGAGAACCCGCTGGATGGCCCAGCGTTCGAGGCCAAGGTCAAGCTGCTCGGCGAGATCGACGCCTATGTCAGGGACAAGGACCCGCGGGTGCGGCAGGTCTCGGCCAGCCTCACAGCGACCTGGCAGGTGGTGGAAATCCTGCGGCCCGACGGCGAGAGCTATCGCGACATCCGCCCGCTGGTGCGCGTCAACATTTCCGTGGTCGCCGGTCAGGGCGACCGGCAGGAGAGCGGCAGCAAGGGCTATGGCGGCCGCGAGGGCTATGCGCGCTTCATCGAGACCAAGGCCTGGCGCGATGCCGCCGACGGCGCGCTGCGCGAGGCGCTGGTCAATCTCGAATCGGTGCCCGCGCCCGCCGGCGAGATGGACGTCGTGCTCGGCGCCGGCTGGCCCGGCGTGATGCTGCATGAAGCCGTCGGTCACGGGCTCGAGGGCGACTTCAACCGCAAGCAGACCTCCGCTTTCGCCGGCCTGATGGGCCAGCAGGTCGCGGCCAAGGGCGTTACAGTGGTCGACGACGGCACCATGGCGTCGCGCCGCGGCTCGCTGTCGATCGACGACGAAGGCACCCCGACCAACCGCACCGTGCTGATCGAGGACGGCGTTTTGGTCGGCTACATGCAGGACCGCCAGAATGCCCGCCTGATGGGCATGAAGCCGACCGGCAACGGAAGGCGGCAGAGCTATGCCCATGTGCCGATGCCGCGCATGACCAACACCTACATGCTGTCGGGCGATCGTGACCCGGCGGAGATTCTCGCCTCGGTGAAGAACGGCATGTATGCCGCCAATTTCGGCGGCGGCCAGGTCGACATCACCTCGGGCAAATACGTGTTCCAGTGCACCGAGGCCTACAAGATCGAGAACGGCAAGCTCGGCGCGCCGCTGAAGGGCGCCATGCTGATCGGCAATGGGCCGACCGATCTCCACAGGATCACCATGATCGGCAACGATCTTGCGCTGGATACGGGAATCGGCACCTGCGGCAAGAACGGCCAGGGTGTGCCGGTCGGCGTCGGCCAGCCGACGCTGCGGATGGAACGGATTACGGTCGGAGGAACGGGCTAGTGAGCAGCGGAAACGAAGTCGTGGCGGCCAAGCCGACCAGCTGGCGCGGGCAGGCCGTGCAACTGGCGGCGATCGTGGCCGTCGTGTTCCTCGCCAAGGGCGCGATCGCCGAGCCGTTCTACGTGCCGTCGGGCTCGATGGAACCGACGCTGCTGATCGGCGACGCGCTGGTCGCCTCGAAATTCCCCTATGGCTACGGCGCGGCGTCGCTGCCGATCCAGATCACGCTGCCGGAGACCGGCCGGGTGTTCGGCGAGACGCCGAAGCGCGGCGACGTCGTCGTGTTCCGCTGGCCGGGCGACCGCTCGCAGGCCTGGGTCAAGCGCGTGGTCGGGCTGCCCGGCGATCGCATCCAGATGCGGCAGGGCCAGCTCTTCATCAACGATCATCCAGCGGCACTGAAGCCCGATGGCACCGGCTTTGCCGAAGACGATCGCGGCGGCGGCGAGGATGCCTACCGCTATATCGAGACGCTGCCGAACGGCGTCAGCCACGCGATCTTCAAGATCCGCGACAATGGCAGGCTCGACAACACGGCCGAGGTGACGGTGCCGCCAGGCAATCTGTTCGTGCTCGGCGACAATAGGGACAATTCCGCCGACAGCCGCGTCCCGGTGCGCGACGGCGGCGTCGGCCTGTTGCCGATCGACAATCTGATCGGCCGCGCCGATGCCGTGGTCGGCTCCTGGGACATGGGCATCCGCAGCCAACCGGTCTGGACCTGGCTCTCCGGCTTCCGCCTCGCACGCTTCTTCACCTCGGTGCAGTAAGCTCTAACGGACCCGTAGCCCGGATGGAGCGCAGCGCAATCCGGGATCTCTCGCTCGGCAAGATGTCCCGGATTTCGCTTCGCTCCATCCGGGCTACATTCTTTATGGGATGATTGCCGTGACCTTCGACGACATCAGGCGCATTGCACTGGCGTGGCCGGAGGTCGAGGACGGCTCTTCCTACGGCACGCCGGCGCTGAAGGTGCGCAAGAAGATGCTGGTGCGGCTCAAGGAAGACGGCGACAGCCTGGTGGTGCCCGGCGTGCCGCCCGATGAGCGCGACATGCTGGTCGAGAGCCAGCCGACGGCGTTCTACTTCACTGATCACTACCACGACTATCCGATCGTGCTGATCCGCCTGTCGAAGGCCAAGCGCACGACCGTCGAGCCGCTGCTGCGCCGGCACTGGCGCACGCTGGCATCGAAGAAAGCGGTCAGGGACTACGACGCGACCGTTCCATCGTGACGCAAGACCAATTCCTCACTGCTGTGCTGCGCAACCCGGTCAATCAAGCGATAACCGACGAGCTGCACCGCGTTGCCCTGCCCGACGCCTGGCTGGTGTCCGGCTGCCTGGTGCAGACCGTGTGGAATGTGCTGACCAGCCGGCCGATCGATCACGGCATCGGCGACTACGACATCTTCTATTTCGATCCGGATACGTCGTGGGAGGCCGAAGACGTCGTCATCCGCGACCTCAAGGCGCGGCTTGGTCATCTCGGTGTCGCGATCGAGGCGCGCAACCAGGCCCGCGTCCATCTCTGGTATCCCGACAAGCACGGCCTGCCCTACCCCGCGCTGTCGCGCTCGACCGACGGCATCGATCGCTTCCTCACCGCGACCACGCAGATCGGTATCCGCCGCAGCACCGATGTTTGCGACGTCTATGCGCCGAACGGTTTCGACGATGTCGCCGGCATGATCGTGCGGCCGAACCTCACCGCGAATTTTTCCGCGGCGAATTATGCGAACAAGGCCGCGCGGTGGAAGGCGTTGTGGCCGGAGGTCACGGTGCTGGCGCCGGAGTAGCCTGTCGTCCCTGCCTAGTGCGCAATTGCGCACGGGAGCAGGGACTCATAACCACAGATGGAGGTTGTTGGGCGGTCCTGAAATGACAAGTCCCATTCGCCACGTCCGCCGCGGAGTATGGGTCCCTGCTTTCGCAGGGACGACGATGTATGTGCGGCCCTAACGCACCACGCCTGACGTGAACCCCGCCTTGCGATGCTGCGTGCCTGATCTAGGCGTAGATGATCAAGCTCAGACTCACCAGGAAAATCACGGCAACGCCAAGCAAGATGGACAGCAGGAACCAGTACCGGTCAAACATCGACGTCTCCAAAGGAGTTCTCCCAGCTTGTTGATTGGTATCAGCGGACAGCCGCGAGATGCATGTCGCCCAACGTCGTCGGCAGGCTACGCGTAATGAGGTCGACAATCGCCCGGTGCAGGCCCTCATCGTTGCCATCGCCCGAGCTGATCGGAAAATTCCCGTCGACCGGCCGGCTCGGACCGGCGAGCGGGACATTCCCGGCATTGCCCAGCGGCTGGGCCGCCTTCTTGTCGATGACGTCAAACGTCTTGCCGTCGATCACTCTGATTTCGTAGAGCGCATAGATCTGGCTGTAGGATTCCGTCACCGTGCGGTAAGTGATGAAGCCGACGCCTTCGACCTTTCGGTGGCCGCCACCGTAGACCGCCTGCGCCTTGGTGATGACGATATACGCATCGAGCCCTTGCGGAGACACTTCGGTTCGAACCAGCTGCTTGAACGGATCGCCGCGAACAAGGTTGGCGGGCGTGAACACGGAATCCTTGATCGTGGCAAAGGCGGAACGGCTGTAGGTGACCGGCTGCACCTGAAAGCGGCCGCCCAGCGCCGCCGTCGCCTGCTGGACGATCAGATCATCAAGTCCCCACGGCTCGATAGGGAAGCTTTTGCTGCCATTGTCCAGGCCCGTGAGCCCTCCCTTGGCGACGGTCACTTGATCGCCGACCGCCGAAATGATGCCGACGGTCTTGACCGCCTGCAGCTTGCTGTCGCTGGTCGCAAACGTCGCGCACCCGGCCACATTTGCGGCGACAAGAACGACCGCCGCGAAGCTCGCACATCGACCGCTGCGGCGCATGGGCACTCATTGAACCTTGACGTCGAATGAATAGGAGGCGCCGACGCCGAACGTAGTCTGATTTGCCGAGCCGCGGACCGTCACGATCGGGCTCTTCGCGGCGTCGCCGAGCAGTCGATCATATTCGACATAGGAATGAACTTCCCACTTCGGATTGATCCGATACGACAGCTGCGCGCCGACGCCGGCCGAATGCGCCCCGCCTTTGGCGTCAAAGACCGGCAGCCCGGTCGCCATCGCATGCACGGTATCGATGCTGAAATAGGGCGAGACCGCCTTCGCAGTCTCCACCGTGAAGCGCGGTCCGGCGGAAACGGTGAAGCCACCAAACACCGGCACGATGAAGTCCGCCGAGAAGTCGGAAACGATGCCGTGGTGCCCGCCAAGGCCCTGGCGCGTCTCGTTGCGCACACGAAACCAGTCGACCGGAAAGTATTCGACGAATCCGCCGAGCTCGAAGGCCGCGCTGACGTCAGCAAGACCGTTGAGCTCGGAATACCTGCT
This sequence comes from Bradyrhizobium sp. AUGA SZCCT0105, assembly GCF_018129565.1. Classification (NCBI taxonomy): domain Bacteria; kingdom Pseudomonadati; phylum Pseudomonadota; class Alphaproteobacteria; order Hyphomicrobiales; family Nitrobacteraceae; genus Bradyrhizobium; species Bradyrhizobium sp. AUGA SZCCT0105. The sequence goes on along the minus strand of NZ_JAFCMK010000015.1, from coordinate 89,745 downwards.
CGCTCTTCGCGACGTCACGAACTTGCCGACGGGGCCGGCCCGAAAATCACCGAAGTCGACGATCGCGATGCTTGCGTTGTCGCGCGGGCTGCGAAACTGGTCGACGGTGCCGGGGCGACGGATCGCGAAAATCGGGACCGGGGCGAACTTGCTGTGGTTTGTACCCTCGAAGTCCGGTCTGGACGCCCCGCTCGCGCCAATCATCACAGTCCAGTTGCCCGAGACCGAGGGCAGGAAAGGGACTGAAAAAGGCGGAGCCGGCAACGTGAACGCGGTTTGCGCGGCAGCCTGACCGGGAAAGGCCGCGACAACGCCGAATGCGGCAGGAAGAGCAGCAACGACGGCACGACGCGCGGCCTTCGCCGCGCAAGAACGGGAGAACTCTCGCATGGCGGAATGCTCAAAACCTCTGACCTGGGCCTTGTGGGAAGGGTTGCTGCATGGTCGCGGGTAGGTGGCCTGTGAACATTGCCCGAAGATTGCCGCGCCGCGAGCGCGCGCAAGACGCGAAAGATTCGTGGCTTGTCTCGTCAAAGCGGACTGTCGATAGGTGCTGTGAGCGCTGAACCATCGCTGGCGCGATGCCGACACAATCGTCTGCAAGATCATCGGCCGACCATGCGAGGGAAGGTCTGTGCGCTTTCTCGTGATCGAAGACGAACCGCAAATCGCCGCCTATCTCGACCGGCTGCTCGGACAGCTCGGCGGCGTTATCGACATCGTCGAATCCGTTACGGATGCGAGACATGCGCTCAGCAGTTTCAACTACGATCTGGCGATCGTCGACCGAATGCTGCCCGATGGCGATGCGCTCAATATCGTCACGACGCTGAGCCGACAGCCGGACAGGCCGGCCATCATCATGCTGACCGCCAAGGACGCCAAGGAAGACGTGATCGACGGGCTGAACGGCGGCGCCGACGACTATCTGGGCAAGCCCTTCGAGCCGCAGGAGTTCATCGCGAGAGCACGGGCCGTGCTGCGGCGGCCCCGCGTATCCGTGTCGTCAATGCTCTCGTTCGGCAATGTCGAACTGAAGATCGGCACCAACGAGGCGACCGTCGCCGGCCACAAGGTCCTGCTCCGGCGCCGCGAGGCCTTGATCCTCGAGGCGCTCTTGATGCGACGCGACCGCGTCATCGCCCGCGAGGCACTGATCGAGGCCATCTACGGATTCGACGACGAGATCGAATCCAACACGCTCGAGTCGCAGGTGTCTCGGCTTCGCAAGAGGCTGTCCGAACTTGGCAGCAACGTCGAGATCCGCAGCATGCGCGGCATCGGCTACATTCTGAGGATGGCAAATATCCGATGACGTCGATCGCGCGGACATTGACGCTCTCGCTCGGGACGGCCGCCGCCGTGATTTTCTTCGCCGCGCTCGGCCTCGTCTTCTGGCTGTTCATCGCGCAGGAGCCAGAACGCAGCGGCTGCTTTGCGGCCGCCTACGTTCTTGGTCGCGCCACCGAGGTCAACCCCGGCGACGGGGTCACAGTCCGCCCCACCGCCCGATTGGAAGAGCTGAAATCCCAAAGTCCGGATCTGTGGTACGTCGTGGCTTACGGCGATATGACAAGCGAATTCGGGCGCGAGCGCAGGCCACAGCTTCCGGTTTCGCTGCCCTTTGTCGGGCCGAGCGGTCTTTCCATGCTCAAGTCGCTCGACAAGAAAAGTTCGTTCTGCATGGTCGTCATGCACACCGGCCACGTCCCCGAACTCGTGATGATGATCGGAAACGCCCACGTCCGTCCTGACCAGATCGCGATGTGGTTCATCCTGAAAAATCTGTTGGAGATTTCCCTCTACGCGGCGGGGTACGTATTGATCGTGGCGATCGGCGTGTTCCTCGCCGCGCGCTTCGTGGCGCGCAGCATCGAACGGGTGACGAAGCTTGCGCTCGCGATCGATCCGGCCGCGCCGCAGGGATCGATTTCGCTCGATCGGGTCCCCGCAGAACTGAAGCCGCTGGCGACAGCGCTGAACCGCGCGTTTGATGAAATCCACGCCTACATCCGGACGCAGCGCCGGTTCCTGGGCAACGCCGCCCATCAGCTCCGCACCCCCCTGACGTTGCTGCGCGCAAGGGTCGAGGACGTGGCCGATCCCGCCTTGCGGGTGGAGCTGATTCACGATGTCCGCCGGCTGACATCGCTTGTTTCGGCCATGCTGGACCTGGCGCGGCTGCAAAACGGGACGCTCGAAAAGCGGCCGATCGACCTTGCGACCGTGACGCGCGACGTGCTGGCAGATTTCAGCCCGTCGGCTTTGGACGCCGGGATCGAACTCTCGCTGGAACACAGCGACGAACCGGCCACCACGGTACAGGGCGTCGAAGCTGCTATCAGGAGCGCGCTGGCCAACCTGGTCGGCAACGCACTGATTCACGCCCGGGGCGCCCGATGCATCAGGGCCAGCCTCAGCCGCGGCCGCGTATCGATCAGCGACGACGGCGCCGGACTCGCTCCGGGCTCGGAGCGCAAGCTGATCGAGCCATTCCAGACCGGCGGCACGGCCAGGAACAGCGCCGGCCTCGGCCTGTCGATCGTGCAGGAGATCATGGCCTCACATGGCGGTGAGCTCGTCATTGCGTCGAACCGTGGACAGGGAACGACCGCTTGCCTTCGCTTTCCGGAGGCCGCGTTGGCCATGCCAATTCAGCGCGCGGCCGGGGTAACCTGAGAGCGGCCGGTTGATGCGGATCGGATGGGCGATCATCGCGTCCAGAGGCCGGTCAACACCCAGCGACGCATCCGGGAGCCCGAGCGCCTGCCAGGGCGTCGCCCCTTTTCCCGGATCAGGTCACGCACCGACGATGCGCGGTGGCGCTACCGCACCACGCCCGACGTGAACCCCGCCTTGCGGCGCGGCGGCTTGATCTCCTTCTTCAGGAAGCAACGCGCGTCGCGGCCGGCATAGCCGGGCCGGGCATAGGTCCAGGCGCGGCACTTGTTGTCGGCGGTGCAGGCGGCCTGGCAGGCCTCGTCACCGTCGCTGCTCTTCAGCTCGAAATTCTTGTAGTCGCCGCCGAGGCGGTCGATCGAGGTTTCGATGGCGCCGTTGCGCGGTTCGACCACGCCCGCGCCACGCACCCCGGAGACGCAGCAGACGTCCTGCACCCGCGCCGGCACGCTGTTCTTCAGCCAGCACACCGCGCCATTGTTGGCGTCGGTCGGATAGTTGAAGCTCCAGGCGCGGCAGCGGCGGTCGCGCTCGCAGGTGAGCGCGCAATCGGCGGGATCGCCTGATGTCACCGGCGCATTCAGGTAGTCGCCGCCGGGACGGTCGAAATTGGTCTGCGCCAATGCCGGGCGTGCGACGAAAGCGGCCGCAAAAACCGCAAACACCACCATCCACGCCCTAAAGAGGCGACCTATCCCCATGACATTGCTTTCAAATTCGCACAGCCCCGCGCACTCCACGGGGCGTCATTTGAACGCCATGAACCTGTACGGCTGATGAACGGCGGGTGCGACACCACCGCCGTCCGCGCGCGTTGCGGACCCGAATTCAGGCTGAGCGGGGACTAGAACGCGTACTCCTGATAGGCCGGTTCCACCGAGCCCTTCCACGGACCGTTGAACTTCTCGAGCATCTCCTCCGCCGGCGAGCGGCCGGTCTCGATGATGCGCTCGAGCGGTTCGAGGAAGCGGCTCTCGTCGCGTCCGAGATGATCGATCCGGCCACGCCGCCGCAATCCGGCATGCGACAGGATCAGGCACTCCTTGGCGATCTCGAACAGATAGCGGTCCTTGATCCGCGCCTTGAAGCCGAAACGCGGCACGTCGTCGCGCAGCGCCTGCCGCTCCGGCGCGGTCCAGTGCCGGACGATGTCCCAGGCGGCATCGAGGCTGTCATTGTCGTAGAGCAGCCCGACCCAGAACGCCGGCAGCGCCGGCAGCCGGCCCCACGGCACGCCGTCGGCGCCGCGCATTTCAAGATAACGCTTCAGCCGCACCTCGGGGAAGATCGTCGACAGGTGATTGGCCCAGTCCGACAGGGTCGGACGCTCGCCGGGGATGGCGGCATTCTTGCCGGCGAAGAAATCGCGGAACGATGAGCCGGAGACGTCGATATATTCCTCGCCGCGCTTGACGAAATACATCGGAACGTCGAGCGCGTAATCGACATAGCGCTCGAAGCCCATGCCATCCTCGAATGCGAACGGAATCATGCCAGAGCGCGCATTGTCGGTGTCGCGCCAGATCTCGGAGCGGAACGACAGAAAACCGTTGGGCTTGCCTTCGGTGAAGGGCGAGTTGGCGAACAAGGCGGTCGCGATCGGCTGCAGCGCCAGCGACACCCGCAGCTTCTTCACCATGTCGGCTTCGGAGGAGAAGTCGAGATTGGTCTGCACCGTGCAGGTCCGGAACATCATGTCGAGGCCGTATTTGCCGACCTTCGGCATGTAATTTCTCATGATCTTGTAGCGGCCCTTCGGCATCGCCGGGATCTGCGCCCGCGACCAGGACGGCGTCATGCCGAGGCCGAGGAAGCCGATGCCGAGCGGGGTCGCGATCTCCCGCACCTGCGCCAGATGCGCCATCAGCTCCGACTGGGTCTGATGCACGGTCTCGACCGGCGCGCCCGACAATTCGAACTGCCCGCCCGGCTCGAGCGAAATCGCGCCGCCGCCGGTGACGTCATAGAGCCCGATGATGTTGCCGCGCTCCATGATCGGCTCCCAGCCGAGCAACAGCTTCATGCCCTCGAGCAGCGCGCCGATGCCCTTCGCGCCTTCATAGGGCACGGGGTGATGGCCCTCGAGCGTGAACGGGGTCTTCTCGTGCTCGGTGCCGATCCGGAATTCGGACTCGGGCTTCACGCCGGCTTCAATCCACGCCACGAGCTCGTCGCGCGACTGCAGCGGCGTCATGTCGATCTGGTCACGCGCCATAGAAAATCCAACTCAAGGGCGCTTCGATCGAAGGCGCGCGGTGGCAGGGACATCCGTGGGCCACAACGGCCGCGGATGATGGGGTCAGGAATATCATCGGGCAGGTACGCCGTCTCGCGCCGGCGCGGCCTTGGTATCGCTCTTTGCATCGACCTTGGTGTCACCTTTGGCGTCACCGCAGGAGCAGCCCAGACGGTCGAGCAGACCGCACAGCCTGGCCGCGTCGGCATCGGACAATTTCGAGCCGACATGCTTGTCGATCGCCGAGGAATAGGCGCTCCACATCTTCTTCTGGAGCTCGCGACCGGCCTCGGTGATCTCGACGAACTGGCCGCGCTTGTCGATCTTGCATTCGCGGCGGGCCGCTAGCCCTTCGTCGACCAGCTTGTCGATCAGCCGCGAGGTCGAATATTGCGGGATCAGCATCTGCCGCTCGAGCTCGACCGGGCGCAGCTCGCCCGACGGCGCGCGCGACAGCTCGAGCAAGGCGTCATACCAGGCGAGCGGCGGGAAGCCGGCCTTCTTCAAATCCTGCTCGACGCAGTCCAGCACCCGGCTCGGCACCCGCATCAGGCGGATCCAGGCGGCCGTCGCCTCGCTCGATAGCTTGCGTTTCATCGTCTAGCCCATATGGTCCCGGAACCGAGTGTACCGCACTGAATGCATCTGCATCAATCTTGACTATTTCATGCAGGTGCATGTAGGCAATCCCTCTCCGGACGCCAAGAACAAGGGAAGGAATACCCCCATGAAGCTTTATTACTCCCCCGGTGCCTGCTCCCTCTCCCCCCACATCGCCCTGCTCGAGGCCGGCCTGCCCTACGACCTGGTCAAGGTCGATCTGCGCGCCAAGAAGCTCGAAAACGGCGACGATTTCCTGCAAGTGAACCCCAAGGGCCAGGTGCCCGCGCTGGCGCTGGATACCGGCGAGATGGTCACCGAAGGGCCGATCATCATCCAGATGATCGCCGACAAGGTCGCCGACAGGAAGCTGGCACCGGCGCGGGACTCCAACGAGCGCTACAAGCTGCTCGAATGGCTGAACTACATCACGACCGAGCTGCACAAGAATCTCGGCCCGATGTTCTCGCCCGCGCTCGCCGACGACGCCAAGGCGTTCTTCAAGGACCGCGCCATGGGCAAATTCAAGTATGTCGAGAGCCAGCTCGCCGGGCGCGAATACCTGATGGGCAACCAGTTCACGGTCGCCGACGGCTATCTCTTCACCATGATCATGTGGGCCACCGACCGGCTGGGCTTCGATCTCTCCGGCCTGCCGAATGTGATGGCCTACAAGGCCCGCGTCGCCGCGCGCCCGAAGGTACAGGAAGCACTGAAGAAGGAAGGCCTGCTGAAGGCTGCCTGAGCTTTCGCGCCAGTTTCATCAGACGTGAAAGGGCCGGATCAAGGATCCGGCCCTTTTTTCTACGCGCGACCTAAGAGGTCGCGGCAAGCATCACCGCGCTGCAACGAGATTCGGCGCGGCTGCTCGACGAACGCGGCCAGCTCACCGCGTCGATCGCGCATGTTGCGCCGCAAGATATCGATCAGCTCAAGCTGGGCGCATCAGCGGTGCTGCGCTTCACCAACTTCAACCAGCGCACCACGGGAGAAATGAGCGGTGCAAACTTTCGGCACGCGCTGGAACAAATCAGATTTGATCCGCATTGTACCGATTAAGACTAAGTCGGTGTACTTCCGGCTGAGGGCGTTCTTGTCCTTGTTCGAGCGATCCAACTGACCGACTATGACCTGCGGCGCGCCCTCCGCTCCAACTGGTCTAAAAATGTGACGATCGCCTTTACGGTTTTGTTGACCAGTACGCTCGTCGGGCTGGCAACCAGTTTGTACTTTCGGGTTTGGACCTTGATGCTGGTGTCGCCGCTGGTCGCGGTGCTCGCGGCAATCGTGCTCCAATCCGACGGCTATGCCTTTGCCACCGGCGCTCCGATCGTCGTCGCCTGCCTCGTATTCAACCAGATCGCCTATCTCACCGGCGCTGTGCTCTCGCCGGGCCATGACGGCTCAATGGCGGAAGAAGTCGACGGCATTCCACGCGGCCGCCGCGAGCACAAGGTCCACGGCCAGAAAGAATAGCACCAGGCCGAACCAGGAAGGACCTTTGCCCCGCAAGCGCAGCGGATTTCCTCGTCGCGGCGGTGAGAGCAAGACGGAATGCTTGCCCGCGGCCTCAGCGGCACCTTCCTTGAGCATAGAATGCATTGCAGGACACCCCAACCCTGATCGTCATCTTTGGTGATCGTCTTGGCGATCGACCAGCAAGAGTGATGCCAGCAGCATGGTGCCAGTGGGGAGCAAGCGTGGCGGGACTTTGACCTGCGCGACCGTCACGCAACAGGATCAAGTCGGATCGATGACCGGCTTGATCCTGTGCGAACTGGCTCAGAACGTAACGACGCCTACGCCGCCTGCTTCTTCGGCGGGAAACGGCCGTAGAAGGTCTCGCCCTTGGCCGCCATCTCCTCGAGCAGCTTCGGCGGCGTGAAGCGCGAACCGTATTTCTTCTCGAAGGCGTGGCAGAGCACAACGAAATTCTTGGTACCCATGAAGTCGATGTAGGACAGCGCACCGCCGGTGAACGGCGCGAAGCCGAAGCCGAGGATCGAGCCGACATCCGCCTCGCGCACGTCGGTGATGACGTGATCCTCGACGGTGCGCGCGGCTTCCACCGCCTGCACCACCAGGAAGCGCTGCTTCAATTCCTCGACGCTGAGCGTGTCGGGATCGAGCTGCTTCGGCTGCAAATCGGCCAGTCCCGGCCACAGGCTCTTCTGACCCTTGCCCTTCTCCGGATAGTCGTAGAAGCCCTTGCCGTTCTTGCGGCCGAAGCGGCCCTGCTTCTCGACCATCTCGACCATCAGCTTCTTCTGCGCCTGGTCGATCGCGTTGGGGCCAAGATCGGCCTCGGTCGCCTTGGTGATCTTGAGGCCGAGATCGAGCGCGACCTCGTCCTGCAGCGACAGCGGCCCGACCGGCATGCCGGCCATCTTGGCGGTGTTCTCGATCATCGCCGGCGGCACGCCTTCGAGCAACATCTCATTGCCCTCGGAGATGTAGCGCATCACGCAGCGATTGGCGAAGAAGCCACGGGAATCGTTCACCACAATCGGCGTCTTGCCGATCGCGCGGACATAGTCGAGCGCGGTCGCCAGCGCGACGTCGCCGGTGTTCTTGCCCAGGATGATTTCGACCAGCATCATCTTCTCGACCGGCGAGAAGAAGTGGATGCCGATGAACTTGCCCTGGTCCTTGAACTCCTCGGCCAGCGAATTGATCGGCAGGGTCGAGGTGTTGGAGGCGAAGATCGCGCCCGGCTTCAGCAGCGGCTGCGCCTTGGCATAGGTGTCGGCCTTGACCTTGCGGTCCTCGAACACGGCCTCGATGACGAGGTCGCAGTCCGAGATCACGTTGTAGTCCGCCGTGGCCGAGATGCGCGCGAGGATGGCGTCGCCCGCCTCCTGCTTCATCCGGCCCTTCGCGACCAGGCCGTCGACCACGGTCTTGGCGTGGCCCTTGCCCTTGTCGGCGCTGTCCTGGTCGCGGTCGACCAGCACGACGTCGATGCCGGCCTGCGCCGAGACATAGCCGACGCTGGCGCCCATGAAGCCGGCGCCGATCACGGCGAGCTTCTTCACCTTGGTCGGCGGCACGCCTGCCGGGCGGCGCGCGCCCTTGTTGAGCTCCTGCATCGACAGGAACAGCGAGCGGATCATCGCGGCGGCTTCCTTCGAGCGCAGGACCTTCGTGAAGTAGCGCGACTCGACCCGCAGCGCGGCGTCGATCGGCAATTGCAGCCCTTCATAGACGCAGCTCATGATGGCGCGCGCGGCCGGATAATTGTCGTAGGTCTCGCGGCGATAGATCGCGTTGCCGGCCGGGAACATCTGCATGCCCATCTTGGAGAAGACGGGGCCGCCGGGCAGCTTGAAGCCCTTCTCGTCCCACGGCGCGACGGCCTTGCCACCGCCCTTGATCCAGTCCTTCGCGGCCTTGATCAGATCGGCCGCGGGCACGACGGCGTGAATCAGATTGAGCGCCTTGGCGCGGGTCAGATTGACCGCCTCGCCCTTGAGCAGCAATTGCATCGCGTCCTGCGGCGACACCAGGCGCGGCACACGCTGGGTGCCGCCGGCGCCCGGGAACAGGCCGACCTTGATCTCGGGCAGGCCGAGGCGAGTCTTGGGGTTCTCGGCCGCGACGCGGTAGTGGCAGGCCAGCGTGATCTCGAAACCGCCGCCGAGCGCGAGGCCGTTGATCGCGGCGACCCACGGCTTGCCCGAGGTCTCGATCGCGCGGAACGACTGCGACATCTGGCGGCTCTGCTCGAACAGCATCTGGTTCGCGGCTTCCTCGCCCTTCTCCTTGAAGAGCTGCGCGTAGCTGCGGTTCATGCCCTCGAGCATCGAAAGGTCGGCGCCGGCGCAGAACGCCTCCTTGGCCGACGTGATCACGACGCCCTTGATCGCGGCATCGCTGGTCGTCTGCTTGATGATCTCGCCGATCTCTTGCGTCGAGACCTCATCGAACACGTTCATCGAACGGCCCGGGATGTCCCAGGTGACGAGCGCAATGCCGTCGGCGTCGACGTCGAACTTGAAATTCTTGTAAGCCATCTTTTGCTCCCTCGGTGCCGGCGGCCGATCTCAGGCGCGGCGGTTGCGTCTCGATCTCGTAGGGTGGGTTAGCGAAGCGTAACCCACCATCTCTCTCGCGGTGACATGGTGGGTTACGCCTTCGGCTAACCCACCCTACGCAGCAGCGTTACACGCGCTCGATGATGGTGGCGGTGCCCATGCCGCCGCCGATGCACAGCGTCACCAGCGCCGTCTCCTTGTTGGTGCGTTCGAGCTCGTCGAGCACGGTGCCGAGGATCATCGCGCCGGTCGCGCCGAGCGGATGGCCGAGCGCGATCGCGCCGCCATTGACGTTGATCTTGGCGTTGTCGATGTCGAAGGCCTGGATGTAGCGCAGCACGACCGAAGCAAAGGCCTCGTTGAGCTCGAACAGGTCGATGTCCGACTTCTTCATGCCGGAACGCTCGAACAGCTTTTCGGTGACGTCGACCGGGCCGGTCAGCATCATCGCCGGCTCCGAGCCGATATTGGCGAAGGCGCGGATCCTGGCACGCGGCTTCAGCCCGTGTTTGGCTCCTGCCTCCTTGCTGCCGAGCAGCACCGCGCCGGCGCCGTCGACGATGCCGGAGGAATTGCCGGCGTGATGCACGTAATTGACCTTCTCGACCTCGGGATGCGACTGGATCGCCACCGCGTCGAAGCCGGCCATCGCCGCCATCGCCGCGAAGGACGGCTGCAGCTGCGCCAGCGACTGCATCGTCGTGGTCGGGCGCATGTGCTCGTCCTTGGCGAGGATGGTCAGGCCGTTGATGTCCTTGACCGGCACCACCGACTTGTTGAAGCGACCTTCGTCCCAGGCCTTGGCCGCACGCTGCTGGCTCTGCACGGCGTAGGCGTCGACGTCGTCGCGCGAAAAACCGTATTTGGTCGCGATCAGATCGGCCGAGATGCCCTGCGGCATGAAATAGGCCGGCACCGCCATCGAGGGATCCATCGGCCAGGCGCCGCCGGAGGCGCCGATGCCGACGCGGCTCATCGATTCCGCGCCGCCGCCGATCACGAGCTCATGCTGGCCGCTCATGATCTGGGCCGCGGCGAAGTTCACGGCATCGAGGCCGGAGGCGCAGAAGCGGCTGATCTGCACGCCCGGCACCTTCTCGCCGAGGCCGGCCTTCAGCGCGGCGAAGCGGGCGATGTCGGAGCCGGCCTCGCCGACCGGATCGACCACGCCGAGGATGACGTCGTCGACGGAGTCCTCGGGCAGATTGTTGCGCTCCTTGAGCGACGTCAGCGGCACCGTGGCGAGCGCCAGCGCGGTGACCTCGTGGAGCGCGCCATCGGCCTTGCCGCGGCCGCGCGGAGTACGAACGTGATCGTAGATGTATGCCTCAGGCATGACGCCCTCCTTGATATGAGGATCATAATATATACGGAAGGAAGCGCCGCCGCACGGGTGCGGCGGCAATTTTCAAGGCTTTCTTGTTTGACGCGTTTTCTTCATGCGAACCGGTATCCACTTCGCTGGAAAACGCTTCAGAACGCTTCCGCGGCCAATTCCATCGTGGTGGCGCTGCCGCTCTGGATCCGGGCCAGATGCACGGCGGTCTCGGGCAGCAGCCGCTCCATGAAGAAGCGGCCGGTCACGAGCTTGGTGTTGAGGTAAGGCGTGGTGCCGGCGGCGGCCTTGTCCTGCGCCACCTTGGCCATCTTCGCCCACATGTAGCCGAGCGCGACGAGGCCGAACAATTTCATGAAATCGGTCGCCGCGGCGCCGGCATTGTCAGGCTTGGTCAGCGCGTTCTGCATCAGCCAGCCGGTGGCCTGCTGCAGATGGCCGAGCGCGGTGGAGAGCGGGGTGATGAACGGTTTCATCGCCTCGTCGGCGCCATGCTCCTTGGCGAAGGCGGTGACCTCGCCGAAGAACGCCATCGCGGCACGGCCGCCGTCGCGCGGCAGCTTGCGGCCGACGAGGTCGAGCGCCTGGATGCCGTTGGCACCCTCGTAGATCATCGCGATGCGGGCATCGCGCACGAACTGCTCCATGCCATGCTCGGCGATATAGCCGTGGCCGCCGAACATCTGCTGCGCCGAGACCGTGTTGGCGAAGCCGGTGTCGGTCAGAACGCCCTTCAGCACCGGCGTCATCAGGCCCATGTGGTCGTCGGCGGCCTGGCGATCCTTCGGGTCGTTGGAGCGGTGCGCAACGTCGCTCTTCAGCGCGGTCCACACCACCATGGCGCGCGCCGCCTCGTTGAAGGCGCGGATGGTGAGCAGCGTGCGGCGCACGTCGGGATGCACGATGATCGGATCGGCCGGCTTGTCGGCGGCCTTGACGCCGGTCAGCGCGCGGCCCTGCAGGCGCTCGCGCGCATAGGCGACCGCGTTCTGATAGGCGACCTCGGACTGCGCGAGGCCCTGCACCGCGACGCCGAGGCGAGCCTCGTTCATCATCACGAACATGCCCTGCATGCCCTTGTTCTCTTCGCCGATCAGCCAGCCGGTGGCGTTGTCGTAGTTCATCACACAGGTGGAATTGCCGTGGATGCCCATCTTGTGCTCGATCGAGCCGCAGGTGACGCCGTTGCGCTGGCCGAGCGAGCCGTCGGCATTGACCAGCACCTTGGGAACGACGAACAGCGAGACGCCCTTGATGCCGGCCGGCGCGCCTTCGATGCGGGCCAGCACGAGATGGATGATGTTGTCGGCGAGGTCGTGCTCGCCGGCGGAGATGAAGATCTTGGTGCCCGTGATCTTGAAGCTGCCGTCGGCCTGGCGCACCGCCTTGGTGCGGAGCAGACCGAGATCGGTGCCGCACTGCGGCTCGGTCAGGTTCATCGTGCCGGTCCACTCGCCGGCAACCATCTTCGGCACGTAGGTCTTCTTCTGCTCGGGGGTGCCGTGCACCAGGAGCGCGGCGGTCGCGCCCATGGTCAGCCCGCCATACATCGAGAACGCCATGTTGGCGGAGATCTGGAATTCGTTGACCGCCTGCGAGAGCGTCACCGGCAGGCCCTGGCCGCCAAATTCAGTCGGCGCCGACAGGCCGAGCCAGCCGCCTTCGGCGACCTGCTTGAAGGCTTCCTTGAAGCCCTTCGGCGTGGTGACGCTGCCGTCGTCATTACGCTTGCAGCCTTCGAGATCGCCCGTGCGATTGAGCGGCTGCAACACCTCTTCGCTGAGCTTGGCGGCTTCGCCGAGGATCGCCTCGCGCACATCGGCCGACGCATCGGTGAAGCCGGGAAGATTGCCGTAGCGGTCGATCTGGAAAACGTCGTTCAACAGGAAGCTGACGTCTTCGACGGGGGCTTTGTAGGTCGGCATGCTGATCTCCCGGCTGGCTCGCGGTCGCACGCGCGACCGATGCTGCGCAGCCTGTCCTTGGGTTTGTTGGAACGGACCTTATCCGGTTCGGAAGGTCCGCGGCAGGTCCTAGCGAGACTGTGATTGCGACGTTGCGCCGCTCTGCTTCATCAACTCCTCGCCCATCATCCGATGCAGCAGGTTGATCGCCTTGAGCGGACGCACCATCACCTTGAAATGCGTGATCCGGCCGTCACCGTCGAATGTGATGATGTCGACGCCGTTGAGCTTGATGCCTTCGATCTCGTTCTCGAACTCGAGCACCGCGCCGGTGTCGTTACGCCACTCGCCGAGATACTTGAAGGTCGGGCCGCCGAGCACCTTGGCGGCGCTGGTGAGGTATTTGAAGGTGATGTCGCGGCCGCGCTGCGGCGTGTGCACGACCGGGCTTTCGAACACCGCGTCGGGATGCAGCAGATCCCACAGAGCGACGGTGTCGTGGGACTTCATGTAGGCGTACCACTTGTCGAGGCCCGGCTTGCTCATTCGGACGTCTCCTGCGGCGGGGGGTTGAGGGGCCTGAACATCGGCCGCGCGCGACAAGGCGGCACGCCGATCACCATATGCATATTGACGCATATGCACAGTTGCGCATAAAGTCAAGCGAACTTCAGAATGGCCTTCCTGGGAACTGAGATGGAGGTGGGCGTTGGCACTCGGTGACGCAATCCTCGCATGCCTCACGGAACGTCCGATGACGGGCTATGAGCTCGCCAAGACGTTCGACGCCTCGATCGGCTTCTTCTGGAAGGCCGACCATCAACAGATCTACCGCGAGCTCTCCCGGCTGCGCGACAAGGGCCATGTCCAGGGCCGCGAGGTGGTGCAATCCGGCAAGCCGAACAAGCTGGTCTACACGCTGACGGCCGAGGGCCGCGCCGCGCTGAAGCACTGGGCGGCGCGGCCGAGCGTTCCGCCCTCGATCAAGGACGACCTGCTGGTCCGGCTCTATGCGCTCGACTGCGTCGACATCGAGCCGCTGCGCACCGACCTGATGGCGCGACTGGAGCATCACCGCGACCGCTACGAGCGCTACGGGCGTCTGCTCAACAAGCGCTTCCCCGACGGCACCGCGCCGCCGGCCGATGTCGGCAAGATGCTCAGTCTGCGCCTCGGGATGCGCCATGAGCACATGGTGGTGGAGTGGTGCGAGGAGGCGCTCGACGCGCTCTCGGCGATGTCCGGTCGCGGCAATGTGCTGTCGCTCGACGACGGCAAGCGCGAAGGCAACGGCTAGAAACAATCTCAGGTCATGCTTTGCGCATGCCGGCACGCGACGCGGAATCCGCTTTGCCGGAAAGCGATAGGCGTGTCCTGATCCGGCGCAACAGGTTCCCGGATTCCCTAACTTTAAGGCCCGCCGGCCGCATTCCTTAACCCGTTATTTACCGTGACGGGAAAAAGTCAGCAGCTGAAGCAGACGACCAGCGCAGAATTCGATTGTCTCTTAACGGGAATGCGCGGGGAGGCTGCGGGCGCAGGGTGTAGCGCCGGAGTCGGGACCGGACGGAATCATGAATTCGCGCGTATCGTGGAGTGTTGATGGCATCGATCCCTCCGTCCGCGACAGGGCCGAGGCGGCTGCGCGCCGCGCCGGCATGTCGCTGAACGACTGGCTCAATTCCACCGTCGGCGAGCCGAGCCCGCCGGATTGGCGGACGGCGCCCGAGCAACGGCAGCCGATGCCGAGCCGGGAAAGCCGCGAGGTCGCCGATATCCATCAGCGGCTCGACGCGATCACCCGCCAGATCGAACAGATTGCAAAGCCAATGTCGCGCGCCGAAGCCGTGCGCGCCGAAGTGCCGCGCGGCCAGCCCGCCGTCGCACGGCAGCTGAACGACGCGATTTCGCGCCTCGATGCGCGGCTGTCGCAGATTTCGCGACCGCAGCCCACGCGCGAGCCGCAACCCCAGCCGATGCGTGAAGCGCAGATGCAGCGGGAGCCGCAGATGCAGGACCGGCAACTGGAGGAAAGGCTGCGCCAGGCGGAAGCGGTCGAGCGCGCCGCAGCCCAGGTCTACCGCCCCTCGCCGCCGCTCAGCCCGGCGTCGTTCGATTCCGCGATCGCGGAGATCGCCGCACGTCAGAACGAGCTCGACGGATCAGCGCAACGGCAGATGCCGCCGCGCAACGCTCAGCCGATGCCGCAAGCGGCTCCGCCGATGGCCGCCTATGCGCCGCCGCCGGCTGCGCCGGCCGGGCCCGATTTCTCCTCGCTCGAGCGGCACCTGCTCAAGATCACGAGCCAGATCGAGGCGCTGCAGCGGCCCGATCATATCGAGCAATCGATCGCGGCCTTCCGCGGCGAGCTTGCCGAAATCCGCCAGGCGATCACCGAGGCGATGCCGCGCCGCGCGATCGAATCGATCGAGAACGAGATCCGTTCGCTGCATCACCGGATCGACGAGATCCGCCAGGACAGCAGCAACGGCCAGGTCCAGGTGATTACCGGCATCGAACGCGCGCTGGCGGAAATCCGCGAGGCGCTGCGCACGCTGACGCCCGCCGAGCAGCTCACCGGCTATGACGAGGCGATCCGCAATCTCGGCGCCAAGCTCGACATGATCCTGCGCGCCAACGACGATCCGTCGACGGTGCATCAGCTCGAGAGCGCGATCGCCGCGCTGCGCGCCATCGTCTCCAACGTCGCCTCCAACGACGCGCTGCTGCAGCTCTCCGGGGACGTGCATGCGCTGGCCGCGAAGGTCGACCAGCTGTCGCAGATGTCGCGCGCCGAGTCCCACGTCGATGCCTTCGCCGGAATCGAGCAGCGCATCGCCGCATTGGCGTCGACGCTGGAGACCCGCGAGCGGCCGGTCGCTGGCTACGACAATACCGACGCCATCGAGGGCGCCCTGCGCTCGCTGTCGGAGCGGATCGACCGCCTGCAGGTCGGCAACGACAGCTCGTCGGCGTTCACCCATCTCGAGCAGCGCGTCTCGTATCTGCTCGAACGCCTGGAGTCCGCCGACCAGCGCTCCGGCAATCTCGGCCGGGTCGAGGAAGGGCTGCATGACATCATGCGGCACCTCGAGGCGCAGCACGCCCATATCGCCTCGCTCGCCGACGCCACCCGCAACAACGTCAGCAGCTCCTCGCCGCAGCCGATGATGGACAGCGGCATCGTCGACCTGGTGAAGCGCGAACTGTCCGACATCCGCTTCAGCCAGTCGGAGACCGATCGCCGCACCCAGGATTCGCTGGAGACCGTTCACAACACGCTCGGCCATGTCGTCGATCGGCTGGCGATGATCGAGAACGATCTGCGCGCGGTCCGCACCGCGCCGCCGGCTCCGCCCGCCCCTGCTTATGCCGAACCGCGGATGGAAGCACCGCGGATGGAGATGCCGCGCGCGGCGATGCCGCAGCCGACCGCGCAGCCTGAATCATACAAGGCTGAATCATATAAGCCTGAATCGTACCGGCCTGAATCGTACAGGCCCGAATTGCCCAATCCTGCGCTGGCGCAGGAGCACTTCATGTCCGCGCCGCGCGAATTCCATGCCGCGCAGCCGGTCGAGACCGCGCCGCCGCCGCTGCCGCCGCTGCCGCCGCGCGCGATCAGCGAGATCCTCGAGCCGCATGCCGCCTCCGCGCGCGCCGCGATCGCGCCGGATCTGCCGCCGGATCATCCGCTCGAGCCGGGCACGCGCCCTACGGGCCGCGCGTCGTCGCCGTCGGAGCGGATCGCGGATTCCGAACGCGCGATCAGCGATCTACCCGCCGGCAAGAAGGAGCCGGTCTCGACCTCGAGCTTCATCGCCGCCGCGCGCCGCGCCGCGCAGGCCGCCGCCGCACAGCCCGTCAACGACAAGGCCGCGCGCGCCGCGAGCAAGGCCGCCGCCAAGGCCAAGGAGAAGGCCGACAAGGCTGCGAAGGCCGCTGCCGGCAAGGCCGGCGTGCCCGCGACTGGTGCGGCGGCGACTGGCGCGCCGGAGGCCCAGCCTTCGACCATCACCTCCAAGATCCGATCGCTGCTGGTCGGCGCGAGCGTGGTCGTGATCCTGCTCTCGACCGCCAAGATGGCGATGAACCTGCTCGATACCAGCTCCGCGCCGCAGACGCCGGCGATCGAGCACAGCGAGCCGGCCGCGCCGCCCGTGCAGCTGCCTGCCGAGAACTCTGTCGTCCCAACGCCGGCTGCGCCGTCCGGCACGCCCGGGCCGTCGATGACCTCGCCGACGCCGCTCGGCCGCCAGTCCAACAATACGGCCGCGCCTAACACGCTCGACAGCGCGCAGGTGACGATCCCTCAAGCGCCCGCGCCCGTCGCGGCGCCGGAGCCGGCTGCGGCACCGATCGCCGCCGCCAGTGATATCACCGGCACGATTCCGACCGCACCGCCGCTCGGCGGCAAGCTTGCCATGGTCCAAATTCCGGCGGGCGAGAAGCTGCCCGACGCGATCGGCGGTCCGGCGCTGCGCACGGCCGCGATCAGGGGCGATGCGGCCGCGGCCTATGAGGTCGGCGTCCGCTTTGCCGAAGGCAAGGGCGTGCCCGCCAATGTCGACGAAGCTGCCAAATGGTATGGCCGCGCGGCACAGGCCGGCGTGGTGCCCGCGATGTTCCGGCTCGGCACGTTCTACGAGAAGGGTCTGAGCGTGAAGCGCGATTTCGATGTCGCACGGCGCTATTACGTGCAGGCCGCCGAGCGCGGCAATGCCAAGGCGATGCACAATCTCGCGGTGCTCGACGCCGATGGCGGCGGCAAGGGCGCCGATTACAAGAGCGCCGCGCAGTGGTTCCGTAAGGCGGCCGATCGCGGCGTCGCCGACAGCCAGGTCAACCTCGGCATCCTCTATGCCCGCGGCATCGGGGTCGAACAGAACCTCGCCGAGTCGTTCAAGTGGTTCAGCCTCGCGGCTGCACAGGGCGACGCCGACGCCGGCCACAAGCGCGACGATATCGCCAAGCGCCTCGACCCGCAGTCGCTGGCCGCAGCGAAGCTTGCGATCCAGACCTTTACCCCCGAGCCGCAGCCGAGCGATGCGGTCAACGTGCCGGCCCCGGCCGGCGGCTGGGACGGCGCGCCCGTGCAGCCCGCGGCGGCGAAGTCCGTCAAGCAACCGTCGAAGCGGACCGCGGCGCTGGCCGCACACTAATCGCACTCATTTGAAAGCTGCTGCGGCGCCTTGACGGCGCCGCTGTCCTATCCCTCCGCCCTTTCGCCGTGTAGATAGGCGCAAACCCCGCGCCAACGGCGCACGCGCTCCGGAGGGTCAGGCTTGTCTGTCGACGATCGTCAGGATGATGGAACAGGCCATCGTTCGTCGCCGACCGGTCCCCGCGTCGCGCCGCCGCGTCAGACGCCGTCGCCATTTGCCGCGCCTCCTCCCAAGGCTCGGCCTTCTCCTCGGCCTCCGCCCCCGCAAGGGCAAGGACAAGAGAACGTGGCATCGCCGCCCGGCACGTTCCGGTTCTCGCTCTTGTCCGTCATCATCTTCGTGCTGCTGTTGTCGAGCGTCGCCATTCAGGCCTATCGCGACCTGTCGAAGCCCGGCGCGTGGGACTTCTGGCGCGAGACCTACATCGCGGCGAGCATGAATTCGGCGGTGATTCCCGACGTCGACATCGACGGGTCGGGCCGCGGCCGGCGTGCGCTTGCGATCAGCGGCACGATCGGCTCGGCCAGCGCGAGCTGGTTCCGCGACCGGCTCAGCGAGGCGCGTCTCGTCCCTGGTGACGCCGTGCTGCTGTCGTCGCAGGGCGGTGCGCTGAACCAGGCCGCGATCATGGGCGAGGTCATCCGCACCCATGGGCTCGTCACCGCCGTCGCCACATCAGACGCCTCGGGCAAGCTCCGCGCCGCCGCCTGTGCCAGCGCCTGTGTGCTGGTCTATGCCGGCGGCCAGACCCGCTATGGCATCGCGGGCTCACGGCTCGGCGTGCATCGCTTCACGACCAGCGCACCGGTCAGCGATCCCCTCGCCGAGGCGCAACGCATCCAGGGCATGGTGCTGGGCTACATGACCAAGATGGGCGTCTCGTCCGGGATCGTGGAAGCGATGTCGCAGACCTCGGATATCCGCTGGCTGAGCCCGAAGGAAGCGCTCGCGCTGAACCTGATCACCAGGCCGGTCGATCGGCCCTGAAGCATGATCCGGAAAAGTGCGGAGCGGTTTTCCGAAAAGATCATGCTCAAACCAGCCGACACCGGCGTCATTAATCTGAATTATCAACCACGTCCGGAGCCGAGCGGCCACGTGCGGCGAAAAATGCCATCGAGAGCGGATTCTTTAGTCCCTCCCCTCGCCGATTTCGGTTATGCAAGAACGCGGCAATCGACCCGCGTTCGCCTGCTTCTTGCGCGCCGACCGGATTCGTTCAGCCGGAGAATGCCCGACCAGAACGACATCACGCCGTGATGCGGCCTTGCGCCCCAGCATGTGGCGAACCGACAAGAAGCGACGCGCGTGCAGCTCTACCTCCCGATCGCCGACATTCCGGTCAATGTCTTCCTCATCCTGGCGATGGGCGCGGCGGTTGGCTTCGTCTCCGGCATGTTCGGGATCGGCGGCGGCTTCCTGATGACGCCGCTGCTGATCTTCGTCGGCATCGCGCCCGCGGTCGCGGTTGCCTCGGTGGCGAGCCACATCGCGGCCTCCTCATTCTCCGGCGCGATCTCCTATTGGCGCCGGCGCGCGATCGACCCGCTGCTGGCGGCGGTGCTGCTGGTCGGCGGCACGATCGGCACCGCGCTCGGGGTGTGGACCTTCACCTTCCTGCGTTCGCTCGGCCAGCTCGACCTGATGATCGCGCTGTCCTACGTCATCCTGCTGACCACGGTCGGCGGGCTGATGTTCTGGGAAGGCCTGCGCGCGATGCTGCGTTCCCGGCGCGGCGGCCCGGTCACGCTGCGCAAGCCCGGCAGCCATGGCTGGATTCACGGCCTGCCGCTGAAGCTGCGCTTCAAGCGCTCCAAGATCTACCTCTCGGTCATCCCGGTCGTCGTGGTCGGGCTCGTGATCGGCTTCATCGGTGCGGTGATGGGCATCGGCGGCGGCTTCATCCTGGTGCCGCTGATGATCTATGTGCTGCGGGTGCCGACCTCGACCGTGATCGGCACCTCGATGGTGCTCACCCTCGTCACCATGGTGTTCGCGACCATGCTGCACGCGGTGACCAACCATCTGGTCGACGCCGTGCTGGCGCTGATCCTGATGATCGGCGGTGTCACCGGCGCGCAGTTCGGCGCCCGTGCCGGCCAGAAGATCCGCGGCGAGCATCTGCGGCTCTTGCTCGGCCTGCTCGTGCTCGCGGTCGGCATCCGCTTTGCGGTCGAGCTGGTGATCCGGCCGCAGGACCTGTTCAGCATCCGCGAAACCGGCGGAGCCCCGCCATGAGGCTGCGCGCGGCGCTTGCGATCATCGGCCTCGCCGCCAGCCTGGTGGCCACACCCGCGCGCGCCGAGCGGCTGATCGTGTCGGTCTCCAACCACCGCGTCACCGTGACGCCGAACTATTCCGGCGGCGAGCTCGTGCTGTTCGGCTCGGTCGAGAAGGACGACAAGACGCCGTCCAATCGCGGCAATTACGATCTCGTCGTCACGGTGGCCGGTCCGCGCGCCGACATGGTGACGCGGCGCAAGGAGCGCAAATTCGGGATCTGGATCAACACCGACTCGCGCCAGTTCCTGCAGGTACCGGGCTATCTCGCGCTGTTCTCCAATCGTCCGTTCGAGCAGATCGCCTCGCCGGAGGTGCAACGGCGGCAACAGCTCGGCCTCAACAACGTGCTGCTGATGCAGCGGGTCGGGCCCGACTTTGCCGACGTAGTGCCGAACGACCCGTTCCGCAGCGCCTTCGTCCGGCTGCGCTCCGAACACGGGCTGTACCGCGAAGCCACCTCGGCGGTGACGTTCCTGACCCCGACCTTGTTTCGCACCGGCATTCCGCTGCCGGCGGAGGTGCCGATCGGCACCTACAATGTCGAGATCAAGCTGTTCTCCGACGGCGCGCTGGTGACCAAGACCGAGACCGCCTTCGAGATCGTCAAGGTCGGCTTCGAGCAGTTCGTCGCCACCACCGCGCGGCAGAACGGCCTGGTCTACGGCCTCGTCACCGCTTTCATGGCGCTGATGACCGGCTGGATGGCCTCGATCGTGTTCCGCAAGGATTGATTTAGAGCGTTTTCGAGCGAAGTGGATACCGGTTCGCGTGAAGAAAACGCGTCAAAACAAGAATCTAGAGCCCGTTCCGATTCATTCGGAACGGGGCTCTAGTCACGCATCTGCTGCAACGCGCTTTCGAACGCTCCGCTCAGGATCGAGAGGCCAAGATCGATCTCGTCATCGCTGATCGTCAGCGGCGGAGCGATGCGAAAGACGCTGCCCATGCCGGGCAACTGCACGATGTTGGTGCTCAGTCCGAGCTCCAGGCAACGCTGCGACACCAGCGTGCCGAGCGCTTCGTCGGGCTCCTTGCTGAAGCGGTCGCGCACGATCTCGATGCCCTGCATCAGCCCTCGGCCGCGGACGTCGCCGATACATTCGAACCGGTTCTGAAGCGCGAGCAGCCCATCCCTCAGCCGCGCGCCTGCGATCCCCGCGCGCTCGGCCAATCGGTCGCGAAGGATGATCTCGATGACCTTCAGCCCGACCGCGGCCGGCATCGGGTCCGACACATGCGTCGTGTAGAACAGGAAGCCCCGCTCGTGACAGCGCTCCTCGATTTCCGCTGACGTGACCACCGCGGCCAATGGCAGCCCGGCGCCGAGCGTCTTCGACAAGGTCAGGATATCGGGCACGACGCCGTCACGCTCGAAGGCGAACATGGCGCCGGTTCGCCCGAGCCCGGTCTGCGCCTCGTCGACGATCAGCAGCATGCCGCGCGCGCGGCACAGCTCCTTCAGCGCGGCGAGATAGCCCTCCGGCAGATCGATCAACCCGCCGGAGCTCAGGATCGGCTCGGCGATCATGCAGGCAAGCGAGCCGGTCGATTGGCGGTCGACGAGATCGAAGGCGTAGGCCAGTTCGGCCCGCCAGTCGGCCGCATTGCCGAAGCGGGGCCGATAGGGGTTCGGCGTTGGGATCGCGAGCGAGCCGACCGGCGCCGGACCATAGCCCTTGCGGCCGGCCGAATAGGTCGCCCCGGCTGCACCCGATGTCATGCCGTGCCAGGACTGCGCGAACGCGACGGTCTCGAAGCGGCCGGTGGCGAGCTTGGCCATCTTGATGGCCGCCTCGTTCGACTCAGCCCCCGTGCTCAGCAGCAAGGCGCGATCGAGCCCCGGTGGCAAGAGCTCCGCGAGCTGTTCGGCGAGCGCGACGACCGGACGCGTCAGCATGCCGCTGAACAGATGGTCGAGCCGCTCGGCATGCTCGCCGATGGTCTTGACGATCTCCGGGTGACCGTGACCAAGCACGGCGCTCATCTGCCCGGACGTGAAATCCAGGATGGCGCGGCCGTCGGCGTCATAGACGAAGGATCCGGAGGCGCGCTCGATGATGACGGGAGCGAACGTCCCGCCATAGCGGATGAGGTGACGCCGCGCGCGATCCCAGAAGGATTTGTCGTCGTTTCCGGCCATGCCCGTTTCCTTGCTGCTCGGTCGCCGCGATGAACGACCTTTGCAGCGCATCTTATGCATCCCACACAGCAATGACATTGCGATTTGAGATGCAATTTGCCCGTGCTTCTGCAATCAATTGCGCAAAAGACGGCAAATGCGAAAGAAATGGGAACTACGATCGTGATCGACGAGATGGACCGGAAAATCCTCGACGTGCTGCAGGTCGAGGGGCGCATCACCAATCTCGAGCTGGCCGAGCGGATCGGCCTCTCGTCGGCCCCCTGTATGAGACGCGTCCGGACCCTGGAAGAGACCGGCGTCATCAATTCCTATGTGGCATTGGTGGACCCTGCGCGAATTGGACTCGGGTTCGACGTGATCGTCGAACTCCGCCTCAAGCAGCAGAACAGGGAATCCTTCGCGCGTTTCGAGAAAAAGGTGATCGACCTTCCGGAGGTCGTCGAATGCTGCATGATTGCCGGCGACTGGGATTACGCGCTGCGGGTCGTGTCCTCAGATCTCGCAAGCTATCAATCGTTCATCCTCGACCGCCTGATGCATCCCGACACCGATATCGCGAGCTACCGCACGACCATCATCCTGCGGAAGGTCAAATCGACGACGAAGATCGACAGCGCCCTGTTCTGAGCGCAAAGATCAAACAAGCACCCCGACCGCCATCGCGATCACGCTGAGCGCCATCGCGCCGGTCGAGAGCCAGCCGAGCCAGTAGAGCCACCCGCCGATCACGAAGCGTCCCATGACCGCCTTGTGGCGGGCCATGACCATCAGCAGAACCATCACCGGCACCGCGAGCACGCCGTTGACGACCGCGCTCCAGTACAGCGCCGAGATCGGATCGATCGGCGTGAAGTTGAGCGCGATGCCGATACCGCCCGACAGCGCCAGCACCGAATAGAACGCCATCGCCTCCTTCGGCTTGCGTGCCAGTCCGACCGGCCATCGCCGGCCCTCGCCGACGGCATACGCCGTCGCGCCTGCGAGCACCGGGATCGCCAGCAGGCCCGTGCCGACGATGCCGAGCGCGAAGATCACCTCGGCAAAGGGACCGGCGATCGGGCGCAACGCCTCGGCGGCCTGCGCCGAGGTCTGGATATCGGTCTTGCCGGCAGCATGCAGCGATGCGGCGGCGGTGACGATGATCGACAGCGCGATCAGGTTGGAGAACGCCATGCCGGTGACGGTGTCGGCACGGATGCGGGAAAACTCCTTCCGTACGCCGTAAGCTTTCTCGATCAACGGATGCTTGGTGACGTCGACCCGCTGCTCCTCCGCCTCCTGCGAGGCCTGCCAGAAGAACAGATAGGGCGAGATAGTTGTGCCGAAGATCGCCACGATGGTGGTGAAATAATCGGAGCTCCAGGTCAGGCGCGGAACGAGCACGCCCGCCAGCGCCTGCATCCAGGACACCTTGGCGAAGGCGAGCGCCGCGACATAGGCGAACAGGCTGAGCGTCAGCCATTTCAGGACGGCGACGTAGCGCCGGTAGTTCATGAAGATCTGGGCGGCGACCGAGGTCACGCCGAACAGCACGACATAGAGGATGGCCGGACCGCCGATCAGGAGCTTGGTCGCGTCCGCCATGGCCGACAGGTCGGCGGCGATGTTGACGGTGTTGGCGATGAACAGCAGCGTCACCACGATGATCAGCAGCCAGCCTGGATAATGCCGGCAGACATTGCCCGATATGCCGTGCCCGGTGACACGGCCGACCCGCGCCGAGATTTCCTGGATCGCGGTCATCAGCGGGAAGGTCAGCAGCATGGTCCAGCCGATGCCGTAACCGAGTTGCGCGCCGGCCTGGCTGTAGGTGCCGATGCCCGAAGGATCGTCGTCGGAGGCGCCGGTGATCAGGCCGGGGCCGAGCGACTTCACGATGCGCTTGAAACTGAACGGCTCGCGCCGCGGCTTTGCCGGCGGCGCATCTTCATCCTTGTCGTGTCGCGAGATCGTCTCTTGCCGCGTCATGTCCGGTTCCAGCCGTCTGACAACGGGCCGGATGCCGCCAAGGTTCCTGGGATGAAACCTATCCCTCGATGTCCGTGGCGACGCCGGGCGCGAGGATGCGCAGACGGCGGCCGAAGCCGAGCGTATCGAAGCTCGCGCGCAGGTCACTCGCGTTCTGCCGGAAATGCGCCCAGCCGTCGGTATGAACGGGCACGATGACTGCGTCCGCAAAGGCGCGCGCGGTCTCGATGGTGTCGTTGGTGTCCATGGTGAGATGGAACGGGCCGCGCGTCTGTGCAGCACCGGCGAACGGCAGCACCACGCCGCAAGTAAAGCGCCGCGCGACCTCGGCGACACCGTCGAACCAGGTGGTGTCGCCGCTGACATAGACCGGACGGCCGGGCTTCGCCGGCTCCAGGACGAAACCGATGACGTCGCCGGACAACGGCTCGATACCTGCGGGCCCGTGCCGCGCGGGCGTCGCAGTGACGGCGAGCGTCCGGCCGCCCTTCATCAGGGTGGTCGAGGCCCAGGGCGCAAAACCCTCGGCGTTGCCGCCAAGCCGCTTGGCACCGGCCTCCGTCGTCAGCACGCGCTTCGCCTCTTTAAGGAAATCCCGTCCGGAATGGTCGAGATTGTCAGAATGCTGGTCATGGCTCAGCAGCACCGCATCGATCTCGCCGACGTCGCCCGCGCTGAGCGCGGGCCCCGTCAGCTTCTCCAGCTTCACATGCGGCAGTTGATAGTCGCCGGGCGCATCGAAGGTCGGATCGGTGAGCAGGCGGAACCCGTCGATCTCGATCAGGGCGGTTGGGCCTCCGATCAGGGTGATGGTGATGCTCACGTCACACTCCTCTTGGGCGAAGCCGCGGCGGGGCGGGTCACCAGGTAAATGCCGAGCGCGACCGGAATGATCCCGAGCAAATCGCGAAATTCGACATGCTCGCCGAGCACGAGATAGGCGAACAGCATGCCGAGCGGCGGCATCAGGAAGTGATAGGCGCTTGCAGCGGTCGCGCCACACACTTTCAGGAGATGAAACCAGAGCAGATAGGCGAGGATTGAACCGCCGAGCACGAGGAAGGCGAAGGCGCCGGCGAGCCGCATGCTGGGCACGATGTCACTAACGCTGGAGAGCGTGAGGGCGAACGGCATCACCGCAAGGCCACCGGCGATGTTCTGGATGCCGTTGCCGATCCACAGGCTGCCCTTCGGCGCCAGCAGCTTGAACAACACGGTGCCGGCGACGATCGAGGCAAGCGAGGCCAATGTGAAGAGTATGCCGTGCGGGCTATCGGTGCCGACCTTCATGCGATGCCAGACGATGAACGCGACGCCGACGATGCCGAGCAGGAGGCCCACCACCTTGCGCAAGGTCATGCTCTCGCCGAGGAACATCGCCGCCAGCATGGCGGTGAATACCGGGTTGGCCGACACGATTAGCGCGCCGAGGCCGGCGGAGACCGTCTTCAGGCCGGTATAGCCAAGCCCGAGATAGAGCGCGTTATTGGCGACGCCGAGCACGGCGAACACCGCCGCGTCACGCCAGGTGAGATCCCATTGATCCCGGCGCAGCAAGGAGATGCCGAGGATCAGGACTCCAGCGAGCGAGAATCGCGCGGCGAGCAGGATCAGCGGCGGACAATCGGTGACGCCGATCTTGCCGGCGACGAAGGCGTAGCTCCAGAGCAGGCAGAACAGGGCGATCAGCAGCGGCAGAGTGTTGAAGCGGGTGCGGGGGACGGACATCGAGGTTGCGGCGGACATGGGAGCTTCTCCTGGCGATTTCGCCATCGCTCATGATCTAGGCCCGCGCCTTGCCATTTGGAAATTAAATGATAGACTGACATCCAGTGGATTTATGAATGGAGGCTGCGATGCTCGACCTGGAGCTCCTGCGCAGTTTCGTCTCGGTGGTCGATGCCGGCGGCTTCACCCGCGCCGGAGAGCGCGTCCACCGCACGCAATCGACGGTGAGCCAGCAGATCAAGCGCCTGGAGGAGGATGTCGGCCAGCCGCTCCTGATCCGCAGCGGCAAGGACGTCACCCCGACGGAGGCCGGCGAGCGGCTGCTGACCTATGCGCGGCGGCTGCTGTCGCTCGCGGAAGAAGCCCGCGACGTGCTCTCGCGCCCCGGCAGCGAAGGCGCGATCCGGATCGGCATCACCGAGGATTTTGCCGCCTATCGGTTGACGAGATTGCTCGCGACCTTCGCGCGCAGCCACCCGAATTTGCGGCTCGACGTGCGCTCGGGCCAAAGCCTGTTCCTGTACCGCGATCTGGAGCGCGGCGACCTCGATCTCGCGCTGATCAAGCGCGCCGCCAGCGAGAAGGGCGGCATCGCGGTGTGGCCGGAACGGGTGCACTGGGTCACCAGCAAGAGCCATCCACGCGACACGGCGACCGGCTCGGTGCCGCTGATTGGCTTCGGCTCGGGCTGCCTCTATCGCGCCCATGCCATCCATGCGCTGGAGCGCGCGGGCCGTAACTGGCACATGGCCTACACCTCCTCCAGCCTCGCCGGCATCCAGGCCGCAGTCGCCGCAGGCCTGGGCTTAAGCATCCTGTCGGAGATGTCGATCCAGGCCGAGCATCGCGTGCTGACGGCAATAGACGGCTTTGCCCCGATCGAGCGGACCGAAGTCGCCCTTGTCGCCACTCCCGAAGCCAGCCCCGCGACATTGCGGCTGGCGGATCGGCTGGCGGAGTATTGCGAGAGTGTGCAGGCGAAGGCGGCGTAGCGGCGATGCTACAGTCTCCATCCCGTCATCCTGAGGTGCGAGCGCTTGCGAGCCTCGAAGGATGAACGGCCCGGACGGTGGCCGTGCATCCTTCGAGGCTCGCTCTGCTCGCACCTCAGGATGACGGTGATAGAAATGCTTGGATGTCTCAATAACACCGCGACGCCACGAACGCGTGGACGCGGTTGTCGCCGAGCACGTGGGCCATGAAACCCGGCGATCCGAAAATCCGTGCGAATGCCGCGTCGCGGATGCTCAAGCCCCCGGTATAGGCGCCGAACGCCGGCATCACCGCGCGCTCGCCGTCACTCGCAAAGCAACGGCGCTCGATCGAGCGGCCGCGCGTCGGCACCCGCGCCTTGGGGTGAAGGTGCCCGGCGATCTCGCCGGCAGCGCCGGTCGGCTCATGGCGGAATACGATCGGGCCGATCGCGACCTCGGTCGCGACCACGCCGCCGAGACTGGTCGGCAGCGCCGGATCGTGATTGCCCGCAATCCAGATCCAGTTGCGCCGCATTTGCAGCGCCGCCAGCGCCTCGCGATCCGGCTCCGACAGTCGCGCATGCGCATCGCGGTCGTGAAAGCTGTCGCCGAGCGCGATCACCTGCCTGGGATCGTGCCGCGCGATCACAGTGGCAAGCCGGCTCAACGTCGCCACCGTGTCGTAGGGCGGCAGCAACACGCCGCGGGCAGCAAAGCTCGAGCCTTTTTCCAGATGCAGGTCGGACACCACGAGCAGGCGCTGCTCTTCCCAGAACAGCGCGCCGGAGCAATCCGCCACGAAGCCGACATCCGCCACCGTGACCGTCGAAACGCGCATGTCGTCACCGTCTCGCAAAGCTAGCGCGCTTGCCGCCACGTGCTGTTCCCCAAAATACCAGCGTTACGTCGTCGCCTCCCGCACGAGTTCCTCGGCCGCCTCGGCCAGGAGCTCGTCGGATGCTTCGCCATAAACTGACTCGCGGCCGATTTCCAGCAGCGCGGGCACGGCAAGCGGAGAAACGTGGTCGAGGTCCTTGTGGGTGATTCGGCCGTGGATGCGCGAAAGCATGTCGCTGAGGCGGCGGAGATCGAGCAATCCCGTGGCGGCATCGCCGCGCGCGGCGCGCAGCAGCACGTGATCGGCCTGGTGCTTGCGCAGCACGTCGTAGATCAAATCGGTCGAGAACAGCACCTGGCGGCGCGACTTTTCCTCGTCGGTGAAGCGGCGCGCGATCAAGCCGGAAATGATAGCGCAGTTGCGGAAGGTGCGCTTCATCAGCGCGGATTCCGCAAGCCACGCTTCGAGATCGTCGCCGAGCATGTCGGGGTCGAACAGCGCGCTGAGGTCGAGTCTGCCGTGCCGGATCATGAAGGAGAGATCGCCGACGCCCCACACCGCCAGAGCATATTCATTGGCGACGAAGCCGAGCGGGCGGGCGCGGGCGCGTTCCAGCCGGCGCGTCAGCAGCATGCCGAGCGTCTGATGCGCGAGCCTGCCCTCGAAGGGATAGCAAACCAGGTAATGGCTGCCGCCGCGCGGAAAGGTTTCCACCAGCAGCTCGCGCGCTGCCGGGACGCGTGAGAATTTTCGCTGCAACGACAGCCAGTCGTGCACCTGGTCCGGCAAACCGTTCCAGGCCTGGCTGTTGTCGAGTAGTTTGCGGACGCGTTCGGCGAGATAGGTCGACAGCGGGAACTTGCCGCCCATATAGGACGGCACCTTGGCATCCTTGTCGTTAGCGCGGGAGACATAGACCTGGTCTTCAACCAAGGCCTCGTAGCGTACCACCTCACCGCCAAAGACAAAAGTGTCGCCGGGCACGAGGCCCTCGATGAAGACCTCCTCGATCTCGCCGAGCATCCGGCCGCCGCGGGCGATCGCGCCGGTCGAACCGCTACTTTTTCCTTGGCCGCCGGCACGCGAGCGCACCAGCCGCACCTTCAGCATGGTCTCCTCGACGATGGTCCCGACGTTGAGGCGGTAGCTCTGCCGTACCTTGGGATTGGTGACGCGCCAGCGGCCCTGCTTGTCCTGCTTGATCCGCGCGAAGCGTTCGTAGGTCTTCAGCGCGTAGCCGCCGGTCGCGACGAAGTCGACCACATCGTCGAAATCGGTTCGCGCCAGCGACGCATAGGGCGCCGCGGTCCTGACTTCATCGTAGAGTTCGTCGGACAGGAACGGCTTGCCGCAGGCGCAGCCGAGCACGTGC
The DNA here is from genome assembly GCF_018129565.1 of Bradyrhizobium sp. AUGA SZCCT0105. Classification (NCBI taxonomy): domain Bacteria; kingdom Pseudomonadati; phylum Pseudomonadota; class Alphaproteobacteria; order Hyphomicrobiales; family Nitrobacteraceae; genus Bradyrhizobium; species Bradyrhizobium sp. AUGA SZCCT0105. The sequence goes on along the minus strand of NZ_JAFCMK010000015.1, from coordinate 60,485 downwards.
TGAGCCAACACGTCGAGCGCGCCCGAACGCAAGGGCGGCGTGTCCTGCGCATTTTCGGCAATGGCGTCGATCGCGACGCGGCATTCCAGCACCTCGAAGCGGTTGGCCGGCACCAGCACGGCGCGCGAGGCTTCGTCGAAGCGGTGGTTGGCACGGCCGATCCGCTGCATCAGCCGCGACGAGCCCTTCGGCGCACCGATATTGATGACGAGATCGACATCGCCCCAGTCGACGCCGAGATCGAGCGAGGAGGTGCAGACCACGCCGCGCAAGCGGCCCGCGGCCATCGCATCCTCGACCTTGCGGCGCTGCGCGACATCGAGCGAGCCGTGATGCAGCGCGATCGCGAGCCCGTCGTCGTTCATGCGCCACAGATCCTGGAACAGCATCTCGGCCTGGCTGCGGGTGTTGACGAACACCAGCGTGGTCTTGTTGCGCTTGATCAGCTCATAGACCTCGGGCAGCGCGTGGCGCGCACTGTGGCCCGACCACGGCAGCCGCTCCCGCGTGTCGAGCATCTCGACCACCGGCGGCGCGGCGCCACCGGCGATTACGACGTCGGCGGACACGCTCTCGCCGCCCGGCTGCGGCACCAGGAAACGCGCGAGCTGTTCCGGCTCGGCCACCGTCGCCGAGAGACCGATCGCGCGCGCCTGCGGCGCGATGGTCCAGAGCCGCGCAAGCCCGAGCGACAGCAGATCGCCGCGCTTGGAAGTGACCAGCGCATGCAGCTCGTCGAGCACGATGCGCTTCAGCGAGGAGAACAGAAAAGGCGCATCGTCGGAGGCGAGCAGCAGCGCCAGCTGCTCCGGCGTGGTGAGCAGAATATCCGGCGGATAACGCCGCTGCCGCTGCCGCCGCGACACCGGCGTGTCGCCGGTACGGGTCTCGATCTTGATTGGCAGCCCCATCTCGGCAACCGGCGTCTCCAGGTTGCGCGCGATGTCGACCGCGAGCGCTTTCAGCGGCGAGATGTAGAGCGTATGCAGCCCGCCGCTGCGGCGAACGCCGCGGCCGGTGGAGATGAGGTTGGGGCGGATTATCGCCGGTTCAATTTTGCCGCTTGCGAGGTCGTCAGGCTCCCTCTCCCTGAAAGGGGGAGGGTTGGGGTGGGGGTCAGCCGCGCTGTCGCGCGCCTGTTCGCGCCGACCTCCCCCTTTCAGGGGGAGGTGAGAATTCTTGCCCTGCCCTTCCCCACTCAATTCCACCAGCGTCGGCAGGAACCCCGCCAGCGTCTTGCCCGCACCGGTGGGCGCAATCAGCAGCGCTGAGCGTTCCTCGCGCGCCTTCGCCAGCAGCGCGAGCTGATGCTCGCGCGGCGACCAGCCGCGCGAAGCGAACCAGTCGCGAAACCGGCGCGGCAAGAGATCGGCCGTTTCCGACGGCGTGACGGAAAAGAGATCGAGCGTCGACACGCCCAAGAGGTAGGTGGTTCAGCGGGTTTCGTCGAGGGCAGGACGGAAATGGCGGCAGGTGGCAGGGGCGATCATCTCGCTCTGTGGGCTGCGAAGCACCCGGAAGTCACCTCGCCCCGCCTGCGGGGAGAGGCATAGGCCGCCTCCGGCGGCCGTCCTGAGAAGGACGCCGAAGCGAAGCTTCGGTTATGTCGCATCGTCAGATGCGATCCGGGTGAGGGGGTACAGGTGTCTCAGCTCACACTGCCTGGTGGAGAGAGCCCCTCACCCCAACCCTCTCCCCGTAAGAACGGGGAGAGGGAGAAGAGAGAGCTTCTCCCCCCTACTCCGTCATCGGCTCGCCCAAGAGATCCCAGTCCTTGCCGTTGAAGATCGAGACATAGAGCGTCTTCATCGGGGTGTAGTCGTCGGGCGTATAGCTGTAATTGATGCCGTCGAGGAAATAGGGCGAGTGGAAGCCGGCCAGCGTGGTAGCGTGCTTCAGCACGTTGGCGCGGGTCAGATCGTCGCCGCAGCGGCGCAGGATTTCACCCATCGTCGCCGCCTGGCCGTAGCCGGCGAAGGCGATGGTGTTGTCGGGATCGATGTTCGGCAGGTACTTCTTGCGCAGCTCCTCGAACGCGACCACATCCGCATCCTTCTCGTAGCGGGGCACGCCGACTTCCTTGTTGTAGCGGATCGCGACGATGTCCTTGGCGTTCTCGAGGCCCGCGGCGCTCAGGATCGAGCGGCCGGTCGAGCCTGCCGACAACAGCTGCAACGGCTTCCAGCCGAGCTCGGCCACCTTGCGGATCGACTGCGACGTCGCCTTGCCGGTGGTGATGTTGTAGAACACGTCGGCGCCCGATTTCGAGAGATTGATGAGCTGGGAATCGACCGTCGGATCGGTGAGATCGTAGGTCTGCTCCATGATCACCTGTGCCTTGCCGCCGGCATCGGCCAGCACCTTCTTGAACGGGCCGAGGAAGTCGCGGCCGAAATCGTCATTCTGGTAGAGGATGCCGATCCTGGCGTTCGGCTTCACGCTGACGACGTGTTTCGCCAGGATGCGGGCTTCGGTCGGATAGAGCGGCAGGCCCGCCATGGTCCATTTGAAATTCTTCGGGTCGTTCCATTTCGAGGCGCCGGTGTTCAACAGCAATTGGGGAACGCCCTTGGAGTTGAGATATTTGTGCACGGCGGTCTGCGGCGCGGTGCCGAGCGAGCCATAGAGCGCCAGCACCTCTTCCTGCTCGACCAGGCGGCGCGTCGCCTCGACGCATTTCGGCGCGCTGTAGGCGTCGTCCATGGTGAGGAATTTCACCTTGCGGCCGTTGATGCCGCCCTTGTCGTTCAGCATCTGGAAATAGGCTTCGCCGACCCGGCCCAGCACACCATAGAGCGAGCCGGGGCCGGAATGCGGCACGGTCTGGCCGAGCTTGATCTCGGTGTCACTCGAACCCGGATCGTACTTCTTGTCGGCGGCGCGGACGAACGGCGCAGGCAGCACGGAGGCTGCGATCACGGACAATGCGGTGGCGCCGAACTCGCGCCGCGTATGTTTTTTCATTGGTTCTCTCCCTGAGGCGAAAAGCTCTCGCATTCCGCCCTGCGCCGGGCAAGCGCGAAGTCACCGCTTTGCGGCGCAATGCCGCGTCACGGCAAATGTGTAGCGTGTAGACTCAAGTTGGGATCGCGAGATGTATAGGATCGCGCTCTTATCCTCCCCTGGAGGGGGAGGATCGACGCGAATGCAATGAGCGGCGAGGTGGGGTGAAGGTCTCTCCACCTCAGCGCTGCTCGTGTTGAGGGATTCACCCCACCCCGGCTCTCATTTCGCTCCGCTCAATGCGAACCGACCCTCCCCCTCCAGGGGAGGGTAAGCGCCTCACGGCTTGACGGCGACGGCGACAAGCCCGGGCGCCGGGATGTTGTCCTCATTGCGCGCCGAGAGATCGTCGAGCAGCGCCAGCGTCAGCCCCGCGGCGGCGACGGAGGCGCGCACATAAGCTGCGCTGTGGGCGTAGCGCAGCCCTTCGCCGAGGATGACGCCCTCGCCGTCATGGGTCTCGGTGGTGAAGGCGAGCACGCCGCCCGCCACCAGCACGCGCGCGGCTTCGGCAAGCACGGGCGCGAGATCGGCGACATAGACCATCGCATCGGCAGCGAGGATCAATTCAGCGCTGGCATCCGGCTTGCCCGAAATGCCCTTCAGCATGTCGTCGACCTCGAGCTCGGCATAGAGTCCCGTGGCGCGCGACTTGTCGATCATGCGCGGCGACAGGTCGATGCCGATGAAGCGATCGACGTGCTGCGCGAATGCAGCGGCCGCGAGGCCGGTGCCGCAGCCGAGATCGATCGCGCGCTTGAAGAACGCCGGCTTCTTCGCAGAGGCGCGCACCGACAGCACCGCCTTGAACAGCAACGCCGGGCCGCGATAGCCGAGATCGCCGACCAGCGCGGCCTCGAAGCGCGGCGCATATTGATCGAACAGCGTCTGCACATAGCCCGGCGGCATCGCGCTGATGGCCTCGACGCCGAGCTGCATCAGATGCAGGCCGGCGCCATGGCGGTCTTCGGGATCGGCATCGCGCGCGGCGCGGAAGGCTGCGATCGCGGCCTCGCGCTGGCCGAGCTCGAGGCGGATCTTGCCCAGCGTGTACCAGGCCGACGGGAATTTCGGCACCAGCTCGATGGCCTGTTCGAGCAGCTCGGCGGCAGCCGGCAGATCGCCCTTCAATTGCAGGTCGCGCGCGAACTCGTAGCGGCGGTCGGCAACGAGGTCGCCGGAGGACAGAAACAGGCGGGGGGCCATTTTTTCTTACGGAACCGATCTTGTCTTAGGGATCCTGGCCAAGTCTGGCCGTCCATTAGAACACGGACTTTTTCCGGAGATGGAAGCGCGGGTCAAGCCCGCGGATGACGGCTAAACATCGCGGATCGATCGCCTATATAGGGACAATGCGCCCGCAAGACATCCTGATGCCCGTCCCGGCCGGGCTTTGCTGCAAGCCCGGTGGCTTCCACATCGATCCTGTCAGGCCGGTCGAGCGAGCCCTGATCACGCACGGCCATTCCGACCATGCGCGGGCGGGGCATGGCGCAGTGCTCGCGACCCAGGAAACGCTCGACATGATGCGGCTGCGCTACGGCGAGAACTTCGCCGGGTCGACGCAGGCGGTCGCTTATGGCGAGGAGATCAAGCTCGGCGACGTCACGGTGACGTTTCATCCCGCCGGCCACGTGTTGGGCTCCGCCCAGATATCCGTCACCTGCACGGATACCCGCATCGTCGCCTCCGGCGACTACAAGGACGCACGCGACCCGACCTGCGCGCCGTTCGAGCTCGTCCCTTGCGACGTCTTCATCACCGAGGCGACCTTCGGTCTGCCGGTGTTTCGCCACGGCGATGCCGCCGACGAGGTGAAGAAACTGCTGGCCTCCGTAAAACTGTTTCCGGAGCGGGCGCACCTGGTCGGCGCCTATTCGCTCGGCAAGGCGCAGCGCGTCATCGCGCTGCTGCGCGAGGCCGGCTACGATGCGCCGATCTATCTGCACGGCGCGATGGAGAAGATCACCAATTATTATCAGGAGCGCGGCATTCCGCTCGGCGAACTCCGGCCGGCGCGCGGCATGAAGAAGGCCGAGCTCGCCGGCACCATCACTCTGGCGCCGCCGAGCGCGACATCGGATGTCTGGACGCGGCGCTTCCCCGATCCGGTCACGGCTTTTGCGTCGGGCTGGATGCGCGTGCGCGCCCGGGCCCGGCAGGGTGGCATCGAGCTGCCGCTGGTGATCTCGGATCATGCCGACTGGGACGGGCTGACGGCGACGATTGCGGCTACCGGCGCCGGCGAGATCTGGGTCACCCACGGCCAGGAAGACGCGCTGGTGCATTGGTGCAAAAGCAAGGGCCTTGCCGCGCGGCCGCTCGATCTGGTCGGCTATGGCGACGAGGACGAAGGCGAGACGGCGGCGGTCACCGGCGAGGCGGAGCCCACCGGCGAGGCACAGCCCGCCGACGAGGCCGAAACATGAACCGCTTTGCCGAACTGCTCGACCGGCTCGCCTACGAGCCGGGCCGCAACAACAAGATCAAGCTGCTGGTTGCCTATTTCCGCGAGACCGAGGATCCCGACCGCGGCTACGCGCTGGCGGCACTGACCGGCGCGCTGTCGTTCAAGCACGCCAAGCCGGGCTTGATCCGCGACCTGATCACCGAACGCACCGACCCGGTGCTGTTCGGTTATTCCTATGATTACGTCGGCGATCTCTCCGAAACCGTCGCGCTGATGTGGCCGAAGGCGGAGCTGCCAGGCCACAACAACCCGCCTCCTCCCACCCTCACCGAGGTCGTCACCACGCTGCGCACGCTCGGCAAGGCCGAACTGCCGGCACAGCTGGCGCGCTGGCTGGACGAGCTCGACGAGACCGGACGCTGGGCGCTGCTGAAGCTCGTCACCGGCGCAATGCGGATCGGAATCTCGGCACGGCTGGCGAAGACGGCGGCGGCGGCGCTCGACGACAAGGACCCGCACGAAATCGAGCTGATGTGGCCCGGCCTGTCGCCGCCCTATCTCGAATTGTTCGCCTGGCTCGAAGGGCGCGGCGACAAGCCGGTCAATAGCGACCCGACGCCGTTCCGCCCGGTGATGCTGGCGCATGCGATCGAGGATGGCGATTTCGCCAATCTCGACGCTGCCGATTTCAGCGCGGAATGGAAGTGGGACGGCATCCGCGTGCAGGCTGTGGCCGGCCACGACGCGCGCGGCCACGTCCAGGCGCGGCTCTATTCACGCACCGGCGAGGACATCACCGGCAGCTTCCCCGACCTCGTGCCGTCGCTGCATCTGCAAGATACTCTAGATCTGAAGCATGATGACTCCCGAAAGCCGCTTCACACTTTTCGGCATCATGCTTCGATCGCGATCGACGGCGAATTGCTGGTGCTGCGCGACGGCCGCGTGCAGACCTTCAACGTGTTGCAGCAGCGGCTGAACCGCAAGGTGGTTTCGCCGAAACTGATCAAGGAATTTCCGATCCATCTGCGCGCCTACGACCTGCTCGGCGACGGCGAAAACGATCTGCGCGAGCTGCCGTTCACCGAACGCCGCGCGCATCTCGAAGCCTTCGTCGCCAAGCTGAACGATCCGCGCATCGATCTGTCGCCGACGGTCCCGTTCGCGAGCTGGGAAGAACTGGCCGCGGCGCGCGCCGATCCGAAGAGCGCCGGCGCCGGCGACGATGCCGACGCAGTCGAAGGCGTGATGCTGAAGCGGCGCGACGCGCCCTACCTGCCCGGGCGACCGAAGGGCCCATGGTGGAAGTGGAAGCGCGACCCGCACATCATCGACGCCGTGCTGATGTATGCCCAGCGCGGCCACGGCAAGCGCTCGTCCTATTATTCCGATTACACGTTCGGGGTCTGGACTCGTGGCGAGGCCGGCGACGAGCTGGTGCCGGTCGGCAAAGCCTATTTCGGCTTCACCGACGAGGAACTGCTGCAGATCGATCGCTTCGTCCGCCGCAACACCACCGAGAAGTTCGGCCCGGTGCGGCATGTCGTGCACGAGCCGGATCAGGGGCTGGTGCTGGAAGTCGCCTTCGAGGGCTTGCAGCGCTCGCCGCGTCACAAATCCGGCGTCGCGATGCGCTTTCCCCGGATCAGCCGCCTGCGCTGGGACAAGCCGCCGCGCGAGGCCGACCGGCTGGAGACACTTGAACGGATGTTAATCTCCATGACAGGAAGTTAAACCCGCAAGCCACATCGCAGCCATTGATCGCGGCTCACGGGTTTCCCATGTGCTGCGCCGTGACCTATAATGCGGGCGATTCCGCGAGGAGAGAGTGATGCCAGACAACATCCGGGACTTGCCGGCCGGCCAGAGCGACGGCCTGTACCGCTTTCTCGGCGGATCGCCGCTCTCGGTGGCGTTCCGGCTGATCCTGCTCTCGATCCTAGTCGGCGTCGTGCTCGCCGCGATCGGACTCGACCCGTGGAACATTCTGTACAGCGTCCGCCGGCTGTTCCAGAGCCTCTGGGATTTCGGCTTCGACGCAATCAACTGGGCGTGGCGCTACTTCCTGCTCGGCGCCGTGATCGTGGTCCCGATCTGGCTGTTGTCGCGGCTGTTCGGCGCACCGCGCGGCCGCTGATCCCAGGGAAAGCCCGCAGCCGATGCAATTGCAATTTGTCGGCTGCGGCGATGCATTTGGCTCCGGGGGCCGCTTCAACACCTGCTTCCATGTCAGCGGCGAGCGCGTCAATTTCCTGATCGACTGCGGCGCCTCCTCGCTGCCGGCGCTGAAGCGGCTCGTGATCGACCGCGACGCGATCGACCTGATCCTGATCACGCATTTCCACGGCGATCATTTTGCCGGCCTGCCGTTCTTCTTGCTCGATGCGCAATTCTCCCGCCGCACCCGGCCGCTGGCGATTGCCGGACCGCAAGGGATCGAGACGAAACTGCCCGCGGTGATGGAGGTGATGTTCGAGCATTCCTCCAAGACCAGACAGCGCTTCGATCTGTCCGTCGTCACGCTCGCACCGCAGGAGCGGCGCAGCTTTGGCGAGGTGACCGTGACGCCCTATCCTGTGGTGCATGGCGAATCCGGCGGGCCGTTTCTCGCCTATCGCGTCGAGGCCGAAGGCCGCGTCGTCAGCTACAGCGCCGACACCGAGTGGACCGACGCGCTGATCCCGGCCGCGCAAAACGCCGACCTCTTCATCACTGAGGCCTATACCTACGACAAGATGGTCAAGAACCATCTCAGCCTGAAAACGCTGGAGGCTCATTTGCCGGCCATCAACGCCAGGCGGGTGGTGCTGACCCATATGAGCGACGACATGCTCGGCCGCGTCGACGACCTGCCGTACATGGCGGCGAGCGACGGCATGGTCGTGGTGTTCTGACCATGCCATGCCTCGTCGGCCGCCCCTCCGCCACCGCATTGCTCTGAGTACAATTCCGGCATGGTCGCCCGACGGATGTCGCGATAGAAACGCCTATTCCTTGCAACTGTAGCCATGCACGCACCCGTCCACCCAAAGATCACGACCCGCCAGGTATTCGCGATCGCCGGTCCTGCGATGGTCGCCAACCTGACCACGCCGCTGATCGGCATCGTCTCGACCACCGCGATCGGCCGCCTCGACGATGCCGCGCTGCTCGGCGGGGTGGCGATGGCCTCGGTGATCTTCGACTGCCTGTTCTGGCTGTTCGCCTTCCTGCGCATGAGCACGCTGGCCTTCACCGCGCAGGCGCAGGGCGCGGGCGAGCCGCAGGAATATGCCGCGATCCTGGTGCGCGGCTTCATCGTCGCCGGCCTGATCGGCGCTGCGCTGATCGCGCTGCAGCTGCCACTGGCCGCGGTTACATTCCAGCTGATGGGCGGCAGCGAAGGCGTCACGCGCGCGGCCAAAACGTATTTCATGATCCGGATCTGGTCGGCGCCGCTGGCACTCGCCAATTACGTCATCCTGGGCTGGCTGGTCGGGCAGGCGCGCGCCAATCTGGCGCTGGCGCTGCAGATCGTGATCAACCTGATCAACATGGCGGCAACCGTGCTGCTGGTGCAGGTCTACGGCGCCGGCATTGCAGGCGCCGCGATCGCCGCCGTGCTTGCCGAGACGACCGGTTTTGCCGTCGGCATCGTCGTGGCGTGGCGGATCTCGCAAGGCGGCTTTGCCGTTCCTGCGGCCACGCTGTTCGACCGCGCCAAGCTGATGCGCATGCTGGCCGTCAACCGCGACATCATGGTCCGCACCGCGGCGCTGATCGTCGTGTTCCTGTTCTTCACCGCCAAGGGCGCACGCGAGGGCGACGTGACGCTGGCGGCGAATTCGGTGCTGAACAATTTCCTGCTGGTGAGCGCCTTCTTCCTCGACGGCCTCGCCAACGCCGCCCAGCAGCTCTGCGGCCGCGCCTTCGGCGCCCGCGATGCACGTGGCTTTGCCGATTCGACCCGGCTGGTGCTGCTGTGGGGTGTCGGCTTTGCGCTGGTGGTGTCGGTGCTGTTCGCGCTGTTCGGACCGGCGCTGATCAATTTGATGACGACCAGTGAGGACGTGCGCCGCTATGCGCGCGAGTTCCTGGTGTTCGTGATCCTGGCACCTCTTCCCGGCGTGTTCGCCTTCGGCTTCGACGGCATCTATGTCGGCGCGACCTGGGCGCGCGAGATGCGCAATTTGATGCTGGCCTCGCTCGCGATCTTCCTCGCCGCCTGGTGGGCGCTCAGCTCGTTCGGCAACACCGGGCTGTGGATCGCGCTGCTCGGCTTCTACGTCGCGCGCGGCGGGTTGCAGGGCCTGCGTTATCCGGCGCTGCTGAGGAAGTCGTTCAAGACTGCGTAGCTCTGTAGCCCGGATGGAGCGAAGCGAAATCCGGGGACCCTATCCGCGGTAACACTGTCCCGGATTGCGCTTCGCTCCATCCGGGCTACAGCCCTACCGCACCGGCCAATCCTCGGCCGTGATGGTCGCAGCATCGGCCCCGACGATTTCCGACAGCGAGTCGCGGCCGGTGCGCAGCAAGGTCGAGGACAGATCGCGCTTGATGTCGTCGACCAGGCCGATGCCCTTGTATACCAGCGACGAATAAAGCTGGATCAGGCTGGCGCCGGCGCGGATCTTGGTCAGCGCGGCGCCGCCCGAATCGATGCCGCCGACGCCGATCAACGGAAATGCGCCTTCGACGCGGACATAGGTCTCGGCGACCATCCGCGTCGAGAGGCGGAACAGCGGACGGCCCGACAGGCCGCCCTGCTCCCTGGCCCGGTTCTCCTCGCGCAAGGCCGAGGGCCGCGCCAGCGTGGTGTTGGCGACGATCATGCCGTCGACGCGGCGCGAGCGCGCGATGTGCACGACGTCGTCGAGTTCGGCGAGGCTCAGATCCGGCGCGATCTTCAGCAGGACCGGTGAATCGCCGGCGTTCTTGCGCACGCGCTCGCGGGTATCGATCACCCGCGCCAGCAAATCGTCGAGCGCGGCCGATTGCTGCAGATTGCGCAGGCCCGGCGTATTCGGCGACGAGACGTTGACGGTGAAATAGCTCGCGACCGGGGCAAAGGTCTCGATCAGCTTCACATAATCGGCGACGCGGTCGGTCGAATCCTTGTTGGCCCCGACATTGACCCCGATGATGCCGCCGCCGCTGGCACGCGCGGCGAGCCGGCGCAGCACCGCTTCCGCGCCGTCATTGTTGAAGCCCATGCGGTTGATGACGGCTTCGTCGCGCTCGAGGCGAAACAGCCGCGGCCGCGGGTTGCCGGCCTGCGGCTTCGGCGTCACCGAGCCGATCTCGACAAAGCCGAAACCAAGCCGCAGCAGCGCGTCGGGCACCTCGGCGCTCTTGTCGAAACCCGCCGCCATGCCGATCGGGTTCGGAAAGTTCAGCCCGAAGGCGCGCACCGCGAGCTTGGGATCATCCACCCGTTGCCGGATCGGCGGCAGCAGCTTCAGGCCCTGGATCGCCATGCGATGGGCATCTTCAGGATCGAACCAGCGCAGCAGCGGCAGCGAGAAGGCGTCGAAGGCACGGATCACGGCATGAGCTCCGGAACGTCGTGGCCGCCGTCGGAGCGCGCGCGAAGGCTGAGGATTTCGGTGACCGCGCCGAGGTCGAGTTCGCCATAGAGATGCGGGAACAGTTCGTCATTGCGCGAGCGCTCCCAGCGCAAGGCGTCGCCGAGCGCATCGGCATCGACCGCGACCAGGAACAGGCCCGTCTGCCCGTGATAGTGCTTGCGCGCGGTCTCCGCCACCTGGGAGGCGGTGGAAAAATGGATGAAGCCGTCGCGATTGTCGTCTGCACTGCCCCGGTAGACGCCCTGCCGCTCGGCCTCGCGCCAGGCCGAAGCGGGAGTGATTTTGTAGATCATGGGCACGGCCCGGCCTTCCCTTTTGTCCTTGAGTCTCTTGGGGTTTTATCCGGATTTGAGGGGAAATGCCCCAGACGCCATATGGCGAGCGAGGGACCGTATCGGCGGCAGCGGCGCAACTCAAGCGGTGGCGGGACACATCCGACGGCAGATTTGCGGAAACGCCAGGTTTCAGGTAATAATTCCTACCATCCGGGGTGTCCTCGATGGCCAAACAGTCCAAAGCCGCCCGACCGCTGACCCACGCGCAGGTCTGGGCCGCGCTCGACCGGCTCGCCGAACGCGCCGGCCTGTCGCCGTCCGGCCTTGCCAAGCAGTCAGGTCTCGACCCCACCACCTTCAACAAGTCCAAGCGCGTGACCGGCGACGGACGCGAGCGCTGGCCGTCGACCGAATCGCTCTCCAAGGCGCTGGCGGCGAGCAATGCCAGCATGGAGACCTTCGTGCAGCTGCTCGGTGATGGCCCGCGCGCCGGCCAGTCGGTGCCGTTGCTCGGCTTCGCGCAGGCCGGCGCCGGCGGCTATTTCGACGACAGCGGCTTTCCCGCCGGCAAGGGCTGGGATGAAGTGGCGCTGCCGGCGACATCAGACGAGCACGCCTATGCGCTGGAGATCGAGGGCGACTCGATGAAGCCGGCCTATCGCGAAGGTGACATCATCGTGGTGTCACCCGCGACCGCGATCCGCCGCGGCGACCGCGTGGTGGTTCGCACCACCGGCGGCGAGGTGATGGTGAAGGAACTGAAGCGACGCACCGGCAAGGTGCTGGAACTCGCATCGCTCAATCCGGAGCACCCCGACCGCATGCTCGATGCCGAGGAGGTCACGTGGATCGCGCGCGTCGTGTGGGCGAGCCAGTAGCTGAGGAGTTTCAGTCGCCACAAAACCAGTGTCGTCCCGGCGAAGGCCGGGACCCATAACCACCGCCGTTTGAATTGTAGCGAGTTGGGGCCACAGCTCGCTTCGACAACATGACCCTGTGGTAATGGGTCCCGGCCTTCGCCGGGACGACGGTGAAATTTGCGGCGCTGCCATCCCCCTACGTCGCGTAGTCCGGCTCCTTGCGGTCCAGCATCCGCTTCAGCGCATCGAAATGCCGCTGCGAGGGGCTTGGGCCGTTGTAGAGATGGTCGTCACGGAAATCGCGCTTGGTCTTCTCGACCACATGCTGCGGCAATTGCTTGAACGGCTGCTGGGTCCACATCGCATAGATCTGCACCTGCGCGGCGCGCTCGATGTAATAGAGCCGGTCATAGGCATCGGCGACGGTCTCGCCGACGGTGGAGATGCCATGGTTGGCCATGAACAGGATGGTCTTGTTGCCGATCACCTTGGCGAGCCGCGCGCCCTCCTCGGGATCCAGCGCCGGGCCGGTGTAGAGATCGTCATAGGCGATCGCCTCCGACAGCCCGACCTCGGTCTGGCCGATCTCCTTGATGCGCGGATCCTCGAGCCGCGTCAGCGCGCTCGCATACGGCATGTGGGTGTGGAACACCGCCTTGGCCTGCGGCAGCGCCTTGTGGATCGGCGCATGGATGCAATAGCAGGAGCGCTCGACCTCACCCTCGCCGCGCTTCACCTCGGCATCGTCGATGCCGACCTCCATGAAGGACGACGCGGTGACCTCCGACCAGTGCATGCCGAACGGGATCTGGTAGTAGCGATCGCTCCGGCCGGGCACCACGAAGGTGAGATGGTTGAAGATGCCTTCCGAAAAGCCATGGATGTAGGCGAGCCGATGCGCGGCCGCGAGATCGACCCGCGCCTGCCATTCCTCGGCGCTCGAACTATCCTGCAGCGATGTCGGCGAAACCCTGAACTGCATGCGCATGCTCCCATCTGTGCCGGCCTCTCGGCGGAGGCCGTGCTGATTTCATGGAGCGAGTGTAGCGCAAGCCGGCTGCGGCCTCCGCTGACAATGCCGCTGGCCAGCTATCCGCATTTTGCGGCCTTGTCGCCGCAAACACTCCTGTCGTCCCGGCCTTGAGCCGGGACCCATAACCACCACTCATCGTGTTGAAGAAGGCTGGGGCCACATCTCGCCCTGACAACACGATCCTGCGGTTATGGGTCCCTGCTTTCGCAGGGACGACAACAGTCAGAGTCCGCCCACCTACGACGACCGCGCCAGCGCGCCGTCGATCATGTTGACGGCGTTCTGCACACCGTAGACCGCGACGAAGGAGCCGAACCGCGGGCCCTTCTCCTGGCCGAGCAGCACCTGGTAGAGCATGTTGAACCAGTCGAGCGAGACGCCGGGACGGCCGTCCTTGCCCTTCTTGACCGTGTCGAGGAACGGCTCGCGGCGGCCGATCTCGTAGACCACGTTCTGGATATCTTCCGCGGTCGCGTCAGCCGGCATGTTGGCGAGCGCATCGCGCAGGTCCTGCAACGCGGCGCGCTCACCTTCGGTGGGCTCGCGGAACTGCTTGGTCGGCGCCACGAAGTCGCGATAGTAGTTGATGGCGTAGCCGACCATCGCATCGAGCTTCGGATGGGTCTGCGGCGTCACGCCCGGACGATAGCGGCCGATGAAGCCCCACAACGTCTCGGCATTCTCCGCATTCGACGACGACACCAGCGTCAGCAGCAGCTGGAAGGTGACGGGCATGTCGGCCTGCGGCGGCTTGCCGGAATGGATGTGCCAGACCGGATTCTGCAGCTGCTGCCGCGCCTCCTGCCGCGTGAAGCCGTCGAGGAACTGCTGGTAGTCGTCGACATTGCGCGGGATGACGTCGAAATAGAGCCGCTTCGCCGCCTTGGGCTCGCGATACATGAACAGCGACAGCGATTCCGGCGAGGCGTAGCGCAGCCATTCGTCGATCGTCAGGCCGTTGCCCTTCGACTTCGAGATCTTCTGGCCCTTCTCGTCGAGGAACAGCTCGTAGTTGAAGCCTTCCGGCGGCGTGCCGCCGAGCGCCGCGCAGATCTTGGCGGACAGCTTCACCGAGTCGATCAGATCCTTGCCGGCCATTTCATAGTCGACGCCGAGGGCATACCAGCGCATCGCCCAATCCGGCTTCCATTGCAGCTTGCAGCGGCCGCCGGTGACGGGAACGGTGACGCTCTCCTTGGTATCGGGATCTTCATAGGAGATGGTGCCGGCCTTGGCGTCGTGTGCCGTCACCGGCACGTAAAGCACGAGGCCCGTGCGCGGGCAGATCGGCAGGAACGGCGAGTAGCTCGCGGCGCGCTCTTCGCGCAGCGACGGCAGCATGATCGCCATCACCTTCTCGATCCGCTCCAGCATGCGCAGCAGCGCGGCATCGAACCGGCCGGAAGTGTAATACTCGGTCGAGCTCGCGAACTCGTAGTCGAAGCCGAACTGATCGAGGAAGGCGCGCAGCCGCGCATTGTTGTGCTGGCCGAAGCTCGGATGGGTGCCGAACGGATCGGGCACCTTGGTCAGCGGCTTGCCGAGATGCTGCGCCAGCATCTCTTTGTTCGGCACGTTGTCCGGCACCTTGCGCAGGCCGTCCATGTCGTCGGAGAAGGCGAGCAGGCGCGTCTTGATCTTGTCCTCGGTGAGCACGCGGAAGGCATGGCGCACCATCGTGGTGCGCGCGACCTCGCCGAACGTGCCGATATGCGGCAGGCCGGACGGGCCATAGCCGGTCTCGAACAGCACCTCGTCCTTCGGATTTTTCTTCAGCCGCGCCACAATCGCTTTCGCCTGCTCGAACGGCCAGGCGTTGGATTGTTCGGCGAGCGCCCGCAGGTCGCTCGGGCTGGCAGCAAGATCAATCACGGACATTTCTTCAGGCTTTCTCCAAAATGGCCGCGAAAACTAACGCTTTCGCGGCAAAATGCAAAACGACGGGAAGTTTGTCGTCATTCCGGGGCGATGCGCAGCATCGAACCCGAATGACGAATTCAGAACGGGCTGATCGAGAAATAGCGCAGCCACAGATCGGTGAAGCGGCCTTTTTCCCAGATCCGGAACAGCGCCCAGTTCAGCGACTGCCGGAGCAGATCGTTGCCCTTGCGCACGGCGATGCCGACGCCCTCGCCGAAATAGCGGCTTTCGACAAAGGGCCCGCCCGAAAACGCGCAGCATTCGGCGGAATCGGTGCCGTTGATCCAGAACGCGAGCGAGATCGCATCGCCGAAGATGAAGTCGACCTCGCCGCGGCGCAGCGCTGCGCGCAGCGCGTCGTTATCCGGATAGGAATGGATCTCGGCGTCGGTGAACATCGCCTTGAGGTAGGCCTCGTGCGAGGTGCCGGCGATGACGCCGATCTTCTTGCCCTCGAGATATTCCGGGCGGATTTCCGGCATCACGTTGTCGCGGCGCGACACGAAGCGCGCCGGCGCGCGGTAATAGGGATCGGTGAAATCGACCTTGGCGCGCAGCTGCGGCGTCACCGCCATCGACGCGATGATGGCATCGCCGCGGTTGGTGGCCAGCGCATCGATCAGGGTCTCGAAGCGACGCATCTGGATGGTGCAGGTGACCTTGATCTCGTCGCAGAGCGAGCGCGCCAGGTCGACATTGAAGCCGGCGGGATTGCCGTCTGGCCCCGTGAAGTTGAACGGCGGATAATCGGTCTCGGTCAGGAAGCGGATCACGGTGAGGCGCGACAGGTCCGGCCGATCCGGCCGTCGCCGCGGGTCCCAGAAGCCCGGCACCGCCTGCGGCGCGGCCTCGGCGGCCTTGGGCGGCTGGATCGGAGGCGACGGGGCGGCAGCTGCTGGCGGCGTTGCTACCGGGGGCGTCGCTGGTGCCGCTTGTGCGGGGGCAGGCCTGGCGGGCTGGGCTGGCGCAGGCGCCGGCTTGGCCGCCGGTGTCAGCGGTGCCGAGGGCGTCTGCCCGAGCGCAGGCTCCGCCAAGGCCAGCAGGGCGGCCGCCATCATCCCTACGGCCAGGCGAAGCTGGCGCGAGCGGACGGCAAAGGGCTGGGCGGATAAATCTGGCATAACCGGCAATTTTAGGGAATTGAACGGCTTATAGACCATCCGGCGCGTGATGCGAGCGCCGAATGGGTTAATTCTGAACCGGAAAAAGGGGTCAGAGATACCGTTTGAGATCGGTCGCCGCCTCTTCCGGCGTGCGTTTCAGATTGAACGGCGCAACGAAATGGCCGTCGCGGTCCATCAAATAGATCAGCGCGGTGTGATCCATCGTGTAGTCGCCATCCTTCAGCGGCACCTTCTTGGCGTAGACCCGGTAGCTCGACAGCACCTTGGCGATCGCGGCGGGATCGCCGGTCAGGCCCTTGAGGTGCGGATCGAAGCTCGAAAGGTAATCCTTCATCGCCGTGGCGGTGTCGCGTTCCGGGTCGACCGAGACGAAATAGGCGTTCACGCGGTCGGCGTCCTTGCCCATCGCCTTCAGGACCTCCGAGATCTCGAACAGCGAGGTCGGGCAGATGTCCGGGCAATGGGTGAAGCCGAAGAAGATCAGCGTCGGCTTGCCCTGAAGGTTCTTGTCGGTGACGGCCTGGCCGGACTGGTCGGTGAGCTGGAACGGCCCGCCGATCGCGGCTGGCGCGGCGACGGTGCGCAGGCCGCCGACCGCCCACAACATGAGGAACAGGCCGACCGCCAGACTGCCTGCGAAGGCAGCAAAGATCACCAATGGGCGCGTGGTCCGGGGCATGATGCGAGGGCGTCCTTGTCAGAAGCAGGCGGCGATGCCGGCCGTGATCATTTCGAAAAACACCGCGGTCCCGTAGTGGAACCAGAGCGCGGCAGCGGCGAGCGAGGCCAATCCGCCGATGCCGGCAGCGCCCCACAGGATTGCAGAGGCCACCCGGCCCTGCGGAGCCGTCACGAACTCGGATCGGGTGGAGATCGGCTGAACCATGCGGTTGAGATAAGCCGGGTTCCGGCAGGCAGCAAGCGCAATGGTCGTGGCAGGCCGTCAAATGATAGCGAGGCGATTCCGGGCCCTTACCTCGTCATGCCCGGTCTGCCGGCGATGACGAGAGAGGACGCTTGCCGAGATCGGTCAGCGCGCCGGCTCGGCGGGTTTGGGCGCCGAGGCCTGGGCGTTGAGGTAACACGGCTTGTACAGCGCCTGCAGTTGCTTGCCGCGCAGGAAGATCATGTGCCGGGTCAGGCCACCGCGGTCCGCGATCCATCTGCGTACCGCCGGCGGGTACATCAGGTACAGCATGTGGGTGGCTTCGGGATTGGGGACCGGGCGGCCGTTGTCGCCGTAATCCCAGGCGGCATGGAAGCCGAGACTGGCGTGTGAGGTCACACAGATCCGGTCATGCGGGACCTTGCCGAGCACGATGGTGCAGGCCGAGGCGCACAGCCCGTCGATGATCACGGTCTCACCGGATGTGCGCAGGTCCTGATATTTGTCGACATAGATGCCGATCTTGCCGCCGCGATCGTCGGCGATCCTGACCACTGCCTGAGACGCCCCCATTCCCGCCAGCAGGAGAACCGCAGCGAGCAACCCCGTCATCAACTTCATTTTGGCCAGCCCCAGTCGAAACCGAATCTGTTTGGTCTGTGATGCAAGACAATCGTGAGCGTGTTGCCGCCGGCGATTTTTGTCCAGACGAGCGAAGCCGGTCAAAACAAATTCAAATTGGGTGTTGCGCGGGCGCTGCAGTGGCGTGTGGAAAAGGTCCCAAACTGGAACAACTTGCCGCAACCATTTGATGCCTCGCCGCCACAGGCAAGGTCCATTTGGCGTTGACCGCGCACAACGACGCGGTCTTGAATCCCGTTGGGACGGGGGAAATCAAAATGGCTGACGATGCAGATGTGATCGTGATCGGCGCCGGACTTGCCGGTCTGGTCGCCGCGACCGAGATCGCCGACGCCGGCAAGCGCGTCATCGTGCTCGACCAGGAAGGGGAGCAGAGCATCGGCGGCCAGGCCTTCTGGTCGTTTGGCGGATTGTTCCTGGTCGATTCGCCGGAACAGCGCCGCCTCGGCATCAAGGATTCCGTCGAACTCGCGTTGCAGGACTGGATGGGCACCGCCGGTTTCGATCGCGAGGAGGATCATTGGCCGCGCAAATGGGCCGAAGCCTATGTCGCGTTCGCCGCGGGCGAGAAGCGCAACTGGCTGCGCGCGATGGGCCACCGCATTTTCCCGGTGGTCGGCTGGGCCGAGCGCGGCGGTTACGACGCCATGGGCCACGGCAATTCGGTGCCGCGCTTCCATGTCACCTGGGGCACCGGCCCCGGCATCGTCGAGCCGTTCGAGCGGCGCGCGCGCGAGGCTGCCAGGAACGGACAACTGGTGTTCAAGTTCCGCCATCGCGTCGATGCGCTCAGCATCAGCAACGGCACGGTCGATGGCGTGAGCGGCGCGATCCTGGAACCGTCAGGCGTCGAACGCGGCAAGAGTTCCTCGCGCAACGTCGTCGGTGATTTTTCGCTGCGCGCGCAAGCGGTGATCGTCGCCTCCGGCGGCATCGGCGGCAATCATGATCTGGTGCGGCAGAACTGGCCGAAGCGGCTCGGCGAGCCGCCGAAGTTCATGATCTCGGGCGTGCCCGAACATGTCGACGGCCGCATGATCGGCATCACCGAGCAAGCAGGCGGCCGGCTGATCAACCGCGATCGCATGTGGCACTATGTCGAAGGCATCCAGAACTGGAACCCGATCTGGCCACGTCATGGCATCCGGATCCTGCCGGGACCGTCGTCGCTGTGGTTCGACGCCACGGGCAAGCGGCTGCCGGCGCCGCTGTTCCCGGGCTCCGACACACTCGGGCAGCTGCACTACATCATGGGCACCGGCTACGATTATTCGTGGTTCATCCTGACCCAGAGCATCATCAAGAAGGAATTTGCGCTGTCGGGCTCGGAGCAGAACCCCGACCTCACCGGAAAAAGCTGGCGCATGACCATCAAGCGCGCCACCAACAAGGGCGCGCCGGCGCCGGTGGAAGCCTTCAAGCAGCACGGCGCCGACTTCATCGTGCGCGACAATCTCACCGACCTCGTCGGCGCCATGAACAAGCTCGCCGGCAACGACCTCTTGCAGCTCGACGCCATCAAGACCCAGATCGAGGCGCGCGACCGCGAGATCACCAACCCCTATGTCAAGGATGCGCAGGTGATGAACCTGCACAATGCGCGGCGCTATATCGGCGACAGGCTGATCCGCACCGCGAAGCCGCACCGGATTCTCGATCCCGAACACGGCCCGCTGATCGCGGTGAAGCTCAACATCCTCACCCGCAAGACGCTCGGCGGCTTCGAGACCGATCTCGATTCACGCGTGTTCGGCAGAGATCACCAGATCATCCGCGGGCTCTACGCCGCCGGTGAAGCCGCCGGCTTCGGCGGCGGCGGCGTGCACGGCTATCGCTCGCTGGAGGGCACGTTCCTCGGCGGCTGCCTGTTCTCGGGGCGGAATGCGGGACGAGCTGCTGCGAAGGCGGTGGGCTAGGAGCGCAGCGATGTTGGGCAACTGGTTTCGACGCAAAGGCGGCGCCGTCGAGCCCGGCCCGTTCTATCGACCGTACCGGGACGATTCGGCAAACCAAATCTACAATCTGCTGTTCTGCGACAATATTTCCCTGCTGAACCAGCAGTCCAAGCAGGGTGATCTCGGCGCAGTCCTGTCCGACAACATCGATCGGGAGACGCTAGATCGGATCGGCAACGACCTTGATGTCGAAAGCCGTACCCGCGTCCTGGCGTTCAATCGTCTGCGCGCCATGAAGGCATCGGTCCCGCGCAAGCGGTTGCTCGGTACAATCGTCGAGATGCCGCTGCATGGAGGGATCGACACGTTGGCGATCTATCTCGACCACCGCCTGCGCTACATCAATCATACTGGAAAGATGGCGATCTTCGAGAGTACCCCTTCCCCGCTGTCAGCCTGTCTGGACAAGGTTTTGAGCGCATCGCAATTCGTGGTGAACCGCTACGGTCCATGGGACAGGGTACGCAAGGCTCCGCCGACCGGCGATCTCACCCGCATGACTTTTCTCGTCTCGGACGGGCTGTATTTCGGTGAGGGACACGCTTCGGACCTGCTGCGCGACCGATTTGCCGCGCCTGTCCTGAGCGCAGTCGGTCGGCTGATGCCGCTGCTTGTCGACGAAGCTCTCAGGATAAACCGCAGCAAGTCATGAGATCGATTCTGCAATCATCGAGTGCGCAACGTTTGGAACCCCGTCACTAGGGGCGCTGCCAAAAATATCGAAAACAACCCCATGCAAAGTAGCCGGCGGTGGCCGGCGTTCGGCCAAGCCACTTGACGCGACGGGCAACTCAGGGATATATTTCTATTATTCAGAATTAATGCAAATGTCCCGCTCATCCTGCGCCAGGCCGTGCACCCATAAGCCCGGCATGTGACACGTCCGCTTTGCTCTCATAGCGACCAGGTTCGTACCGCGGCGCAATAAGTCACGATGAGCCAACAGCAGACGCGATAGCCCAATCAGTTCGCTCGTTTCCAAATTACGTCGACTATATCTCCCGCCGGGGGACAAACGGTCAGCGTCAGTCGGTCTGCCGCAATCGCGACAAAGCGCTTCTGTTCGGTGCCATTCCAGTTTGGAAAGGAACTGCCTTCGACGTGGATTGCGATGCTGCTATCTGCCTCGTTCGCAGAATACGTTCCGAAGTAGGTTATCGTGCCGTCGGCGGTTTCCTTGTTTTCCTCGGGCGTGCCCTGCCACAGGGTATTGCTCGCGTATCTGGCTCGATCCGAGCGCATCACCGTGATGATGTATCGCCCACCCGCATCAAAGAACGCGATGCCTTGCGGAGCGGCCCCATAACGCTCGATCTTGGTGCCGTCGCCTTTCTTTTGCTCCCACGAGAGCAGCGTCCACGTACCAACCAGTTGATCTCTTAGCGATTGCTTCTGACCAAGCGCGTCGATTGTCATCATGAACGATCCAAAGGCCGCAACAGCGCATGCGGCGAAGATTGCTCGCAAAGTCATTGGTATCCCAAAGGGAGGATTGATAGCATCAGTCAAGCACCCGGACGTTACCATGCACGGGCGAGACGGGTAAGATAAAGGCCGCCAAGTCCGCCTTGGGCCAATACCGGACCTGTTGCCACTCCGCTGCCCGAAGGACTTGGCGTGGCGGGCCATGAGGCAGTCGTCGAAGGGCTCGCAGATTCATTCCCCCTGGTTAGTATGGCCATTCTCGAAGTCTGTTCCTTTCATGGGAGGACGGCATATGCGCTTCTTCGCCCTCGCTGTTGTCGTGTATTGCTATTTTACGCCTGGATTGGCTTTCGCGCAGGACACAGCGAGGCAGCTGGCCGGCAGTTGGAAGCTGACTTCGTGGACCATTCAGATCATCGGTGGAGACGTCACCGAACCGTTTGGTCGCAATCCGAAAGGCAGGGCGCTCATCACGCCGGACGGGTACGCGGCATTCGTCATCGCGGCGGCAAATCGCAAACCGGCGGCAAACGATGCAGAGTCGGCAGCTCTCCTCAAGACGCTGATGGTTTACACCGGCCCATTCACAATCGAGGACGACAAGTTCACAACCAAGGTCGATATATCCTGGAATGAGCTTCTGACCGGGCAGGACCAGGTGAGATTTTTCAAGTTGCAGGGCGACAAGCTGACCATTCGAACGGCAGAACAAGCCAGTGCCGTTTATCCCGGCAAGAAGGTGGTCGGAACCCTCACCTGGGAGCGCGAACGCTAAGACCGGCCGGGCTAGCGTTCGACGTTCTTGCACGCCGAAGCGCTGTGACGTCCGCTTGACCCCCGACACCGGACCTTCGATAGCAAGCGCGGCATTTCCGAAAAGGGCCAAGAGCTGACACAGACGCCGACCGGGTCGCCCATGGTCTAGAGTCGTCGCACACCTGGCCAGCAACGGGTAGCGTCGCGGAGATGTTACCCTTCGGCTGCGAATACGTAGCCGTTGCCATCCTTGGCCAGCGTGCCGACGTTCGGCATCAACCAGTGAGTACCCGAAATGGTGAGCTTGTCGGCGACCGCGCGATCGAAGATTTTCTTACGCGTTTCGACAGCCATTTGCGGATCCTGGTCGATGGCAAGCTGCCATTCCGGATTTGTTTGAATATGGGGCGAAAGATTGACCACGTCGGCGCTGATCAGGAACTGTTTGCTGCCGGATGACACCAGATGCGCCACCATCCCCGGGCTGTGGCCGGGCGCCTCTACGGCGCGTACGCCGGGCAGAAGCTCTGATTCTCCCTCAAAAGGTCTGACGTTTTTCCACGTCGCCACGGTAACTTGAATGCGCCGGGCAAGGCCTTTGCGCGTCGGTCCGAGATCGATCGACTCCACTCCCGGGCGTGTCCACCATTTCAACTCCGCAGCGGGCACCACGATCTCGGCATCCGGGAAGACTTGCGCATTGGTCTCATTATTCATGAGGCCATAAATATGGTCGCCGTGGAGATGGGAGATGAGAATCGTCTTGACTGCCTTGGGGTCAAGGCCTGCCGCCGCCATGCTCTCGAACAGCCGGCCGTTCCCCTCACCATAAATCGGATGACCGCCCGTGCCCGAGTCGATGAGGACCACTTGATCGCGCAGCTTGAGCGCCATGACGATAAACCGCAGTGGCGCCTGATTGTCGGGAAAACCGGCGCCACGCAACACGGTCTTGACCTGTTCGACGCTGACATTCCTGACCATGCCCTCCCGCAGCGGAACGTCACGCATGCCATCGATCAGAGAGAAGATTTCAATGTCGCCGACCTTGTATTTGCGAAAAGGTTGCGTGACGGACTGTTGAGCGTGAGCCGCGTCGACAAACGTGATCGGCTTGTCGAGTCCAAACGCGGCATAAGCACCGGCTGCGCCAAGTGTCACGTCCCGACGCGAGATACCGGACATCGTTCGGGGCTCCCCGCTGACTGAATGGATCGAGCATATCAATGGGGATGTGCACTGCACAAGGTCAGCTTTGGGTCAAACTGAGAAGGCGCCCGGCACGATCTTGGCGCCGGTCAGGGCCTCGGCGGCAGGATACCCGACGCCGGAGTCTGCGCCAAAGACGTCCGCTTTGCCGGAGCGCAGCAAGCCATCAGCATGGATTGAAGATCGTGACCCGGCCGGGATTTGCGAACTCCCATGGAGCGGGAGCTTTCGGCAACCTCGGGCCGCCCGCCAACCCCGGTGCCGCCCTTCCAAGGGGTTTTGTTCAGATGAGCCTGAAGGTGAGTGCGATCAAGAAGAACACGATCAGCCCGATGCCGACCAGCTTGAAGATATACGGGGCCTCAACGTCGTCGCCGAGCCGCTCGAAGGACGGCCCCCACAGGACCGTTGCGACGAACCCCAGAACAAAGAGCGTGATCGACAGGATTGTGGAGGCGGTATCGCCGATCGATGCTCCCATTTTGGACATTCCGCTCCTTGGATGTGGCTGAGAGATTTACAACATCTACGGGTTGAGGAAGAGTTTCCGACGCGCAGCAATCTGGGCAACAAGCCAAATGCGCTGTCGCTTCTTGGCCCATAGCTGACGGTCTGCATAATCGCCGCGAACGTCCGCTCTTTGAGGTCAGCCGGAAGTTCCCCGGTTCGGTCGCAATCGACAGCTTTTTGATCCACAGCGGACTTCGTGCGCATCGCGTTCGGTTACGGAGCCAATATCGCAATTGATAAACTTTGATCGGCTCGGCAAGTCTTTCTTTGGAACGAGCCGATAAAGCCTTCAGGCACGAAGGATTATGTCCATGTACTTCCTCACCGCCTGTCTGATCGTGGTCGTCTTGAGTTTCGAGGTATCGTTTCGTCGATCCTGGCATCTATCACGGAACTCTCGGGGGGCTGCCCCGGCCCAGCGGCTCGTAGCGCGGCGGCGGGCACTTGGGCCCGCATTCTGCGCTCTAATTTGTACGCTGGTGGTGCTGATCGGATTCGATCATGTTCAAGACAAGCTTGGTCTCTCCGCAACGACCAATCTCATGATGCTTGGTGCCTCTTTCTTCAGTGGCTGGTTTCTTGGCGTCATTGCCGGGATGGATCGGGATTGAAGCCGCGATCAACGTAAGCGAAAAATGCCATCGGGCTATGGCCGCCGCCGCTCCAGTTTTGGCCCTTAGCATGTCCGTCGGAGTGCTGGACATTCGCTTTTGACCCCGAAACGCCCGAGGACCAAATGGCCGAATTTGTCATTCGCGCAATCGGCGCTCTCATCGAAGCCGTATTGGACGCGCTGGTCGCTCACACGGGAAGACGAGTGCTGGCACTTTGTGGATTGCAATCGAACCTGTTCGTCGAGTTTCTGATCGGGTTTGTTGTTTGGGCGATTTTCGGACTCGCGCTGACAGTGCTCATCACCGTGCTGTTTGTGAAACCATAGCGATTCTCGCCGAAGTCCTCTAAGAGGTCTGCTATTGGCCCATAGCCCTTACGCAGCGGCCCTAATCCGCCTCCGCGCTGAGAAAGCGGACGCCGAACGTGTCGGCGTTGGCCTCGCCCCAGTCGTAGAGCGCCTGCAGCATCGGCTTCAGCATCTCGCCGCGTTTGGTCAGGCAATAACGCGAGGAGCCGCCGCCGCGCTCCTGCTTGACGAAGCCTGAATTGCAGAGATCGCGCAGGCGCTCGGTCAACACCTTGTCGCTGAGCTGCGGAATGTCGTGGCGCAATTCGCCGTAGCGCATCGGCCGCACCTTCAGCCGGCTCAGGATCACGGTCTTCCATTTGCCGCTGAGCTGATCGATCGAGAACTCGACCGGGCAACCATATTTGCGCTTGGTCTTGCGGATCATCGCAACTCTCCCGCGGCACTTTCCATCTGGTTCGTTGAGAGCCGCCGTCGATCCATCTAAGCACGCTTTGCACGGGTTGGGCGAGTTCAGGGATCATTGCAAGGCATGACAGAGGACAGTTCCGCCCGAGGCCCGAGCGGCGAGCGACATCCGCGCAAGCGCATTATCGTCAGACGCAACGGGCCCTACGAACCCGACCCCGGCATTCCGATTGTCGATCATCTCGGTGTGCCGATCACAGCCGAGGCGCCGGTGCGGCTCTGCCGCTGCGGGCAATCGCAGACCAAGCCGTTCTGCGACGACAGCCACATCGCGCGCGGCTTCACCGGCGCCAGGGATCCACGGCAGGTGCCCGACAAGCTCGACGTCTATGCGGGGCAGCAGGCCTACGTGTTCGACAATCGCGGCACCTGCGCGCATTCCGGCTTCTGCACCGACCGGCTCAACTCGGTGTTCCATCTCGGCGAGGAACCGTTCATCGCGCCGAGCGGGGCGCGCCTCGACGACCTCATCAATGCGGTGCGCCGATGTCCGTCGGGCGCGCTCGGCATCGGCATCGGCCCCGCGCGGGACGCCAACCTGTCCGACGTCGACCGGCCGCCGCAGATCGAAGTATCGAAGGATGGCCCCTATCGCGTCACCGGCCAAATCGAACTGGTCGACGAGGATGGCGCGCCGATCACAGGGAATGCGGGCGCGTCGCAGGAGCATGTCAGCCTGTGCCGCTGCGGCTCGTCGCTGAACAAGCCGTTCTGCAGCGGCATGCACTGGAACGTCGGATTTCATGATCCGGTTCCGGATCCGATGCGCGAGCCGACGCTGTTCGAATGGGCCGGCGGCTATCCCGCACTGCTCGACATGACGCGCATCTTCTACAGCCGCTACGTGCCGGAAGATCCGCTGCTCGGCCCGCTGTTCGCCGAGATGTCGCCGGATCATCCCGAACGGGTGGCGGCCTGGCTCAGCGAGGTGTTCGGCGGCCCGCGCTTCTACACCGAACGCTATGGCGGCTATCGGCGGATGGTGTCGCAGCACATCGGCAAGGAGATCCGGCCGGAGCAGCGCGCGCTGTGGGCCACCTACATGGTGCAGAGCGCCGACGATGCCGGGCTGCCGTCCGATCCGGAATTCCGCGCCGCGTTCGTCGCCTATATCGAATGGGGCTCACGGATCGCGGTGGAGAATTCCGGCGCCGACGCGAAACCGCCACCGAACATGCCGGTGCCGCGCTGGTGGTGGGTCTGCAACGCAACGCCCGCCACGCGGCTGCCCGCAATCGCAACCCATGCGCAGGCTGCGAACGAAGTCAGCGTCGCGCTGCCCGGCCCCGACGAGGCCGTGCAATTCGAGCAGCACATCCGGCCGCTGTTCCGGCCGATGGACCGCGACTCGATGCTGTTCGCCTTCGATCTCTGGAAGGAGGCTGATGTCGCCAAGCACGGCCGGCAGATCCTGGCCCGCCTCGAGGCCGGCACCATGCCGTGCGACGGCGCCTGGCCGGCCGATCAGATCGCGCTGTTTGCGCGCTGGGCCGATGCCATGAACGAGCCAACCTGATCGTGACGCCAGGCTCCCGACAGACTGGTTGAACCCGCCTCGCCGGCGTGCTGCAATCGCCGCAGCAAGGCGGGTTTCTTTGGCGATGCGACAGTGCCCAATCGGCTTACTGGCTTTGGCCGGCGCACTTGCGTTGAGCGGTGGGCCGGCGGCTGCGGATTCGCTCGTCGTCAACGGCACGACGCGAACCTTCACGCTGCAGGCTCCAGCCACCAAGCCGGCGCCGCTCGTGATCGTGCTGCACGGCAAGACCCAAAGTAGCGCCGACATGATCACGCGGACGTCGTGGCCGTTGATCGCCAGGCGCGACGGCTTTGCAGCGGTCTATCCCGACGGGTTGAACCGCGCCTGGGCCGACTCCCGGCCGGACACACGCCGCGCCGGCAATCCGCCGCCGGAAGGCACCGACGACGTCGCCTTCATCACCCAGTTGATCGCAAAGCTCGTCGGCGACGGCACCGCCGATCCGAAGCGCATTTATGTCACCGGCATCTCCAACGGCGGCGCGATGGCCATGACGCTGGCCTGCGAACGCGCCGACCTGTTCGCCGCGGCGGCCAGCGTCGTCATGAACCTGACCGATGAGTCAGCTGGGGCTTGCCGGCCCGCGCGTCCGGTACCGATGCTGCTGATGAACGGCACCGTCGACCCGCTGATCCCCTACCAAGGCGGCCGCGGCACCAGCTATTTTGCAGCCGACGGATTCTGGTCGACCGAACGCACACTGGAATTCTGGCGACGTGTCGATGGCTGCGAGACCAAAGACGCCGCAACCACCGATCTGCCCGACCGCAATCCGTCCGATCAATCGACAGTCACGCGGATCGACTCGGCCTGCCCGCAGGGACGTGACGTCGTGCTTTACCGCGTGAATGGCGGCGGTCATCGCATGCCCGGCCACTTCCCGGACGCGCATTTTACGAAATTGGCGGCGACGCTGCTCGGCCCCCAAAACGGCGACATCGACGGCGCCGACACGATTTGGGCGTTCTTCGCGCGATTTCCGTGAGCGGTGCTGCAAATTGTGCAGTGGCGGTGGTCGCCGTGACAGGCTAGAGGGTTGGTTCTGATCAAATCAGAACCAAACCTCTCGATCTCTTGTCTTGACGCGTTTTCTTCACGCGAACCGGTAGCCACTTCGCTTGAAAACGCTATGGACATGCCCGCCATTCAAGTGGAGACCCAAATGAGCATTCAGCGTTTCGAAACCGGCCCGCGCATGAGCCAGGCCGTCGTGCACGGCAACACCGTCTATCTCGCCGGCGTTGTCGCCGGCAAGGCCGCGGGCGGCAGCGTCACCGACCAGACCAAGGACATCCTGTCGATCATCGACGGCCATCTCGCCAAGGCCGGCACCGACAAGTCGAAGCTGCTCAGCGCGACCATCTACATCACCGACATGAAGACATTCCCGGAGATGAACGCGGTGTGGGACGGCTGGGTCTCGGAGGGTAACACCCCGGCCCGCGCCACCGTCGAGGCCAAGCTGGCTGCGCCGCAGTACAATGTCGAGATCATGGTCGTCGCGGCGAAGTAGACGCGACGCGGATCATCGCAATGGAGCCCGATGCCCCGGATTGCAAGACTGCAGTCCGGGGCATTTCATTTGGCACCTCAGGCGCTGATCTGCAATCGCCCGCCCGCGGCCTCGCCGAGGTCGGACTGAAGCCAGCGGGCAATCCGACGCCACGAACCGGCCAGAGCCTTGCAGCCGATGAACAGGCCGAGGTGACCACACGGCTGGGTGTCGCATTGCAGCCACGCGGGCGGCGTGCCCAACAGTCGCAACGTCGCAAATGCCTGGTCGGGCGGAACAACAATGTCGTTCTCGGCTGCGAGCAGGAAAACGGGCTGCTTCACTGCAGCGAGATCGATCTTGCAGCCAAGCGCGACGAAGTCTCCGGCCGCGATCCGGTTCTGGCGAAAGATCCAGTCGGTCACTTCGAGGTAGTAGGTGCCCGGCAGATCGAGCGGCTCGCTGTTCCAGCGCGTGAAGCAATCGAGCAGCGCCCGTGCATCCTCCGACTTGTCGTCGAGCCGCCGCTGCAGCGCCGCTTCCACGTCAAGCGTGCTGAGCGGGACGCTCCAGACCTGCAGCATCTGCCTGCCACTGACGATTCCATTCCCCTGGCGCACCAGCGCCTCAAAACCTTGCTGCGGAAGCGAGGCGACCATCCTGGAAAGCTCCGACGGCACAGAGACGTCGACCGGGCTGCCCGCCAGCACGAGCCGCCGCACCTTGTCGGGAAAGCGCGCGGCATAGAGCAGTGACAGCCAGCCACCCTGACAGAGACCGGCAAGGTCGACGGGCGGCCCGATCGTGTCGACGGCCACGTTGAGATCGGACAGATAGGTGTCGATCGAGAAATATCGCATCTCCGGTGCCGCCGAGAGCCAATCCGTGAGATAGAGACGTGCAATACCCGCGCCTCGTAACGCCTCCATCAGGCTGTGGCCGGGCGCAAGATCCGCTATCTTCGCGCGATGCAGCGCGTAGGGCGCGCAGACCAGCAGTGGCGGCCCTTCGATAGCTCTCGAGAAATCCAGCAGGCGCATCGATGGCAGTTGCAGCGCCACCGAATGGGCCGTCGTCCAGGGCAGCCTCGCCACTTCGTCCGCCGCATCTGTCGGTTCGGGCGCGCGACCGGGGTACCATTGCGAGTAGATATCGAGCGCCAATCGCGTGGCTTCAAACGGCCATAGCCAAGCGTGCTGCACCCAGTCGGCGCTGGCACTTCGTTCCGATGGGTCCGTCTTTTCGTGCAAGCTCATTCACCGATTGATCGCCACCGGAATAGTCCGACCGGCACGGATCGAAGCCTTGACCCTGATCAAGAACCGACGAATTCACGTTGGTCACTCTACGCCAAACCCGCCGGGACGGCAGCCACGCCGGGACGTCACGATTTCGCGATCCCGGCACGCCTTGCAGCCAGGCGGGGACACCATCGCTTCGGCGGCTATGCGGCGCGCGCCGTGCCCTTCTCCGCCTCGAGCCTGCGTGCGAACAGCCAGCGAAAATAGGTCAGCGGCGCATCGGCGCCGATCGCCAGCAGCTGATAATCCGGATCGACGTCGAGCACCTTCTGCTGCGCCTCGATGAAATCCTTGTCCTCGTTGAAGGCCTCCTCGAGGGAATGCCGCAGCGACAGCGAAATGTTCAGATTGTCGATGTCGAAATCGTGCAGGTAATTCCAGAAGAAGTGCGTCGAGGAGCGCGTCTCCGGCGTCATGAACTGCGCGTTGCGGTATTGCCGCGTGCCCGGAACCTGAACGCCCTTCTCCACGCCCTGCCCCGCCGGCGCAAACGTCGTGTCGAGCGTGAAGATGCCAGGCACGATCATGCGGCCGATATTGCGACGATCGACCTTGTCGTCGCGGTTGGAGATCACCTTCTTGTGGTAGGGCGGCGCATCGGCGCCCATGTGCCAACGCTCGACGCGGAAGCCGTCATCGAGCTTCTCGATCGCCACCGGCTTGGTCTTGTAGGCGTATTCCTCGGAGCCGCCGAGCGTGTTGGTGTGCACGAAGGCCAGATGCGCGAAGTCGCTGAGGTTGTCGACGATCAGGAGCCAGTTGGCCTTGTAGTGCATGTAGCCCGGCAGGCCGCGCCATTTGGGATCCTCGAGCGGCGGATAGTCGAGGATCAGCTTCGGATCGGCCTTCTCGGCATCGCCGGTCCAGATGAAGATCATGTTGTAGCGTTCGACCACCGGATAGCTGCGCACGCCGAGCTTGGCGGGGATCGCGTCCTGCCCCGGGATCTGGATGCACTTGCCGTCGGCCGCGAACTTCATGCCGTGATACATGCATCTGATGTCGTCACCCTCGACGCGCCCCATCGAGAGCGGTGCGGCGCGATGGCAGCAACGGTCGTCGAGCGCGACCACCTTTCCGCTGGCGCCGCGATACAGCACGATCGGCCGCTCCAGGATGGTTCGCGCCAGCTTCTTGCCGTCGATCAGCTCGTGGTTCAGCGCGGCCACATACCAGGCGTTGCGCAGGAAAATTCCGTCATCGGCCATGTCAGCCTCCCAATGCAATGTTGCTTGCAATGAGGTTAGGTGATCCCGGTCATCGGGATAATCCGATTTGGCTGGACACACTGTACCGCTGGATGGACAATCGGCCATGGAGTGGCGCGACTGGGAGCTGTTTTGCGAGGTTGTCGAGCATGGCGGCTTCACCGCGGCCGCGCGGGTGCTCGGGCATCCCAAATCGAGCCTCAGTGCTGCGGTGCAGCGTCTCGAGGCCAATCTCGGGCTGCGCCTGATCGAGCGGACCACGCGGCACCTGCGGCTGACCGATTCCGGCGAGACCATCTATCGCAAGGTGCGCCCGCTGTTCGCCGCGCTGCACGACACCCACAGTGAGGCGCTGGCGATGTCTAGCGCCGTCGCAGGCACCCTGCGTATCAAGGCGCCGTACGAATTCGGCGCGCACCACGCAGGGCCGGTCGCCTGCGCCGTGATGGGCCGCTATCCGGAGCTTTCGATCCGGATCGATGTCGAGCACGACATCGTCAACCCGATCGCCGAGAACTACGACATCGTGTTCGCGATGCTGGAGGCGCCGCTGCCATCGGCGGGCATCGTGATCCGCCGCGTCTTCACCCTCGAGCGCGGCCTGTTCGCGGCACCGGCGCTATTGGAGAAGTTCGGCGAGCCGCGCACGCTGGATGAGTTGAGGAAGCTGCCGCTGTTGACCGGTCCCAGCGATCCGCCATGGGCGATCACCGCTCCCGGCGGTGTGGTCGAGCATCTCGCGGTCGATCGCGCGCGCCTCACCAGCTCGAACGCCCATGTCCGCCTGCAGGCGGCGCTCGCCGGCCATGGCGTGCTGCGGGTTACGGCGAGCTACACCCGCGCCGCGGTCGCGGCCGGCGAGTTGCGGCGGCTGCTGCCGGACCATGCCTGCGAGCCGCTCAACGTGCACGCGCTGCTGCCGGCGCGGCAATTCGTCCCGGCCAAGGTGCGCTGCTTCCTCGATGCGATGGAGGCGCACGCGCGCGGTGATCCGGAGGCTTACATCAGGCCGTAGCCGCTGACCGGCTCCATTTTGGCCGATCATCATTTTCTCGGGAACCTGTCCGGCCCGCCGGCATCCAATGGTAATATACCGCCAACAGTGAGGGCGAGCCCGCCATGCGCCAGGCCCATGTAACGTCCCTGCCGCCGATCCGCTCCGGCGATGCCGAACTCGTGCAACGCGCGCTCGCCCGCGACGAGGCTGCGATCCGTGCCATCATGCAGGCGAACAATCGCCGGCTGTTCCGGCTGGCGCGCGGCATCCTCCGCAATGACAGCGAGGCCGAGGATGCGGTTCAGGACGCCTATGCGCGCGCCTTCACCCATCTTGACCAGTTCCGCGGCGACTCCAGCCTCTCGACCTGGCTGTCGCGGATCGCGATGAACGAGGCGCTCGGCCGCCTGCGCAGCAAACACGCAAGCGTGGAGTGGTCCGAGCTGCCGGAAGACGCCGTAGAAGCTCAAATCATCCCGTTCCCGCTGTCGTCAGCGGACGATCCGGAAAAATCCATGGCCCAGCGCGAAATCCGGCATGTCGTCGAGCACGCGATCGACGAGCTGCCCGAGGCGTTCCGCCTCGTCTTCATCACCCGTGTGATCGAGGGCATGAATGTCGAGGAGACCGCTGATATCCTCGGCCTCAAGCCGGAGACCGTGAAAACCCGCCTGCACCGCGCCCGGACCATGCTGCGCGACAATGTCGAGCGGAAGATCGGCCCTATCGTGATGGAGGCCTTTCCCTTCGCGGGCCGGCGCTGCGAGCGATTGACCGAGGCGGTCCTGAAACGGCTCGGCGTCACAGCATAGATTTTTGGGAACCTCTGGCTATCAGCACCATCCAACTCCTGTGCAAGCAACGACGTGCCGTGCGCTACGCCCGGCTCAACAGGAGTGTCAAACCATGTTCGTTCGATTGAGCATTGCGGTCGCCGCGCTCAGCGTTCTCACCGGCGCTGCGCTGGCCCAGGGCGCAAAGCTGACCGACCCGCAGATCGCGCACATCGCCTACACGGCAGGTGTGATCGACATCAATGCCGCCAAGCAGGCGGAGACCAAAGCTTCCAATAAGGACGTCAAGGCGTTCGCCAAGGACATGGCACGCGACCATGAGGCGGTGAACAAGCAGGCGCTCGACCTCGTCAAGAAGCTGAAGGTGACGCCGGAGGACAACGACACCAGCAAGGCGCTGTCGAAACAGGCGGCCGACAAGCTCGCCGAGCTCGGCAAGCTGAAGGGCGCAGCCTACGACAAGGCCTACATCGACAACGAGGTCGCCTACCACAAGACCGTCAACACCGCGCTGGAGACACAGCTGATCCCCTCGGCCAGCAATCCCGAGCTGAAGAGCCTGCTGCAGACCGGCCTGAAGATCTTCCAGGGCCACGAGCAGCATGCCGAACACGTCGCGGCCAGCATGAAATAAGGAGACGCGTGATGTCGCCCGGACGCTATCTCGCAACGCTGGCTTTGCTCGCGCTCGGCGCGATGGCTGTCCCGGCGCATGCAGCCACCATCCAGATCGTGATGGAGAATTTGGTGATCTCGCCGGCCGAGGTATCGGCCAAGGTCGGCGACACCATCGAATGGGTCAACAAGGACGTATTGGCGCACACCGCCACCGCGAAGAACGGCGACTTCGACGTGACGATTGCACCGAAGAAGACGGCCAGGTCGGTTCTGACCAAGGCCGGTGCTGTCGACTATTACTGCCGCTTCCACCCCAACATGAAGGCGGTGCTGACCATCGCGCCATGACCTGCGCGATGAGTTGCACGATGACCTCCGAGGTAATCGATCGGCGCAGGCGAACCTTCGATAGTCCGGACAGCCGCACAGTCCGGCACATCGAAGGAGAGCACCATGACCGACCACACGACCATCGCCCGCCGCTATATCGAGCTCTGGAACGAGCGGATGCCGAGCCGGCGGCGCGAGATGCTGAGCGAGAACTGGACCGCCGATGCGCGTTATGTCGATCCGATGATGAGCGGCGACGGCCATGACGGCGTCGACGCGCTGATCGCAGGCGTGCAGCAGAAGTTTCCGGATTTCACCTTCAAGCTGATCGGCGAGCCGAACGGCTTCGGCGACCATGTCCGCTTCTCCTGGGGCCTCGGGCCCGACGGCGTCGACAGCCCGATCAAGGGCACCGACTTCGCCATGCTGAAGGACGGCCGGATCAGGAGCATCACCGGCTTCCTCGACCAGGTGCCGGGCGCCTGACCCAGGCTCCCCACAGTCGTCATTCCGGGGCGACGCGCAGCGTCGAGCCCGGAATCCATTCAGCCGCAGCGCTTGCGGTCCGATGGATTCCGGGTTCTCGCTTCGCGAGACCCGGAATGACGAGGGAAGTTCCACCCCCGCGATGTCGCTGCTAGTCTTCCCGAAACACAGGGAGGACACCATGAAGGCAGATTTCGCCTTCAAGACTTCTGTCGTCAGCGACATCACGCCGGCGCTGCTGGCGATCGGCCGCGACAGCTTTTCGCAGGCCTTGATCGGCGCGCTGCGCCGTGTCGCCGGTGTCGGTCACTGCATGGTGTTCTCGTTCACGGGCCCGCGGTCCGCCGCGTGCCTGCTCGACGTCGGCAACATCCCGACCGGGCGCGATCTCGGGATCGCCTATTCCGAACATTTCCATCAGGCCGACCCGAACCGCGACGCGGTGTTCGAGGGCAAGGCGCAGGCCGTGCCGATCGTGCTGCCGACCTTTGCGCGCCGGATGTACGGCGACGGCTACCGCAAGATTTTCTTCGACGATTCCGACATCGTCGACAAGTTCGCCTCGGCGATCTGGACTGGCGACACCTGCTTCTACGTCAATTTCTACCAGATCACCTCACAAGGCCGCTTCGGCCGCGAGCAGATCGCGCGCCTGGCCGCGGTCGCGCCCGCGTTGACCGCAGCCGTGGCGCGGCACTTCCAGCGCGATCCGGCAGCGGACGCCGATCCGATCGCGCGGCTGAAGACCCTGTTTGCGACCGCCGAACCGCTCGTCAGACTGACCGGCCGTGAGAAGGAGGTGTGCCTCGGCATCCTTTCGGGCCTCAGCTCGGAAGCGATCGCCGCCGAGCTCGGCATCGGGCTGCACTCCGCCCTCACCTATCGCAAGCGCGCCTATGACAAGCTCGGCATCTCCTCGCAGAACGAGCTGTTCGCGATCGCACTGCGCCTGATGGCGTCGACGCGCCGGCTGAACTGAAGAGCCTGAGCGGCAACCTCCTTCTGTCCCCAACGGTGGGGACAGACCGCTAGCGCGTGCCGGCCTATGCTTGGTCCCAAACCTGAAGCCAACCTGAGATCACGTCGTGAGCACCGCTCCCCATTTCGACATCGACGTCCCCGCCTTCTGGCAGGATCCCTATCCGACGCTGGCGCGCATGCGCAAGGAGGGGCCGATCGCCTTTGTGCCGCAGCTCGGCAGCACACTGCTGTGCAATCGCGACGACATCTTCGTCTCCGAGAAGCAGATCGACGTGTTCTCATCGCACCAGCCCGAAGGGCTGATGAACAGACTGATGGGCCACAACATGATGCGCAAGGACGGCGATGCGCACATGAACGAGCGCAAGGCGATCTTCCCGGCGATCTCGCCGAAGACGGTGCGATCGCACTGGACCGCACTGTTCGCCGGACACGCGAGCCGCATTCTCGATGAATTGACGCCGGACGGCGTGGTGGATTTCGTGCAGGCCTTCGCGCTGCCGTTCTCGGCCGAATGCCTGAAATCGATCACCGGCCTCACCAATATGCGCTTCCAGGACATGAACGCGTGGTCGCAGGGCATGATCGACGGCATCGCCAACTACACCGGCGATCCCGCGATCGAGGCACGCTGCCATGCGGCGACCTCGGGTATCGACGCCGCGATCGACGACATGGTCCCCAGGCTGCGCAAGACGCCCGACCTCAGCCTGCTCGGCGTGATGCTGCAGACCGACATGCCGATGGAGAGCGTGCGCGCCAACATCAAGCTCGCGATCTCGGGGGGCCAGAACGAGCCGCGCGACGCGATCGCCGGCACGGTATGGGCGCTGCTGACCCATCCGGATCAGCTGGCGCTGGCTGTGAGCGGCGCGATTCCGTGGCTGCAGGTGTTCGAGGAATATGCGCGCTGGATCTCGCCGATCGGGATGTCGCCGCGGCGGATCGCAAAACCCTGGACGATCAGGGACGTCGCATTCGAGACCAACGAGCGCGTGTTCCTGATGTTCGGCTCGGCGAACCGCGACGAGAAGCATTTCGACAGGCCTGATGCATTCGACGTGCGCCGCGACGCCAGCAAGAGCATCGCCTTCGGCGCCGGTCCGCATTTCTGCGCGGGCGCCTGGGCCTCGCGCGCCATGGTCGCCGACGTCGCGCTGCCAGCGATCTTCGACAGGCTGAACAATCTGCGCCTGATCGCGGACAAACCGCCCCGGATCGGCGGCTGGGCGTTCCGCGGCCTGCTGGATTTGCCGGTGACGTGGGACCGGTAGGACGTAGCGCCGCCCGGATCTATGCGAGCACAGACACATCGAGACATGAAACGATCGCCCGCCGAGGCTTGCCGCGCCCCATGCGGGCGCTCCCTCGATGGGCAAATACCTGTCCTGTTGCGTTGCGACACCGTGCCGCCGCAACCGGTCGGACGGCTGTAATCAAACTGTCACGAATCCATTTCAATCCGCCGTTATTGATGAAACTGCAGTCAGTTGTGCGGTCACAAGGGATTTCAGATGAACCCGAACACCAACGGTAGCAGTCACGATACCGCCTTCCACCATGACGCCCCCGAACAGGATTCCGACGAAGGCGGCGGCATCAACAAGACGGTTGCGGTCGTCGCGGTGGTGGCTGTCGGCGCTGCCGTGTTCGAGGCTGCCTTGCTCCCGGGACTTGCACTCGGCGTTGCCGCCGTCGCGGCGCCGAAGTACCTGCCGAAGCTCGCCGGCGCCCTCAATCCGCTGTTCAAGTCCACCGTTCGTGGCACCTACAAGTTCGCTCAGAAGTCGCGCGAGATGTTTGCCGAAGCCCACGAGCAGGTGAACGACATCGTTGCGGAAGTGAAGGCAGAGAACCAGGCGCAGGAAGGCAAGGCAGCGGCTGAGGGCCGGGCTTCGTCTGCGGCCTGAACGGGCCTCGACCGGCAGATGTAAAGCGGCGAGGCGCCGATGATCGACCTTGCGGCGCCGGCGCGGCGCGCAATCGTGTTCGACAACGGCATCATTCGCGTCCCCGCGCCGGCGTTGGAACGCTGTTAGAGGAATGCGATGACCAAGATGAAGCTGCAGATTGCGCATCAGGTTCCAGGCCGGATTCGCATGAAGGTGCCGTCGGCCAGGGAGAACCCCGAGCTTCTCGAACAGATCAAGCAAACCTTCAGCGTCATTCCCGGCATCGAGGACGTCATCGTCAACCCGGCGACGGGCAGTATCGTGCTGCACTACGACACCGACCGGCACGACGAATTTCACGGCCGGCTGGAGCATCACACCGGCGGCCACTACAAGCCGCCGGCCAATGAGATCGAGGCGCTGGCAACCAAGATCGAGCAGGAAGCCGAGTACCTCGCCGAACACTCGCATACGGCCAGGGTCGTTGTCGATTTCTTCAAGGAGTTCGACAACGGGATCAAAGTCGCCACCGGAAACGTGGTCGATCTGAAGATCTTACTCGCCGCGGGCATCGCCGGCTTCACCATCTTCGAGGTCGGCGCCAATGCCGCTACGCCGGTTTGGGTCACGCTGGCGATCTTTGCCCTCAACCACATGATCCAGGCCAACATGGCCGCCGCGGAGCAGGCGGATCCGGCAGGCGCGACGGCCTGACCCGCCAGGGGCGAGAGCGCAAATTCATGGACTTCAGTTTCTGCCACTCCATGCCAGGGCGCATTCGTCTGAGCATTCCCGCGCTCGGGCAAAACCGCAAGCTGGGCGAGATCTGCCTCGGGTGGCTGCGGGTACAGGACGGCATCAGGACCGCGCGGATCAACTACGACTGCGCGAGCCTCGTGCTGGAATACGATCCGGCTCACGAGCAACGGCTGCTCGCGCTGCTGAACGGCTTCAGGAGCATGAGCCTGGCCGACGTCAAGGCGCTCTGCGCCAGCGCCGCGCAGGACGCGGGCGCGCCACGCGCCAGCGTGCCGGAAGTGTCCAAGCGCTCGCCGCTGGCACTGCCGACGCTATCGCTGTTCATGGCCTTCAGCGCCAATCCGGTGATCGCGGCGGTCAACATGCCGCTAATGCTCTGGAATGCGATCCCGATCGCCAAGCGCGCCTGGAAGGTGTGGGCGAACGAGAGCCGGCTGAACATCGACGTCCTCGACACGCTCGCAATCACAGCCTCGGTGCTGCAGGGCAACCCGCTGGCCGGCTGCATCGTCACCTGGCTGATCAAGCTCGGCGACTGGATTCGCGACCTGACCGCTGCGGGCTCGCGGCGGGCGATCAACGAGTTGCTCGAATTCCAGTCGAAGACGGCCTGGCTGCTGCGCGACGGCGAGGTGGTGTCGATCCCGGCTGCCGAGCTGCAGAACGGCGACATCGTCGTGGTGTATCCCGGCGAGATGATCCCGGTCGACGGCGAGATCATCGACGGCTCCGCCACCATCGACCAGAAGACGATCACCGGCGAGGGCCTGCCAGTGCATCGCGGCAAGGGCGAGGCGGCCTTCGCCGCCACGGTGATCCGCGAGGGCCAGATCACGTTGCGTGCGCTGCGCGTCGGAACCGCGACCACCGCCGGCCAGATCGTGCGGTTGATCGAATCCGCGCCGATCGGCGACACCCGCATGCAGAACCATGCCGAACGCTTCGCCGACCGGCTCGTGACCCCGACCTTGGCGCTCGCCACCGGCACCGCCATGGTCTCGGGCGACTTCAATCGCTTCCTCTCGCTTGTCATCGTCGACTACGGCACCGGCATCCGCGTCGCCGCGCCCACCTCGGTGCTGTCCTCGATGACGCTGGCCGCCCGCACCGGCATGATCATCAAGAGCGGCGGCCACATGGAGAAGCTCGCCGGGATCGACACCATGGTGTTCGACAAGACCGGCACCCTCACCCACGGCACGCCCGCCGTCATCGACGTGATCTCCTACCAGAACTCGATCACGCCGAACCACCTGCTCGGGCTCGCCGCGGCCGCCGAAACCAAGCTGCAGCATCCGGTCGCGGAAGCGCTGCGCACGCGGGCCCGGCAGCTCGCGGTGAACATCCCGCCCTGCCACGAGACCACCTACCGCCTCGGCCTCGGCGTCGAGGGCCAGGTCAACGGCTACTACGTCCATGTCGGCAACCAGCGCTTCATGCGCCAGAGCGAGATCGCGGTCGACGCCTCGGCGCTCGATCGCGCAGCGCTCGACGAGCGCGGCTATTCGAGCCTCTACATCGCCGTGGACGGCAAGCTCGCTGGCCTCGTGCCCTACTCCGACGAGATCCGCGAGGAGAGCCGTTCGGTGATCCAGCGGCTGCATGCGCTGGGCGTCAAGAACAGCATCATGCTGACCGGCGACAATGCGGTGGTGGCGCGCGCCGTCTGCGAGAATCTCGGGCTCACCGAGCACTTCGCGGACATGCTGCCGGCCGACAAGGCTGATGTCATCCAGCAGCTACAACGCCAGGGACGCAGGGTCGCGATGGTCGGCGACGGCATCAACGATTCTCCCGCGCTCAGCTTCGCCGACGTCGGCATCGCGATGAAGCATGGTGCCGAGGTCACGCACGAATCCGCCGACGTCATCCTGATGGAAGACTCGCTCTGGAAGCTCGTCAAGGCGGTCGAGATCTCGCAAGGCGCCGTCAGCCTCATCAAGCAGAACTATGCCATCGTCGCCGCGCTCAACACGCTGGCGCTTGGCCTTGCCCTGCCCGGCGGCCTGATCACGCCCGAGGTCACCGCGCTCATCAGCAATGGCTCGGCGATCCTGGCGAGCTTCAACGGCATACGGCCAATCTTGCGCTATCAATGAGCCAGGATCTCACCCAGCTCGCAGTTCTTCCTCCCGGCGATCACGCCGCGCTACAAGCCGCCGTCAAGACGCTGGAGAGCTCCAACCTCGCGGCAAGGATCGCCGACTATGCCGGCGTCCCGGTCAATCGCGTTCTCAACCTGCTGCCGAAGGCCGCCAACCGCCAGCTCAGCGGGCTGGTGCGCACGGCGGTCATGAAGGGGCTGGAAGTTGCCGTCGACACGCTCGACGAGAAGCCGCCGCCATCACCAGCGGTGACCTTCTCATCGTTTCTCGCCGGGGTGACCGGAGGCGTGAGCGGCCTGTTCGGCTTCGGTGCGCTCGCGGTCGAGCTTCCGCTGACGACGACATTGATGCTGCGCGCGATTGCCGAGATCGCGCGGCACCAGGGCGAGGATCTCTCCAGGATCGAGGCAAGGCTCGCCTGTCTCGAAGTCTTCGCCTACGGCACCAAGCGAACCGACGAGAATGTCGACATTGGCTACTACGCCGCTCGCGCGCTGATCAGCAAATACACCAGCGACGCGGCGGCCTATATCCTGGAGCGCGGCGCGGTGGATGCTTCCGCCCCCGTGATCTCCAATCTGGTCAGCGAGATCGTCTCGAGGTTCGGGCTGGTGGTCTCGGACAAGGCCGCGGCAGGCGCGGTACCGATCATCGGCGCAGCGTTCGGCGCGACCGTCAACGTCATCTTCATGGACCATTTCCAGAAGATCGCGAAGGGACACTTCACCGTGCGCCGGCTGGAACGGGTCCATGGCAGCGCCGACGTTCGGCAACATTATGCGGCGATCGCGGCGAGGCTCGCGCCACGCCGCGGCGTCGTGACGGCATGAGGCGTTTGGCAGCAATTGGACATCGGCTCCGTGCTTCCGGTTGAGGACACCAGGCTGCGCGACCTTCGCCGCATGCGGGCGCTCGCCACGGCCCTGCTCGTGTT
Source organism: Bradyrhizobium sp. AUGA SZCCT0105 (assembly GCF_018129565.1). Lineage (NCBI taxonomy): Bacteria > Pseudomonadati > Pseudomonadota > Alphaproteobacteria > Hyphomicrobiales > Nitrobacteraceae > Bradyrhizobium > Bradyrhizobium sp. AUGA SZCCT0105. Next base: position 20,083 of record NZ_JAFCMK010000015.1, on the reverse strand, counting down.
CATGCTGCTGGTTTTTCTGGCGACCTCGATGGCGCAACCGCACTGGCCGTGGCTGGCCTATCCGCGCGCCTTCGCCGAAGCCGGCATGATCGGCGCCTGCGCCGACTGGTTCGCCGTCGTCGCACTGTTTCGGCATCCGCTCGGCATCCCGATTCCGCACACCGCGATCGTGCCGCAGAGCAAGCAGCGCATCGCGGTGGCGCTGGGCCGCTTCATTGCCAACAACTTCCTGTCGCCTCGCGTGATCGGCGATCGCATCCGCGACGTCGATATCGCCGGCTGGGCGGTGCACTGGATCGAGCGGCCGTCGCATGCCCGCAGCGCCGCGCAACGCACGGTCTCGGCGGCGCATCAGGCCCTGCAGGCCACGCCGAGCGCCGACCTCAACGCCTTTCTGACCCGCCGCACCCGGCAGGGGATCGCGGCGGTTCCGGCGGCTCCGCTCGCCTCGCGCGTGCTGGCGCTGTTGTGGGCGCATGGTGACGCGCAGGCCCTCGTCGAGCGCATGATCACATCGGCAAGCACAGCGCTCGCCAACAACAAGGAAACCATCCGCAAGAAGGTCTCGCAGCGCTCCTACCGGTTCGTGCCGAAATGGGTCGATGGCATGGTGGCCGACCGCGTCATCTCCGGCATCGGCCAGACGCTCGACGAGATGCGCGAGCCGAACCACCCCTGGCGGATCGAACTCAAGGCCGAGATCGAGCGTCTGATCGACCGGCTCGCCACCGATCCCGACTACCTCGCCAAGGGGGAGGAACTGAAGCAGCAGATGCTCGACAATCCCGCGGTGATCCGGCAGATCGACGCGATGTGGCAGGCCATCGAGGCGCGGCTGAACTCCGCGGCGACCTCGGCCGCGATCGCGGACGCCATCGAAACCGCGCTGATCTCGGTTGCCGCACGGGTCCGTGACGATGCCGACATGCGCGATCGCATCAACCGCTGGCTTCGCGTCGCCGCATTGCGGGCCGTTGCATCGCGACGCCAGGAGATCGCGGCCTTCATCCGCAAGGTGGTCGAGAACTGGGACACCGAAACGCTGATCATGCGGATCGAATTGCAGGTCGGCCGCGACCTGCAATTCATCCGGATCAACGGGACCGTCGTCGGAGGGCTCGTCGGCCTGCTGATCTTCTCCGTCTCGCGCTGGCTTTAGGTCAGGGAAAACGAATTCGCAGCAGCGGCAACTGCTGGAGCCTGTCGAGCAGGCGCACCATTTGGCTTGCGGCCAGGCTGAGGCAGCCGAGCATGAAGTGGCGGCGGGTCAAGCCGCGCCCGAGATCCGCGAATTCCAGGCGCTGGAGACGCGGTTCGGGCGGCGCGTGCGTACGCAGGGCGGGGAGCGTCGTCATAGGCATCAGCCGATCGGAATGCGGATTTCCGGCGCCGTGGTCATCTGCTCGATCGTCTTGTCGAACGACAGGCAATCCGGGTTCTCACCCGGCATCCGGCGCAGCGTCTCGGCGAACTGCTCCTGCTCCAGCAGGAACGAGCGGCCGTCACGCAGGCGGGCATAGGCCGCCCAGGGAACGAATTTGGTGAACGGAAACGGGAATCCCTCGCGCGGCGACACGTCGATGTTCAGGCCGGAGACGAACAGCACGTTCTTGGCCTGAAACGCCGGCTCACGCAGAATGCTCCGATAGGTGCGATCGAACTCGGCCTGGGTGACGAAGCGGGCGGCATCCAATGCGGGATGCGGCGACGTCACCAGCGCCGGCATCACAGGCGCGAGCGCGGCCTCGAGAATGTCATGGCCCTCGGGACCTTCGGCCGGCGCACGGCGGAAGTGAAACAGATCGGGTGACAGCGCCGTGCCGATCGGCGCCGGTGTTTCGCGAAAGCAGGCTTCGCCGAGCCGTTCGCGGATCGCTGGGCCCGCACGAAAGACCTTCGACGTGGCCAGCACGCTCAGCGGCTGAAGCGGCGTCTCGACCATGCGATCGAGCCACAGAAAGAGACCTTCGCTGCGGTAAAAGGTTCCGAAATGCTGGGCCAGCAGCATGACCGGATAGCCCTGGCTCTCATCGGAGCAAAAGGCGCGCGATGGCAGCATGTGCTGCCGCTCAAAGCCGAGCGACCGGCAGTAATTGTAGAGCCGCGGAACGAAATGGCCGTAGCGCATCGCAAAACGACCAACCCGGAAGGTTTCGATCATCCCGCTGCCGCCCGACCGCTCCGACCAATCCAGAGTGCACGCGGAGCACGTTCCCCGCTTCCCTTAACCGACGGGAACGGTAGATGCCCTTGTTGACGGTTATGTGAACATAACAGCCGGGTGGCGCGCTCAGCGCCCCCAGCGCAGCACGACCGGATCGAGCGTGCGCGCGATCTCGATCAGGCCTGCGCGCGTGGCCGGATGCAGCGGTTGCAACGGGTGCCGCACCGCGTCCGACTTGATGACACCGCCCTCGCGCATCAGCACCTTGCAGGCCTGCAGCCCGCATTGGCGGTTCTCGTAGTTGATCAGCGGCAGCCAGCGCGCATAGGCCTGCACGGCCTCGTCGCGGCGGCCGGCGAAGAACAGATCCATGATCTGGCGGATGCCGTCGGGGTAGCCGCCGCCGGTCATCGCACCGGTGGCGCCGGCATCGAGATCGGCCATCAGCGTGATTGCCTCCTCGCCGTCCCACGGCCCCTCGATCACGCTGCCGCCCTTCTCGATCAGGCCGCGCAGCTTGTTGGCGGCCATCGGCACCTCGATCTTGAAATACCTGACATTGGCGAGCTCTTTCGCCATCCGCGCCAGAAAGTCCACCGAGAGCGGCGTGCCCGCGACCGGCGCATCCTGAATCATGATCGGAATGTTGATGGCATCCGACACCACCCGATAAAACTCGTAGATGCCCGGCTCACCGACGCGGAAGGTCGCGCCGTGATAGGGCGGCATGATCATCACCATCGCAGCACCCGCGGCCTCCGCCTCGCGGCTGCGCGCGGCGCACACTGCCGAGGAGAAATGCGTGGTGGTGACGATCACGGGAATGCGGCCTGCGACGTGCTCCAGCACAGCATGCATCACGGTCTCGCGCTCGGCATCGGTCAGCACGAACTGCTCGGAGAAGTTGGCGAGGATGCAGATGCCGTGCGAGCCGGCATCGATCATGAAATCGATGCAGCGCCGCTGTCCGTCGAGGTCGAGGTTGCCGCTGGCGTCGAAGATGGTCGGCGCCACCGGGAAGACGCCGCGATAGGGACGCTGTGCCGAGATCGTCATGTCAAATCCTCCCTCGTGAACTGTCGCAGCTTGATCCGTCACACCTTGCGGAACGGCAGCGGCGGACCTTCGAGCCTGCGCAGGCCCGGCTCGCGCCGCTCCAGCCACCAACCATACTGCTTCGGCCAGGACGCGAACACCTCGCCGCCTCCGCCGCCAAGCGCAAGCTCGGCATGCAGCGGCCAGTTCGGATCGAACAGCGCCTCGCGGCCGATCGCAATCAGATCGGCCTGGCCGCCCGCCAGGACATCTTCCGCCTGCTGCGGATGCAGAATCAGGCCGACGGCGATGGTGGCGACCTCGGCGGCGCGACGGATTTCCTCCGCATAAGGCACCTGGAAGCCATAGCCGCGCGGAATCCGCGCTGCGGTTGCCGAGCCGAGCAGGCCGCCCGACGAACAATCAATGAGATCGGCGCCGCGCGCCTTGGCTTCGCGCGCGAATGCGACCTGATCCTCGAGCGTCAGGCCGCCTTCGACACCATCGACCGAGGAGATGCGCACCGCCAGCGGCCGCTCCGCGGGCCAGGCGGCGCGCACGGTCTCGATGATTTCGAGCGGATAGCGCATCCGCCCGGCGCGGTCGCCGCCATAGGCATCGCTGCGGCGGTTCGACAATGGCGAGAGGAATTCGTGCAGGAGATAGCCATGCGCGCAATGCACTTCGACGAATTCGAAGCCGGCCTCCACCGCGCGCAAGGTGGCGCGCCGCCATTGCTCGCGCAACGCGGCGAGCTCGGCCACATCGAGGGCGTGCGGCATCAGCCAGCCTTCCTCCATCGGGATTGCGCTCGGCGCCACGGTGCGCCACGGCAGATCGCCGCGGGCGCGGTCGGCTTCGTCGAGTGCGGCATTGCCGTACCAGGGGCGCTGCATGCTGGCCTTGCGGCCGGCATGCGCGAGCTGGATCGAGGGCACCGCGCCGTTGTCCTTCAGGAACGCGGCGATGCGTTCGAGCGGCGCGATCTGCTCGTCGTTCCAGATACCGACATCGCCATGGGTGATGCGTCCCTCGGCGGTGACCGCCGCGGCTTCGACCATCACGAGCCCGGCGCCGCCCTGGGCGAACTTGCCGAGATGCACGAGGTGCCAGTCATTGGCGAGACCGTCGGTTGCCGAATACTGGCACATCGGTGAAATCAGGATGCGGTTTCGGGAGGTCACGCCGCGAAGCGTGATCGGCTGAAACAGAAACGGCTGCGACATCGGGTCCTGCGGGAACGTGGTGGCGGGAGAAAATCGTGGCCGAAAACTAGGCGGCGCGCGAGCTGATCGCAAGCCGCACTGTGGCGCAGGCGGCAGGACCAGCGCGCATGCAGCGCGTGCACGGCGGCGCGGTCCGCAAAACCCGCAACACTTGCCGCACGAATTTTCCCCGGTTGGTAAACATTTTCCGTCATCGCCGGGTCACGCCACGGATCGCAATTCGCGCCTGATATGCCTACATTGCCGACATGAAAAAAATCGGATTCCTGTCGTTCGGGCACTGGACGCCCTCCCCGCAATCCCAGGCCCGCTCGGCCGCGGATGTGCTGCTGCAATCGATCGACCTCGCGGTCGCCGCCGAAGAGCTCGGCGCGGACGGCGCGTATTTTCGGGTCCATCACTTCGCCCGCCAGCTGGCCTCGCCCTTCCCGCTGCTGGCGGCGGTCGGCGCCAAGACCAGCCGGATCGAAATCGGCACCGCCGTGATCGACATGCGCTACGAAAATCCGCTCTACATGATCGAGGACGCCGGCGCGGCCGACCTGATCGCGCGGGGACGCCTGCAACTCGGCATCAGCCGCGGCTCGCCCGAACAGGTGATCGATGGCTGGCGCTATTTCGGCTATCAGCCCGGCGAAGGCGAGACCGACGCCGACATGGGCCGCCGTCACGCCGAGATCTTCCTCGATATGCTGCGCGGACAAGGTTTTGCGCAGCCGAATCCGCGGCCGATGTTTCCCAATCCGCCCGGCATGTTGCGGCTCGAACCGCTCTCGGAAGGCTTGCGCGAGCGCATCTGGTGGGGCGCCGGTTCGAACGCCACCGCGGTCTGGGCAGCAAAGCTCGGAATGAACCTGCAGAGCTCGACGCTGAAGAGCGACGAGACCGGAGAGGCCTTCCATATCCAGCAGGCCGCGCAGATCCGGGCCTACCGCGCCGCATGGAAGGAGGCCGGCCACACCCGCGAGCCGCGGGTCTCGGTCAGCCGCAGCATCTTCGCACTGGTCGACGACCGCGACCGCGCCTATTTCGGCAACGGGCAGGAGGAAGACCAGATCGGCTTCATCGACGAGCGGACGCGCGCGATCTTCGGCCGCGGCTACGCCGCCGAGCCGGAGAAACTGATCGAGCAGCTCAAGACGGACGAGGCGATCGCGGAGGCCGACACCCTGCTGCTGACGGTCCCCAATCAACTCGGCGTCGCCTACAACGCGCATGTGATCGAGAGCATCTTGACTCACGTCGCGCCCGCCATGGGATGGCGCTGATCACCCCCGAAGGATGACGCAACCTCGGCCACTTGCCGGCCGCTCTCGCATTCCGGCGGAACTCCGTTCTCAAACGCGGAGAACTACGGAAACATAACTGCGCCTTGTGAGAAGAACAGGTCGAGTACAGTGCGTTAGGCGCGGACGTTGCGTGAACAGACCGCCGTAATATCCCGGAATCATCGCGCGAGGCCGGTTTGTGGATTTGCCCAGGTCAGGAATCCCGATCGCGATTGCGGCGCGTGAGATCGAGGCGATCGACATGCTCATCAATCCGCCGGTTCAGTTCCTGATCCTCGCTCGAATTCCTGCCGCGACGGGCGCGAACGACAAATGCGCATCCGATCACAACAATCGCAAACAGCCCGTAGTACCACCATTCCATACATTGATCTCAAATGAACGCTCGCGGTTACGAGCGGAAGGGTCATCGTTCGGGCCCGCCGCGATGCACCGGTCTTGGTGCATAAAAAGGATTAACCAGGCAGGTTGCCGGATTCCCCGCAGCGCTGGCCTGGCACTCCTTCATCGACATGAAGATACAATCCATTCGATCGCCGACCAGTTCCCCGTAAACACGCATGCAGACCGGGTAGCGAGGATCATACATTTGTGCCGATGCCGGCTTCGTCGTGCAAAGCGCGCCCAGCGCGAGCAGCAGCGCTCCAAGCAACCTCACGTCGAGTCTCCGGCTATTGTCGAGAAATACATTGTCTCGCCGACAAGACCGTCCCGCGCTATTTAGCTTTGGGGCTGGAGCGGGCGAAGGGAATCGAACCCTCGTATGCAGCTTGGGAAGCTGCCGTTCTACCATTGAACTACGCCCGCGATCTCAATTGCTTGAGGTCGACCTTATGGGTGCGACCGCCGGACCATAGCCCGGGCCGAGGCAGAGGATCAAGCGTGCATTGACACCGATCATAGCAGCGCCACCCGCTACCAGCCTATCCTCACAAGCACGTCATTGATCACAAAGGGCGCAGCGGCGGATGCGTCGCAGCTTCCGCCGCGTGCATAGATGCAGGCATCGCTGAAGCCGACGCGGGCGCAGCTTTGCCGAGAAAAATCCGCCGGCAGATCGCCTGCGGCCTCGGGCCGCGCAAGAATGCGATTGAAGGCCGGCTTGGTTGCCCGCAGCAGCAGCGGCGGCAGGATCAGCTCGGCGAGCGGATCGGCGGACTGCAGCGCATAGAGCGGCACCGGGCCGACCAATCGTTCCCGCCCCGGCAACTGCTGGAAGCGAACGTCATAAAGCGCAAGGCCGCACATCTGCGGATCGCTGCGCAGCTCAGCCGCGAGCCGCGCAGCACCGACGCCGCGCGTCCAGTACTCGCGCATATCTTCGCTGGCGCCGGCCAGCGCCACCGACAGCAGCGCCCAGCCGCCGAGGACGATCGGCAATGCCCAGCGGCGCCACGCAACCTTCGTGCGCAGCCATTGGACCCAATCGGCCGATCCCAGCGCCGCGACGATGGTGAGCAGCACCACCGACAGGAAGATGAAGCGGTATTCCTTGTGCGCGATCAGGCTGTGGAAGACGAGGTTGACCAGCGCCACGGTCGCGAGCAGCGGTGCGTGCCGCCAGCCGCGCCAGATCGCAGCAAGCGGGAGCAGGATCGCCACCGACCACACGGTCATGAAGTCGATCAGATAGGCCGACGGCGGCGACACGCCGAATTCGATGGCGCGATCGTGGACAAGGTTTTCCCTGATATTGGCGATCAGCCACGCGAACGGCACGCTGCCATGCGCAAGGTCGATCGCGGCGGCGAGCAGAAGCGCAACCAGCCCGCCGGCGACCAGCGGAACCAGGTTTCGCCAGCGCGTCCAGCACGCCCCGAGGGCAAGCACGGCGATGGCCGGCGCAAACTGGAAGCGGCAGACAAAGGCGAAGGCGAGCAAGGCGCCGCCGATCGCGAGACGCCGCGGTGACGGACGATCGGTGACCAGCAGCGCCGCCGGAACGATGAGCGCCGTCGCCAGCGGCTCGCCCAATGTGTGTGGCGCGAGCATGATCAATTCGAACCAGACCGCGGCCGCGAAGGCCGTGACGACGGCATGGGTTCGCGAGACCCGCGCGCCAAGCAGCCAGGCGCTGACCACGATCGACAGCGACGCGCATGCGGCGATCAGGCGCGGCACCAGGAACGCACCCGCGCCGGCAGGCGCAATCGCATCGCCGAGGGCAACCGGCCCGGCCATCAATGTCGGCAGGAACCAGCCGCGAATGCCGTCGCGCCATTCCCACGTCAAAATGCCGTCATGGCCGAGCATCCGCCACGCCGGCTCGAGATACTGAAAGGTCTCGTCGGGATAGATCACGTTGGGCCAGACGGCGGCCGCAAGGCGCAACACCAACGCCAGCAGCAGCAACGCAAAGAGCGGGTGAACACGCCCGCTCGCGCGCGCGGCCATGCCTGCGCTGCCGGGCGCGGCTTCGGCGCTCGTGCTCGTCATCGTTCCGCCGATCGTCTTTTGCAGCAGCATGCCGGCGACCAGATAGCGGGCAAAGCCTTTAAGATGCGTGACCGGAGGATGCGTGACTGGACGTTGGCGGGGTCACACAGCACCGGCCGCGACATGCTTAATCAATCGTCAAGATTCCGGACGCGCCGGACCGCGGCGATGTTATGCTCGCATGTGGGGGCGTCATGGCGGGGCGTGGGTACACCATTTTCGACACGGCAATCGGCCGGTGCGGCATCGCATGGGGGCGAAGGCGGCGTGGCCGGTGTGCAGCTTCCCGAGCTCCGCGAAATCGAAACCCGCAAACGGCTGTTCCGGCACTACCCTGACGCGCGCGAGATGCGGCCCCCCGAGGAGATCGAGGTCGCGATCGAGGGCATTGCAGCGATCTTGCGCGGCGGCGATGCCGATCTCACAGGCGTTGCGCTCGACATGAGCGGCATCCCGGCCTTCAACCAGCGCGTCTACCAGACCGTCCGCAATATTCCCCGCGGCGAGACCCGGACCTATGACGAGGTGGCGGGCGCCCTGCGCACGTCCGGCGCGGTCTATTCGGTGGCGCAGGCGCTCGGCCGCAATCCCTTCATGATCATCGTGCCCTGCCACCGCGTGCTCGAGGCGGGCCACTATGCCGACCGGATCTCGCCGAACGGCGGCAGCGTCTCCAAGCGGCGACTGCTCTCGATCGAAGGCGCCCAGCCGACCATCAGCAAGACCCTGTTCGACGTGCTGCTGCCCGTTGCGCGGCCCCGACCGCAAGCCTAGATCTGGGGTATGACCCGGACCACGCTGTTGCAGCGCGATCGCATCACGGTGAACGAGTTTCGCTGCACGGCGGAGCCCGGCGACAAGCCGTTCGTCGAGCAGTTCGCCTGCCACTCCGTGTCCTATGTGCGCAGCGGCAGCTTTGGCTGCCATTGCCGCGGCCGTTTCCATGAGCTGGTGGCAGGCTCGATCCTGGTCGGCCATCCCGGCGACGAATACACCTGCACGCACGACCATGTGGTCGGCGACGAATGCCTGTCGTTCTTCCTCGACCCGGAGCTCGTCGAGACGATCGGCGACCGCACCTCGGTCTGGCAGGTCGGCTCGGTGCCGCCGCTGCCGGAATTGATGGTGATCGGGGAGCTCGCCCAAACGGCGGCAACTGGCAACAGCGACGTCGGCCTCGACGAGATCGGCCATCTCCTCGCCAGCCGCCTTGTCGAGCTGGTGTCCGACCGCAAGGCGAAGCCCCTCACCGCCGGCCTGCGCGACCGCCGCCGTGCCGTTGAAGCGGCGCTGTGGATCGACGCCAATTCGCACCATCAGATCGATCTCGACGATGCCGCGGAGCAGGCTGGCTTAAGCACCTTCCATTTCCTGCGGCTGTTCTCCGCGGTGCTCGGGGTGACCCCGCATCAATATCTCGTGCGTTCGCGGCTGCGGCATGCGGCGCGGCGGCTGGTGGACGACAACAGCCCGGTCACCGATATCGCCTATGACGTCGGCTTCGGCGATCTCTCCAATTTCGTGCGCAGCTTCCACCGCGCCGCCGGCGCCTCGCCACTGAAATTCCGCCAGGCCTCCCGCGGCGACCGCAAGATTTTCCAAGAACGTCTCGCGCTGCAATAGCTAGGTTCGCTCCGGTCCGCGCGTCGATCGACGCGCCCAACGACTGGAGACCCCATCATGTACGACCACATCGGATTGCGCGTCGCCGACCTCGACGCCAGCGTGCGTTTCTACACCGCGGTGCTGGCGCCGCTTGGCTTCGTGCTGTGCTCGCGCGACGACAGCGGTGCGGGCTTCGGCCCCAAGGGCGAACCCGCGCTCTGGCTGCATCTGCACAAGGGCAAGGCGCAAGGCGGCGCCCACATCGCGTTCCGCGCCCCGAACCATGACGCGATCAAGACATTCCACAGCGAAGGCGTGAAGGCCGGCGGCAAGGACAACGGCGCGGCTGGCCATCGCAAGGACTACAGCCCGACCTACTACGCGGCGTTCCTGCTCGACCCCGACGGCAACAATGTCGAGGCGGTGTCTACCTAGCGCATGCCACAAACTCCGCCGTCATTGCGAGCGGAGCGAAGCAATCCATTGCGCCGCATGTGAGGAGGCATGGATTGCTTCGTCGCTACGCTCCTCGCAATGACGACGCATCTGAAACCAACAAGGACTTAACGATGGCTTCCATTCACAAGGATATCCCGATCGACGCGCCGGCCGATCATGTCTGGGACGCACTGCGCGATTTCGGCGCGCTGCATACGCGGCTGGTGCCAGGCTTCGTCACCGACACGCAACGCGACGGCGACGTCCGCACCGTCAACTTCGCCAACGGCACCGTGGCGCGCGAGACGCTGGTCGATTGCGACGACACGCGACGTCGGCTGGTCTATGCAATCACCAGCGAGCGGGTGAAGCAGCATTCCGCCTCGGTGCAGGTGTTTGCCGAGGGCGATACGCGCTGCCGGGTGGTGTGGATCGCCGATGTGCTGCCGCACGAGATCGCGCCCTACATGGACGCGCAGATGGACCTCGGCGCGGCGGCGATGCAGGCCGCACAGGCCAAATCGGCCAAGGAGAAGAACGCGGCGTGAATCCTGTAGGCCGCGCCCAAACTGTGACCGTCACCCTGAGGTGGATGCTTCTTCAGCGGCCCTCCAGCGACAAAGGCGAAGCCTTTGCGCGGGGATGACGATGTGTGATTGTAGCGAGCCGCCTCCCCACGCCGTCGTCCTGGCGAAAGCCAGGACCCATAACCACCGAATTCGATTGAGAGTGCGATAGTGGCCCCAGCGTCGCACAACAACAAGCGGTTGGGGTAATGGGTCCTGGCTTTCGCCAGGACGACGCTGAATACATTCACATTCTCTCAGGACGACGGTGTGAGAGCCCAGACGGCCCTTTCAGCGATTCAAGACAACGCCGGCCGCACTTCCGCGACCGGTGCAGATCTGCCCCAGCGCGTCAGGATCACGCTGAGGCAGGAGAGCACGCCGAGCACGCCCATCGACGCGGCGGCGAGTGCGAAGAAGTCTTGCGCACTCGCCTCATGGGTCGACAGCCACCAGCCGCCGGCGCCGATGAAGATCAACCGCGCGGTCTGCGCCAGCACCGGACCCAGCACCTTCGCAGCACCTTGCGAGGAGAAATACATCGACATTGCGAGGCCGATGAAAGCGTACATCGGCGCGGCGGTCGAGAGGTACTGATGGCTGGTCGCCCGCACATGCGGATCGTTGGTGAAGAGGTTGACCCAAAGATCGGGGAAGACGGCGATGAAGCTGCCGACCACACCGACCGCGAGGAACGACAGCGTGCCCGCGGTCCAGGCGATGCGCCGCGCCCGCGCGACGCGTTCGGCCCCGACGGCCATGCCGATCATCGGCACCGAGGCGATGCCGACCGCGAACGCCACCGAGGTCAGCATGAATTCGAGCCGCGCGCCGATGCCGTAGCCGGCGAGCACCGCGGTGCCGAACTGCGCCAGCATGTGGGTGAAGATCGAGATCGTCAAAACCGATTGCAGCGGCGAGAAGCAGGAGATTGCGCCGACCTTGAGGATGTCGATGAACATCGCCCATTGCACGCGCAACCCCCTGAGTTTCGGCTTCACACGGGCGCGGCCCGAGAACAGATACCAGCCCATCACGCTGATGCTGATCGAATAGGCGATCAGCGACCCCGCCGCGACGCCGCGCATGCCGAATTGCGGCACCGGCCCGAGGCCGAGCCCAAGCGTGCCGCCGAGAATGATCTGGCACACCGCCGAGGACAGGATCATGGTCGACGGCAGCTTCATGTTGCCGGTGCCGCGCAGGATGCCGGCCATCGTGTTCATCAGCCAGGGCAGGATCGCGCCACCGAAGAAGATCTGCGAATAGGCGATCGCCTGCGCCAGCACATTGCCGCGGCCGCCGAGCAATTCGAGCAGGCGCGGACCGAAGGTCAGCATGCCAAGCATGAAGGTAAGACCAAACGTCAGGCCGATCAGCAGCGCATGCATTGCAAGTGTCGAAGCGCGCTCGATCTCGCCGGCGCCGAGCGCGCGCGCGATCGCGGATGCGACACCGCCGCCCATCGCGCCACCGGACATCGTCATGGTGAGGATCACGCAGGGAAACAGCAGCGCCATCGCCGCGAGCGACTCGACGCCGAGCCGGCCGATATAGGAGGTCTCCGCGATGACGACGCAGGTGCCGGCGGAGAGCGCGATCACGTTCGGCCATGCCAGCCACAACAGCGTGCGCAAAATCGGCCCGTCGAGCAGCGCGTTGCGCGCCGGCCTGGTCACCGGCGGCGGCAGCGGCCGTTCTTGTTCGTCGACAGGTATTTCGGCGAGGCCGAGGTCGGACATTTCTACTCCCACGCGCGATCTGGGGAGCCGCGCCATGGTGTTTCCCTACCATGGCGAACGCGGATTCCACGTGCGCGGGACGCAAGGGGGGCCTGCGTGATTGCAGGTGAACCTCTGATCTAGCCGATCGACCAGACGAACGACGCACCGGCAGCGCCATTCGGCTTCAGATGCACCGGAATATGCCGTCCGCAGCCAGCCGCGAGCCCTTCGAACAAGCCTGTCAGGACGCTGGCGCAGGCCGGGTGATAATCGGCCACGTCGGCCATCAGCTTCCAGCCCTGCTGGCGGATCTCGAACTGGCCCTCGGACTCGCTGATTTCAGCGACATCATCCTGCGACTCGAAGAGCGCACGCAGGAATGCGGCAAATTCCGCGGCACGGCCACGACGGCCATCGAGCGCCTCGGCGACTTCGTCGTAATACTGCATGCCAATGAGCTTGCCGGTGAGATGCAGCAGATAGCTCGCATCCTCGGGGCCGAACACCTGCACGATGACCGGCGCGGCGGTCTTCACATATTCCATCGCATAGTTGCGATAGGCCTTTTCCAGCCGCGGCTTCGGCCAGCTGTCGACCGGCAAAGCCGGCGCGGTTCTGGGATCGAACAGCGGCGCCTCGAGGTGGCGCGCGAACACCAGTCGCTGGTCGAGCTCGAGCGGATGATCGTATTCGCAGTAATAGCCCTCGAGCCCGTCCTGGCCGTCGACACTCTGCTTGGTGCAGACGAAGCCGAGCCTGAGATCGCCAAGCGCGACGCCATTGTTGGCGTGCCAGCCGCGCAGCATCGCGCGCGAGACCTCGCCGGGCACGCCGCAGATCGCCGTGCCCTTCCAGATCCAGCGCGGCGGCGGATAGCGGATCCAGGCCTTGCGGTCGGTCTCGTACATGTATTCGACATGCACGCCGCCGATCCAGTTGGAGAGATAGTGATATTGCGCGGCCGCGACCGCAGGCGGCAGCCCGTCGAGGCCGAGCTTCTTCAAGCCGGGCAGGAAGCGCTCCTGCTGCTGGCGGCGAAACACGCGGAAGACGAACTCGGCGGCGTCAGCGGTGCCGCGCCGCGTGACGACGGTGAGGATCAGCCCGGTGAAGAAGGCGTGATAGAGATCGGCGACGCTGCGCCACTTCCGCCACTGCGCTTCTTGCGCGCTTTCGCCTGCAGTCATGTTCGCTCCCTGGCTCTTGTTGGCGAGGTCGAGCTCGCATGCGCGATCGTAGCCCGGATGCAGCGAAGCGCAATCCGGGGCAGCTCGATCCGCGTATGCACCGTCCCGGATTTCGCTGCCGCTTCATCCGGGCTACGGAATTACACGCGCGCGAAACGGAATTACACGCGAAAATGCTTCGAGAGCTTCAGACCCTGCGCCTGGTAGTTCGAGCCGATGCGCTGGCCGTAGAGCGCGTCGGGACGCTCGAGCATGCGTTCGTAGACGAGGCGGCCGACGATCTGGCCATGCTCGAGAATGAACGGCACCTCGCGCGAGCGCACTTCCAGCACGGCGCGCGCGCCCTTGCCGCCGGCACCGGCATAGCCGAAGCCGGGATCGAAGAAGCCGGCATAGTGGACACGGAATTCGCCGACCAGCGGATCGAACGGCACCATCTCAGCGGCGTAGTCCGGCGGCACCTGCACGGCCTCTTTCGACGCCAGGATGTAGAACTCGCCGGGATCGAGGATGAGGCTGCCGTCGGGCCGCGCCTTGATCGGCTCCCAGAACTCCTCGACCGAGTAGCCGCCGCGGCGATCGACATCGACCACGCCGGTGTGGCGCTTGGCGCGATAGCCGACGAAGCCGCCCGAGTTCTCGCCGGACAGATCGACCGACAGCGCGACGCCGTGGGTAAGGTCGGCATTGTCGGCATCGACCAGCCGCTCGGCAGCATGCAGCGCGTCGAGCTCGTCGGCAGTCAAGGTCGCCTCGCCGATCCGGAAACGGACCTGGCTGAGCCGCGAGCCCTCGCGCAGCAGCACGGGAAACGTCTTCGGGCTGATCTCGGCATAGAGCGGGCCGTGATAGCCGGCACCGATCATGTCGAAACGGCGGGTGCCGTCGGCGATCACGCGGGTGAACACGTCGAGCCGTCCGGTCGAGCTCTTCGGGTTGGCCGCGGCGACGATCTCCGGCGGCAGCGCGAGGCTCTCCAGCAGCGGCACGATGTAGACGCAATTGGTCTCCAGCACCGCGCCGTCGGACAGATCGATCTCGTGCAGCTTGAGCTGGTCGATCCGCTCGGCGACGGTGGCACCGGGCCCCGGCAGGAAGCTGGCGCGGACGCGGTAGGCGATGTCGCCGAGGCGCAGATCGAGGCTCGCCGGCTGGATCTGGCTCTCGACAAAGTCGTAGGCGGGCAGGATGAGGCCAGCCTCCGCCATCTCCGCGATCATGCGGTCGGGCAGGATTCCGTTGGATTCATCTTCCAGCGTGAACGACACGGCACGGTCCCTCAAGATGGCCCAAAATCATACTCTGAGCGGCCACCAAGCCCCAAATTATGGGCTTTTACGGGTTATCCGATGACCGTCTTGACGGAAAGGGCGCGAGGGAATATCAGCTGCACTTATCCCGTGGTGATTTGAGCCGGCCGGCTTGCAGCCACGTTAAATAAGTCGCTAAACAGGCCGGGGACAGTGTGATCCCGGCTTGTGGAGGTTTCTCCAGGCCGGTTTTTTTGTGGCCAGTTTCCGAGGGAAATGGCCACTTCGGAGGTCACATGTCTGAATCCAAGTCTTCTGAATCCAAGTCTACCGCCCGCTACCGTCCCGAAACCCGCCTCGTCCATGGCGGTACGCTGCGCTCGCAATTCGGGGAGACGTCGGAGGCGCTGTTTCTCACCCAGGGCTATGTCTACGACACCGCCGAGCAATGCGAGGCGCGCTTCAAGGGCCAGGATCCCGGCTTCATCTATTCGCGCTATTCCAATCCGACCATTGCGATGTTCGAGCGCCGCATGATCGAGCTCGAGGGCGCGGAAGCCGCGCGCTCGACCGCGACCGGCATGGCCGCGGTAACGACCGCGATCCTCGCGCCGCTGAAGGCCGGCGACCACGTGGTGGCGTCGAAGGCGCTGTTCGGCTCCTGCCTCTACGTCGTGCAGGACCTGCTGCCGCGCTACGGCATCGAGACGACGCTGGTCGACGGCCTCGATCTCGACCAATGGCAGCGCGCCTTGCGGCCGAACACCAAAACCTTCTTCCTGGAGAGCCCGACCAATCCGACGCTCGACGTGCTCGACATCGGCGCGATCGCCAAGATCGCGCATAGCGGCGGCGCCCGGCTGATCGTCGACAATGTGTTCGCGACGCCGATCTGGCAGAGCCCGCTGTCGCTCGGCGCCGACGTCGTGGTCTATTCCGCGACCAAGCATATCGACGGCCAGGGCCGCTGCCTCGGCGGCGTCATCCTGTCGTCGGAGGCCTTCATCGCCGAGCACATCCATAATTTCATGCGCCAGACCGGCCCGTCGCTGTCGCCGTTCAACGCCTGGGTGCTGTTGAAGGGACTCGAGACGCTCGGCATCCGCGTCCGCGCGCAGACCGAGAACGCGGCGAAGATCGCCGAGGCGCTGGCCAACCATCCGAAGATCACACGGCTGGTCTATCCCGGCCGCCCCGATCATCCGCAGGCCGAGACTGTGAAGAAGCAGATGGGCGCCGGATCGACGCTGGTCGGCTTCGAGGTGAAGGACGGCAAGGCCGGCGCGTTCCGCTGCCTCAACGCGCTGAAGATCTCGCGCATCTCCAACAATCTCGGCGATGCCAAGAGCCTGGTGACGCATCCCGCGACCACGACGCATCAGCGCCTGGCGCAGGAGGCCCGCGCCGAACTCGGCATCAGCGAAGGTTTTATTCGCTTCTCGGCGGGGCTCGAGCACCCCGACGATTTGATCGAGGACTTTGAGCGCGCGCTCGAGCAGGTTTGAGGCGAACACGCGTCGCGGCCGGGCTAACCCGGCCACGATGGCTTCTCTTGAGAACTACGTCGCAGCCGTCGTCACGCCGCCGTCGACCACGATGGTCTGGCCGGTCATGAAGGTCGAGGCATCGGAAGCAAGATAGGCCACCGCGCCCGCGATCTCGTCGGGCTCGCCGATGCGGCGGAGCGGTGTCGATGCGGTGCGGCGCTTCAGATTGTCCGGATCCTCCCACAGCGCGCGGGCGAAATCGGTCTTCACCAGGCCCGGCGCCACGCAATTGACGCGCACGCCCTTCGGGCCCCATTCGCCGGCGAGGCTGCGGCACAGCGCGAAGTCCGCCGCCTTGGAGATGCCGTAGGCGCCGATCACGGTCGAGCCGCGCAGGCCGCCGATCGAGGAGATGATCACGACCGAGCCCTTGCCGCGTTCGGCCATCTGCGGGATCGCCAGCGCGGAAAGCCAGATGTTGCTCTTGACGTTGGAGCCCATGATCTTGTCGAAGGCCTCGTCCGTGATGTCGAGCAGCGGGCCGTAATAGGGATTCACCGCAGCGTTGCAGACCAGGATGTCGATCTTGCCGTAGTGCTTGATCGTGCCGGAGATCAGCCCCTCGACCTCCGCGCGGCGCGCGATGTTGCAGGGGATGACGAGCGCATCGCCGCCGGCCTTCTTGATGCCATCGGCGACCTCCTGGCAGGCATCCGCCTTCCGCGAGGAGATCACGACCTTGGCCCCGAGTTTTGCGAGCAACTCCGCGGAGGAGCGGCCGATGCCACGGCTCGAGCCGGTGACGACCGCAACCTGGCCGGTGAGATCGAACGGGGTGTTTTTCATTGTTGTTTCCTCCAAGGCGTCATTCCGGGGCTCGCGAAGCGAGAACCCGGAATCCATCGAGCCGCATGGTTCGTGGTGGAATGGATTCCGGGCTCAGCCCTTCGGGCTGCCCCGGAATGACGGATGAGAGCTACGCCAACAGCCCGCCGCCCTCGCTGACGCGACGGAGGTGATAGTCGGTGTCGCCGAGCGTGTTCTCGATCATGGTCAGCCGCTTGAAGTAGTGGCCGATCTTGGCTTCCATGGTCATGCCGATGCCGCCATGAAGCTGGATCGACTGCTGGCCGACGAACTTCAAGGATTTGCCGACCTGCACCTTGGCGGCCGCGACCGCGGACGAGCGCTCCTTGGCATCGCTGAAGTCCGACGCCATGGTCGCGAACATCGACATGCTGCGGGCCTGCTCCAGCGCCACGAACATGTCGGCGGCGCGGTGCTGTAGGCTCTGGAACGAGCCGATCGCAACACCGAACTGCTTGCGGGTCTTGATGTACTCGACGGTCTCCTTCAGCGACTCGTCCATCGCGCCGACGGCTTCCGCGCACAGCGCAATGCGGGCTTCGTCCGCCACGCGCTCGATCAGGGGCAGGCCGTTCTCGGGATCGCCGATCGCAGCATCCGCACCCACCTCGACATTGGTGAAGGTGATGTCGGCCGCGTGCAGGCCGTCCTGGGTCGGATAGCCCTTTTTGGTGACGCCCTTGGCGTCCGCCGGAACCAGGAACACGCCGATGCCAGACTTGTCGCGCTGGCCGCCCTTGGTGCGCGCGGTCACGATCAGCGTGTCGGCGTTCTCGCCGTTCAGCACGACGAACTTCTCGCCGTCGATCACCCAACCGTCGCCCTTCTTCTTGGCCGTGGTCACGACGTCAAACAGGTCGTAGCGCGAGTTCTTCTCGAGCTGCGCAAAGCCGAAGGTCTTGCTGCCGTCAATGATGCCCGGGATGTACTTGGCCTTCTGCTCGGCCGAGCCGCCATGGCGCAGGAAGCCGCCGGCGACCACGACGGTGGCGAGATACGGCTCGACCACCAGCGCCTTGCCGAGCGCTTCCATCACGATCATGGTCTCGACCGCGCCGGCGCCGAAGCCGCCATCGGTCTCCGCGAAGGGCAGACCAAGCAGGCCCTGCTCGGCGAGCTTGCCCCAGAGCGCTTGGCTCCAGCCGCCCTTCTCCTTCATGTACTTCTTGCGCGCATCGAAGTCGTAGGCATCAGCCAGCAACCCGTCGACGCTTTCCTTGAGAAGCCGCTGCTCCTCGGACAGATCAAAATCCATGTTCGTTTCCTATTGTCAAAGTGCTGATGCCATCCGCGGCGTCATTCCGGGATGGCCTGAAGGGCCAGGCCCGGAATCCATACTCACGATGGTGGTTATGGATTCCGGGCTCTTCGCTACGCGAAGCCCCGGAATGACGATAATGGTGAGGCCTACAGCCCCAGCACCGCCTTGCTGATGATGTTGCGCTGGATCTCGTTGGAGCCGCCGTAAATCGAAACCTTGCGGTTGTTGAAGTAGCTCGGCGCGATCTGCGCGGTCCAATCCATGCTCTCGTTCGAGCCGGCGTCGCCGTGCTCGTCATAGGGCGCGGCGAACGGACCGATGATCTCCATCAGAAGCTCGGTGGTGGTCTGCTGGATTTCGGAGCCCTTGATCTTGAGCACCGAGGAAGCCGGATTGGGCTTGCCCTTGCCGTGCTTGCCTTCGTCGGCGACGACGCGAAGCTGGGTCAGCTCGAGCGCCTTCAGCTCGATCTCGCAGGCCGTGAGCTTCTCGCGGAACGACGGATCCTCGATCACCGGACGGCCGCCGGACTCGACCTTGGAGGCCAGCGCGCGGATGCGGCGCAGCCGCTCCTTCGACACGCCGACCCGGGCGATGCCGGTGCGCTCATTGCCGAGCAGGAATTTGGCGTAATCCCAGCCCTTGTTCTCCTCGCCGATCAGGTTCTCGTAAGGCACCTCGACGTCGTCGAAGAACACCTCGTTGACCTCGTGGCCACCGTCGATGGTCTGGATCGGGCGCACGGTGACGCCCTTCGACTTCATGCTGAACACGATGAAGGAGATGCCCATCTGCTTCTTCGCGTTGTTGTCGGTACGGCAGAGGCAGAAGATCATGTCGGCGTGCTGGGCGAGCGTGGTCCAGGTCTTCTGGCCGTTGATGATCCACTTGTCGCCACGGCGCTCGGCCTTGGTCTTCAGCGAGGCAAGATCCGAACCCGAGCCCGGCTCCGAGAAGCCCTGGCACCACCAGTCGTCGACATTGGCGATGCGCGGCAGATATTCCTTCTTCTGCTTCTCATTGCCGAACGTGTAGATGACCGGGCCGACCATGCTGACGCCGAAGGCGAGCGGCTGCGGCGCGGGATAGGACTGCAGCTCCTCGTTGAAGATGTAGTGCTGCACGGTGGTCCAGCCGGTGCCGCCATATTCCTTCGGCCAGTGGGTGACGCCCCAGCCCTTCTTGTTAAGGATGCGCCACCAGGTGACCATCTCGTCCTTCGACAGGTGGCGGCCTTCCTGCAGCTTGCGCCGGGTCTCCGGCGGCACGTTGTTCTTGAAGAACTCCCGTACCTCCTCGCGAAACGCTATCTCTTCCTTGGTGAAAGCGAGATCCATCGGATCCTCCTTTTTGAAGTTCAACTTCCTCGTCATTCTCGATGTCGTCCCGGCGAAAGCCGGGACCCATAACCACCGGCCGTCGGGATTGGCAGAGCCGGCTGCCACTGTGCCTCTTACATAGGCCGCAGCGTATGGGTCCCTGTGTCTTGGAAGTCTGTCATGATGGGGTGGGCGGGAAGCCGTTGGGTCCTTGGCGCTTGACGCCGTG
>NZ_JAFCMK010000014.1:0-129478 GCF_018129565.1 Bradyrhizobium sp. AUGA SZCCT0105 | reverse complement strand
GCCTATACGCTTTGCGGACTATGGAGCAACTAAAGCCGACCGCTAAACGCTCCGAATACCCCATCTATAATAGTCGTCCTTGTGTCGGAGCCGCCAGTGTTTTTCCGTTTCGGGGCAACTTTTCCGGGCGGAGCGGCCAACCTGATTCGGTCGCCTGATCCGTTGCTGATGTTTGGCCCAATTGATCAGATGAGCCGTATCGTCAGACCCCTAGGTATGAGCGCAAATCGACTGTGATCGGAGGGGGATCGAGCCGTCCGCCTCCACAAGCCCAAGGAGGATTCAGCGCACCAGAATGGCGGTGGGCGCGCGCAGAATTGCCGGTCGCCGCTGCTCCGGCGCCTTCGGATCTGCTTAGTTCACGACATAGGTTAGACCCTGGCGTCGGGCGTAGGCGACCGCGGATTCGAGGGTCGGAAACCGGAGTTCGACCTGCGTCAGCGGATCGTCACCACCCGTCCAACCCATCAAAGGCTCGATGAAGGGTGGGGTTTGCCGTTCGAAGCGGAGAATCCAATGCTTCGTGCGCGCCTTGCCCGAGGTCATGACCGAGCGCGAGGGGCGAAAGATCCGAGCGACGGCATCGGGAGGAAACACCGAGTCCGGGTTGTGCGCACGCGGCGCGCGGCGGCCGAGGTCGGTGCGACTTGTCTCGGACAGGGGCTGCGCGGGTTCTATTTCTTTCCAGACATAGCTCATGACCTGTCCCTCCCGCGTACGGCAAAGGAAAGGCCGGGGGCGACGACCCGGCTGGGTCTGCCCCTGGCCTCGTCAGGCTTACTGCGCCTGGGCGCCGCCGTTGATGGCGATGCGCTTGGCTTTGGACTGGGCCTTTTCGGACTTCGGCAGGGTGATGGTCAGCACGCCGTTCTTGAAGTCGGCAGCGACCTTTTCCTCCTCGACGTCGAAGCCGAGCCCGATGCGGCGCTCGAAGCGGCCATAGATCCGCTCGCTGAACTGCCGCGCCGCGTCTTCGGTGTGTGAGCGCTTTTCGCCGCGGAGCGTCAGGACGCCGTCCTCGATGAGGACCTCGACGTCCTTCTCCTCCAGGCCGGGGAGTTCTGCGGCGATACGCACGTCCTTCTCGGTCTCGGTCACCTCGACGCTTGGCCACGCCGGGGTGCGGCCGAAAAGACCGGGCGCGCCGAAGTCGCGGAAGGCCTCATCGAACAGGCGGTTCATGTCGCGATGGAGCGACAGGAACGGGCTCGGAGTCCCGCTCCGATAGGGGGTCGGGGTCTGATCGGTTTCCCGACCCCAGGGGATCAGATCACGCACGTTCATCGTCATGTCCTTTCTCAAAGCAACATGGTTGAATGAGGTGCGCCCGGAGCGCCGGACGCCCCTCGGAGCCGGACCTCAATCGAGCGTCCGGCGCGTCAGAAATTTGGGAATGGGGCGGCCGGAGGTCAAGAACCACACGGTCGTGGTTGGGCAACTTTTCGATGAAGAAACAGCTTCGTCGGGCTGATCGCGACCTTTGGGCGACGCGCAGTCCCAGACATCTGCAAGATCAGGCAAGCTTGTTTGAACCAAACCGGCTTTGTTAAGTTACAGGCTGCGATGGAGTCTTGCGCCAAAGGGGCTGGCCTTGTGACGAACTGAGGTCGTGCGACCCGGCCGCGCGCTCCAAGCGTGTTTGCACCGGGGAGCGTCGACCGTGGAAGACCGACCGCAACTGGATAGCTTGGCCGCGAGTGGCATCGCCGGTTTCGATTCTGTCGTGCATGGCGGGTTGGCGCGCGAACACATGTACCTGGTCGAGGGCACCCCGGGTTCCGGCAAGACCACGCTCGCGCTGCAGTTCCTCCTAGAAGGCGTCCGGTCGGGCGAGCGATGCCTCTACATCACGCTGTCGGAAACCGAGCGCGAGCTGCGCGCCACCGCACTCAGCCACAGCCTCGACCTGAATGGCTTGACCATCCTGGAGGTCGCGCCGCTGGAAGCCGATCCGGAGCAGCAGCAGGGCATCATCCACGCCGCCGAGGTCGAACTCGACCACACCGTCGGTTTGATCATCGACAAGGTGAAAGCGCTCCGGCCGGACCGCCTGGTCATCGATGCCCTGACCGAATTGCGTCTCCTCGCGCTCGACTCTTTAAGCTACCGCCGCCAGCTGCTGACCTTGAAGCGTTTCTTCGCGGATCAGCAATGCACCGTCCTGGCGCTCGATGATCTCACCGACAACGCGCAAGGTCTTCAGTTGCACAGCATCGTCCATGGCGTCGTCACCCTCGAGCAGCGGCGGATGCAATACGGCGTCTTCCGCCGCCGCATGTGCGTCGCCAAGCTGCGCGGTGTCGATTACCGCACCGGCTATCATGACTATGCAATCTGCAAGGGCGGTATTTTGGTGTACCCGAGCCTGATCGCGGCCGAGCATCGGACCGAGTTCACGGCAGATGTGCTGCGGAGCGATGTCGGGCCGCTCGATGAGATGCTCGGCGGAGGGCTTCAACGTGGGACCAGCACGCTCCTGATCGGTCCGTCGGGCGTCGGCAAGTCGTCGCTCGCGCTGCAATACACGATGGCGGCGGCGCGCCAGGAGCAGCGGGTGGCGTTCTTCGCTTTCGACGAGAACTACCGCACCGCCGAGGCGCGAGCCGCAGGGCTCGGCATGGAGATCGAGGCGGCGAGAGAGAGCGGAACGCTTGTCTGGGAGCAGATCAACCCGGTGACGCTGTCACCGGGCGAGTTCGTCGACAAGGTGAAGCGCAACGTCGAGGCGGGCGCGAAGCTGGTCGTGATCGACAGCCTCAACAGCTATATGGCGTCGATGCCGGAGGAGCAGGCGCTCATCCTGCATATGCACGAGCTGCTGGCGTATCTCGGGAATCAAGGGGTGGTCACTATCCTGATCATGGCCCAGCACGGCATGGTCGGCGACGTGGCGGCGCCGATCGATCTCAGCTTCCTCGCCGACGGCATCGTCCTGCTGCGTTACTTCGAGGCTGAAGGCGAGGTCCGCAAGGCGATATCAGTCTTGAAGAGCCGCAGCGGCCGGCACGAGACGACGATTCGCGAATATCGTCTGATATCTGGCGAGGGCGTCAGCGTCGGTCCGCCGATTCGTTCCTTCCGTGGGGTCCTGTCGGGCGCGCCCAGATTTGTCGGAAGTCCCGAGGCCCTTCCGGACGCCCGCGATGACGCAAATCCCGGGCGCTGAAGAACGTGACGAGCGCGTGCTGATCCTGGCGCCGTCGCGTCGGGACGGTCCCACGGTCGCGGCGATCTTGGAGCGAGCAGGACTTGCGACCCAGACCGTCGCCACGCTCGCCGATCTATGCCGGGGAGTGGACGAAGGGGCCGGGGCAGTGGTGGTCGTCGAGGAGGAGGTCTCGCCACCGACCGCGATGTCCATGCTGCAGGCTTGTCTTGCGCGGCAGCCCGCGTGGTCGGAGCCGCCGATCCTGGTGGTGACGGCCAGTGGCTCGCGCGGCAGCGCCGGGTTCGGCCGCGGCAGTGAACACTTCGCAGGCTTCGGCAATCTGGTGCTGCTGGAGCGGCCGCTTCGCTCTGCAACGCTGGTCAGCACCCTGCATTCGGCGCTCCGGGCGCGACGGCGGCAATATCAGGTGCGCGACCATTTGCGCGAGCGGGAGCGTGTCGAGGCGCGGTTGCGGGCGCAGGAGCAGGAATTGCGCGGCCTCAACGAAACGCTCGAAGAGCGCGTTCGCGAACGCACCGTGGAGCTGGAAGAGGCGAACCGCAGGCTGGCGGCGGAAATGGAGCAGCGGCAGGAGGCCGAGCGGGCGCTCCGGCAGGCGCAGAAGATGGAGGCGATCGGCCAGCTCACGGGCGGCGTCGCCCATGACTTCAACAATCTTCTGATGGTGGTCTCTGGCGGGCTGGACATGTTGGGGCGGGCTCCCGACCCGGAGCGCCGCGAGCGGATTGTCTCCGGCATGCGCCAGGCCGTCACGCGCGGCGCGTCGTTGACGCGCCAGATGCTTGCCTTCTCGCGACGCATGTCGTTGGCGCCCGAGGCGATCGACTTGCGTGCTCGCTTCGATGACATGCGCATCCTGATGGCAGGGGCTCTGCGCGAGGATATCGCGCTCGAGATCGAGCTTGCGGAAGACCTCTGGCCGGTGATGGCGGACCAGACGCAGCTCGAGCTTGCCATCCTCAACACGGTCGTCAACGCGCGGGATGCCATGTCGCAGGGCGGGACCGTGACGATCTTCGCTGGCAATGCGCGACTGGACGGCCGTGGCGAAAGTCGTCTGGCCGGCGAATTCGTGCGGATCGAAGTTCGTGACACCGGCATCGGAATAGCACCTGACATCTTGGATCGGATCTTCGATCCCTTCTTCACGACCAAAGAGGTCGGGAGCGGCACCGGGCTCGGCCTCAGCCAGGTCTACGGCTTCGCCAAGCAGTCGGGGGGACATGTGAAGGTGCGGAGCCGTCTCTGGGAGGGGACGAGGATCATCCTACACCTGCCGCGCGCCAGCAGCCTTCCGCTCGCGGCGGCTGTCGAGGCGAGTGCACCCGCAATACAGGTACCAGGCCCGAAGGGCGAGCGCCGGATTCTCCTAGTTGAAGACAATGACGAGGTCGCGGAGCTGGCCGGCCAGATGCTGGAGGGGCTCGGCTTCACGGTTCGCCGGGCGGAGAGCGCGCCGTCCGCGCTCGCGCAACTGGAGAACGGCCACGCCGCCGATCTGGTGTTCTCCGACGTGGTGATGCCGGGCGGCATGAGCGGCATTGAACTCGCCCGCGAACTCGCGCGCCGCCGTCCGGGCCTGCCCGTCGTGCTCACGAGCGGGTTTAGCGACGGCCAGCGGGATGGCGACGCAGAGGGCCTGAGATTGTTGCGGAAGCCCTATCGGCTCGACGAGCTGGAGGCGGCACTCGCGGCTGCCTTTGGAGCGCATCTCCCTTCCAGCTGAATCGATGGCCGTACGGCAAAGCCAAAGGTGCCGGAGAGCTGAAAGATCGCCCCGCCCGGTTTTGCCGGGCGGGGCATTCGCTGGGGCCTCAGTCGCCGTTGCGGCGGCTGGGGCGGGACCAGATGAGGCTGAAGCCTTCGCCTTCCTCGTCGTCGAAGAGGTTGGCGTAGATCGGAGCGGTGAAGCTCGGATCGTCCAGCTTGAGACCGAGATAGTCGCGGCCCTCGTTGGAGCGCTTCGACCAGGCGGCGCCGATCTCGGCGCGGCCGACGAAGACCCGGTGGCTGGGGGCGTTCTCGCCGCTGGCGCGGGCTTCGGGGACGATGCGGACGTTCTTGGTCTGGACGCTGAGGGTGACGATTTCGCCGGTGTACTCGTTCGAGCCGGTCTTCTTGAAGGTGCCGATGGTCGCCATGGGAAGTCTCCTTTGGATTTGCCTGTCGAGCCCGCACCATTGCGGCCTCGATGGTGATCGCCCGGCCGGAGGCAATCGACGGCGCACCCGCAGGGCTTCAGACAGCAAAGGAGGGACTTTCTTGGTGCGCGAGGAATGACGGCGCAGCCGGCAGGGGAAGAAAGTCTTGACGGCGCTGTTGCGCCTTAGGCGATTGAGGCGAAGCCGTCCTTCGGCCAGATACACCCATCGAAGAGGCCGTGTCGGTGCGCTCGCAACAGGCAATGGGTCAACGGAGACCTAGCGATCTGTCGCCGCCCGCAAAGCCCGGCTCCGGACAGATGGCGATCGTCATCAACTTGGCGTGCGTACGACGCTCGCGCGGTCCCCGAAGCCCGCTTCTGGGCGGGGACGCTGCTGCTCGCGTCTTCATCAATGCGTGCGTCCGCGCCGACCCCGTCGCAAGCCCTCGAACGGCGCGGCTCTCGGCTGGACTGGACGCTTCGAGCCACCCGCTCCCCGACCGTCCTCTGGTCGAGGAGGTGCGCTGAACCAGGGTCTGGTCCCGCCGCTGCATCCCTCAGATGGGTATTACGCCCCCGCGAGCCTCTCGCCCGACTGGGCGGGAGCTGCGGCAGCGATCCGGACCCAGGCCGTCACGCCGACGGCGACGGCTCCGATTGCGGAGAACAGCATCTGCCAAGTCTCCGAGGGCACCGCGTGTTTCACGATCCCGTGGACGGCGTGATAGCCGGCCAGCGCCGCAGGCGCTGCAAAGACCAGCCCGACGGCCAGCCGCAGCCAAGCCGGGCGGGTGATGGTGAAGAGGAATTGGCCGAGCCCGAGCGTCAGCCCGGCGGTTATGAGGCCGACCAGGATGCCGCCGGGCCAGCCTGCGCCCATCTCATAGGCCCAGCTGCCGGCGACGACGCCGGCAAACAGGGGCAGCGCGTAGATGGCGAGGGTGAAGAGCAGCCAGCACAAGATGCCGATGGTTGCGATGCTGAGGAGGATGCCGATAACCATGGTGGTGCTCCATGCAATAGCCTGCGGGTCGCGCCTTCCACCACCGCCACGGCGCAGATCGAAATATAGCCGAAAGAGAGCAAGCGCGGGAGCGGAAATCCGGCAGGATCTTCGCTCCGCGGAGCCGATCGTGCTTAGAGCGCGAAGGGATCTACTTCGTGGACGATAGCCGCGGCGTCGCCGTCATATTCGTTGGCGGGAACGACGGAGAGGCTGCCGTCACCGGCCTGGAAGATCACGATGGTGACCATCAGCGTCGTGGCGAGGCTGAAGGCGAAGGCGTGCGCTTGGTTGAGGGACATCGTTCCGGCTCCTGTCTGGAGGCGGGGGACCATCCCCCGCGTGACAGGCGCCCGATGTGTCCGGGCGAAGGCCGCAATCACCGCGCAGGCGAAGCCGCAGCGGCGGCATGCGCGCATAGCCGACCCTTTACGGGTTGATGGCGTCAGGCCCTCGGCCGGACCAAGGATCAGCGCAAGGACAAGGGGGCTGGTCCGACGTCTGGACCGGAGGCTTGGCTGGATTCTCCAGTACGACGCGCCTCGATCTTTATTGGTTGGTCAGGACATAGCCTCGCGGATCGCTGTTCGGCCGGCACCTGCCTCTCGACCCGTGACGAAGGGCTGCGGTTACCCCCGTCAGAAGCGGAGTTGAGGCTGGGCGCCAACGCCCATGGTCCCGGCCGTGGGCAGGCGGCTTGACGCTCGATATGCACCGACATACATATGCATCATGATGCAACAAAGCGTTTTCCAGACATTGGCCGACCCGACGCGGCTTCGTATCGTCGAAGCGCTAGCAGCCGGGGAACAGGCGGTGGGCGACCTCGTTCGTGCCGTGGACATCGATCAGTCCGGCGTTTCGCGGCACCTGAGAATCCTCGGGGAAGCGGGATTCGTCGTCATGAGGCCCGATGGGGCAAGGCGCCTCTACTCGCTCCGACCTGAGCCGTTCCATGCGATCGACGACTGGGTTCGAAGCTATCGCAGGCTTTGGGAGGGCCGGCTCGATCGTTTCGATGCAGCTCTGGCGCGACGGGGGAGCGCGCGGCAATCCGAGGGTGAGAAGTGATGGCGCACCGCAGCGAGCGGGCCGCGGGTCCCATCAGGTTCGAGCGGATCTATGACGCATCGATCGAGGACGTCTGGGCGCTTTGGACCACGAAAGAAGGGCTGGAGGAGTGGTTCGCACCCGAGGGAATGCGCGTCGAGATGACGGCCCTTCAGCTGCGGGTCGGCGGCGCCTTTGATTATGTGATGACCGCGGTGGGTGCCGAGCAGGTCGCCTACCTGGCAAACCTCGACATGCGGCAGACCGCGCGGGTGAGCGGTCGGCTCGTGGAGATAGTGCGCCACCGGCGACTGCGCATCCGCTTCGACATGGACTTCGTCCCCGGCGTCGAGACGTATCCGTATGACATGCTGGTCGAGATGAGCGTCGAAGCCGGGCGTGTCCGGATGGTCCTTACGGCGGATCGTCATCCGGACCCCGAGATGACAAGCGGCGCAATCCTTGGATTGACCAGCCAGCTGCAAAAATTCGACCTGGCTATCTCAGCAAGAGCAACAAAGGAGCAACGTCCATAGTGCGACCCCTTCTCTACTCCATCAACGTGACGATCGACGGTTGTGTCGACCATAGCGCCGGCTCTACGGACGCGGTGCTTCTGGAGGAGGCGCTGCGTGCAACACATCACCATGCCATAGCGAGCATGGGCCGCGCCGATGCGCTGCTCTTTGGTCGCGTCACCTACCAGATGATGGAGGAAGCGTGGCGGCTGGAGACGCGGACCTTGACAATGCCCGAGTGGACGGACCCGTTCGCACGGACCATTGATGCGATGAAGAAGTACGTCGTTTCCAGCACGCTCGGCGAGGTCGATTGGAACGCGGAGCTGGTCCGTGGCGATTTGGCCGAGGCCGTCCAGGCGCTTAAACAAGAACCCGGGAAGGCGGTGTTCACCGGTGGCGTCAGGCTCCCAATGGCGTTGGCGGAGCTGGGCCTGATCGACGAGTATGAGTTCGTGGTCCAGCCCATTATTGTGGGGCGTGGCCCCAGCTTGTTCGCCGGCCTCTCAAAGGTCATAGACTTGAAACTCGTCGATCGGATTGAGCTGAGCTCCGGCGCCGTGGCTCTGCGCTATGAGCCTAGAAGGTAGGTTGGACGCAGCTCGCAGGCCCCTTTGCTTCCAATCAGATGCACGCCAGGGGCAAATCGGAGTCTTGCGACCAATGGTTTAGGTGCCAGCTCCTTTGACGAGTGGCCATTACGTGGCTCCCCGGCCGGGTTGTCGCGGCAGGCACCCAAGGGGGCGTTCGTGTTGTTAACTGGCTTTACGTAGCAAGCTGTATGGAGGCGCTGCATGGCTTACGAAGGCAGCTGTCACTGTGGGAAGGTAGCATTCCGAGTTAACGAAGACCTTCCAGCGAATGCGGTCAGGTGTAACTGTTCGCACTGTCGAAGGAAGGGGTTTTTGCTATCCTTTGTGCCATCAGGCAGTCTAATGATCCTTCAGGGAGAAGAGGTGCTTACGGATTATTTCTTCAATAAACATGCCATTGCTCACCGGTTCTGTTCGACATGTGGTTGTGAGGCGTTTGGTTATGGCAAGGGTCCAGATGGTGCTGATATTGCGTTCATTAACCTACGGTGCGTGCCTTCGATCGATCTCGATGCCCTGGTAATTCAAGACGTGGACGGTGCTAATCTTTAGATATGCCTGATCGCACCGTCCCATGGATGAGTCGAATGCTGAGAGCTCTTGCTACGCGGGCCGTTCCACATATTATTGGTTGATGGCGTCAATCGATCGGTCGGACCAAGGATCAGCGCAGCAAAGCGGGAGATGGTGGCCGGCGATGGGTGGTTCGATGGTTGTTCTGGATACGGGCCGGACTTCGCCCTTGTCATGAGCCCGCAGGAGAATGCAACAGTGCGCGGCCTGAAACGGAGCGGTCCTACGGCACCGAATTGAGACGCTCGGCCAGACGATCCAGGCCGCCGCGAATCATGCTCGCATACGGGGTGTCGGGCAGATCTGCGGTGGCGGCCATTCCTGCCGCGAGATGGCGCTGGCAAGCCGCTCTGTCTCCTAGGCGCAAATAATCGTCGCCGAGGTTGAGGTGCAACGACGGCATGAAAGCCGCAATAGATAGGCTGTCGTGATGTCCTTTGGCTTCGGCGTCGGTGCAGCGCAGCGCTGCAGCCAGCGCTCGCTGGTCCCATGCCAGCTCATCCTGCAGGTTGTCCTGCGCATCGGCCATGAAATGCGCCAGTGTGCACTCATGGAGGGGTCTTGGATCGCGCTCAATTTTATCCCAGATATCCACGAACGCTTGGCGCGCTTCGGCTCGTGCACCACCTTGTAAGGTCGTGATGGCTGCTTGGATCTCGGTCATGATAGGATCGTCGGACATTGGCAAATCCTAACAAAAATAGATGGTTTTGCGGAAGTCCGGGGCTAACTCGCCCCGGCTCCGAAGTGCCAAACCGGGATGCCGAGCTTCTTCGCCTTGTCGGCGAGGTTGTCCTGGATGCCCGTGCCGGGAAAACGCATGACCCCGATCGGCAGCACGTCCAGCATCTGATCGTTACGCTTGAAGGGCGCGGCCTTGGCGTGCCTGGTCCAGTCGGGCTTGAACGCCACCTGCGGCACCTTGCGATGGTCCGCCCAACGGGATGCGATGCGTTCGGCGCCCTTGGGCGAACCGCCGTGCAACAGCACCATGTCGGGGTGCTTGGCGTGGACCTGATCGAGCTTGGCCCAGATCAGACGGTGATCGTTGAAGTCCAGTCCGCCGGTGAAGGCGATCTTCGGGCCAGCCGGCAGCATGACCTGCGTCTCGGCCCGCTTCTTCGCCGCGAGGAAGTCACGGCTGTCGATCATCGCCGAGGTCAGGTGGCGGTGGTTGACCATCGATCCGCTGCGGGGTCTCCACGATGAGCGAGTTTGGCGCTCGAACTGCTCGGCGGCCTCGTCGCGCATCAGTTCGAAGGCGTCGCGCCGCTCGATCAGCGTCTGCCCTTCGGCAATGAGGCGTTCCAACTCGACCGACTTCACCTCGCTGCCGTCCTGCTCGCGCTGCGAGCGGCGCTGCGCCTGCTCGTTGTCGTCCAGTTCGCGCTCGATCCGCTGGGTGGCGCGGTGGAAGAGGTTGACCGTCGACCAGAGGAGGTCGTCGAGGTCCGGCTCGAGGCGGGTGTCTTCGAGCGTCGAGATCAGGGCGTCGAAGATGTCCGCGATGGCGCCTGCCACCTGGTTGCCATCGGGCAGTTCCCTCGGGTCGGGGTCGTCCGCGAAGGGACGGTAGCCATAGAGCTGAAGTTCGCTGAGGACATGGTCGGTGGGAGATGCGGCGTGGTCCGGTTCGTGGTCGTGATGCTCGCTCATGGGATGCTCCGTCGGTCGTGACCGCGACCCTCGCGGCCTTCATGGCGACGAAAGCTGGCGAGCGGACCGGACCTGCACCCGCAGCGAAGCGCAGGGCCGAAGCGTCAGCGGAGGATGGCGGAGGCCGGCTATTTTGTTTCGCGATGGAAAGCGGCCCAACGGGGCCGCGCCGGAAAATAGTCGGCTGCAGACATTGCCGGTCCGGCCCGGTTGCCGGCCGATCGCCCTCTCGAAGGCCGGGGCGCGGTCCTCCCCGACACGGGAAAGCATCTGAGCGAGGCGGAGAGCGGATTGCCTGCCACATCCCTTCTCGGCCTATGCCGCCAACTGCATAAAGCGCGCGACGTCCTGCGCCGCGATCTGCACCCGCAAGGCTGCCCGAAGGCTATCCTGGCCCAGGATGCGCAAGTCTTCGTTGAAGTCCTCAAGGCTCGGCGACAGCACGATCGCCTCGATGCCGACCGCATGCGCGCGTTCGGTCAAGGTCGCCATCGCGCCGTCGCCTGCCGGATCGTCGTCGCGCGCGATGTAGAGCCGGCGCAGCGTGTCCGGGAAGAGGAGGGCGGCAAGGTGCGCGGCAGAGAGCGCCGCCGCCACGGGCATGGCGGGCAGGACTTGCCTCAAAGAAAGCATGGTCTCAATGCCTTCGCCGGCCGCCATCACCTGGCCCGCCACGCCGAACCGTACGGCGTGTCCGAGGAGGTCGCCCATCGCCCGCCTCGGCGTGTCGATCGTCGCCTTGCCGTCTGCGCTCGAATCCATGCCAGGGGGCGCGAGATAGGTGCGGTGCGCCCCGGTGATCCTGCCGTTAAGGTCGGTGACGACCGCGATCATTGCCGGCCACGTCTGGGTCGGAGAATGCTCGTCGGGGCGATAGTAGCAGCGAGGGTGGAAGCGCAGCGACCCGCTTGCGTGCAAAGCCGTAATGCCGCGTTTGCGGAGATACGTTTCGGCGAGAGTGCCCGAGATCGGCTGCGACATGGCGACCAGCCGCCGTGCCGCCTCCGGCGATCCGGTCGGAGCGGCTGCCTGGCGCGAGGACCGCTGATCAGGGTGAGGCTCAGGATGCGGCAGGCTGAGGAAGCGCCGCGCCTCATCGGTGACGTCCTTGAAATCGATGAGGCCACAGCTTTCGCGGATCACGTCGAGCAGGTCGCCATGCTCGCCCGTGGCCGCGTCGGTCCATTTGCCGGCCGCGCCCTTGCCGGACTCGGAGCCTTTCAGCCGGACGAACATCGATCGGCCGGGCGTGTTGCGTGCGTCGCCGACCAGCCAGTAGCGGCCCTCGCGGCGTCCGGCGGAAAGGTAATGGCGGCAGACCGCTTCCGCCTGACGGCCGAGACGCTGCGCGAGGTCTGATGCGGTTTTCGGCATAAGGCGACCCCAGAAAAAGAAGGCCCGCCGTCGCCGGCGGGCCTGAGGTGGAGACGGGTTTGTTGACGAACGTTATTCGGCCGCGACGGCGTGGGGGACGTTGGCCTCGGCTTCCTCATCATCGTCGACGGGATCGAACTCGCCCATAGCCGTTTCGCCGCCGTCCTCCGCCGTCTCTTCGACGACATCGGTGTCGGCGGTCTCGACCGGGGCCGGCGCCGTGATTGCCGCGTCGCCGGCGTCGGCCGTCTCCGCAGCGACGGTGCCGATCGCCCGCCCAGGCGTGCGCAGCGGCTCCGGCAGCCAGCCCGAGCCCGCGAGGATCTGCGCGGCGGCCTCCGCCATGTCGCCCTTCTTCATATGCTCGATGCGGTCACCGGCCCGGTCGCCCTTCGCCTCGCGCACGGCGGCGAGGATGCGCGCCTTGGTGAGCCGGCCGAGGAAACCGTCCACGGTCGGGGTCCAGCCGGCGCCCGCCATGTCGAGATCGACCGCCTGCGCGAGCCGGTCGGCATGAAGGATCGCCCGCGGCCGGCGATTGTAGGGCTCGATCACGGCGTTGACCGACAGCGCGACGCAGTGCGCGAACAGCGCCTGCCGGCTGTCCGCATCGAAGCCGTCGAGCGCGTCCCAGAGCTCTTCCGGCTCCTTCGGGAGGGTGTTGGCCCAGGCCTGATGCCGCACATCGAGCGCGCGGGCCGACGGCGTATCGGCGAGCCCGGGCGCCTGAGCGGCGAAGCCGGCGCTCTTCAGGTCGAGCTCCAGGCAGGTGTCGAGCGCGTAGCGGTAGAACACGCGGATGCAGAGCGCGTGCAGCGCCGCCAGGAACGCCACGTCCGGGTTCTCGCCGAGCGCGTGGCGCAGCGCGATCGTGCGATGCGCGGTGAGTTCCGCCATCAGCCGGTCGGGAATGGGCTTCAGGCCCTCATCCTCCTCCGGCTCCTCGACGGGTCCGACCTGAACGGCCGTGCCATCGTCGTCGACCTGAGCTGCGACGGTCCGCGTCTCCTCGCCATCGCCGGTCAGTTCGCCGGTGGCGCTGTCCGCCTCCGGCTCGATCGGCAGCTCGTCCTCCGGCCGGACGAACCCGCGCTCGATCCGCAGACCGCCGCCGGCGTCGATGCTCACGAAGGCGCCGGCGCGCCCGATCTCGTCGACGTCGAACCGGACCGGCCGCTGATCGAGGGCCTCCAGCGCGGTCTCGATCTCGCCCAGGCGTGCGTCCACCTCTTCGGGCAGCTCGTCCGCCTCGGCGTATTCGGCCTCCAGTCCATCGAGCTCGGCCTGGAGCGCGGCACGCGCGGCTTCCTCCTGCTCGGTAATGGGGACCTCCTCGCCGCGCAGCTGACGAAGGCCGAACACATGGCCGTAGGGGAACGAAGTCGCGACCTCGGTCCACTTCCAGCCCTCGGCCTCTACCTCGGCCGCTGCTTCCCGGAGCTTCTCCGTCACCATCATGTCGAGCAGGCTGACATCCTGCAGCCAGCCGCCATCGTCGGCCTGGAACAGGTCGCGCAGGACCGTGCCGCCGGCCTCGACATAGGCGTCGATCCCGACGAACTGCGCCCGCTTGTCGGAGGCGCGGACGGCGTGCTCGGTCAGCATGCGCCGGATCACGTAGGGCTGCTTGTCGTAGCCTTGCGTCAGTCGTTCGAACACCTGCTCCTGGCGCTCATGATCGCCCGAGACGGTGAAGGCCATCAGCTGGTCCAGCGTCATGCCGTCCTCGGCATAGACGTCGAGCAGGCGCGGCGACACCGAAGCGAGCTTCAACCGCTGCTTGACGACCGCGACCGGCACGAAGAACGCCGCCGCGATATCCTCCTCGGACTGGCCCTTCTCGCGCAGCGCCTGGAAGGCCCGGAACTGGTCGAGCGGGTGCAGCGGCGCGCGCTGGACGTTCTCGGCGAGGCTGTCTTCCTCGGCGATGCCGTCGTCGCGCACGACGCAGGGCACGGGGGCAGTTTTGGCGAGGCGCTTCTGCTTGACCAAAAGCTCCAGCGCCCGGAACCGCCGACCGCCGGCCGGAATCTCGTAGATGCCAGTCTCGGTCCCGTCCTCGCCGACGATGGGGCGAACCGACAGGCCCTGCAGCAGGCCGCGCCGGGCGATGTCCTCGGCGAGCTCCTCGATCGAGACGCCGGCCTTGACGCGCCGGACGTTCGACTGGGAGAGCACGAGCTTGTTGAGGGGGATGTCGCGCGAGGACGACAGGGTAATCTTCTTCGATGCCGCTTGGGCCATGGTCTTCACTCCACGACGGGCGGCCGGGAGCCTCTCTCTCGGCCTCCTACCCGTCACGAAGCGCAGCGCCGCCCTCTTCCTCTGAAGAGAGCGACGCCGCAGAAACGTGGATCAGGAAAAGCGCAGAGCCGGAGAGCCGCGAACCGGCAAAGCCGATTCCACGGCTCGGCAGGAGTCAGGCCGCGCGGTCGAGGAGCTTCTTTGCCCGGGCTTCGAGATCCAGCCGCGCGTCCTGGTGCGGCTTGTCGCGGGCGACAGCGGTGATGCCCTGGACGAAGTCGAAGACGCTGGTCGGCGCGCGGCCCTCCTCGACGAGCACCGCCTCGATGATCTTGGCGGTTTCGGCCTTGCCGAATCCACGCTTGCGCAGGAAGTCGGTCCGGTCCTCGTCCGTGCGGGCGACGATCTGCGCCCGGGCGGCCTTGATGCCATTGATGAAAGGCGCCGGTGAAGAGTTCGCGAAGCGCGTCAGCGCCGGCGCCGCCTCGTGAGCGAAACGGGAAGCGGCATATTTGGAGTGCCGGATCGTGATCTCCTCGAAGTCTTCGACGCCCCAGAGATTGCGGTTCTGGCAAACGGCGCGGAGATAGAAGCTGGCCATCCCGAGCGTCTTCGCGCCGACCTCCGAGTTCCAGCAGTAGAAGCCCCGGAAATAGAGATCAGGCGAGCCGTCGGGCAGGCGCCCGGCTTCGATCGGGTTGAGGTCGTCGACCAGGAAGAGGAACACGTCTCGGTCGCTGGCGTAGAGCGTCGTCGTGTCCTGGGTGATGTCCACTCGCGGATTGTAGAAGCCGGTCGACCAATCGAGCACGCCTGGCACCTTCCAGCGGGTGTCGCCGGTGCCGTTGCCGGCGATGCGCTGCACCGCGGCGACCAGCTCGTGGTCGAAGATGCGGCCATAGTCCGGGCCGGTGACGGCGCGCAGTTCGACGCGTCCATCGTCGGTCTCGAGAGTCTTGACCTGCTCGGCGCGGTGCGAGGTGAGGCCGTATTGTAGGTTGATGCCCGCCAGCGGCGCCGGAAGTTGGCGCAGATAGGCGGCCGGCGCGCCGACCAGCGCGGCGAGTTGGCCGAAGCTCCAGTGCGTGGGGGCGACCGGCGCCTCGGAGCCGGGCAGCACCAGGTCGAGCCGCTCGGCATTGTCGCGGCTGGCTTCGACGCGAACGGCGGCGCTCTCGACGGTGCGGGTGC
Source organism: Bradyrhizobium sp. AUGA SZCCT0105 (assembly GCF_018129565.1). NCBI lineage: Bacteria > Pseudomonadati > Pseudomonadota > Alphaproteobacteria > Hyphomicrobiales > Nitrobacteraceae > Bradyrhizobium > Bradyrhizobium sp. AUGA SZCCT0105. The sequence goes on along the minus strand of NZ_JAFCMK010000014.1, from coordinate 113,964 downwards.
GACTGCGCGCGGCCCGCCCTTTCACCGACGCCATCAGCTCGGACAGTGATAGGTAGCGTTCGTCGGCCGGTCGGTTGAACCACTCGGACGACACGCGGCCGATTCGCTCACCTCGACTGACATCGACCTTGTAGCCGCCACGCGCATCGGGGCGGGTATCCAGGACTTCAACTTCGGTCATGACTCATCTCCATGACGAGCCGGCCGGGAGCCTCTCTCTCGACCCTCAACCCGTCACGGCGATAGCCGCTGCCCTCATCCTCTTATGGGCGCCTTGCGGGGCAGGATGCGCGGAAAACGCGGCGCTCTAGCCTGTCATAGGCCTCGACCAAAACAGCCAGAGCAGCAGGATCGCGGCCGCGATCCAGAGGATGACGATGGACGCGGCTGCCACCCAGCTGACAGGACGGTCCGCTCGCGAGTCGGCCTTCGCGCGAAACTCGGCCATGAGTTGAGGTGGGACCAGGCGCACAGCAAGGAGGATCGCCAGCGGCAACAGGACGATCTCGTCCAGATAACCGAGCACGGGGATGAAGTCGGGGATCAGGTCGATCGGTGAAAGCGCATACGCTGCGATCGCGGCGCAGACCGCCTTGGCATACCAAGGAACGCGAGGATCACGCGCCGCAATCCAGAGCGCCTCGACGTCCCGCTTGATCCGTCGCGCCCAGCGCTTGACTCTGGTTAGTATACCTTCGCTCTCATCAGACAAATCTCTCTCCTGACCCGGCTCCCTTTTGTCCAGTGAACCAAAGTAGGGTTGGACAGCGCCAAAGTCGTGTCTTGCAGGGCGCGTCGCCGTGCCTCGCTCCGACGCGGAGTTTCAGCACGGCCTCCGGGGTGCCGCCCGCAGATGGGGTTCGGTGAGAGCACGGGCTGGCCCGGGGAAAGGCTTCATCCCTCGCCGCCCTCCACCCAAAAGCCGCTGGCGAGTGCTTTCCGAAGGCGGGTGCTCACCGTGATCGCGTCCGCCGCAGTCCAGCCGGCGGCGCCCGCCTCCACGAACTCGGCCACACGATGGACACGCGAAAAAGGGCTGAGGGCTTGCAGGAAGGCGCGAATCTCGGGGTCGATACCCTCGAGCCCCTCCCGCTCGCACGCGGCGAGCGCCTTGCCGAGATCGTGTCGGACATCTGCGATGCAGCGCGCATCCGTCCACCCGCGATGGTGAAGGTAGGCCTTCAGCAACAGTTCCAATCCCCAATGGAGATTTTGGAACACATGCTCGTCGGTGCGGCCCCCGTCAGTCCCGTCGAATCGTTCTGCCGATGCGCAGAAATTTCCGCCCATGCTGCGGAGGTGTTGCACGAGAGTTTCCTGCATCTGCCTGCCCCACCCTGATCACTCCTACCGGTCACGCGCTCCGTCGGCCAGTCCGTCCTTTTTGTGCGCCGAGGCGCGCTACGGCGCCCGGCTCGTGCCGCTCCAGGAACCTGGGACCAGCTTGGGCATTGTGTCGGAAAGGGGGTGAGATGATCGAGCCTGCATCCGACTCGGAAGAAGAACGCACGTCGATACTCGTCGTTGAAGACGAGATTTTGGTAAGGTATGTCATATGCGACTACCTGAGAGACTGTGGCTTCCATGTCATCGAGGCTGGTACAGCCGACGAAGCTCTGGAATACCTGCGGTCACATAACGATGTAGGGCTGGTCTTCTCGGATGTGCGCATGCCAGGGTCGCTGGATGGCATAGGCCTTTCCCAGCAGGTGCGGCTTCTCTACCCGCATATCCCGGTGATCCTGACGTCTGGGCATCTGCTGCCGGGCGAGATCGACGGAACGCCGCTGATGACGAAGCCCTATGTACTTGGCGACGTGGCTCAGAAAATCCGTGCCATTCTGGACGACGCGGGGGGCGGTTTCACGTCGAACAGTGAAGCGGTATGACTAGTCCCCATATCCTGTTGGTGGAGAACGACGTGCTCGTGCGGAAGCCGCTCGCTGAATATTTGCGCGACTGCGGCTATAAGGTGGTTGAAGCCCTGAATACCGATGAAGCGGTTGAGGTGCTGACCACGGGCAGCGCTGCCATCGGCATCGTGCTGGCCGACGTGAGCAGCCCCGGCAAGATCGATGGCTTCGGTCTTGCGCGTTGGATGCGGTCGAACGGTATCGACGCAAAGATCATTCTCGCCGGCACCGTCCAGAAGGCGGCCGCCAAGGCGCAGGACCTCTGCGAGGACGGCCCGCTGTTGTCGAAGCCCTACGATCACTCGCTTCTGCTCAATCGCATCAAAAGCGAAGTGGCGGCGAGAGCGCGAAACGGAAAGCCGGAGTCTGACATCTGAGGTCGGCGAAGAGCGCGAAGAGCAAACGATGGACTGCAAAGAAAAGGCGCGCCTGGTCATTGATTACGAAGCAAAAACGGCCAGTTTTTCACGCGCTGTGACGGTTTTTCAAGGCAAGTTGGCGACGTCTGCAAAGGAGGAATACGACCGACTGCAACGGCGTGTCGACGAGGCGCGGGTTGAATCGGAGGGCGCCCGGCTCGCGCTGGAACGCCATATCTCTGAACATGGTTGTTGAACTGACTCTGCGGTACGGCGGTGCGATTGACGGGTGCGTCTCCCCTGGCGGTCGCGCGCGAGAATATTTCGCGAGGGAGGAGGAGCGCCCGGTCCGGGAAATTGAAGCACCTCGCGCGCGAATGCGAGGTTCTGGGACGACCAGCGGGTGGGGGACGCGGGGCGGTTTCAGGGTCGCGGCTGCAGTGGTATCGGCGTAGGAAGAAGGTCGGTCTGCTTTTGGTCCGAACGTTGCGGGTTGCCCTCCCTGGGCGATAAGCTTTCAGTGCGATGAAAAGCAAGTTCGGCCCCAAAAATTGCTTACGAGGTGCTCGTCCAAAGCGTTGTGGACTACGCGATTTACTTGCTCGACCGCGAGGGCCGCGTGTCGAGCTGGAATCCAGGCGCGGAGCGGATCAAGGGCTATTCGCCGGGCGAAATCCTGGGCAAGCACTTTTCCCGGTTTTACACCGAAGAGGATCGCCACGCCGATGTGCCCGAGGCGGCGCTTGGCCCAAGCTTGGGCGGTGACATTCAGTTCGAGACTGCCGTCCCCTGAGCCGCGTAGCGACGGGCTCTCGCGCCAATCATGAAATTGTCCGTGCCGCTCGCATCAGGTCGAGGTGATGGGCCACGGCTGGCGAAGATGAGCACTACATCTACGCTTTACCACAATGATGATCCGATCCGGAGGTCGAACGTGACTATCGTGGCAACTGCCTTTTGGCGACGGCTGGATACGCTCGGTCACGACGCGTGCCGTTTGGAGCAGTGCGGTAGTGGTTGGCGTATCGAAGGAACCGCCGTCTTTCGCCGTAAGGAAGGCCCGGCGTGCATTGCCTATCGCGTCGAATGTGGCGCCGATTGGAAAACGGTGCGCGGAGACGTTCGGGGTTTCCTTGGGCGCCGACCTATCGAATACCTCATCGTTCGACAGGGGACTGAGTGGACGCTGAACGGGGAGGTCGTGCACGGCTTGGATCATCTCGTTGATCTCGATCTCGGGTTCACGCCTGCGACGAACCTGCAACAGCTTCGTCGCGTTCCGATCGCTCAAGGCTGCGCCGCTCACATCTCTGTTGCATGGCTCGATGCCGAGACAGGTGAGTTGACCGAACTGGACCAGCGATACACGCGACGTGGCGAATCTGCCTTCTGGTACGAGGCACCGAGCGCCAGCTACGAAGGCCTCCTCAAACTCGCGCCGGATGGCTTCATTCGGCATTATCCTACTCTCTGGAAGGCGGAACAGTAGCGTAACGGCGGCGGCGACGCCGCGCCCCAGCGTAGATTTGGCGGGGCAATTGGAGCCAGAAAGCAGCTGCCTCACAATTCTTGAACCTGAATCTCGGTGCCTCGGGCTGGACGGAGATTTCAGGCTATCTGGATGGTCTGAACGCCGGCCTTGCTGAGAAGGCCGTAGAGGGTGGCGATCTTGGTGCGCGCCCCGCGTTTGGCGCAGTAGGTGAAGACCACCCTCTGCTTGGCCCGCGTGAACGCGACGAAGAAGCCGGCGGTCGCCTCCATTTGGTCGCCAGCAAAACTCCACCAGGCGCCGTCATCAAGCCCGACAAAGATGACGCTATGGTATTCGAGCCCCTTGCTCTTGTGGATCGTCATGAGCGGAATGGCATGCAGGCCTTCGTAGGTGTCGAGGGTCTCCGTCCAATCTGCGGCGTCGGCCGATGACCCGTGCAGATGCACTGCGGTGGCCTCAACGACCTTCTCAAACCACCCGCCCTGCGCATAGGCGGGATGAACGGCGATCAGCCGTTCACGGCCGACGAAGCAAAGGACGTCATCAACGATGGTCCGCGCATCGGCTTTGGACGCTGGCGGTTCGGGATGGTCGGCGCTGAGCTGGGTCGCTTGGGCGTCGAGCTCGCGGGCGAATATTGCCTGGGCGGCTTCGTCCTCGGGAGAAATCCCGCGCAAAGCCCCCAGCGCCTCCTGGCATTCGGTCCAATGCCGACCTGCGCGTTTCGTCATGGCAAGACGTAGAACCTTGACCAACAGCTCTGATGCTTCTTCCGCGAGAAGCTCTTGCAACATGACGGCGCCGACGGTTCCGGCCTCGTTGCGAAGCGGGATTCCCGCGGCTCGAAAGGCTGGCTCGAGTACGGCCGCATAGTCGACCGCCTTCTGGCGCACGAGCAGGACGAAGTCGCGAGGGCCGAGCGCATGGGCCTTCACTTCGCCGGCGACGAACCGGGCCAGCCGCTGTGCTTCGATCTCGGGACTCGAGAAGTCCCAGATTGCGCAGCTTTCGCCTGCAATCGTGGTTGCCGTCTTCGAAACGGGCTCTACCGCACGAGCGTCTAGCGCTTGCGCGAGGACATGCTGGATGCGCACGAGCTCGGGCGACGACCGATAGTTGTTGTAGAGCGGCGTGCGCTTGCCGCCGAAATCGGCGTCGAACGCGGAGAATGGATCGTCCATCGCCATCGCCCAACGCATGATCTGCTGCTTATTGTCTCCCACTGCAGTGATCACTGCATCGGTTCCGAGGAAGATCGTTCGCACGAGATCGTATTGGATCTGGGTGGTGTCCTGGAACTCGTCCATGAACAGGTGCGAGTAGGTCAAACGGAGGGCGTCGCGCGCCATCGGATTGACGCGCAGGAGCAGTTCGGCGAGCCGTCCGATCATCGGGAACGACAGAAAGGTCTTCTTTCCCTCGTGCAGCGACGATTGCCAGAATCGATCCGCCGCCCACTGGCCGACTGTCGGGTCAGGCCAGCCCAGAACGGGAAGCGGTGAGCCTACGAGCAGCGAGCGCTCGAATGTCTTGATGGAGATCGCCTGGAGGTCAGCGTAGCTGCCTATGGCTTTCGGAGGCGTACCGACATCCTGGAACAGAAATCCCCGAAAGGCCGTATCGTTTGGGAACATGAGTTCATAGTCGGGTCGCGGTCGCCATCGCTCGGGCAGCGCTTGGCCGAACCGGTCGACCAGGCTTTTGGCGAACGCGTCGAAGGTCATCGAATCGAGACGGCCGGCGTGGCTGCGATGGCAGCGCTGGCGGACGCGGGCGGCGAGATTGGTCGCGGCGTCACGCTTGAAGCTGATCGCGAGAATGCGCCGCGGCGGCGGCGCGATGCCGGTCTGCAGAAGATAGGCGGCGCGCTGTGCGAGGAGCTCGGTCTTCCCCGCACCGGGGCCGGCGATGACCGAGCGGTTGTCGGTGGAGCGGACCACCTTGATCGCGTTCGCTTCGAGGGCGTCGACACCGATCGGCTTCCAATCGTCGGGTCGAACCCGTCGCGCAAGCACCGCCATGGTCAGTCTCGCCGCAGGCATTTGGCGATATGGTTGAGAAGTTCCGAAAGCAACGGCGGCATGTCCTCACGCAAGGCCTTGGTCTTGATGTGGGTGAGCGCCGCGAGATGTGTCGCCGGCTTGCTGTTCGTGATGAAGTGGTAGCGATAGGCGGGCAGCAGATCCGGGTAGTCCTTGTAAGGTCCGGTGTAGAGGGCGAGCCCTGGTCCAGCTGTGCCCAGGACGACTTCGGCTGCCTTATCGACGGCCATCTTGGGTCCGCCCCCCTTGGGTATAACTGCTTCATAGGCGTCGGGAAAAGCCGCGATCATCGCCAGGTCGAGGTCGAGCGGCGCGGAGAAGTAGACGGCGTGAGGCTTCAGGCAGTCGACCCATCCCTTGAGCAGCTTGCGGTCATCGGCATCCTGCCACGTGTGCATCTTGGCGAAATCGGCGTCCGATAACATGCCGCCTTCGATCTTGAGCAGGTTAGCCTTCGGCACGCCGAATTCGATAAGTTTCTCGATCGCGGTCTTCACCCGGCCGAAGCCGCCGCCGCTACGGCCGAGGTCGAGATCGAGCAGAGTCGCGTGTGGAATGCCAAGGTGCGTCAGCAACCGCCAGAAATGCTGCACATGGCGCCCGCCCAGCGGCACGATCGCGACGAAGGCAGGATCGATCAGGAGGTCGAGCGCTTCGGCGAGACGCGGGAGGACGATCCGCTCCGAGTCCCCTTCGACGAGAAGGACGAAGCGTGCGAAGTAGAGTTCCGGGTAGGCGAGCATGGCGCCACGGACGAACTTGGCCGCCTCGTCTATGCCCGTCGGCATCTTGATCTTCTTGACGGACGAGACGCGCGTCTTCGGGTCGCTGCGGCAGTAGCGAACCTCGCGCGGGTTGACCCGGCTCAGAACCGCCGGGGAATGGCTGGTGACGATCGCCTGGGCGCCCCCGCCGTCGGTGAGCGACCGGACCTGACGAATGATCCGGGCAAGGAAGTACGGCGACAGGTGGTTTTCCGGCTCCTCCAGCGCGAACAGCGTGAGTGCGGGGATACGCAGCTGGTCGTCAAGAAAGCCTTCGACCTTGCCCGCGACGACCTGGCGCTCAAGGTCGAAAACGGCCGCGGCCAGCGCGAAGTAGAAGAGCGATTGTTGGCCGTCGCTCAGCGCGTCCAGGCCGCGTTCTTGGCCGTCGGGGCCTTGGTCGAAGATGACCGCGATTTTGCTGACGATTTCTTCAAACCTACGACTAACGAGGCTGAGCCGAGGCTTGGTGTCGACGACATCGTCATGGAGGTCCGACCAGCGTGTCTGTAGGGCCTTTGCGATCGCCGCGATTGCTGCCTCGCCCTCAAACGCGGTGGCCAGATCTTCGCTCGCGCCCTTTACGGCGTCCTCGGTGTCCGATGACCATTCAATGGCGCGCAGCAGGCGCGCGGCGAGCGCTCCGGTCGTGGCGCGGATCTGAGCGGCGGCATCGCGACTGGCCGGGGTGTAGTAGAGTTGGATGAGGCCGCGATCGGCCGCAGAGACGGGGTGGCGCTTGTCGTCCGGGGGATTGTCGTCGAGCGTATCGACCCAGAACAGCTCCTGCGACACCTCGCCCTCGACGGTTCCGTCGTCCTCCCAACGCGCTTCGAGCCGCAAGCGACAGACCGGTGCTTTGTCTGCACGCTCGAGCTGCATGTGCCGAAATGACGGTGCGATGGTTTCGGGCGTGGCGGTGCCGTCGGCCAGCTCGGGCAGTCCGATCAACACGTCAATGAACAGGTCCTTCGGCTCACGGTCATCGATGTCCTCGTCAGCTCCGACATGAAAATCCGACCGCTGCACGGTGCGTTGTGCGCGCGAGACGCCGAACAGCTTCGACAAGGCGTGGAGGAGCGCGGTCTTGCCGGCCGCGTTCGGACCAACGACGGCGGTGATCTCCGAGGCAATCGGCACCGTGATCGGGTCGGGGCCGAAGCAGCGGAAGCCGGACAGGGTGACGCTTTCTAGACGCACAATTTTCTCTCGGGTTAGGCTGCGGGCAGGGGATCGGTGCCCTCGCTGAGGATTGCGAGATAGCGGCGATAGCCGAAGACGCGACCGCGCCGCCGGCCGGTCACCTCCTCGACGATGCCGAGGCGTTCAAGATCGGCAAGCGCGGCGTTGACGGTGGGCGCGGACAGGCCCGTTCGCTCGACCAGCAGGTTTGCGGTGAGATAGGGGTTCTGCTGAAGGAGATCGTGGATGCGCAGCGCGGAGCCAGGGCGTTCGCTCTCGCCGGTGATGCGTTCGCGGTCGTGCTTGAACAGTTCGACGATCCGGGTCGCGGCGTCGAAGGCTTGGTTTGCCGTATCCGCAACGCCGGTCAGGAAGAAGTCCAGCCAAGCCTCCCAAGCCCCGTGTTCGCGCACCTCCTGAAGCAGCCTATAATAGTCGGCGCGATGGGTCTTCAGATAGAGGCTCAGGTAGAGCAGCGGCTTTCGCAGCACGCCGTGAACGCAAAGGTAAAGCGTCACCAGCAGACGCCCGATACGGCCATTGCCGTCCAGGAAGGGATGGATCGTCTCGAACTGGACGTGCAGGAGGCCCGCCTTGATCAGCGCCGGCAGTCGAGACTCGTCCTCGTGCATGAAGCGTTCAAGGGCGTCGAGGCAGCCATCCAACTCCGTCGTTGGAGGCGGGACGAAAAGCGCGTTGCCTGGTCGGCTGCCGCCGATCCAGTTCTGCGAGCGCCGGAATTCGCCCGGGCTCTTGGTGCCGCCCCGCCCGCTTTGCAGAAGCCGTGCGTGCATTTCGCGGATCAGGCGGAGCGACAGCGGCAAGTCCTCAAGCCGCTCCAGGCCATACATCATTGCGTCGACGTAGTTCGAGACTTCGCGGATGTCGTCGATCGGCTGCCCGGCCTGCGCCTCGGTCTCGAAGCGCAGGAGGTCGGTAAGGGTGGATTGGGTTCCCTCGATCTGGGACGAGAGGACGGCCTCCTTCCTCACATACATGTAGAGGAAGAGCTCCTGGCGCGGCAAAAGCATGGTTATGCCGTCGAGGCGGCCCAGCGCGCGTTCAGCTAGGCTCAAACGGTCCAGCAGCGTGAGCACGTCGATCGGCGGCGCCGGGGGGAGCGGCGGCGGCACGAAGGCACGCACCGTCTCGCCGGCGACGGGGGTTTCGACAAAGCGGCCCAGCCGCTGATTGGGTTCGGGATCAACCATGTGCGCCGATTATGGCAACCCACCCTTATTTAAGCAATGCCCACTTGGCTTAAATAGGAAATGGGCTAAGGTAAGTCAGCTTAAATAACGAGGCCTGATGAGAAGTGGGAGGCTACAGCCAGCGCGTGCGCGACAGCATTCTGCCCCTTTCGGTGGCCGACACGCTGCCTGCCGCCTTCGCCGAGTGGTCCTTCACCGAAAACACGGTCGACCACGAGACACCGATCGAGACATGCGAACTGTGCGGCCAGCAGGACCTCAGATATCACTTCGAGATCGCCAACCCATATACCGAGGCAGCGCTCTGGGTCGGCTCACATTGCATACTTCAATTCGACGTCGCCGTCATGGAGAATGGCCGGCGCCTTTCGCCCGAGGAGGCAAAGCGCCATCTGGCCAAACTTACCCAGCGGATGCAACTGGAGTCCTGCATCCGTGCGCTGGAACAGCTCGCCACGAAGGAGGTCAACCCGGTGCTGTCGGGCGCGCTCGACTACTACCGGCGCAACAAGAAGCTCACGCCCAAATATGCCGCCGTGGTGTTCTGGAAGCTTCGGACGTTTCGGATCGACCACCACCCCTCCTTCTTTCAGGTCGAGCTTCGCCGCGCCCAGCACATCGAGGACCTGCGACAGATGCCGACACGCCGGGTTCATCGCTTCTGGAGCGCGCTGAGCGCGGGACAGCGCCGGAAGGCGGTGGAACTCGGACATACTCCCCCAGATGAATGATGGGGGACAGGACTGGGCATTCTGTATTGCACGAGCGGTCACTTACATTGAAGGTGATCGCTGTAATTACCGAACCGAAGGAATCTTCATTTGAGTAGGGGCCAGAGCCAGGGATGAAGCCAGCCAGCACGCACGAAGCCAGCGCTTCGGCGACTGGCTACCTTTTTCAATGCCGCTACGCCTTGCTCGCCGGTCTTCAGGCTATCGCCAAGTCGCCCCAACTGGAGATTTCGATCGAGAAGTTCGACGATGTGGGGTTCGAGGTCAACGGTGAGCCGACACAGCTTATCCAGACCAAGCACCATGTGGGCAAGCTGGGCAACCTGACGGATGCCAGCGTCGATCTGTGGAAAACGTTGCTCATCTGGACCAAGCGCGTGACGGAAGACGTCGAGGCGCCCTTCAGGATCAAGTTCGTCCTGTTGACGACAGGGTTCGCGCCAGATGGGTCAGCGGCGGCGCTCTTGCGCATGCGCGAACGGGATGAGTCGGCCGCTGATCAGCTGCTCCTGAAGACCGCTGCTTCATCCAAGAACAAGGAGAACGCTGCAGCCTATCAAGCCTACTCGGCGCTGCCGGAAGATTTGCGTCAAAGCATGCTGAAGGCGATCCTCGTTCTCGACGGCTCGCCCAACATCGTCGACGTCGGGGATGAGATCGCGCGCGAGCTCGTTCACGCCGCGCCGCGCGATCAGGTCGACCATCTGGTAGAGCGCCTTGAAGGATGGTGGTTCGGCGTGGTGATCAAGGCCCTCTCCGGAGCAGGCCCTTCGGCCATCCCCGTGCTCGCCATTGACCAGCGGGTCGATGAACTTCGGGAGGAGTTCAGGCGAGACGCCCTGCCGGTCGATTATGCGTCCACCTATCCGTCACCGACGGTCGTCGCCGAACTCGACAAGCGTCCTTTCGTGAAACAGTTGCGAAGGATCGAGGTCGGCCCGCGGCGCGTGGAGTTCGCGATTCGAGACTATTACCGAGCGTCCGAGCAGCGATCGCGCTGGGCGCGCGAAGAGCTTCTCGTAGGTGGCGAACTCGAGAACTATGAGCGGCAGCTCGTGGAAGCGTGGGAGCCGCGCCACGCCGCCTTGGTCGACGAACTCGGCCCGGGTTGCCCGCCCACCGAGAAGGTCGCCGCCGGGCAGCTGCTTTACAAATGGGTGGAGAACGAGGCCCAGTTTACATTGAGAAGCGTTCGGGACCGGTTCCTGACCCACGGCAGCTATCACATACTGTCGAATCGATACGCAGTCGGGTGGCATCCTGAATATCAGAGCGACCAGGATGACCCTTCCGATGACGGGGTGGGCTAATCCATGCAGCCCTGGTCGAACCGCGTCACCGAAGAAGCTTATCTGTTCAATCCGGCTTTCTGCGCCACTTTGCTGGCGAAGACGACTGAAGACTATACGAAGAAGGCGGGGCGGCCGTTCCCGTTTGCTCTCACCTTCCTTATTCTCCCGATCGTTCTGCACCAGGGCACGCGGCGAGCGTTGCCGAGCTCGACAGTGACCTCGCTTTTGCCTTGGATTCAGGACAACCGTGAGCAACTTGTCGACTTCGCGAACAGGGTGACGCGCCTGAGCGCGATCACCCGCGAAGCCGTTGTGTTCGGTGCTCAGCACCAGATCTTGGCGCTGGCGGACAGCGGCGACCTGAGCGTTGGGGCGAAGCGTCAAACCGCGACCGAGAAGCGGACCGCGCTGTTCACCGCAGAAGCCCGCGAGTGCGTCGACCGGGCAGGTTTCTTGGGACGATGGTTTGCCGCCGCGGGCACAACCGCAACAATCTACGCCGCGTGGGGGGTGACACCGTGAGTCTGCAAATTGCCAAGCTCATTCTCTACAGTCGCCGGGGTGAAGTTCGCGAGGTCGTGTTCAGACCCGGCGAGCTAAATATACTGACCGGCGGCTCAAAAACCGGCAAGTCAGCGATAATCGACATCATCGATTACTGTACGGGCCGCAGCGAATGCAACGTCGCGGATGGCGTGATCCGCAAGTATGTCGGCTGGTATGCTTTGCTGTTTCAAATTGGCGACGGACAGATCTTCATCGCCCGTCGCAACCCCGATGTCGGCGATCGAACGAACGGCGATATCTACATGGACCGAGGGTCGAGCATCGAGACACCGTCGGAGTCCGCCCTGTTCAAAAACACGACGGTGGGCGCAGTAGAGAAGTTCCTCGGCGCCGCGATCGGCATCAGCGAGAACGAACATCGACCTCCGACCCCAACCCGCGACCCGCTGGAGGCAAACTTCCGGCACGCGCTGTTGCTCTCCTTCCAAGACCAGAACGACATCGACAGCAAACAGCGCCTGTTCCACCGGCAAGGCGAGGACTTCGTCAGTCAGGCCATCAAAGATACGTTGCCCTATTTCCTTGGGGCCGTGGATGAAGACCGCCTATTCAAGCAATCCCAGCTCGATCAGGCCAAACGCGAACTACGTCAGCTAGAACGCCAGCTCCGCGACGCGGACGCCCTTGATAGCAGCACGTACCCGCGTGCGCGCGCCCTTGTCGACGAAGCCAAACAGGTGGGACTTATCGACGAGCGGACTGTCGCGCTCACCTACGAGGCGGTCCTTGCGGTTCTTCAGCGCGTGGTGCGTGACACCGGCGTGCGCGACAATTTTATGGTGGGTGACGGCGAGGACGTGCTGGCTGGCCTACGCGCTGAACGCCAGGGTCTTCGAACCGAACTCGAGAGGGTCAACGCCGAGATTCGATCGACCCGGACGTTTACGTCGGAGACGAGTGGCTACGAACGTGAAGCAAAAGAGCAGCGAGCTCGCTTGAGCTCCGTCGGCCTGATCAAACATGGCGATCACGATTCCGCTCATTGCCCGCTGTGCGAAAGCCAGCTTCCCGTGCCGGCGCCGACCGTGGTGCAGATGCAGCGCTCGCTTCAGGAGCTCAGCGATCAACTCGAGGCGGTTGAGGCTGAGAACCCGCGGCTTCAGCTCAGATTGGCGTCGCTCAATCGCGAAGAGGCCGACATCGAGCAGCGTCTGCGGGAAAACCAGCAGCAGATTGCGGCGCGAATGAGGGAGAACGAGATCCTCCGCGTTCAACAGGACAGCTTCATTCTACAGGCGCGAACAACCGGAAAGATCACTCAGTATGTCGAGACCGCCAGCACCGCCGACACCAGCTCAGGGCTGAAATCGGCCATCGCGGCAAGCCGGATTCGGGTTGCGGCGCTGGAGCGGGAGCTCGACGCCGAAGCGATGAAGGAAAAGCTTGATGCCTTCTTGAACATTATCGGCCGCTACATGACCCAGTATTCTGACGATCTGGAACTGGAGCACCGAGGTAGCCAGCTAAGGCTCGACATCAGGGCCCTGACGGTCGTCGCTGATACTCTTGACGGTCCGGTCCCTTTGTTCCGGATGGGAAGCGGCGAGAATTGGGTCGGCTACCACGTCCTGGCACACCTGGCTCTCCATAAATGGTTTCGTCAAAAGAAGCGTCCCGTGCCGGGGTTCATCATTTTCGACCAGCCATCTCAAGCTCACTATCCACCGGACCGCGATGCGGAAGGTTCAATCGACGGGCTTTCCGACGAGGACCAGACCGCCGTGCTGCAGCTCTTCAAGCTGGCGGCCGATGCAGCGGCCGAACTCGCGCCGGAGCTGCAGATCATCATCATGGATCACGCAGACCTAAAGCCGGAGTGGTTCGCAACGGCGGTGATCGAGCGATGGAGGAAGGGCGAGAAGCTCATTCCCGCGAGCTGGTTACAGTGAGTTTGCGGGATCAGCCCGCGCGGGGTCGGCGATGGCCGGCATGTTGCTTCGGCACCGAGGCAGTATCTCATCGTCTGTGCGAAGCGGGTCCACAGGAGCTTGGACGCTCGAGCGACAGCGGGTGAGCCTAGGGAGCTACAGGTTCTCGGGCTAGCGGCCGCCCTGAGGCGCGCCGATCTGCCGCAACAATGTTCCGATCGATCGTCCGCTGATCTGGCAGACGGCGATGACGCGGTCATAGACCTGCACGCGGCCATTGCGGCCACGCACCGCGGTGCAGAAGGCCCCGCGGCCGAGAGCGACATCTTCCAGTGCTGCCTTGGCACGCGCTCCGATTGGGGCGTGAAGCTCGGGCGCATCGAAATCCGCCAGGCGGACCTCGATCCAAGTCGTCGGATCTGGGGAATCGCCGACGCACAGGCCGTCGCCGTCACCCACGTAACGGACCTGGCCCGAAAAGGAGTGACCGGCGCGAGTGGGGACCGGTGCTGTGCACGGATCCGCAGCTGCCGGGGTCGCAGCCGCCCCAGCGGCCAAGACGCACGCCACGATCATAAGTACGCGCGAGATCACGCCGCCTGCTTCGCTGGCCGGCGGACGGGCTTCTTGGCCAGCATGGTGCGGGCGAACTTGTCCCAGCGCGCCATGCCAGCTCGCTTCTCTGGCATGTAGTTCCAGCGGTCGTAGCTCTTGGAGCTAACGTCCTGCAGCGCATGGTTCTGAATGCGATCGCGGATTTCCTTCGGCACGCCAGCCTTGCCTGACAGCGTCTTCCACGTTCGCCGCAAGTCGCGATTGGTCACGACCGGGATGACGCCGCGGTCGCGCTGGCGCCACATAAAGGCATAGAGCGTCCCATGGCTGACGGGCTTCGATGGATCCTTCGCCGAGGGGAAGAACCACCCATGTTCGTTCGGCTTAATGGAATCGAGAAGCTCCGCCGCCAAGGACGGAACAGGGACCGCATGAGGCTTGCTGTTCTTGGTTTTTGACCAGTCGAGAATTCGTTCGCGGGAATCCCACTGATCCTTGTGAAGGCGCGCGATTTCCTCGACCCGCTGGCCCGTGAGCATCAGGATCTGAACGGCCCGCAGATAGGGCGGGTGCACCGGCACGTCGGGGCATTCGAGCCATCGCCAGAGCTGGACAAACTCATCTTCGTCCAGCCACCGGGACCCGACGACCTTAGGCTCAGTCGGGATACCTGCCGCCGGATTGTAGACCAGTCGAAATCGGCGCGGCGACGTGTTTCGATAGTCGTGCTCCGATTTCATTCCCCAGCTGTAAGCTGCGCGGATGTAGCAGCGGACGTGGTCCGCCATGGCAGGGGCCCCACGCTCAAAGATCGGGCGGAGCACCTCCGTCACCTCGTCCGGCTCGATCTCCCGGGCAAGGCGGTTGCGCCCAAGAGTGTCGGCTACCTTGTTCAGTCCTTTCTCCGTTTCCTTCCAGGACGGCTTACCTGCTTCTTTGAGCGAGGCGACGTAGGCTTCGAAAAGGTCGGCGACGGTTCCGGGCCGAGCATCGGTGACGATCTTGATGCTCCGACCCTTCTGGATCGCGTCCGCGAAGTCGCGCTTGAAAACCTCTCGGGCTGCGGCGAGCGACATCGATGGATAGTCGCCGAGTTTCGCCTTGATCCGCTTACCGTCGCGCCATTGCTGGGCCATCCATTCCGCCAGCACCCGCTTAGGCATCGGCCGCACGACGAGGACCAGGCGGCCCACGCCGCGTCCCTCGCCGTCGGCCAGGGACTTCTGCTTTCCGGTCAGTTCGACGTCCTTGATGCTGCGCCGGATCGCGCCATCGGTGAGGCTGCCCATGCTACGTCTCCCGAAAACTGAGGGCGGTAGTCAGTCGGTTATTGGGGTCGGAATGTGCTCCGATCCCCCAATTACCGCCCTCAGTTTGCCCCAGTCACCGGAAGCTTTTCAAGCCCAAAAATCGTGGTGTTTCAATGTGCTTGGGCGTGATCGAGCGTGATCGATGTGGGTCTAGTAGGATGGTTGTGGACCAGGATCAGCGCGGTCGCGGATAGCTCCAGCGCGCGCTTGATCACCTCGCGGGGATAGACCGGGGTGTGATCGACGGTGCCGGTCTGCTGCACCTCGTCGGCAATCAGCTGGTTGCGCTTGTCGAGGAACAGCAGGCGGAACTGCTCCTTGTCGGCGAACGCCATGCCGGTGCGGCAATAGTCGATGACGTCGTTCCACGACGACAGCGCGATGCTGCGCTTGATCTCGCCCTTGGCGATCCGGCCCGCAGCCGCGGCGAGCAGCTTGAGCTGGTTGATCGAGGCATCCTTGACGCCCTCGACCTCGCGCAGCCGCGCCACCGGCGCATGCACGACCTCGGCGAACGAGCCGAACTTCTTCAACAGCGCCTTGGCGAGCGGCTTGGTGTCGCGGCGCGGGATGGCGGCGAACAGCGCCATCTCCAGCAGCTCATAGTCGGTCAGCGCGTCCGGCCCGGCGGCGTAGAAGCGCTCGCGCAGCCGTTCGCGATGGCCGTGATAATGCGGCGTCTCACTGGTGTCGTCGTTGCTGGCGTCGGGTTTGGCGGGCATCGGCCACAACCATGCCGTGCCTGCCGCGTTTTGCAAGGGCTGAAGCAACTTCCCGGTTTGCCACGATGCGACGGGCGAATTACCGTTACCTGCGACGTTCAGGATCAAAAAGGGGGAGGGCGGCGTGACATCATTCAAGGTGATCCGCTCGCGCGCGGAGAAGCGCAAGGGCGGGCCGAAGGCGCTCGAGAAACTGCTGCGGCCGCCGGCGGGCGCCAAGGCGCTGGCAAAGCTCGGCGACGACCGCGTGCTGGCCGAGATGACCAGGCGCGTGTTCTGCGCGGGCTTCGCCTGGAGCGTGATCGACGCCAAATGGCCGGGCTTCGAGGACGCCTTCCTCGGCTTCCAGCCCGCCAAGCTCGCCTTCAAGCCCGACGAATATTGGGAGAAGCTGACCTGCGATACCAGGATCGTGCGCAACGGCGCCAAGATCATGTCGGTGCGCGACAACGGCCGCTTCGTGCAGGAGATCGCGCGCGAGCACGGCAGCTTCGGCAAATTCCTCGCAGCCTGGCCGTCATCGGACGAGGTCGGGCTGCTCGATCTGCTGACCAAGCGCGGCAGCCGGCTCGGCGGCAACACCGGGCAGATGCTGCTGCGCTTCCTCGGCTGGGACGGTTTCGTCACCTCGCGCGACGTCGTCGCCTGCCTGCGCGATGCCGGGCTCGATATTGCCGAGGAGGTCAAGTCGAAGCGCGATCTCGCCAAGGTGCAGGCGCAGTTCAACGCCTGGGCGGAAGAAACCGGGCTTTCCTATCTGCACCTGTCGCGGATCTGCGCAATGTCGATCGGCGAGAATCACACGCCCGAGGAGATCGTCGAGCGGACGCGGAGCGACTACTGAACTCGTCGAGGAATGCGCTTACACCTGAACCCACGGCTTCTCGCCATGGCGCTCCGACAGCGTGAAGATCTCGACGCCGTCGGCGGTGACGCCGACCGAGTGCTCGAACTGTGCCGACAGCGAGCGGTCGCGGGTCACCGCGGTCCAGCCGTCGGACAGGATCTTCACATGCGGCTTGCCGAGATTGATCATCGGCTCGATGGTGAAGAACATGCCGGGCTTCAGCGGCGCGCCTTCGCCGGGGCGGCCGATATGGATGATGTTCGGCTCGTCGTGGAACAGGCGGCCGAGGCCGTGGCCACAGAAGTCGCGCACCACGCTCATGCCTTGCGGTTCGACGAAGCTCTGGATGGCGTGGCCGATATCGCCGGTGGTGGCGCCGGGCTTGACGGCGGCGATGCCGCGCATCATCGCCTCATAGGTCACCTCGATCAGCCGCTCGGCCTTCCGCGCGATGGCGCCGATCGCATACATGCGGCTGGAATCGCCGTACCAGCCGTCGACGATGAAGGTGACGTCGACATTGACGATGTCGCCTTCCTTCAGCGGGCGGTCGCCCGGCATGCCGTGGCAGACCACGTGATTGATCGAGGTGCAGGTCGAGTAGCGATAGCCGCGATACATCAGCGTCGCCGGATAGGCGCCGTGGTCGAAGGCGAACTTGCGGACGAAGTCGTCGATGACCGAGGTCGGGACGCCCGGCTTGACGATGTCGGTGAGCGCGTCGAGGCATTTCGACACCAGGGCGCCGGCCTTGCGCATGCCGGCAAAGCCGCTCGGTCCGTGCAGCTTGATCTGGCCGGTCTTGCGAAGCGAGGTGTCGGTGGCGTCGATATAGCTCATGGGCGGGGCGCTTCTGCGGGCAAGGGGCTGATTTCAGGCCCTAATTTAATGATCGGCGCGCCCGGCGCAAGCCAAGGTTGGGCATGGGGACAATGCTTAAACGGCTTGATTTTCCGGGCCAAATCCGGAACAGCCGCGGCCGCTTGTCCGAAAAAGCCGTGACGAGGCGCTAGCTGGAGACCTCGACCACGCTCTCGACCGGCAGCGCGCCGCCGCGGATCCGGAGTTCCCGCACCGGGTAGGGCACCTTGATGCCGTCTTGCTTGAAGGCGTCCCACAGCGACAGCATGACGTCGCTCTTCACACCGTCCATACCGTCGGGATCGGCGATCCAGAAGGTCAGCGAGAACTTCATGCCGAGCTCGGCGAATTCGGTCAGGATGCAGTTCGGCGGCTTGCCCTTGAGTGCGCGGGCGTGGGCCGTCGCGGTATTGATCGCGAGCTTGCAGACCAGCCTCGGATCGGCGTCGTAATTGGCGGCGAACGCGATCTTCACCAGCGTGTTCTTGTCGGTGTAGGTCCAGTTGGTGACCTTCTGCGTCACCAGGTCCTCGTTCGGGATCAGGAATTCGCGGCCGTCGCCGGCGGCGACCGAGATGTAGCGGGTCTTCATCGCGCTGATGCGGCCCTGGCTGTCGCCGATCGTGACGAGGTCGCCCGGCTTCACCGACTTGTCGACCAGCAGGATGATGCCCGAGATGAAGTTGGCGACGATCTTCTGCAGGCCGAAACCGATGCCGACGCCGACGGCGCCGGACAGCACCGCCAGCGCCGACAGGTTGATCCCGACGGCGCTCAAGGCGATGGCGACCGCGACCACCATCAGGCCGATGCGAATGATCTTGACCAGCAACACCTGGATCGACGGGGTCAGGTCGGTCGAGCGGGTGATCTGGCCGTCGATGAAATTGCTGGCGATATTGCTCAGCCACAGCGCCAGGATCAGCACCGCGCCGGCCTTGATCAGCAGCAGCGGGCTCAGCCGCAGACCGCCCACGACGACGGCGAACGAATCCAGCGTATCGGCCGCCCAGTCGAGCTGGCCGATGATGCTGAGGGCGGCGACCACCCAGGCCGCGACCGAGACCAGTTTAACGATGAAGGCGTTGTCGATCACCGAGGTCACGAGGCGGATCACGAGCCAGGCCAGCGCCAGCTTGGCGGAGACCGCGATCAGATAGCTGCGGCTCGGCCAGGTCGCGTGCCACATCACGATGCGCGAGATCACCATCAGGATCGCGAACACCGCGGTCGAGGCGCTCGATACCATCACGCGGGCAAAGTGCCGGAGCGGCAGCGGCCAGCGGCTCGCCAGCGACGACAAGTTGACCCGTGCATGAATGGCGGTATCGGCGGCGTAGGCGAGGCCCGCGGCGGCGAGGATGATGCCGAACTGCAGATAGAACCAGGGTGAGGCGACCTCGGCCCCGACCGAGCGCGCTGCCATCTGGATCGATTCCAGGACGTCCTTCCAGCTCATGTCCATCGGCAAAGTCTCAACTTGCAGCGCGGGTCAGGCAAATGTGATTCGAATGCCCACGCAGATTCCCACAAAGGCGCGCACGCGACCATCGATACAACACAGTGTCGAGGCGACCTAGGGGAGGAAAGACCGGGCACATTGCCGCTTATCTCAGAATTCGGTTGGCGTCCCAGTGTGGCGACGATAAGGATGCAATTGCAAGTATTTGAGACCTCCCAAGTCCTTGAGACCTCCAAAGGCGCATGGCATCCCTCGACTCCGTCAGTATAGCGATCCTGCTCGGTGCGGTGCTGGTGATGGCCGGCATCCTGTCCAGCCTGCTTGCGCTGCGGTTCGGCGCCCCCTTGCTGCTGGTGTTCTTGCTGGTCGGCATGCTGGCGGGCGATTCCGGCCCGGGCCGGCTGCAGTTCGACGACGTCCGCACCACCTATCTGGTCGGCTCGGTGGCGCTGGCGCTGATCCTGTTCGACGGCGGACTGAAGACGCGGTTTGCCAGCATCCGCACGGTGCTGGCGCCCTCGATGATGCTGGCGACCGCCGGCGTGCTGCTGACTGCGCTGATCACGGCGCCGGTCGCGCGCTATGTGCTCGACCTCAATTGGACCGAGTCGCTTTTAGTGGGCGCCGTCGTGGCCTCGACCGACGCCGCGGCGGTGTTCCTGCTGGTGCACACCCAGGGTCTGCGCCTGCGCCCACGTGTCGGCGCGACGCTGGAGGCGGAATCCGGCACCAACGACCCGTTTGCGATCTTCCTCACTTTGATGCTGGTCGAGTTCATCTCGGTCGGCCAGAGCTCGGCCTCGCACATCGCGATGGAGTTCATCCAGGAAGCCGTGCTCGGCGCCATCATCGGGGTGATCGGCGGCCGGCTGGTGGTGATCGCGCTGAATCGCGTCGCGCTGCCGCAGGGCCTGCATGCGCCGTTCGTCACGACCGCGGCGCTGGTGATCTTCGGCGGCTCCCAGATCGTGCATGCCTCGGGATTCCTCGCGGTCTATCTCGCCGGTATCATCATCGGCAACCGGCCGACCCGCGCGCATAATTCGGTGGTGACGTTCCTCGACGCCGCGACCTGGCTGGCGCAGATCGTGATGTTCGTGCTGCTCGGCCTCCTGGTGTCGCCGCATCGCCTGCTCTCTAGCGCCGGCGGCGCGGTGCTGGTGGCATTCGCGCTGATGCTGGTTGCGCGGCCGCTGGCGGTTTTGATCTGTCTTGCGCCGTTCAAGTTCAACTGGCGGGAGAAGGTCTTCATCGCCTGGACCGGCTTGCGCGGCGCGGTCGCGATCTTCCTCGCCTCGATCCCGATGCTGGTCGGCCTGTCGAAGGCCTATCTCTATTTCGACGTCGCCTTCGTCGTCGTCATCATCTCGCTGCTGCTGCAGGGCTGGACGCTGGCGCCGGCGGCGCGGCGGCTGCACGTCGCGCTGCCGCGCGCCGAACGCGGCCCGCGCCGTGTCGAACTGGACCTGCCCGGCCAGCTCGAGCAGCAGCTGGTCGGCTATCCGGTGCGGCCGAAGAGCCTGTATTTCCGCCGCGGCCTGATCCCATCGTGGTCGAAGCCGACGCTGGTGATCCGCGACCAGCGGATCCTGATGCCTGTCGAGGCCGATCCGGTCGCGCCGGGCGACTACATCTATCTGCTGGCGCCGCCGGAGCGCGCCGAGGCGCTCGATCGCTTCTTCGTCGACATGGCGCCGTCGAGCGCGCCCGATCCGCATCTGCTCGGCGACTTCATGGTGTCGGGCGAGCATACGCTCGGTGAGCTCGCCGAGATCTACGGCGTCAAGGTCGACGAGCACCAGGCCAAGCTGACGCTGGCGGATTATTTCGACATCAATCTCGACCGCGCGCCGAAGGAAGGTGCGGAGCTCGCGCTCGACGAGATCGTGCTGGTGGCGCGCAGCATCAGCGGCGGCCGCGTCAACGTCGTCGGCCTGCGCCTGCCGGAGGAAGACGAGAAGGTCGTGCCGCAGACGCGGATGCAGACCGTCCGGCGCAAGCTCGCCGATATCTGGGCGTCGGTCGCCGGCGTCTAAAGCGTTTTCGAGCGAAGTGGATGCCGGTTCGCGTGTCAGAATCTGAGCCGCGCCGTCACTGCTTGCGCAGGAAGCTCGAATCCGGGGCGAACTTCTTGATCATGTCGGACAGGCCGTCGTCCGCCGGCGGCCCTTTGGACGCAGCGTCCGGCTTGGGCTCGTCCTTGAACTTCTGGCCGGAAATTTCAGCCAGCGCTGCGAGCAGCGTCTCGTCCAGATTGTCGGCCGCTGTTTTTGTAGGTGCCGTCTTCGCGGGCGGCGTGGTGGCGGGCGGAGGCGGAACGGGCTGCGGCGGATTGGCGCCGATCTCGGCCTTCGCTGGTGGCGGCTTCGGCAGCTCCGACACCGGCTCCGGCTTGAATATGTCCGCCCGTCTGGCGGCCGCCTCGCTGATGGCCGTGATCAACGATGCTTCGAGGTCGGCGGGCGTCTCCGCCGGCATCGGCGGCGGCTCGGCGGGCTTCGCGTCCCGGGGTGCGCGACCGAACAGCGGTTCTCGCTGGCCCGCCGTCGACGGCCGGCTGTCGGTGGTCTTGCCAGGCTCCTTGACCGGCTTGAAGAGACCCGCGCGTTCGGCGGCGACCCTGGCGGAAGCCTGCTCGACCGTGGCGAGCAGGGACGCTTCCAGCGCATCGGCGGGATTGCTCGCCGAAGTCGCTGGCTTGGCGGCCGGGGCGGCCACCTGAGGCGGCCGGGGCGGCAGCGGCGGTGGCCGCGATCCTTCGACCGGTGCGGGCGGCGGCGCCGGCTGGCCGTCGCGGGCGCGCGCGATGATGCCGTCGACGATCGCACCCAGGCGGCTCTTGTCGGGGGCGGCGAGATAGCTGGCCGCGAGCTCATCGACATATTGCGGGCCGTAATCGGCCAGCACCTTGGCAAGCTGGGCGAGATCGGGATCGTTCTCGACCAGCCGGCGCCAGGCCTGCCGGTCATAGGGCGCGTCGCCGTTCTTGTCGGGCCAGGCCACCCGGCGCGGCTGGCGCTGCGGTCCGGCGTCCTGGTCAGTGTCTCGGCCAGTGTCTTGGCCGTTGACCGGGTCGAGGGTCGGCGGCTGTAGCCCGGCACTGAGGCGCGGGGGGGTAAATCCCCCAGCCCCGGCCGGCACGGTATCGTCACCGAGGCGTCGGCGGCGCTCGGCGACCTGCAGCGAGATCAGGCCGATGCCCATCAGCAGGAAGCCCAGGGCGGCCCACGAAATCGTGGCGCACAGCAGCCCGCCGATCAGCAGCAATACCCAGCCAGTCAGTCGCAAAGTGCACCTTTCCCCATGCCCGATCGGACGCCCCGATCCGGGCCTAGCAGACAAGATGGGCTATCTTATGCCGACTTTCGGAAAAACGGCCAGCTACGCGCCGCCCGTCAACACCTTAACACCGCCGAACGCGGTGACCTGGCCGCGGCGCAGCATCACGATCTGGGTGGCGAGTTGGCGAAGCTCGGCCGCGTCGTGGCTGACATAGACCATCGGGACGCCGGCCTCGTCACGCAGCCGCACCAGATAGGGCAGGATCTCGAGCTTGCGGCTCTCGTCGAGCGCCCCCAGCGGCTCATCCAGCAGCAATAGCCGCGGCTTGGACAAGAGGGCCCGGCCGAGCGCGACGCGCTGCCGCTCGCCGCCGGAGAGCTTTCCGGGGCGCCGGTCGAGCAGGGCGCCGATGTCGAGCAGATCGACGACGCGTTTATGTTGCGCAGGATCCTCCGTGAGCCCGTTCATCCGGCGGCCGTAATCGAGGTTCTGCCTGATATCGAGATGCGGAAACAGCCGGGCGTCCTGGAAGACGTAGCCAATGCGCCGCCGGTAGGTCGGGACATGGATGCCGGCTACGGTATCGTCGACCGTCTCGCCGTCGATCACGATGGTGCCGCGATCAGGACGAACCAGCCCGGCGATGGTGTTGATCAGCGACGTCTTGCCGGAGCCGGACGCGCCGAACAGGCCGGTGACACGGCCCTCGCTGCTGAACGATGCCGCCAGCGAGAACTCGCCGAGCTGCTTGGTGATGTCGACGCGCAGCATCGCTATTGCCCGTGCAGGCGCGCCGTGGCGCGGCGCGCAAATACTTCAGCCGCGACCAATGCGCCGACCGCGAGCACGATCGAGATGATCACGAGCCGCGCCGCGGCGGTGTCGCCGTCAGGCGTCTGGATCAGCGAATAGATCGCCGATGAAATGGTCTGGGTCTCGCCGGGAATGTTGGAGACGAAGGTGATGGTCGCGCCGAACTCGCCGATCGCCTTGGCAAAGCCGAGCACCATGCCGGCCAGCACGCCCGGCAGCGCGAGCGGCAGCGTCACCGTTGCGAACACCCGCCAGGGCGCGGCGCCGAGCGTCTCGGCGGCCTGCTCGAGGCGGCGGTCGACCGCTTCGATCGAAAGCCGGATCGGGCGCACCAGAAGCGGAAACGACATCACGCCGCAGGCGAGCGCAGCGCCGGTCCAGCGGAACGCGAAGACGATGCCGAGATGATCGGCCAGCCAACCGCCGACCAGGCCGCGCTTGCCGAAGGTCAGCAGCAGCAGATAGCCGGTGACGACGGGCGGCAGCACCAGCGGCAGATGCACGGCGGCATCCAGCAGCGACTTGCCCCAGAAATCGCGCCGCGCCAGCAGCCAGGCGAGCGCGATACCGAACGGGGTCGCCACCAGCGTTGCGATGACGGCGACCCGCAGCGACAGCAGGATCGCCATCCATTCGGTCGGCGAGATCTCAAACACTAGCGTCTATTCCCGAAGTTCGTATGCAAGCGCGGCTCCTCAGTTACGAACTTCGGGAACAGACACCAGTCAGAGTCAATAGGCCAGTGTCGCTGGTCGATTTGACGTTCCTCACGGTGCGTGCGGCAATCGCTGGAGGAACGTCAAATCGGCGGCGCTGGGCTCAGGTCGTCGGGCTGATCAGGAACTTGAAGCCGTACTTCTCGAGGATCGTCTTCGCCGCGGACGAGCGCAGGAAGGCGAGATAGTCAGCGGTCTCGGGCTTGGCGGTCGTGGTCGCCGCAACCGGGTAGATGATCGCGGGATGGGTGTCGGCCGGGAAGGTGCCGATGATCTTGACGCCCGGCTCGACCTTGGCGTCGGTCGAATAGACGATGCCGAGCACGGCCTCGCCGCGCGCCACCAGCGTCAGTGCCGCGCGAACGCTTTCCGCCATCGCGAATTTCGACTCCGCGGCCTGCCAGGCGCCGAGCTTCTCGAGCGCGGCCTTGGCGTATTTGCCGACCGGCACCGCCTTGACGTCGCCGGTTGCGATCTTGCCGTCGCCGGCGAGCTTGGCGAGATCGAAGCCAGGCCCGATGCTGAGATTGCCGATCATGGAATCCTTCGGCGCGATCAGCACGATCGAGTTGCCGAGCAGGTTCACCCGCGTCGGCTCATTGATGTTCTTCTGCTTGATCGCATAGTCCATCCAGTCGGTGTCGGCGGAGACGAACACGTCGGCCGGGGCGCCCTGCTCGATCTGCTTTGCCAATGCCGAACTCGCGGCATAGCTGGCGCTGATCTTGACGCCGGTCTTGGCGGTATAGGCCGCATCGATCTCGTCGAGCGCATTCTTCATCGAAGCGGCGGCAAAGACGGTGAGCGTCTTGTCTTCGGCGCGCGCGGGCGAATGGATCGCACCGAGCAGGATGACGAAGGCAGTGAAAAGTCCGGCAAGCCTTGAAATCGAAAGTCGTGACATGGCAAGCGCTCCGTGCGAGCTCACGCGCG
Organism: Bradyrhizobium sp. AUGA SZCCT0105; assembly: GCF_018129565.1. NCBI lineage: Bacteria > Pseudomonadati > Pseudomonadota > Alphaproteobacteria > Hyphomicrobiales > Nitrobacteraceae > Bradyrhizobium > Bradyrhizobium sp. AUGA SZCCT0105. The sequence goes on along the minus strand of NZ_JAFCMK010000014.1, from coordinate 89,042 downwards.
AACAAGCGCGCGCAAACCAGGCGTTGGGTGGGTTCTGGGCGCGACGGACGGAAGCGCTGTTCCGCTGGTCCCCGAAGGACTTACGGTCCTCGGGGATATCGCACTGCAAACATAGCAGGCTGGGACTTACGGTAAAGGCGACCGTTTGTCTAACCGGTCGTGCTATTCGTCCGACGGCTGGATCGCGATCGACAGCGAGTTCTCTTTTGAGCCGCTGACCTGCAGCACGAAGGGGCTGGCGGCGAGGTCATATTTCATGGTCTTGCGGATCCCGTCGCAGTCGGTCGCGCCGCTGAAGGCCTTCGGCTTCAGGAAATGCCCGTCCTGCACCAGGTCGACCCAGGCCCCGGCCGACAGGCTGACGGTATAGAGCCCGGCCTTCGGGGCGGCTTTGAAGCTGGTGAAGCCGGCGAAGGTGCCGTCCTTCGGTGCGCGCTCGGGCGGGCTCGGCAGTTTGGCCTCGCCGGGCGCGACCAGCGCCAGCGTGATGGCGGTCGGCAGCAGTGCGGCCTGTTCGCTGCCCGAGGCAAGCTTGGCGCGATCGGGCGCGGTGAGCGCGGCGCGTGCGCGGTCGATCGACCATTTGAATTTGTCGCAGCCGCTCGGCTCTTCCGCCGCGAAGGCGGGAACTGAGGCAAGCAGGAGCGATGCGGCGAGGAGCGATTTGCGCATGACTGGTCCAATGCAATTGTGACGGATGAAGAGAGATCAGCGGCCCCGATCCATCGCTCGAACGCGCTTACGGCGCGACGACGCGCAATCATAACGCAGTTCGAGCCGGCCGGAAAAGCCGCCTGACAAAGATGTTATTGCTTTGAATATTACTGCTTGGCGTCGGCTGCGTTCAGCACCGTCTTGCAGGCCGCCGGCATCTGCGCCAGCGTCATCGGCGGGCGCGGCTTCGGCGGCTTCGGCGGAGGCTTCGGATGCAGCACCGAGTCCTTGAACCAGAAGGCGAGATCGGACGGCTTGCAGCCCTCGCCCTCCGTCTGCGGTTTCTGCCCCTCGCATGCCGGGCTGCCGGACGGACACCGCATGCGGATGTGGAAGTGGTAGTCGTGGCCCCACCACGGCCGGATCTTTGACAACCAGCCGCGGTCGCCCTTGGCCTCGCGGCATAGCGCCTTCTTGATCGCCGGGTTTACGAAGATGCGCTGCACCGCAGGCTCGCGCGCCGCGTCGCGGAGGACCAGCACATGAGCCGGCGTGAACACGCGCGGATCGATATCGAGCCGGTCGTCGCGCACCATCATCACCGCCGACATCTCCTCGCGGTCCTCGCGCGACAATTTGCGATCGGGCATCGGCGTCAGCCAGATGTCGGCGTCGAGCCCGATCTGGTGACTGGCATGGCCGGAGAGCGCGGGGCCGCCGCGCGGCTGGCCGATGTCGCCGACCAGGATGCCGGGCCAGCCGGCGTCCCTGTGTGCGTTGGCCGCCAGCCGCTTCAGGAGCGCGATCATGTTGGGGTGACCCCAATAGCGGTTGCGCGACAGGCGCATCACTTGCCAGGTGTCGCCGTTGAGCGGCATCTGCGCGGCGCCGGCAAGACAGCCCTTGGTGTAGCCGCCGATCGATTGGGTCGGCAGCGCCGCCGGCAGCACCTTGCGCGCGAATAGCTGATTCGCCCCGATCGCTGGATCGCTGGGGTTAGCGAGCGGCGGCAATGGCTGCGGATTGAGCGAGCCCTTGTCCTGCGCACGCGCGGAGATGCTGCAGGCGAGGAGGGTCGAGATCAGGAGCGGGATCAGACGCAGGCGGGGTGTCATTCGGATCACTCTGTCGGCGCAAGGCTAACATGGATTCGAAGCAGGCCAACCGCGCTTTCATCCCATTTGCTTGATCGCCCACAAGGCGGATCAAGATGACCCGCGGCTTGCCGGCGCATGTGATCCACGCCACTTTACAAGCGCGCGTGGCAGGCGACATCATGCGCGCAATCATTTCAGGCAGGCGTTTTGATGACAAGCGTATGTTGCGTACGGCCGGTGTTTGCCGCCGCGATTGCCGCGTCGACATTGGCACTCTCTCCGGCGCGAGCCGACATCGTCGTTCACATCGACAAATCAGCGCAGCGTATGGCGGTCAGCGTCGACGGCGCGACGCGCTATAACTGGCCGGTGTCGACCGGGCGCCGCGGTTACGGCACGCCGAACGGCGTGTTCCGCCCGCAGATGATGGCGCGCCGCTGGTACTCGCGCAAATACTACAACTCGCCGATGCCGTACGCGATCTTCTTCCACGGCGGCTTCGCCATCCACGGCACCTACGAACTCACGCGTCTCGGCGGACCGGCCTCGCATGGCTGCGTGCGCCTGCATCCCTCGCACGCCGCACAGCTCTACGGGCTGGTCGAGCGCAGTGGCCGCGGCGGCACGCGGATCGAGATCACCAACTAAAGCGTTTGCGAGCGAAGTGGACATCGGTTCGCGTGAGGAAAACGCGTCAAAACAAGAATCTAGAGCTTCGGTTCTGATTCAATCAGAACCCAAGCTCTGGCTCGCCGCTCGCGCGCAAACGGGCGGTGCCTTAACCCTGCGATAACCCTGTCACACGCTGACAAACATTGATGCGCTTGAGCCGCATCCGGCGCGTTCATTGTGCAGTTGCGCGCCGGTTTACGCTTCCTTCACCATGCTCCGGCGGGTCCACGCCGCAAATCTGCGCTGTTCGCCGCGTGCACACCCGCGAGCTACTCGCATCCGGCGTGAGCTCGCCTGCAAAGCGGGCAGGTACGGCTTTCTCAGGCAGCGCAGCTATTCGCCGAGAGATACCAATTTTTCAGACACTTATCGCAGAAATGCCGTCGAACTGGAATGCGCGTGGGGCGTGCGATACCGATGATGCGGCCGAAAAAGACCAAGAAACCGAAGCAGGCCAAACTGTCCGGTCCTCAGGGCCGCCGGCCCAGGCCGATGCCGAAGATGTCCGGCAGTTCGCGCCGGACCGCCGTCGAGATCGGCGAACTGGTGCGCCAGCGCGCGCAGGCCGATGCGGCGATCGCCGAGGCCCGCAAGTCCAATGCGCGGCTGCGTGAGGCGATCGACATCCTGCCGCAAGGCATCGTGTTCCTGGACCCCGAAGGCCGCTACACCCTCTGGAACAAGAAATACTCGGAAATCTACAAGCGCAGTTCCGACCTGTTCGAGCAAGGTGCGCGCCTGGAAGACACCATCCGCGTCGGCGTCGCGCGCGGCGACTATCCCGAGGCGGCCGGTCGCGAAGAGGAGTGGATCGCCGAGCGGCTCGAGAAGATGTACCAGCCGGGCGAGCGGCATGAGCAGGTCCTGGCCGATGGCCGCGTGGTCCTGATCGAGGAGCGGTTGACCGCAGATGGCGGCATCGTCGGTCTGCGCGTCGACATCACCGAACTGAAACAGCGCGAGGCGTCGTTCCGCCTGCTGTTCGACGGCAATCCGGTGCCGATGATCCTGTGCGCGCTCGATGGTGAAAAGATCCTCGCAGTCAACGACGCCGCGATCGCGCATTACGGCTATGTCCGCGCCGAATTCGAGAAGATGACGATCAAGAGCCTGCAGGCGTTCGATGCCGAGCTGCCCTGGGCCGCCGGCCGCAGCAGCGACGAGCAGGCGGCGCGGACCTGGAAGCACGTGCGCGCGGACGGCACGCTGATCGACCTGGCGATCTATTCGCGCCAATTGATGCATGGCGATCAACCGGCGATGCTGCTCGCGCTGATGGACATCACCGAACGCAAGCGCGCCGAGGCGCGGCTGGCCTTCATGGCCCAGCACGATAGCCTGACCGGCCTGCCGAACCGCAATCTGCTGCGCCAGCAGATGGAAGATATGCTGCAGCACACCCGCCGCTCGACCGACAAGGTCGCGGTCCTGATGCTCGGGCTCGACAATTTCAAGGCGGTCAACGACACGCTCGGCCACGGCATCGGCGACAAGCTGTTGCGCGGGGTCGCCAAGCGCCTGCGCTCGACGCTGCGCGAGGAAGACGCGCTGGCCCGGCTCAACTCCGATGAATTCACCATCGTGCAGGGCGGCGTGATGCGGCCCGAGGACGCGGTGCTGCTGGCGCGGCGGATCCTGGATGCGATCGGCGAGCCCTATCTGCTCGATGGCCATTCGGTGGTGGTCGGCGCCAGCATCGGGATCGCGATGTCGCCCGGCGACGGCGAGGATTCCGAAAAGCTGCTGAAGAGCGCCGACATGGCGCTGTCGCGTGCCAAGAGCGAATTCCGCGGCACCTTCTCCTTCTTTGAAGCCGAGATGGATGCACGCGCTCAGAGCCGCCGCAAGATCGAGATCGATCTGCGCGATGCGATTCAGAACGAAGGTCTGCGGCCCTATTACCAGCCGCTGGTCGATCTCACCAGCGGACGCATCACCGGCTTCGAGGCGCTGGTGCGTTGGCCGCATCCGGAGCGCGGCATGATCTCGCCCGGCGAGTTCATTCCGGTGGCCGAGGAGACCGGCCTGATCAATCCGCTGGGCGCGCTGATGCTGCATCGCGCCTGCAGGGACGCGGCGCAATGGCCCGACGACGTCCGCGTCGCGGTCAATCTGTCGCCGCTGCAATTCCGCACCGGCAATCTGCTGGCGCTGATCACCGACGCCTTGCGGCAATCCGGCCTGCCGGCGCGGCGGCTCGAGCTCGAAATCACCGAGACGCTGCTGCTCGAGAAGAGCAGCCAGGTGCTGGCAACGCTGCATGCACTGCGCGCGCTCGGGGTGCGGATGTCGATGGACGATTTCGGCACCGGCTATTCGAGCCTCAGCTATCTGCGCAGCTTTCCGTTCGACAAGATCAAGATCGACCAGTCGTTCGTGCGCGACCTCGGCGCGAACCCGGACGCGCAGGCGATCGTGCGTTCGATCGTCAGCCTCGGCGTGGGACTCGGCGTCACCATCACTGCCGAGGGCGTCGAGACCGAGGCGGAGCTGAGCTGCCTGCGCGCCGAGGGCTGCCACGAGGGCCAGGGCTTCCTGTTCAGCCGCGCGCGGCCGAATGCCGAGGTCATCAGCCTGCTGAAGGCGCAGCGCGTCGCGACGGCGGCGTAGCGAAGCCTTGAGCGAGAAATGTTACCTCGACCCGACCGAGCGTTGCGCTCCGCTTACCTCGCCCCGCGTGCGGGGAGAGGTCGGAACGCATCGTTAGATGCGTTCCGGGTGAGGGGAACCTCCGCAAACACAGCTGTCACCGTTTGCGCGGAGACGGCACCTCGCCAACCCTCTCCCCGTAAGAACGGGGAGAGGGAGGTGCCGCCGTCGCTATCACGCCCTACGTCGCTTTCTTCTTCAGGTGATAAGTCAGCGCCAGCGCCACGCAGTGGCGCAGCGCGGGCTCCGGAAGCTTGGCCGCGACATCGAGCAGGATCGCGCGGTTGCCACTGTAGCTGAGCTCGGGATAGAGCTCGCGGAAGGTCTCGACCAGATTGGTCTGGCAGTGGAAGTAGACCGCGACCTGGTCGGCGGCGGGCTTCACCTGATCGATCCGGACCGTGCTGCCGCTGCCGGTCTCCGGCGTAAGGTAGCTCGGCTGCCCCCACTTCAGCGTCTCTTCCAGCGCGCCAACGCCCCTGGTTGCCTTCGCGGTCTCGAAGATCAGGCGCCGCAGCGCCAGCAGCTTGGCTTTGACGGGGGCGGGGTAGGCGTCGAACAGCGTATCCGCCGCTTTCGCTTGGGGGCGCCGTGCCGCCTTGCTGGTCGATGTTGCCGGCTTGCGCATGGAGGGCTCCGCGAGGACGACGTATCGCGTCAATCTACCATAGCGCCTTCAACGACACATAGCCCGCCGGTCAGGCCGCGTTGCGCAGGCCGGCGAGGAACGTGTCGACGCTGTGCGACAGCGCGGAGGCGTGATCGCCGAGCTGGCTCGAGGTATCCAGCACATTGCCGGTGAGGGCGCGGGACTGGCCGGCGGCTTCGCTGGCGCCTGCGATGTTGGCGGAGACCTCGACCGTGCCGGAGGACGCCTGCTGGACGCTGCGGGCGATCTCCCGCGTCGCCGAGTCCTGCTGCTCGACGGCGGCCGCGATCGCGGTGGCGATGCCCGAGATCTCGCGGATGGTGCCGCTGATGTCGCCGATCGCGCTGACGCAATTGCCGGTGGCGGACTGGATCGCGCCGACCTGGCCGGCGATCTCTTCGGTCGCCTTCGCGGTCTGGCTCGCCAGCCCCTTCACTTCGGCGGCAACCACGGCAAAGCCGCGGCCGGCCTCGCCGGCGCGGGCGGCCTCGATGGTGGCGTTGAGCGCCAGCAGGTTGGTCTGGCTCGCGATCGCGCTGATCAGGCGCAGCACGTCGCCGATCTTCTCCGCGGATGCGGCAAGGCTCGTCACCATCTCGGTGGTCTCCATCGCCTTGGCCACGGCATTGTCGGCGACGCGGCTGGAATGGGTGACCTGGCGGCCGATCTCGGTGATCGAGGAGGCCAGCTCTTCGGTGGCGGCTGCGACCGCATTGACGCTGGCCGACGCCTCCTCGGACGCGGCGGCTGCCGCCGCAGTCCGTTCGGAGGTGCCGTTGACGCTGGTGGTGATCTCGCTGGCGACGCGCTGCATGGCGCTCGACGACTGCGCGACGGCGGCGACCATGCCCTTGACGTCGGCTTCGAAGCGGTCGGCCATCTGCCGCTGCAGCGCCTGCTTGTCGGCCGCAGCCTTCAGCTTGTCGGCCTCCTGTGCATCGCGCAGCGAAGAGGTTTCGAGCATGCCGCGGCGGAACACGTCGACCGCCTTCGCCATCGTGCCGAGCTCGTCGCGCCGCTCGCTGCCTGATATCGTGACGCTGGTGTCGCCGCTGGACAGCCGGTTCATGACCGCGGTGATCGCGATGAGCGGCCGTGACAGGCCGCGGCCGAGCAGGAATGCGAGCAACACGGCCGCGGCCAGGATCGCGACGGTGCCGAGGATCAGATTGCGCTGCGCGCTCGCCGCGGCCGCTTCATAGTCGCTGGTGTCCTTGATGATCTCGAGCACGGCGACCGGCTCGCCGGCATAGTTCTTGATCTGCCCGAGATAGAGCTCTACCGCGTGGCCATCGAGCTTCGCGTCGCGCAGCAGGGCTGCGCCGTTCATCACGCCCTTGAGCTCGTCGTGGGTCGCGACCACGGTGTCGCCGAAGGTCGAGGACAGCCGCTTGAAGGTCTGGCCGTCGAAGGAATGCACGGCGAGGTCGATGCCGAAGCGCTTCTTGGCGCGGTCGACGAATTCCTTGCCGAAGGCGGCGCCGATGTCGACATTGGCGATGCTTTTGCCGTCGCGGATGATCGGGGTCATGCCGAAGATGCCGAGTGCCTCGCGGCCGGGCTCGACGCCGACGATTGACCGGCCGCTCCTGATTGCCTCGACCACGGTCGTGCGGCGCCCGGATACGTCGTCGCCGAAGACCTTGGGCGCGTGCACGCGGTAGAACGATAGCGCCGGGGGTGTCTGGAACGTAATCAGCGGGATGCCCTGCGCGATCAGCGCCTTGTTGGCATCGCCGAGCAGCGCCGCAAGGGCCTCGCGATCGTTCCTGACGATCGCGTCGCCGACCGGCGGCAGCGCCGCAATGGCGGAACTGACGGCCAATGCTGCGCGGCCTTCGTATTCGATCGCCGCAATCACACTGTCATACTGCAGCTTGAGCTGCTGATCGAGCGCGAGCCGCGTCAGCGTGCGCTGCTGGCTGATGCAGAAGCTGCCGAGGATGGCGCAGGCGACGGCAACGGTCAGTGAAATCGCCAGGATCAGGCGGGCGGCAATCGATCGAAGCTTGAACATGGGGCCAGTGGAACTCCAGGCATTAGCGCTGGCCGGAAAGTCTCAGAAAAAGCTTAACAACCGGGTGTTGTTGCCGCCGGTATTCGTACCTCGACCGTTGTCGCCGGTGCCTACTTTCGTACCATGCACGATGGGATTCGCGGCGATACCCCCACCCCAGCCCTCCCCGCAAGCGGGAGAGGGAGCGCAGCGTCCTCGCGGTCGTTAGGGCGCGTGCTCATAACCGCCAGCGGTCCGATGTCCGCTTCCGGAGAATAAGCGGACATCGCGAAGCCACGTTGAAATCGGTCGAGAATGACTCAACCGGACTTCCTTCTCAATGCAGCTAGCCGCAATCGGCCTTGAGACCCCGCGCCGATCACCGTAGATTGAAGACCTGCAAACCAGCGACGAGTTGCGAGCTCAGCGTAGGTAAATTACTCGCGTCTAAAACTGAGAATGGCTCTTCCTATTGGCCCCTTGAATAGGTGACATCGTCATGAGCATGGGTTTAGACCGCAAACCGCAGGTACGCCGGACGACGCCGCCGTCGGAAAGTGTCGTGGCGAGCTGGTACGAGAACGCCAGTTTACTCGATAGCTACAGCATCGACTTGAGTGCATCGGAACAGTCGAGCATGCGCGAGCTGGCGACGCGGACACTCGTCAATCCACCCGCGTGGCAAAAGGCGTTGATCGCGCTGCGCGACGCCATGGTTACGCCCTTTGGCATCAAGACCTCCGATACGGTCAGGACGTTCCCGGACAGCCATGAACGGGTGGACTTCTTCCCGGTGCACTGGGAGGGCAAGGACGAAATTGTGCTCGGTACGGATGACCGCCACCTCGACTTCCGGCTATCTCTGCTCCGACGCCATTCTCCAACAGGCACGTTGCTCATCGCGACAACCGTCGTGCATACCCACAATGCCCTGGGCTTCACCTATCTCAACGCGATCAGGCCTTTTCATCACCTCGTGGTCAGGGCCAACCTGGCACGCTGTGCACAAACCCAACTACAGTAGAGCATGGCGGATTGATGGGGGCACGCCATTTATGAGTGCAGGTCCTGGCCCGTACAAAGCGAGACTTCCTGTTTCTTGGTTCACAGGCCGATCGGGCTGAGCCTGCCTCACTCGACTGCCAGGATCTTGATCCGAATGAACGCGCTGTCAGCGCCACTCTCATGGATGAACACACGACCCTACGAGCACGCATCTATGCTGCCTGGATTGACTTGCTCCGACGAAACCGAGGCGCCGAAGAACGTCCTGACCAATATTATGCGCTGAGCGTCGAGAACGTCCGAGGCCAGGGAGAGGAGTTCGAGCTGCACATTACGTTTCGGGCCGGTCGGATGTATTGCTGCTGCGAACCCGATCGCCACACCGGCGTCTTCACAGGGAAACGGTGGCGGCAACTGCCAGCGGCCCTTGCCGTCCATGGCGTCGAGCCTCAAGAGCCACTCCTAGTGCGGATTTGCGCTCGGCTAGAAGCAGGCTCGCGACTGCACTACGGCAAGAGCGATGAGCCCGAGTCCGAGATGTACGATCAAGGCCCCTGGACGTTGATGGTCCGCGAGCAATCCCCCGTGATTTACGAATGATCCTCGAACCGACGCGCGACCTCTAGGACGGCATATGGCCCACCGCGTCAGCTGGCGCAGTGCAGCGACATCGCCGAAGCCGAGGGAAGACCGGACGTAGCTGGCCGACTGCAAAAACGACGATTGATCCCAAGCCGACATGGCGCTTCCGACATGGGGCCTTAGATGGAAGGAGCTTTTTGGCCCGTCTTCCGGTTCGCGCTTGGTTGGAGTAGCGTGGATTGCAACATTGGTATCAGGGCTACGCGTGTCGAAGGCGATTGCCATCTTGGGCTCTGCTCTATTCTTCGTCGCCGCGCCCTTGGTGCTGGCGGGGTTCGTCCCATGGTGGATCACACATTGGGAGTTCCGGCCGGCTTTTTTTGGCTTTGAACTGACCCGCGCCGTCGGACCTATGTTGATCATCGCCGGAGTGCCCGGAGTTGTAGATTCGTTCGCGCGGTTTGCACTGCAGGGGCTGGGAGCGCCAGCCCCGATCGCGCCGACACAGAAGCTGGTGATCACGGGTCTCTATCGCCACGTACGAAATCCGATTTACGTCGGGGTCGCTGCCGTCATTTTTGGTCAAGCACTTTTATTCGGCGATTGGCGCCTCCTCTGGTATGCCGCGCTGCTCTGGCTGTTTTTCCACGTCTTCGTCTTGTTGTACGAAGAACCAACGCTCAAGCAGACATTTGGCGCGCAGTACGAGGACTTTCGGGCCAATGTCCCGCGCTGGGTTCCACGGCTGACCCCATGGCGAGTCCCGTAACGCGAGCATCATGACGATGGGCACTGCCTTCGCTAAGGTCCAAGCGCGCCTCTCCTCCCTGATCAGGTGCAGCAGCTGCGGCGACGCCATGCACGGCTATCGAAAGGCAAGACAACGAGGTTGCCGTCGACCAGAGCTTGTTTGCCACAAGTCAGCGGCTGGCCCGTTTGAGACATGAGGAGGAGGCCTCAGTAGGTCCGTTCTCCGGGCTAGACCGGAAGTTCTCGGCGGACGATCAAGACGGCGCGATTGACCCGCAGGCGACATGCATTGTGCGAGGCGCGGGCACTTCACTCGTAACTTTGATTGCTAAGTTTGCGGCGAGAGGTTCGATGAAGGCAGAAATAACATTTGATCTTGTCATGACCGAAGACATGGCCTTCGTTAAAGGCTGCTATCGTTTGGCCGGCGGCGCTTGGCAGGTTTTCATGTTTCGACGATATAACGGAATAGAGGCAGTGGGAGTAAAGCAGAGCCTCACATGGAGGAGTGGTGTGACGGGTCTCAATGCCATTCTGCCCAGCGACGCAAAAACTGATAAATCCGTTGTCCTTACCGTACTATCGGACACGTTGGGCGTTACAGAATGGTCCGAGGTGCGGGGGCCGGACTCAATGCAACTCCGATAATGCTAGGCGGGGCCTCTTTTAATTGTGGAAGCGGTCGTTAGTCCGCACATAGCTGACGGTCTGGATGACCATCGAGAACGTCGGCTCTCCGAAGTGAACCGGAAGTCCCTAGGTTCGCTCGAGATCGACGGCTTTTGGACCCTTAGCGGACATTGCCGAGGCATCCACCTCGGAAGGTGTGCGCCCGGAACTGCGCAGCAAAACTATTTTGTGTCGTCCAGATTGGGATGATCTTTGTAGATGGTCTCGTAAAGCATGTTGTCGACACGAGCGATAATGTCGCCGAATGATGTCTTTAGTCTCATAAACTCATCCGCTGCACATGCGCCTTCAGCAAGGATCAGTGCCAAGGATAGCTCCCTAACCACTATATCTGTGTGCCTCTTAATTTGTGCGGCGGATTTCGCATCCATGAAGGTTTCTCGATTTTTTCATGCGGGGCGATCTACTACAGCCAGATTAAGCACCAACAAAGCTGTTTCCGAAATTTCGATCTAATCTGCGAGAGCATCCGCTCTTGGCCCAAAACTGAAATGCGGTGGTCACTCGGCGATGTCCGGTTTTAGGGTAAGAGCCGACATGGCGGACTTATGAGTGCACGCCCTGGTTCAATCTGACTTCATCGCGCTTCAGCGCGCTGTCGGCGGAGCGCCGAGATTTCCCGCCAGGATCGCCTTGCCGGCGTCCTCATACTGCGTATCGCGCGCCTGGATCTGCTGCGCGATCGCATGCACGTCGCGGAACCGCCGCTCGAACATGTCGTTCGGCTGAATGAAAGAAGCCGCCAACTGAGGTGGCCATTACTTCGCCGAACTCAGGTCTTGGGTTCTTGCTGCGCCACTCAGCCAGCTTCGCGCTATTTGCGCAGCGACGCGATGTAAGCGGCGATATCCGCTGCTTCGGCTCGGCTCAGCGGAAAGTTCGGCATCTTGGGATGCGGGTCGAGCAGGAAAAACGCCAGCTTCTCGGGGCTAAAATCTGGGTTACGCGCAACTGCAGCAAACGGCGGCACGTCGGCGACTGCCTGCTTCTGATCGTCGCTCACCACGTGACAGGCGGCGCACCATCGTTTTGCCAGCTCCGCCCCGTGGTTTGCATCCGCAGCAAGGGCCGCCGATCCGGCGACAAGTTCAAACGCGACAGCGAAAATCGCTGCATGACAGATTTGCATGAGCAGGATTCCAACTCGACGGATCGCTTGTACCGCTGATCGGCCACGGCTTGAAGGGGACAGATGATTGCGATACTTTGTTGCCGCATTGCAGCACGGCCGTATTCCTTGTGGGATCTGGTCGAGTGATTGGACGCCCATCCTGATGCCTGAAGAGATCGCGAACGCCAACATTGCGCACTTCAAGAAGCTTCTTGAGACCGAAACGGACGCGGAGAGGCGCGCCGCCATCGAACGTCTACTGGCGGAGGAGGAGTTAAAGGTCGCCGCCCTGCGCAATGCCCGAACCGAGCGCAACAAAAAGCGCTGAGTTGGAGGCCTTCCATTCGCGCCAATGGGTCGGATGAATGGCCACGGGGGCGGCCGTCTCTGCGCTTACCCAACCCCGAAGCACACGGCGGCACGGAAAGACAACCGCGTGGGTTTCTCCAGCGTCGAGAACCGCGACTTCGAGATCGCGGTCGAACGGTGCGCTCGCTATCGTCTGCCAGTCCATAACAAAATGGTCTGGCAGTTCCTTGGCAGCGTCTTTGACCTTCATCAATTCAAGCTTGGTCATTGTTCGTCGAACATCGCTAACCGACACTCTTTGCTCATTATGGCCCGAGCATCCTTGGACCTCATTGAACATCATTTAGCCCGAAGGAGTCGTATTTGAAATTCGGGTGGTCTGCGTAAGGGGTTTCCCGGATCGTGTAGAGCTCGGTGATCGTCCTCTTCACGATGGAGCTTAGCCCCCGTAGTTCTACGGCATGGCACAAATTGCACTAGCGCAGCCGGTTCCCGGGCGTAGCGTTCTGCCCCCGCCTTAACCCGCTGGGGTTGTGTCATGAGTGACGACCTTTTCTTCAAGGTGTTCGCTGTCGTTTTGGGATTGGGACCTATCGTAATAGCAACCGCCGTTCTGCTCGTTTCAGGGTAGAGCGCCACCGGGCCGCCCGAACACGCACCAACCGGGCCGGCAGAAGGCCCCAGCAGCCAGCCTCACGGCCCCCAAAGGTTGCTGGGGCCGCTCGCGGTGCGCTGATTGCGTTCCTCATCCATTCCAATTTCACCATCTGTACTTCATTGGAATGAGGGTGCTGGCCTGTTTCCGACCGCAGTGGCCTAGGCCGTGTACCCATAAACGCGGCGGCGTGATGCGACTAAGCGATGTCTGCTTTGCCCCTATAGCGACCGACTTCGGGCGGCAGCGCAATATGTCGCGACGGGCCAGCAGCGGACCCACGACGATAGCGGCGGCGGCCCCCGAAGAAGCCAAGAGCAGCATGAAAGGACCGTGGACGCTCATCCAGGTTCCCTAATTTCAGACGCTGTTATCGCTGGGCCACTAAGCCGCATGAGCTGGGGAACTTGCGGTTTGATACTTGATCCAAATCAACAGATTCCCACCCCCCATACCTAGCGTCGGGGGGCCAGACCACATCGTCGGAGAAAGAAGATGCTGAAGCGTTTGCCGGTCATCCTTCTTTTGCTGATTGTCCTCTCGGCGGTCCGTTCCCCTGCCGCAGCAGATGATCGAACTGCGGGACCAAAAATCCAGGAGGAAATCTGGGCGCTGCCATTTCCACTACCTGTGCTTGCTTTCCTGGTACGGCCGGTCGGAGATGGCCCGTTCCCCCTGGTGGTCATGAACCACGGAATTTCTCTCGACGCCAATCAGCGGACGATGTTTCCCATGATCGAATATCGGGACGCGGCACGTTGGTTCGCGCGTCGCGGTTATGTGGTCATCTCGCCTATCAGGTACGGGGCCAGCAGTCTCGATGACAAAGATCAGGGTCTCTATGGAGCTGTCTTCGGCCACGTTGGCAGCTGCGACAACCCGAATTTTCGTGGTCCCGGGCTCGCTATCGCCACCCTGAACGAGTGGGTGATCGACTACATGAGCAAGAAGAAGATGATTCAGCCCGGTAAGGTCGTCGTCGTTGGCCAGTCGGGCGGCGGATGGGGCTCGATCGCTCTTGCGAGCCTGAACCCGTCATCAGTTCAGGCCATAATTACCTTTGCAGCCGGGCGCGGAGGCCGCGTTGATGGCAAACCCAACAACAATTGTGCTCCCGATAAGCTCGTTGCCGCAACCGGCGAGTTTGGACGCACCGCACGCATACCAATGCTCTGGATCTACGCGGAAAACGACACCTATTTCGGGCCAGAATTGACGAAGCGAATGCATCAGGCTTTTGCCGAAGCCGGCGGCAATGTCGAATATCGTATGCTGCCCCCCTTTGGAAGTGACGGACACTTCATGATAGATTCCGCAGACGCAGTGCCGATCTGGTCGCCTTTGGTCGTCCAATTTCTAGAGAAGCATTCAGCAACCGCCACGCCGTCGGGACAAGTCAGCAGCTCTTCACTCCAGCAGGAGCCTCAGGCAAAGCCGCCGCGACTGCGCCTACCTGAAAACATTCATTACTCAAACTGGGAAAAACTTTGTTTCGACTCATCCGATGGGGTCACGATATGCCGAACGACATCAACCGGCACGGACGACCTCGATCAGGTGGTGGTGCGTGTGGACCTGATCCAACGAGCTGACGGGCCGGCTCGCTTGCAGCTCTTCGTTCCGCAGGGGGCAAATCTGCAGCAGGGAGTCAAAGTGACAGTAGATCAGGGCAGTTCTACCCAGGTTCCCTTCAACTGGTGTCTCACCAACATCTGCATCGCGGCACGCGGAATCGAATCAACCTTGACTGCTCAGATGGAAGCCGGCCGACAGCTCAAACTTGAACTCACCGACCTCGACGCCTCTTCAGTTGCGATAAGTCTGCCGCTCGAGCAGTTCGCCAGCGTTCACAAAGCGCAACCCGCCAAAACGTTCGATTTCACGTCAGATGAGGAATGAACGACGTTGCTGAGACAATGTGCTGCTGCGAAAGGTCCAGATCATGCGCGAGACGTTCGGAGACGCTCGCACCGCTGTCCTGGTCGGCCCCGGCAAACGTGACCTGCGGCTCGATCTGTTGCGAGGTGCCGGCCAGTGGATGGTCTTCCTAGACCATATCCCGGAGAACTTTCTGAACTGGTTCACCCTTCGCAACTACGGCTTCAGCGACGCAGCCGAAATATTCGTATTCATTTCCGGCTATTCGATCGGATTTTCCTATGGACCAGCGATCAAGGCCGGCCAGTTTCTAGCTGGCGCCAAGCGCCTTTGGACGCGCGCATCGCAACTCTACGTCGCTCATATTTTCCTATTTCTGTTCTTCACTGCCCAGATTGCTCGCATTGCAGCTCGGTTCGACAATCCGATGTACAAGGATGAGCTTAACATCGCTCAGTTTCTGGACCGTACGGATATAATGATCGGGCAGGCGCTTTTGCTCAAGTATAAGCCGGTCAATCTCGATGTCCTGCCCCTTTACATCGTGCTGGTGATTGCGGCGCCAGCAGTACTGTGGGGCCTGCTGCGTCGGCCGAATTGGACGCTGCTCTTCTCTGCGCTTCTCTATTTCGCAGCTCGACATTTCGATTGGAATTTGCCTTCGTTTCCAGACGGAAAATGGTATTTCAATCCCTTCGTCTGGCAGTTCTTGTTCGTCTTCGGCATTTGGTGTGGCTTTGGTGGCGGCCCCACGGTAAGGCCAGCAGCATTGTCCCGCCCGATCACGATCGTTGCGGCGGCATGGCTCGCTTTTGCATTCCTCATCGTGATGACATGGCATGTGCCAACCTTGGAGCGGTTCGTGCCGCAGGCGCTAGTTCGCGCGATTTATCCCATCGACAAAACCAATCTTGATCCCCTGCGGCTCACGCATTTCCTCGCACTGATGGTCGTATTGCTGCGTGTTCTCCCGCCAGATTTACCCGGGCTCACCTCAAAATGGCTGCGCCCGCTAATCTTGTGTGGTCAACGCTCGCTCTCGGTGTTCTGCTTTGGTGTTCTGCTGTCATTCGCTGCTTATTGGATTCTGAAGCAGATTGCAGGTGGGATCGTTGCCCAGATGCTCGTCAGCGTCTTGGGCATCATTCTCCTGGTGGGCGTTGCTTGGATCGCTACATTGTACCGCAACCTTCCGACCTTGTTTGGGGCCGAAACACGTGTGATCCGGATCGGAAAAGACGTTCCGATGGTCGAGAGAGAGTAGTCCCGGGTGCCGACGGCCGCTTTGGGGTCAAGAGCAGCCGTGCACACCAAGTTGGATTGGCGTCCGGTGTGCCCGTGACAGCCGACATGACACGCGCTCAATCGACCTTCGGCTAAGGGCCATTTTCGACGCATTTGTCAGAGATTGAGGACTGGTTGATGTCCGCTCCTGTCCGTAGGCGCCGTACCAAGAGCGGGCCAGGAGCGTTGCGTTTGGCCGGACTGCCGTGATTCAAACTCCCGAACTGGGGACTCGAATCATGCGCTACGAACTCGCCGACCACGAATGGACCGCCATCAAGCCGATGCTGCCGAACAAGCCGCGTGGCGTTCCTCGGGTGAACGACAGACGGGTCCTGAATGGCATCTTCTGGGTCCTCCGATCAGGAGCACCCTGGCGTGATCTGCCGACGGCGTTTGGCCCATACACCACTTGCTACAACCGCTTCGTTAGGTGGCGGCGGGCCGGTGTTTGGGGCCGCATCATAGAAGCGCTTGCCACTGCCCATGATGCCGCTGTCCAGATGATCGACACCTCCATTGTCCGCGTGCATCAGCATGGAGCCTGCATCACAAGAAACCAGCGCCAATCGATGGGAAGGTCCCGCGGCGGCTTGACGAGCAAAATCCATGCGGTGGTCGATGGCAATGGTCTGCCGGTACGGCTGGCGCTGAGCCCGGGTGAGGCCCATGACGTTCGACTCGCCGGAAAACTGCTGTCTCGTCTGAAATCCGGGTCAATGCTGCTTGCCGACCGTGGCTATGATGCGGACTGGATCAGGGAGCTTGCCATGAAGAAGGGCGCGTGGGCCAACATCCCGCCGAAAAGCAATCGCAGCGATCCGATCTGCTTCAGCCCCTATCTCTATCCTGCTCGCAACCAGGTCGAGCGGTTCTTCAACAGGATCAAACAATGTCGTCGGGTGGCGACCCGCTACGATAGGCTCGCCGCCAACTATCTCGCATTTGTTCAACTCGCGTCAATCAGGCTATGGCTGCGCCTTAATGAGTCCGCGTCCTAGTTCGAATTACGCAGTGACCTGAATTGGTTGAGCGGCATCCCCGGGGACGTTCTCAGTAGGACTATCAACTGCTATGCCCCATAGAGATACTTATGTGGGTGCAAAGTCGTTCCCTACGTAGTTCTCCGTAGGTTGGGGTTTGATGGGCGCACACGCTGTGACAAGATGTTGCCTTGTCCAACAGTGAGGGGAATGAGCGGTGGCCGATTTTATCTTCACGGCGAACATCGCCCATTACAATGACCTTCTGGCGACCGAAACGGACGCAACGAAAATCGCGATGCTGCACAGACTGCTAGCCGAGGAAGAGGCGAAGTTGGCCGAGTGGCGTGCAAAAAATCGACCACCGAAGGCCAAAGAGTAAGGGCCGCCTCAACTGCCTTCCGTGATCTTGCCCTTGCCGTTGCAGGTCTTCTTGAGATCGCCCAGCTTCCGCATGTAGTAGCCTTGGCTCTGAACCGCCTGCCTGATCTCCTCGCTAACCTTGATGACCCTCTTCTTGCTCTTGCGCCATTTCCCTTGGCCGCCAACGCCGGGTACCGGAAATCCTTCCCTCACAACGAGCAGATCACGCCTGATGCTGAAATACACTTCGACCATGTAGTCTCCAAAGCGCTTGAAAAGCATTCGTTCAGAGCAACGTGTGGCTCGCCGGAATGCAATTGGCGCTCTGGTGACCGCCTTGTGAACATCGGGGAAATGGCCGCGCGGGCTCGATCGGTAGGATCGCTGCTGGCGATGGCACGACGCGAACAGCGACCAGATCGATCAAAGGTCATTGGCACACTGCCGCCCGGTGCTCCATGCAACCTTGAGTTCTCAGTCTCTAATGCGACCGAGCGCACGGGGCTCGGAAGATCGAGACGTTCACAAGCTGTTGGTCGAGGAAGAAGGCAAGCTAGAAAGGCTATCTCCCGGGATCACCACTGGACATTGATACCGATCAATAGCTGGTAGCGGGTTGCTCTCTAGCCTTCTCTCATGATGTGGATGGCGATTGAGCCCGCGCCGTTTGATCGGGACACTTGGAATTGGCCGTCATCGAGGCTGACGGGGGCCACGCATGCTCTCGTCTTCCCCTGGCGTCGCGCCCTCGAAGGCTGGATCAAGACATCAACCGGCCGTCCCGTTCAGGTTCATCTGACCCACTGGCCGATTGGGACAAGTAGCAAGGATGGTTGCGCCATGCGACAGAACAGCGGAACGACTGCGATGACGCGATCCTTGCTGGTACTGACCATATGTCTCTTTTCGAGCACCATGGCCCAGGCGCGGGCTGAGGAGCAGCGGCATGGCAAAGAGATGTTGCAAAGGCTATGCGCCGGATGTCATTCCATTGGCAGGACCGGGAACAGCCCGAACAGGCTGGCGCCGCCCTTTCGCACCTTCAGTGAAACCAAACTCTACGACAGCGACTTCTTGCAACGACTGCAGGACGGCTATAGCAGCATCCATCCTTCCATGCCGACCTTCCGCTTCAGCAGGGAGGATGCGGAGGAGGTCGTCAGCTACATGAAATCAATTCAGGAACCTTCCAAGTCGAAATAACCTCAACTCGCGGCAGGGATGTGCTCACAACTGTTCCGCCAGCCGCATAGCGCGCCGTGCCCCTGGGTCCCGAAGGACGCATAGCGCCGAAGCAGATATGCCATCCGCAAAGTTTCGGCTCTTCGTTTCTCCAGGCCGCGGCCCGGGCAAGAATTGCATGATCCGTGCTTCCGCCTTCTGAGGGCGAAACCGACTCTTAAACTCGTCGCGGCTACTTCAGCTATTGGGCCCAAAACCGACATGCCGTGGTCACCCGGCGATGCCCGGTTTTAGGGGTAGAGTCGGCATGGCGGATTGATGAGTGCGCGGCCTGGTTCAATCTGACTTCATCACGTTTCATCGCGCCGTCGGGGGCGCGGAGAGATTGCCCGCCAGGATCGCCTTGCCGGCGTCCTCATACTGCGTATCGCGCGCCTGGATCTGCTGCGCGATCGCATGCATGTCGCGAAACCGTCGCTCGAACGGATTCTTCGCAAACACCGCCGTGGCCCCCGACATGTGATAGGCGATGTCGACCACCGAGGCCGACTGGTGGATGGTCCAGGTCGATGCGATGCGGATCGCGATGCGATGCGCCTCGCTGATCGGATCGCCGCGGGCGAGATCGCTCCAGACCTCGTGCGCCGTCGCATACAGATAGGCGCGCGCGGCGCGCAGGCTCGCTTCGGTGCGGCCGATCTGGCCCTGCACGGCGTTGTTGTCGCGCATCGCCTTGAGGCCCTGCGGGGTCTTGCCGCGCGCAAGCTCGGTCGCCGCATCCAGCATGGCGCGCGCGACGCCGAGCGAGGTGGCGGCAAAGCCCATGCTGAACACCATGTTGGTGGAGAGCTTGTAGAGCGGGCCGCCCTCGCGGCACGCGGCGGGATCGTCGCGCAGCGCGGCGAAATTCTCCGGGATGAAGAGGTTGTCGACCGAATAGGAATCGGTGCCGGTGCCCTTCAGGCCGATCACGTCCCAGACGTCGTACATCATAGCTTGCGACATCGGGAACAGAATGGTGCGGATCTCCGGCGAGCCGTCGGCCTTCTTGCGCGGTGAGCCGTCGGCCTCGACGATGCGGACATGGGCGCCGAGCCAGCTTGCCTGTCGCGAGCCCGAGGCGAAATCCCAGCGCGCACTGGCGCGGTAGCCGCCGGGCTCGGCACGCACCTCATGGGCGATCGCGCCCCAGGCCAGAATGCCGGGCGGGGTGTTGAAGATCGCGTTGGCGGCGTCGGGCTCGAGATAGGCCGCGGTCATGGCGCAGACGCCGCACTGGCCGAGGCACCAGGCGGTCGATGCATCGGCCTTGGCGATCTCCTCCTGCATCTGCATGAAGGCGTCCAGCGTCGCCTCGGCGCCGCCGAAACGCTTCGGCAGCAGCGCGCGATAGAGCCCGTTCTCGACCAGGGCCGCGGTGACGGAAGGCGTCAGCCGCCGCGTCCGTTCGATCTCGTCGGCTTCGCTGATGATCAGCGGCGCCAGCGCGCGCGCCCGCTCGACAAGGTCGAATCCCTGCGGCTTGTTCATGCGTTTGCTCGGCCCCTTCTGACATTCTTGTTGGGCGGGTCGAGTGATGGTGGCCCATTCGGCAAAGGAGGGCAAGGCGGGGCGGCGCCGGCGCAGATCAGCTATCCATCGCGGCCGCGCGCGACCGACGCATGCATCCGCTCAGGCGGCGGCGCGGCCGAGATCGAGCGACGGCTGGCGCTTGGTGGAGAAGCTCAGCGCCACGGCGACCGCGGCAAGGCCGATCGCGAAGGAACCGGCGTGCAGCCACGTGTAGCCATGGAACGTGTCGAACACGTAACCGCCGGCCCACGGCCCGAGCGCCATGCCCAGACTCGCGAAAGCCGACACCGCGCCGAACACCGTGCCCATGATGCGCGCGCCGAAGAACTCGCGCACCAGCACGGCATAGAGCGGCATCACACCGCCATAGGCGAGGCCGAACACGACAGACAGCGCGTAGAACTCGCCGAGCTGCGCCACTGCGAGATAGGTCGCGATCGACAGCGCCTGCACCAGCAGGCCGCCGACCAAAACCGGCTTGGCGCCGAGCCGGTCGGCCAGCACCCCGAGCAGCAGCCGTCCGCCGAGCCCGGAGAAGCCGGCGAGGCTGTAGACCGTGACCGCGGTGAGCGGCGCGATGCCGCACACCATGGCGTAGGACACCATGTGAAAGATCGGGCCCGAATGCGCCGCGCAGCAGGCGAAATGGGCCAGTGCGAGCGTGATGAATTGCGGCGTGCGCAGCGCCTGCGCCACGGTCCATTCCGCTTGCGGCGTATTGCCAGCCGTCGGGATCGCGACGGTCGTTCCCTGCGGTGCCGGGCGCACCAGGAACGATGCCGGAATCAGCAGCGCCCAAGCGGCGATGCCGATCACGAGCATCGCAAAGCGCCAGTCATAGGCCGTGATCAGCCAGCTGGCTGATGGCGCGACCGTCACCGGTGAGACGCCCATGCCTGCCGACACCAGCGCGACGGCGAGGCTGCGATGCTTGTCGATCCAGGCGCTGGCAAGCGCCATCATCGGCGCATAGAAGCTGCCGGCGGCGATCCCGATCAGCACACCGAAGCAGAGCTGGAATTGCCACAGGGTCTGTGCCTGGCTTGCCGTCACGAGGCCAAGCCCGAGCAGCAGGCTGCCCGCCAGCACCACGATGCGGGTGCCGAAGCGGTCGGACAGCGCGCCCCAGGCGAACGCCGCAAAACCCATGCAGAGGAAATCCAGCGTCGCAGCCGCCGAGACGCCGGCACGCGACCAGCCCATCGCATCCGAGATCGGCTGCAGGAACACCGCGAGCGACAGCATGGTGCCGAAGCCGACGCAGGTCATCAGCGCGCCCGCGCCGACGACGACCCAGCCATAATCAAAGCGAGCGGCCTTGCTCATGCGTTTCCCCGGCGCTGTTGTTCGTTGTGGTGCGCGCAGGGAGGATGGTGGCCTATCCGGGGTCCAGGGGCAATATGACGGGCAACATGCCTCTCATTCCGGGATCAGCGGATCGTGCGTTGCATGCGCAGGATGTCGCAGCGACGCACCGCTAGCCGCAATTCCAGGCCCGTCCGATCGGCGTCCAGCTCCAGCACGGGCCGTAGCTGCCGCCATTGTAGCGCCCGCCGCCATGGAAGCCGGGCCGGCCGAAATAGTGCCAATCCCCGCCATAGTAATATTCCGGCGAAAAGTCTGGATAGCCGCGGGCGGCGCCGCGCGGACCGAGCACCGGAATGGTCTCGTTGGGCGGCTGCCGGTAGCCGGGCAGGAAGCCATAGCCATGCCAGCGGGCGGTCTGCCGCTTCTTCGAGGAAGCGGCCGCGCTCAGGTCCGGCTGCAGCAGTGCGAGGATGACGATCGAGAGAGACAGGATGCGCAACATGATCGAAGCTTAGTCGGGCGGCCGCGTCGTGGCGATTCAAATCATGGTGCGTTTTGTTGCCGGGACAAGAATGAGCAACAGGCGCGCGGGCGGCAGCGCGTCAGCTATCCACCTCCGGCTACTTTGCATGGGGTTGTTTTCGATATTTTCGGTTAGGGCGGGACTGGCGCGCTTGTCGTCAAGCCGGCGGCAGTTCGAGACGGCGCCTCAGCTATCCACCTTGAGCGCGGCGATGAAGGCTTCCTGCGGGATGTCGACCTTGCCGAACTGCCGCATCTTCTTCTTGCCTTCCTTCTGCTTCTCCAGAAGCTTGCGTTTGCGCGTGATGTCGCCGCCATAGCACTTCGCGGTGACGTCCTTGCGCAGCGCGCGCACCGTTTCGCGCGCGATCACCTTGCCGCCGATCGCCGCCTGGATCGGGATCTGGAACATGTGCGGCGGGATCAGCTCCTTCATCTTCTCGACCATGGCGCGGCCGCGGCCCTCGGCGCGGGTCCGATGCACCAGCATCGACAGCGCGTCGACCGGCTCGGCGTTGACCAGGATCTGCATCTTGACCAGGTCGGCCGGCTTGTAGTCGGTCAGATGATAGTCGAACGAGGCGTAGCCCTTGGAGACCGACTTCAGCCGATCGTAGAAATCGAACACCACCTCGTTGAGCGGCAGGTCGTATTTCACCATCGCGCGGGAGCCGACATAGGTCAGCTCCTTCTGCGCGCCGCGGCGGTCCTGGCACAGCTTCAGCACGCTGCCGAGATATTCGTCGGGGGTCAGGATGGTGGCCTCGATCCACGGCTCCTCGATCTCGGCGATCTTGACCACGTCGGGCATGTCGACCGGGTTGTGGATCTCGAGCTCGGTGCCGTCGGTCAGCTTCATCTTGTAGATGACGCTCGGCGCGGTCGCGATCAGATTGAGGTCGAACTCGCGCGACAGCCGCTCCTGGATGATCTCCAGATGCAACAGCCCGAGGAAGCCGCAGCGGAAGCCGAAGCCGAGCGCGGCGGAGGTTTCCATCTCGAAGGAGAAGCTGGCGTCGTTCAGCCTGAGCTTGCCCATCGCCGCGCGCAGCGTCTCGAAATCGTCGGCGTCGACCGGGAACAGGCCGCAGAACACCACCGGGATCGCCGGCTTGAAGCCCGGCAGCATTTCCGTGACCGGCTTCCTGTCGTCGGTGATGGTGTCGCCCACTCTCGTATCGGCCACTTCCTTGATCGCCGCGGTGATGAAGCCGATCTCGCCGGGGCCGAGTTCCTCGACCTGCTGCATCTTCGGCGTGAAGAAGCCGACGCGCTCGATGTCATAGGCCGCGCCGGTGCCCATCATGCGGATGCGGCTGCCCTTCTTCATCACGCCGTCGACGACGCGGATCAGGACGACCACGCCGAGATAGACGTCGTACCAGCTGTCGACCAGCAGCGCCTTCAAGGTCGCGTCGCGGTCGCCCTTCGGCGGCGGCAGGCGGGTGACGACGGCCTCCAGCACATCGGGTACGCCGAGGCCGGTCTTGGCCGAGATCATCACGGCGTCGGAGGCGTCGATGCCGATCACGTCCTCGATCTGCTGCTTGACCTTCTCGGGCTCGGCCGCGGGCAGGTCGACCTTATTCAGGACCGGCACGATCTCGTGACCGGCGTCGAGCGCATGGTAGACGTTGGCGAGCGTCTGCGCCTCGACGCCCTGGCTGGCGTCGACCACGAGCAGGGAACCCTCGCAGGCCGCCAGCGACCGCGAGACCTCGTAGGCGAAGTCGACATGGCCGGGCGTGTCCATCAAATTGAAGATGTAATCCTTGCCGTCCTTGGCGCGGTAGTTCAGCCGGACGGTCTGCGCCTTGATGGTGATGCCGCGCTCGCGCTCGATATCCATCGAATCGAGCACCTGCTCCTTGCCCGCCATTTCGCGATCCGACAGGCCGCCCGTCATCTGGATCAGGCGGTCGGCAAGGGTCGATTTGCCATGGTCGATATGGGCGACGATGGAGAAGTTGCGGATGTTCGAAATCGGGGCAGTTGTCATGGGGCGCGGGATAGCATCCGCACCCCCGCACGGGCAACCATATTGCGGTATTTTGCAGGGATGTGACGGCGAATCACGGCTGTGTTTCAGTCAGATCTGCCGTGATCGATTTTCGGGCACGTTTCTGCTAGGTGTTTCGGCCCAAAACCGTGGATCTGACGATGCGCTGGACCCTTCTCGCCGCCGGATTGCTCGCAATGTTGTTCGCAGCGCCGGCGGCCGCCGACAAGCGTGTCGCGCTGGTGGTCGGCAATTCGACCTATCAGAATGTGTCGCGGCTGCAGAATCCGAAGGACGATGCGGAGCTCGTGGCCGGCACGCTGCAGCGGCTGGGCTTTGCGCTGGTCGGCGGGCAGGCCCAGGTCGATCTGGACAAGGCTGGTTTCGATGCCGCGATCCAGCGCTTCGGCAGCCAGCTGATGGGCGCCGACGTCGCGCTGTTCTATTACGCCGGCCACGGCATCCAGGTGCGTGGAACGAATTATCTGGTGCCGGTCTCGGCGAATCCTGTGCGCGAGGCCGATGTCGATTTCCAGATGGTCGATGTCGGCCTGGTGCTGCGGCAGATGGAAGGCGCGGGCACGCGTCTCAACATCGTCATCCTGGATGCCTGCCGGAACAATCCGTTCGGCGGGCGCGGCTTGCGCGCCGCCGACGGCGGCCTCGCCCAGATCCGCGCGCCGGAGGGCACGCTGTTGTCCTACGCGACCCAACCGGGCAACGTCGCGCTCGACGGCGATGACGGCCACAGCCCCTACACGCGCGCGCTCGTCGACACCATGCAGAAGCCCGGGCTCGACGTGCTGCAGGCGTTCAATCAGGTCGGCCTCATCGTCAAGCGCGCGACCGGCAGCGCGCAGCAGCCCTGGGTCTCGACCTCGCCGATCGACGGCTCGTTCTATTTCGCCGGCAACACAGCGGCGCAGGTTGCGACCGCTGATCCGCCGGCGACGGTGATACCCGAGCCGCAAAACGTGCCGCCGTCGGCGCCGCCGGTGGTGCGCACGCAATCGGACTTCATCATTGCGGATTCCGACAGCCGCTTGCTGTCGGAGAGTGATCTCAGGGTGCTCAGCAAGGACGATCTGCGGATCGCGCGCAACGAAATCTTCGCGCGGCGCGGACGCTACTTCAACGCGCCCGACCTGACCGCGCGGTTCAGCAAGTTCGCATGGTACGTGCCCCGCTCATGGGATCCGCCGCTCAATGCGATCGAGAGCGCGAATGTCGCGCTGATCGATCGCTTCGAATCCGGTGGCGGCGCTGCGCCGAGCGGTTTCATCTTCCCGGATTCCGACCGTCGTCTGCTGACATCGGCCGATCTGCGGCGGCTGTCGCGGGACGAGTTGCGGATCGCACGCAACGAGATCTTCGCCCGCAGGGGACGCTATTTCGATTCCGCCGATCTCAAGGCGTATTTCGCCCGCTTCCCCTGGTATGCGCCGAACAGCTGGAATCCCAAGCTGAACGCGATCGAGGAGGCCAATGTCGCGCTGATCGATCAGGCCGGGAAGCGCTGAATGGCCGCGCGCGGCACGGCCTGCATCGTTGCCTTGCTGGCGCTGCTGCCGCCGTTTGCGCACGCTCAGAGCAAAAGCGAACTGCTCGACCGCCTGGTGCGCGCCTATCCCGATGCGCTGTCCGGCCATGACGACACCACGATCACCTGGCGCGACGGCACGGTGATGCCGGTCGACGACGGCGTCTCCGACAAGCCGTTCGATCAGATGCTGCGCAATGCGTCGATCCTCGACCAGATGCGGCAGCCCTATCCGTCCGGACCATCGGCGCCGCCGGCCCCGGATGTCGATCCCGGCCGCTTCCGCAACGAGGCCTTCTTCAAGAAGATGTATGGTGACTGCAACACGGCGGAGGTCAGGCGGAACCTGGTGACGATCACCTGGCTACCGCGATCCTGGGGCAAGCCGGTTCAGGTTACGCGGGTCAACGGCGTCGCCGAGCGTCTGAAGCAGGTCTCCGCCGAGATCGACGCGCTCGATCCGGCGCTGCGCGCCGCGGCCTTTCCGATCGCGGGTGTGCTATCTTGTCGCGGCGTCGCCGATACCGGGCGGATGAGCATGCATGGCTACGCGGCCGCGATCGACCTCAACCTGAAGGTCTCGGACTACTGGCTGTGGGCGGGCAAGGGCAAAACCATCCCCTACAAGAACCGGATGCCGCGCGAGATCGTCGACATTTTCGAGCGCCACGGCTTCATCTGGGGCGGCAAGTGGTATCACTACGATACCATGCATTTCGAGTATCGGCCGGAGCTTCTCGAAAAGTGAGCAGGCCGGCTTGAGGCATTCTCACGCCAAGCTGATTACACTGGCCACAAAAACGCGCTAAAGCGCGATGAAATGCTGGTGAGCACTCACTCATCGCTCCTTCCGCTTCCATTCGGCATGATCCTTCCGGGAAACCGCTTTCCACGTTTCCGGGTCACGCCTCAGGCACAGGCCATGTCGACCGCCACCACCCTCCCTGCCGCAAGGCGCACGACCCGCAGACTGACGATCCGGCGGATCGCCGCCTGGATTGCCTCGCGCGCCACCGATCCCAAGACCAGCCTGTGGCTGGTGATCGGCTTCGCATTGGTTCACGCGGTGCTGTGGACGCTGATCCTGGTCAAGCTGAAGGCTGCGCAGGACGTCCATATGGATGTCGCGGAGGCCTATGCCTGGGGCCAGCGCTTCCTGCTCGGCTACGGCAAGCATCCGCCGCTGTCGGGTTGGATCGCGGGGGTCTGGTTCAGGATATTCCCGGTCACCAACTGGTCGACCTACGCGCTCGCGATGGCAACCGTCAGCTTCGCGCTGGTGGCGTGCTGGCTGATCGCGCTGCGCGTCGTCGATCGCCGCCGTGCGTTCTTCATGGTGGTGATGCTCGCGCTCTACCCGATCTTCAATTTCAAGGGCTTCAAATACAACGCCGACCTCGCGCAGCTGGTGCCGTTGCCGCTGTTGGTGCTGGCCTATCTGAACGCGTTCGAGAAGCGCAGCTTCAAATCGGGGCTCTGGCTCGGCTTTGCCGGCATGCTGGCGCTGATGACCAAATACTGGGTGGTGACGATGATCGGCGCCGTCGGGCTTGCCGCGCTGATCCATCCGCAGCGGATGCAATTCCTGCGCTCGCCGGCGCCATGGGTTGCGATCGGCACGATGATCGTGACGATGATCCCGCATCTGGTGTGGCTGGAGGAGGTGAACTTCGTGCCGTTCACCTATGCCGGCGACGTCTACGCGCTGTCGAGCCGCGAGCTCAACGTCCAGCTCGTGATCGGTTACATCGTGCACAATCTCGGTCTGCTCGCGATTCCGACCGTGCTGGGCCTTGTGGCGCTGCTGCTGGGGTCGGTGCCGTGGCGGCCGTCGGACGTGCTGGCGCGGATCTGGTCGCGCGGACCCAATCCGGCCGTCAATCTTCCGCAGGCGCTCAATATCTGGATCATCCAACTGATCGTCGCGATCGGGCCGCCGCTCGGCGCACTGGCATTCACCGTCTACATCAAGACCGATTGGGGCATCCCGCTGTTCTTCCTGGTACCGCTTGCGCTGGTTGCGATTCCCTCGCTGCGTTTCCCGCGCATGGCGCTGTTCTCGATCACGGCGGTGTGGTTCGTGGCCACGATCGTCACGCTGATCGCCGCGCCCAGCATCGCCACGCAGGAGATCGCCTCCAACCGTGTCGGCGGCTCGACCTACGCCGCGCGCTCTGAATTGGCGCGCGAGCTGACCCAGACCTGGCAGGACAGATTCCATTCACGCTGGGCGGTGGTTGTCGCACGCTCCGACATCGGCGAGCCGATGACGTTCTACAGTCCGGATCATCCGGCTTCGCTGGTGCCGGGCGAAGCGTGGTCGTCGGGGCTGACGTCGCTCGACGAAGCCAAGCGTCTCGGCTTCATCGGCGTCTGCGACACCACCGATCCGGTGTTCCTGCAGCCATGCGAGGCATGGATGGCCGAGCATGCCAGGGATGCCGAGCCGCTGGTGATGAACACCATGCGCTTCTTCAACGGTCATCCCGGCCCGTCGACGGTGTGGAAGGTCTATCTGGTGCCGCCGGCGAAGTAACGCTGGGCATTAGTGCCGCGCCGTTTCCGTCATCAGTGCCGCTTCCGTCATCCTGAGGTGGCCGCTTCTTCAGCGGCCCTCGAAGGATCGACGGCCACCGGCGGGGCCGTGCATCCTTCGAGGCTCGCTCCGCTCGCACCTCCAGCGACAAAGGCGAAGCCTTTGCGCGGGGATGACGGGGAGAGGCTTTCGCCTGGCGTAGCGCGCGAGGCGGCGCTTACGTGCCTTCTTCGTTGAACTTGCTGGCGACGAGCTCGGCGATGGCCTCGAGCGCCTGCTGCGCCTCGTCGCCTTTCGCGGAGACCACGACCGTGGTGCCGGGCCCTGCGGCCAGCATCATCAAGCCCATGATCGAGGTGCCGCCGACAGTTTCGCTGCCGCGCGTCACCCAGATCTCGGCGTTGAAGCGCTCGACCAGCTGGACGAACTTGGCTGATGCCCGCGCGTGCAGGCCGCGCTTGTTGACGATCAGGAGTTCGCGCGAGATGGCGCCCGCTGGCACGCCCGGGCCGACATGGTTTTCGCCCGGGGCCTCGCCGCTCATTTGCCTGCGAGAACGCGGCTGGCGATGGTGACGTATTTGCGGCCGGCTTCCTGCGCCATCGCGATCGCGTCAGGCAGCGAACGCTCCTCGCGAACCTTGGCAAGCTTGACCAGCATGGGAAGATTGATGCCCGCGAGCACTTCCACCTTCGGACGGCTCATGCAGGAGATCGCAAGGTTCGACGGCGTGCCGCCAAACATGTCGGTAAGGATCGCAACGCCGTCGCCGCTATCGACGCGATTCACCGCCTCGATGATGTCGCTTCGACAGAGGTCGGAATCGTCCTCGGCCCCGATCGTAATTGCTTCAATTTGTTTCTGCGGACCCATGACGTGTTCGAGCGCGGCTCTGAACTCGTCAGCAAGGCGCCCATGGGTCACCAGCACTAGACCAATCATCGGAAACTCCTCGCGGGCGCCCTTTGGTGCACCGCACGAACGCGCCACTTTGACCATCCAGAGGCCCTGCGCAAGAGGGCATCTTGGCTAGTCTCCCGGTTCCTGGCGGTAGAGAGGGGAGGCTGCGCCGGCAAAATCCGACGCGATAGTGGACGTGATATGGTTACCAATTCCCTTCCCACAATTGGCCGCAAGATTACGGGAACATGAACTTTCAGGTTGTCGTCAGCGCAGCGACAACCAGCGGCAGGGGTTGGAAGCCAGCCGGCACGGGAATTCGCGGTATTGAAACACCATTTAGGCGGATCTTGAGCGCCTCGGGCGGCGGCAGCCGCTCGGCATCGTCGGCGGCAAGGTCGACGATCAAGCCGACCACGGCCTCGCCTGCGAACGGACAATGGCGGATTCCGAGGCCTCGGATCTCGATCAGACCGGCCAATTGCTGTGCTGGGCGAACCCACAATTGTTCGCCGGCTGTGTCGAGATGGACACGGTCATCCCCCACCAAAATGGCCGGCGGAAGCGCTCCGGTGCGCCCGGCGAGAATCAGATCGAAGGCCAGGCGCGACTTGCCGGCGCCCGACGGGCCGCGGATCAGCACCGCACGCTCGCCGACAAGAACGGCGGATGCGTGCACGCTTGAATTGTCGCTCATAGTGTCGGCAGCCTGACCACGAAACGCGCGCCGGCGACGGTGGGCTTGCCGTCTTCGTCCGCAGGTCCCGCGCGGTTCTCGGCCCAGATGCGTCCGCCATGCGCCTCGATGATCTGCTTGGAGATCGAAAGCCCGAGGCCGGAGTTCTGGCCAAAGCCCTGGTGCGGGCGGTCGGTGTAGAAGCGCTCGAAGATCCGCTCCAGCGCGTCCTCGCCGATGCCGGGCCCGTCATCGTCGACCACGATCTCGACCTCGCCGCGGGTGCGGCGGCAGATGATGCGCACCTTGTCGCCCGGCTTGGAGAACGATTGCGCGTTCGACAGCAGGTTCGAGATCACCTGGCCGAGCCGGGAATCATGGCCGGGCACCGAGAGCGTGTCGGTCGGTCCGCGGCCCTCGAAGCGGGCTTCGACGGTGACGTCGTGGCCGAGCCGGGTCTCGTTGGCGACGCTGGTCAACGTGGTCAGCAACCGGCGCAGATCGACCGGTGCCATATCCTGGCGCTGCAATTCGGCGTCGAGCCGGCTCGCGTCGGAGATGTCGGAGATCAGGCGATCGAGCCGCTTGACGTCATGCTCGATCACGGCGAGCAGCCGCGCGCGGCTGTTCTCGTTGCGCGCCAAAGGCAGCGTCTCGACCGCCGAGCGCAGCGAGGTCAGCGGGTTCTTCAGCTCATGGGCGACATCGGCGGCGAACATCTCGATCGCCTCGATGCGGCTGTAGAGCGCGTTGGTCATGTCGCGCAGCGCGCCCGAGAGATGCCCGATCTCGTCGCGGCGTCCGGTGAAGTCGGGAATCTCGACGCGGGTCTGGATGCGGTTGCGGACGCGCTCGGCGCTTTCGGCGAGCCGTCGCACCGGGCCCGCGATCGTGCTCGCCAGCAGCAGCGACAGCATGATCATGACGGTGGATGCGACCCCGCCGATCTTGAGGATGGCGAGTCGCTCCGACATCACCAGCTGGTCGATGTCGTCGCCCTGTGTGGTCAGCATCAATGCGCCGCGCACAGCGCGGAAATGCTGCACCGGAACGGCAACCGACACGATGATCGCGCCGCGATCGGTGACGCGCACCGCACTGCCCTTCATGCCCTCGAGCGACTGCGCGACTTCGGAATAGCCCTTGCCGCCTTCGGGGCCGAGCTCGCGGTAGATCGGCAGGTCGCCGCGGTTGAGCCAGGTCTTGATCGTGGCCTTGGTCTTCTCATACAGCGACGGCTTCTCAGACGGCGGCGGCAGCTCCATGCGCAGCACGTCGCCGCGCGCGAACAAATTGCGGCTGTCGAGGATCAGGCCGCCATCGCGGTCGAAGATGCGGGCCCGCGTCTTGGTCGGCGCGATCAGGCGGCGCAGGGTCGGCGCGACGCGCTCGGGATTGATCGGGAAATCCGCCGATTCATCCGGCTGACCGAAGCTCTCGCCGGGCTTGAGGTCGAGCAGCCGGTCGGGATCGATGGTGACGGTATTGCCTTCGACGGTCGCAGACGCCGCGATCGCCTCCGAAATGATCTCGGCATAGACCAGAAGGCTCTGCGTGCGCGCCTCGATCAGGCCGGCGCGGAATTGCGAGAGATAGAGGATGCTGGCGACCAACGCGACGAGGCCGGCCAGGTTGAGCGAGACGATGCGGCGCGTCAGGCTCGAGAACGACAGCGCGAAGAAGAACTGACCGGCGCGGCGCACCCAGCCGAGCGGACGGCGCCAGCCTTTGTCGCGCGCCAAATCGTCGGCCACGGCCTCTTGATCGAGGAGCTGTGACGCGTCCTCGGTGTTCAGTCCCTGCTCGAGCTGCGTTCGATCAAGCACTGGCAAAGCTGCCGGTTGGTATGGATGTCGTCCCGCGAAGCAGGTCCTCGCCCGAGCTTACCCCAGCCGTGCGGGGCCTGTCAGTTAACAAGCCGCCCGGGAAGCGCAGATCAGGCTTCCTTGAAGCGATAGCCGACGCCGTACAGCGTCTCGATCATCTCGAAATCGTCGTCGACCACCTTGAACTTCTTGCGCAGCCGCTTGATGTGGCTGTCGATGGTGCGGTCGTCGACATAGACCTGGTCGTCATAGGCCGCGTCCATCAGCGCGTTGCGGCTCTTCACGACGCCGGGGCGGGTGGCGAGCGCCTGCAGGATCAGGAATTCGGTCACGGTGAGCGTCACCGGCTCGTTCTTCCAGGTGCAGGTGTGGCGCTCCGGATCCATCCGCAGCAGGCCGCGGTCGAGCGCGCGGGCATCCGGCTCCTTCGGTGCGGCGGTCGGATCCTTCGGCTGGCCGCGGCGGAGCACGGCCTTGACGCGTTCCACCAGCAGGCGCTGGGAGAACGGCTTGCGGATAAAATCGTCGGCGCCCATCTTCAGGCCGAACAATTCGTCGATCTCTTCATCCTTCGAGGTGAGGAAGATCACCGGCAGGTCGGACTTCTGGCGCAGCCGGCGCAGCGTTTCCATGCCGTCCATGCGCGGCATCTTGATATCGAGGATCGCAAGATCGGGCGGCGACGTGCGAAACCCATCCAGCGCCGACGCACCGTCCGTGTAGGTCATGATGCGATAGCCTTCGGCTTCGAGCGCGATCGAGACCGACGTGAGAATGTTGCGGTCGTCGTCGACCAAGGCGATTGTGGGCATGAGCTGCTTTCACAATGAGAGTGGTTTAGACGGCGGGCACTCTGGCGACTCGCCGTAGAATATGGGCTTCGAACGCGGTCAACGAGCAATGCAAGCTGGGCTGAAGTGTGACCGAGTTCCGCAAAACGCTCTGCGACCCACGCGTTGGACCCCCATATAGCACCCTGAGACCGTGAGAAAAGGTCCTTTTTTCAACGGGAACCGGCCCGATTCGCCTCCAAAATGACCTGATAGGCCCATGCAACCGACCGCCGACTTCGACCCCGCCCACCTTGCCCGCTCCCTGCTCCGCCGCAGCCGCCAGGGCGCGCTCGCCACGCTGATGGCCGGCTCCGGCGATCCCTATTGCTCGCTGGTCAATCTGGCCAGCCACCCCGACGGCTCGCCGATCCTGCTGATTTCCCGGCTGGCGCTGTACACCAGGAATATCCTGGCCGACGACCGGGTGTCGCTGATGCTGGACGAGCGCGCCGAGGGCGATCCGCTGGAGGGCGCCCGGATCATGCTGGCCGGCCGAGCCGAGGAGGTCGCGGAAGCCGAGCGGGAGCTCGTCCGCCGGCGCTACCTTGGCGCTCATCCATCGGCGGAAGCCTTTGTAGAATTTAAGGATTTCTCGTTTTTCGTGATCCGGCCGAGCGACGCCCATCTGGTCGCCGGGTTCGGCCGGATCGTCGACCTCAAGCCTGCGCAGTTTCTGACCGACCTCGGTGGTGCCGAAGCGCTGCTGGAGGCCGAGCCGGGCGCGGTGGCGCATATGAACGAGGATCACCGCGAGGCCACGAACCTCTACGCCACGCGGCTGCTCGGCGCGCCAAGTGCCGACTGGCTGTGCACCGGCTGCGACCCCGACGGCATGGACATGCAGGCCGGTCGCGACACGCTGCGGCTCGATTTCCCGGAGCGCGTCCGCAACGGCACCGAGCTGCGCAAGATGCTGGTGCGGCTCGCCGGCGAGGCGCGCGCCAAGGGATAGAGGGAGGGAGCACGCCCTGCCGGCGCCGAACGGCGGCGCTGCACCCAACGAGGCATGGTGTCGCACGGTGCGGCTCCGCGCGCGCTTGCCGAGGCCGGGTGCTGCGTCTCTGACAGCGCGATCATTTCGTGCCGGCGCTGATATCATCGCCGATGGGCGTGATGCGGGTTGCGAGAATTCCCGGCGCTGCTGCTCCGGAGAATTGCTCGGATCGCGAGCTTCAACCGCTGACGCGCACGTGCAACGCGGTGATTGCGTTACCATCGCTCGCTTCGATCAGTGATCCTGTTGCCGCCGAACGCAGCGCGCGTTGCGGAACATTCGCTGCTGCCGGGCATTGTCATCATCCAGCTTCGACGATGGCGTATTGAGCTCGATCGAATGCAGCTCAACGCCGGCCCAGTGGTGCTATCCGCGTGCAACACGATCGTGGACGACATGCCTAGCACTGCAGCGCAGCGCAACTGGCAGCGGTCCATCGCAACGACACATCCTCAGCGCGAAACGCATACCCGGCATTCTCGGCGCCTGCTGCGTTGCTCGGCGCGGATATACGCCAATCGCTGGCACTCTTTGTGCATCGCAACGCCTTGCTCGCAGCGGGAATGGCGACGAAACGTCGCCCGATCGCCGCGAAAACAACGAGAAAGCGAAAGCAAAGCGAAAGCGTTTCGCGCTGCGGTATTTGCGCCCAATGATGTGCCCGCCTTGGAATAAACCAAAAGCCATTCGACTGGCTTGGCAAGCCCGGCGATCCCCACTATTAGGTCGCCGGACCGGGGCCGAGAGGCTATATTGTTCTGATGACGGTCACCGCGGCGGAGCGCGACTAGCGATGTTCGCGCGAACAAGGATACGCGGGTTCGAGGAGGTTCTTCGTGCAAGAGACGGGCGTGCATAACGGTGCCTTCGGCGCCGACAAATTCGGCTTAAAAAATCTCAAGGGCGTGCATTGGAACTATGGCGCGCCGCAGCTTTACGAGCACTCGTTGCGATCAGGCGAAGCGGTGCTCTCGGCCGATGGCGCGCTTTGCGCGGATACCGGCGTGTTCACCGGCCGCAGCCCGAAGGACAAGTTCACGGTCCGCGATGATCTCACCGACAAGAACATGTGGTGGGCCGGCAACCAGTCGATCACCTCGGAGCAGTTCGCCACGCTCCATGCCGACTTCCTCAAGCATGCCGAAGGCATGACGCTGTTTGCGCAGGATCTCTATGGCGGCGCCGATCCGAAGCATCGCATCACGACGCGCGTCTTCACCGAGCTCGCATGGCACTCGCTGTTCATCCGCACGCTGCTCATTCGCCCCGAGGCGTCGGAGCTCGCGAGCTTCGTGCCCGAACTCACGATTATCGATCTGCCGAGCTTCCGCGCCGATCCGAAACGTCACGGCTGCAAGTCTGAGAACGTCGTCGCGATCGATTTCGCCCGCAAGATCGTCCTGATCGGCGGCTCGCAATATGCCGGCGAGATGAAGAAGAGCGTGTTCACCACGCTGAACTATTACCTCCCCGAGAAGGGTGTGATGCCGATGCACTGCTCGGCCAATGTCGGCCCCGACGGCGACACCGCGATCTTCTTCGGCCTGTCCGGCACCGGCAAGACCACGCTCTCGGCCGATCCCAAGCGCACGCTGATCGGCGATGACGAGCATGGCTGGAGCGAGGACGGCGTCTTCAATTTCGAAGGCGGCTGCTACGCCAAGTGCATCAAGCTGTCCGGCGAAGCCGAGCCGGAAATCTATGCCGCCAGCAAGCGCTTTGGTGCCGTGCTGGAGAACGTCGTGCTCGGCGCCAACGATCGCGTGCCGGATTTCGACGACGGCTCGAAGACCGAGAACACCCGCTCGGCCTATCCGCTCGATTTCATTCCGAACGCTTCGCGCACTGGCTGCGCGCCGCACCCGAAGAACGTGGTGATGCTCGCCGCCGACGCC
Source organism: Bradyrhizobium sp. AUGA SZCCT0105 (assembly GCF_018129565.1). NCBI lineage: Bacteria > Pseudomonadati > Pseudomonadota > Alphaproteobacteria > Hyphomicrobiales > Nitrobacteraceae > Bradyrhizobium > Bradyrhizobium sp. AUGA SZCCT0105. The sequence continues at coordinate 53,932 of NZ_JAFCMK010000014.1, read as the reverse complement.
TTCGGCGTGATGCCGCCGATCGCCAAGCTGACGCCGGCGCAGGCGATGTATCACTTCCTGTCCGGCTACACCGCGAAGGTTGCCGGCACCGAGCGTGGTCTCGGCAACGAGCCGCAGCCGGAATTCTCGACCTGCTTCGGTTCGCCGTTCCTGCCGCGCGATCCGTCGGTCTACGGCAATCTGCTGCGCGAATTGATCGCCAAGCACAATGTCGATTGCTGGCTGGTCAACACCGGCTGGACCGGCGGCAAGTACGGCACCGGCCGCCGCATGCCGATCAAGGTGACCCGCGCGCTGCTGACCGCCGCGCTGAACGGCTCGCTCCGCAACGCCGATTTCCGCACCGACAAGTATTTCGGCTTCGCGGTGCCGACCTCGCTGCCGGGCGTCGAGCCGCACATCCTCGATCCGATCAAGACTTGGGCCGACAAGGTCGAGTTCGACAAGACCGCGCGTGCGCTGGTCGGCATGTTCCAGAAGAACTTCGCCAAGTTCGAAGCACAGGTCGACGCCGAAGTCCGCGCCGCCGCCCCGGAAGTGAAGCTCGCGGCGGAGTAGTTCGCGCAAGCGATACGCGATTTGATAAGGCGGCCCTCGTGGCCGCCTTTTTTGTTGCGGTCTCGCTTCCTCTATCCGCGCGACACTCCCTCAATCCGTCACCCTGAGGAGGCCGCGAAGCGGCCGTCTCGAAGGGTCGACGGCCGCCAGCCGGGCCGTGCATCCTTCGAGGCTCGCTCCGCTCGCACCTCAGGATGACGGGGCGGGGGAGTACGCTTCGCTATTCGCTATTCCCCCAGCTCCGGCAGCACGGCGTTGCTCGGCGTCTGCCGATCGGTGATCTGCAGGCCGAACAGGCTGCCGATCAATTCGACCGCGACGCGCGCGGTGCGGCCACGTTCGTCGAGGAACGGATTGAGCTCGACGATATCGAGCGAGCGCACCAGTCCGGAATCGTGCAGCAGCTCCATGATGAGATGGGCTTCCCGATAAGTCGCGCCGCCCGGCACGGTGGTGCCGACCCCGGGCGCGACTTCCGGATCGAGGAAGTCGACGTCGAACGAGACATGCAGCACGCCGTTCTTCGCCCTGACGCGCTCGACGACGCGGCGGGTCAGCACGGCGACGCCGAACTCGTCGATCTGGCGCATGTCTGATATCGAGACGTTGCGCTGCCGCAGCAGCTTGCGCTCCAGCGGATCGACCGAGCGGGTGCCGATCAGATCGAGCTGATCCGGCGGGATCGAGGCGCGCGGCAGTCCGCCGAGCAGGTCGTCGAGGCCGGGCTCGCCGCACAGGAAGGCCGCCGACATGCCGTGCATGTTGCCGGTGATGGTAGTGGCCGGCGTGTTGTAGTCGGCATGCGCGTCGACCCACAGCGCAAACAGCGGCCGGCCTTTTTCCTGCCAGTAGCGTGCGACGCCGTTGATCGACCCCATCGACAGTGAGTGATCGCCGCCCATGAAGATCGGGATCGCGCCGGAATGCGCCAGCCAGTAGGCGCGCTCGGAGAGGGCGCGGGTCCAGGTCTTCACCTCGTCGTAGAATTTGGTGTTTGCCGGCACCGGGCCGTCGGCGACCACACCAGGGATCGCAAGGTTGCCGTGGTCGTCAACCCGGAAGTCGAGCTGCTCGAGCAGGCGCGCGATGCCCGCGGTGCGCAGCGCGTCCGGGCCCATCAGCGGACCGGGCTGCGACGCGCCGATCTCGATGGGAACGCCGAGCAAGGCGATGCGCGAGGGCTTGGAATTGTCGGCTTCGGACATGCGGCAAGGCTCCCAAAGGCGTGGAACAGAAGCGACGCGCCACTGTTCCCTCAACCCTTGAAATAGGCAACCCGGTCCAATCCGGCCATGTGGATAGTCGGGTGGTGCTTACGCCTTGAAATAGGCGATCTGCGTCGTGGTGGCGAGCAGGCGGCCGGACGGCGACCACAATTCGCCGTGCTGGTCGCCGTAGCTCTTGTGGAAGATCTTGGCGTCGGCGGTGGCGAGCACGCGGGTGGTATCCTCGGCGTCCATGTCGGCGGCATCGACGTGGAAATAGGTCGTCAGTGACACCGTGCCGAACGGCACCAGCTCGTGCCGCGCGTGGAACACGCGGCCGAAGAACGCGTCCGACATCGACATCAGCGACAGCGCATCGAGCTTGCGCGGCACGCGGTCGGCGATCCAGAGTTTTGAATAGGGGCTCGACGGCTGCTTGGCGGCACCGCCGCCGAGCTTCGGTTCGCCCTCGGCGAAGCGGAAATCATACTGGTTGGCCCAGGTCATCGCGAGCTTCGGATAGGGCCGCAGCTCTTCGAACGGCACCGCGCCGGGAAACTCGGCGGGCTGGTGCGACCAGGACGGGCGGCGCTCGGCGAACACCGCGGTCGCCAAGGTCGTGACCTCGCCGCCGCCTTGCGTCATCTCGATCGACCAGTGCTGGCTCGAGCGGTTGGCCCGGACCAGGCGGACATCGAGATCGAACACGCCCTCGGCGACCGGCGCGCAGTAATTGACCGTCAGCGCCAGCGGATCGCCCGCGCGCTGCGGATGCTGCATCAGGGCGCGCAGGATCGTCGCGGCGGTGCAGCCGCCGAACGGGCCGACGAACGCCCAGTAATCCGGGCTGGTTCGTCCCTGCCAGCGGCTGTCGCCGGCAGTCACAGCGGTGGCTTCATCGAAAAGGTGCGGAGCCTTGGTGAGCATGAATTACCTTGAATACTTGCTCGTCATTGCGAGGAGCGAAGCGACGAAGCAATCCATCGATCCGCATAGCCGCGCGATGGATTGCTTCGCTTCGCTCGCAATGACTGCGTGAAGTTCACTGACTATATCGCGGGCTATCGTGCCGGATTCAATGATGTCGGACGTAATCGATTTCCGCATCCCGGGATTACCCCTTCGCCTCGCGCTGGTTGTCGAGCTGCGGCGAGGCGCTCGGATGCACCGGCACGTGCCAGATGTCCTCGGCATATTCGCGGATGGTGCGGTCGGAGGAGAACCATGCCATGCGCGCCACGTTGAGGATCGAGGCGCGGGTCCAGGCCGGGGGCACCTGCCAGCGCGCGTCGATGCCGCGCTGCGCGTCGTAGTAGGAATCGAAATCGGCCGAGACCATGTAGTGATCGAGGTAGCGCAGCGCGTGCCCGATCGAGGCGAAGCGCGCGGCATCGCCCGGCGAGAACTCGCCGCTCTCGATGGCGCGGATTGCGCGCTCGAGCCGCGGCGATTTGCCGATCACGTCGCTGGCATCGAGCCCCTGCTTGCGGCGGACCATGACGTCGCCGGCCTCGAGGCCGAAGATCGCGATGTTCTCCTCGCCGACATTGTCGCGGATTTCGATATTGGCGCCGTCGAGCGTGCCGATGGTCAGCGCGCCGTTCAGCGCGAGCTTCATGTTGCCGGTGCCCGAGGCCTCCATGCCGGCGGTCGAGATCTGCTCGGAGAGATCGGCGGCGGGGATGATCACCTCGGCGAGGCTGACATTGTAGTCGGCGAGGAAGGCGACCTTGAGCCTGCCGCCGAGCGAGGCGTCGTTGTTGACGATTTCGGCGACGTCGCTGATCAGCTTGATGATCAGCTTGGCGTAGCGGTAGCTCGCCGCCGCCTTGCCCGCGAAGATTTTTACGCGCGGCACCCAGTTCGCCGCCGGATCATCCTTCATCGCGTGATACAGCGCGATCGTTTCCAGGATGTTGAGCAGCTGCCGCTTGTATTCGTGGATGCGCTTGATCTGCACGTCGAACAGCGCCGACGGGTCGACCTTGATGTGGTTGCGCTCGCCGATCAGCCGCGCCAGCGCCAGCTTGTTGTGATGCTTGACGTCGCGGAAGCGCTTCTGGAATTCCAGGTCGCTCGAGTGGGGCTCGAGCCGCTCGAGCAGCGAGAAGTCGTCGAGCACGGCCTCGCCGCAGGTCTCGCGCAGCAGCGCGGTCAGCCGCGGGTTGGCCAGCATCAGCCAGCGGCGGAAGGTGATGCCGTTGGTCTTGTTGGTGATGCGCGACGGATAGAGATGATGAAGGTCGTGGAACACGGTCTCCTTCATCAGGTCGGAATGCATCGCGGAGACGCCGTTGATGCGATGCGACCCGACGAAGGCGAGCTGGCCCATCCGCACGCGGCGGCCGCTGCGCTCGTCGATCAGCGAGACCGAGGCGCGGTATTCGATGTCGCCGGGGAAGCGCTCCTCGGCGAGCGCGAGATGGGCCACGTTGATGCGGTAGATGATCTCGAGATGCCGCGGCAAGAGCCGCTCGAACAATTCGACCGGCCAGGTCTCGAGCGCTTCCGGCAGCAGGGTGTGATTGGTGTAGGACAGCGTCGCGACGGTGATCTTCCAGGCCTCGTCCCAGCGGAAATTGTGCAGGTCGACCAGGATGCGCATCAGCTCGGTGACCGCAAGGCTCGGATGGGTGTCGTTGAGCTGCACGGCCGCCTTCTGCGCGAGGTTGCGCAGGCCGCCGTCGGAGGCGAGATGCCGCTTCACGAGATCCTGCAGCGAGGCCGAGACGAAGAAATATTCCTGGCGCAGCCGGAGCTCGCGGCCCGCCGCGCTCTCGTCGTTCGGATAGAGGAATTTGCAGATCGCTTCCGCGCGCGCCTGCTCGGCGCTCGCCGAGACGTAGTCGCCGGTGTTGAAGACGTCGAGCTGGAGCGGGTCGGGGGCGTGCGCCGACCAGAGGCGAAGCGCATTGACGTGCTGGCCGCGCCAGCCGACGATCGGCGTGTCGTAGGCCATCGCCTCGACGGTTTCCGCCGGATGCCAGGTGGCGCGATCGCGGCCGCGGTCGTCGACATGCTCGACATGGCCGCCGAAGTGGACGTTGTAGACCACCTCCGGCCGCTGGAATTCCCAGGGGTTGCCGAAGGCGAGCCACTCGTCGGGATATTCCTGCTGCCAGCCCTGGTTCATGATCTGGCGGAACAGGCCGAAATCGTAGCGGATGCCGTAGCCGGTCGCGGGGATCGCCAGCGTCGCCATGCTCTCCATGAAGCAGGCCGCGAGCCGTCCGAGGCCGCCATTGCCGAGCGCCGCGTCCGGTTCGCATTTGCGCAGGTCCGAGAGATCGACGCCGAGGTCGCCGAGCGCGGCCTCGAACAGCGGCAGCAATCCCATATTGTTCAGCGCGTCGGTGAACAGGCGGCCGATCAGGAATTCGAGCGAGAGATAATAGACGCGCTTGGAGCCGGCGTCGTAGGTCTGCTTCTCGGCCGTCAGCCAGTGGTGCACGATGCGGTCGCGCAGCGCCAGCGCCGCCGCCTTGTACCAGTCGCGCCTGGTCGCAACGGTGGCGTCCTTGCCGATCGCCAGCCGGAGCTTGGCGAGGATCGCGCCCTTGATCTCGGTGAGCGCCAGCTCGTCGATCGGCTGGTTCAATGCCGGGTAGTGTGTTTGTTCGTGCAAAGCGCTCAATCCCTGCCGTTCAGACTTCCGGATCATGATGCGATCATATTGTCCGGATCATGCCCCAAGTCGATGATACGCGCGTTGCATGGCAACCGAAACCGCCCGAAGCGTTGCCGTGCATGGCGCTGCCGATATTTTATGCAAGGACCGGGCCGATTCAGGGGCCTTCGGAACCGTCGTTGCCGGTGCTACGATCGGCCGTGAAAGCCGGGATTTGCGGCCATCTGGCGGAGGATGCGTGATGAGACTCCTGATCGAGATCGCGGCCGCGGCGTTGCTCATGGTGTGCATCACGGCGACCAGCGCAGCCTATGCAGCGGGCAAGCCGGGCCGCAGCGCCGACGGCCTGAGCTGCAGCTTCAGCGTGGCGCAGAACGCCTCGCCGGCCGCGCGCTGTGCCGCCATCAAGCGGCAATGCGGCGGCAAGTTCTGCGCGAATGCCTGCGGTGACAAATTGCTGTCCGCCGCGAATTAGGTGGCCGTGCAGCGGGCCTGCACGCGCGATCGCGAACACCGGAGTGATACGGATTTCCAAGCCTTAACAAGTTCTTTACAAACACACCTGTCGCTCGTGGGGCGGGCACATTTTTCCAGCTCCGACGCATTTCATTCCGAAGCAATTTTCAACGGGCCGCTGACTTAGTCAGCGGCCCAATTGCTTTGTTGGGCGGCATACGCAGGTGACGGGGCTATAATGCTCGCTGCTGCCACCGTCGTCGTCCTGGCGAAAGCCAGGACCCATTACCCCAATAGTCAGATGAGGCCCGACAGGTCGTTCCAATCCGGATTGTCCGCTTCAATCAGCTTGATCTTCCAATCGCGCTTCCAGAACTTCAGCTGCTTTTCGCGGGCGATCGCTTCCTGCGGTGTGGCGAATTCCTCGAGGTGAACGAGCCGGAAGATCTGGTATTTGTAGACGAACTTGGAGCCTCGGCCCGAACGATGCAATTCAAGCCGCGCGCTGACATCGTTGGTGACGCCGATGTAAAGCGTTCCGTGATGGCGGCTTGCGAGGACGTAGACGTAGTAGCTGCCTGCAGCGCTCATGGTTTGGCCCAAGCTCGCAAGACGGCGACCATCCGGGGTAATGGGTCCTGGCCTTCGCCAGGACGACGCCCTGAGGGACGACCATAAACCAACTAGAACGAATTAAGAACAATTTAGCAAGTCTTTGATATATCATTGTGATTCGGCGCCTGCGCCGACACAATATCTATGGTCTCTCAGTCTCCGCGAGGACTACATGTCCACCATCGCCTTTGATCAATTCGCTCTGACCCGGATTGCCGATTTCGCGCGGTCGCTGTCGCGGCTGCACCAGGCCTCGCGGCGCCAGCCGATCGACGACGACCAGCTCGACCGCGAGTTCAATGCGGTCTGCATGTCGATCTGGGGCTACACCACGGATGATTTCAGCGACGAGCTGTTCTCGAACGAGGATCACGCCTGGCTCGACTCGCTCGATGAAGCGCATGCGCGCATCTTCGCCGGCGAGCAGGGTTACGACCTCGTCGACGATCACGGCATGCTGACCGACTGGTGGGGCTATTGCTGGATGATCCTCGCCGAGAAGCGCGGCCTCCTCAATCCGGAGAACCGCGCCGCCGCGCGGGCCGCAATCGAGGAGAAATACATGGCCGCGCCGAACGTGATCGGCGTGATCGTGGCGCGCTGAGTGGCGAGCTCGAAGCCGTCAGTTCGCCTCGGCCCGCTTGGCAGGTTTTGCGGCATGGCCCTTCGGCACCACGGACGATGGTGTCGAGGGCGCGACATCGCGGCTGGTTTCCGGTAGCGGCGCGTCGCTGGCGATCTCGGCGCTGACGGGAGCGACCTTCATTTCGCCGAGCCGGGCGCGGACCGCCGCGGTCAACCCGGGATAGGAGGCGATCGGCGTGAAGTCGAAGGACTGCTCGTTGCCGACGCGGACGCCGGTGTAAGCGACGAGGCCGTCGGTGGTTGCGATCACATCACCGGCCTTTAGCGAGGCATCGAGCGCGAGGTCGACCGGCGCGAGCCCGGCCGGGTCGCGGCCGTTGCAGGTGCAGTCGGCGCGCAGCGCCTTGCGATAGGCGAACGCGTTCTCGCTGTCGGCGTAGCGCTCACCCGTGGCCGAGGCGGAGCTGTCGATATGGCCGCCGTAATAGACCTTGGTCGCGCTCGCCGGGCAGAACGCCTGGCAGAGCTGCGCCGGCGTGGCGTTGCCGCGCATCGTCAGCGGGAAATACTTGCCGTCGCAGCTGCGCACGCAATATGCCGGTCCGGAACCGGCCACGCGCGTCCCCGAGACCGGTGCGGACGTCTGCCGTTCCGGCTGCTGGTTGAGGCCGAACGGATCGGCGAAGAAATTGGCTTGCGGCGGGGCCTGCCGGCTCTGCTGCTTCTGGGAACCGCCGAAGAAGAAGTCGAACAGCCCTTCGGCCGAGACGGGAGCGGGCACGACCAGGACGGAACCCGCAAAGGCAGCGGCGGCAAGCATCACGCGGCGCCGCATGCGCCGATCACTCAACTCTGTACGCAACGCCAACTCCACCCGACGCGCCTCGCCGCGGCGACAAGGTGCCCCGGCGGATTCACCTTAAGGCGGGATGGTAAACGAGCGATTGATCGGGAGTGACGGCGTCACAGGAAACGCACGCTGCGCGGCCGATCCAGCGAGCCGCGACGACGGGAGCCGGCCGCGAAAGAACGTCAGTCCTTCAGGAACTCGCCGGCCTTGTACAGCGCGCGGAACGGCAAGCCGGCCTCGGCAAACGTCTCGGTCGCGCCTTCCTCGCGGTCGACCATGGTGAAGACCAGCGCGATCTCGCCGCCGGCCTCACGCACGGCTTCCACAGCCTTCAGCGCAGAGCCGCCTGTCGTCGTGACGTCCTCGACGATCACGATGCGCTTGCCCGCCAGGCTCTCACCCTTGGCGAGCCCTTCGACGGCGAGCCGCGCGCCGTGCTCCTTCGGCTTCTTGCGCACGAAGAAGGCGGCGATCGGATGACCCTTCAGCCATGACAGCTGCGCGATGGCGCCGGCGAGCGGCACCGCGCCCATCTCGAGCCCGCCGACGAAATCGAGCCGGTCGTCCTTCAGCGCCTCATAGGTGAGCTCGGCGAGCAGCGCCGCGCCCTCGGGATCGAGCATCGTCGGCTTCAGGTTGAAATAGAAATCGCTCTTGCGGCCCGACGCCAAGGTGATCTCGCCGCGGCCGAACGAGCGCTTGCGGATGATCTCGGCGAGGCGGGCGCGGGAGGCTGATTTGGACAAAGGCTTTTTCCCTTGGGGGTTCTTTGGGGCTTTCAGGCGGCCGGCAATCTATCGGCGGTCTGGCGCACATTCCAGCGGGGAAATCCCGCCGTCAACAGTGCCCGCGCCGCCATTTCAGCGCAGCCGCGTGCGGAAAGCGCGGGTTGTACGGTCGTTCCAATCCCCCTAAAGCAGGCGCCAAACACTTGCGAGGGAAGCGGAAATGACCATCGAGCTGCACACCTGGAACACGCCTAACGGCCGCAAGATCTCGGTGGCGCTGGAGGAAATGGGGCTGCCCTACAAGGTGATGGCGGTGAATATCGGCAAGGGCGAGCAGATGGCGCCCGCCTTCCTCGCAATCAGCCCGAACAACAAGATCCCGGCGATCGTCGACCCGGATGGTCCCGGCGGCAAGCCGGTCAGCATCTTCGAGTCCGGCGCGATCCTGCTCTACCTCGGCGAGAAGACCGGCAAGTTCCTGCCGCAAACGCTCATCGAGCGGATCCCGGTCTATGAGTGGCTGATGTGGCAGATGGGCGGTTTCGGCCCGATGCCGGGCCAGGTGCACCATTTCATCGCGCTGGAGAACGAGCAGGACCGCGCCTATGGCCTGAAGCGCTACATGGCCGAGACGCGGCGGCTCTACGGCGTGCTGGACCGCCGGCTCGATGGCCGCGATTTCGTCGCCGGCGATCTGTCGGTGGCCGATTTCGCCATCCTCGGCTGGGCCTGGCGCCATCCGCGCCACAAGGTCGATCTGGCCGATTTCCCCAACGTCAAGCGCTGGTACGAGACGCTGATGGCCCGCCCGGCGACGAAGCGGGGCATGGAGGCGAAGCTGGATTGAGCCTCTTCTCCCTCGCCCCGCTCTTGCGGGGAGAGGGTTGGGGTGAGGGGTGGTGCCGCAAGGACGGTGAGAATTGAATTCGCGGTGAGTCCCCCTCACCCGGATCGCATCTGACGATGCGATCCGACCTCTCCCCGCAGGCGGGGCGAGGTAAGAAGATCACGCCCGCCGCGCCTCGAGCGCCATCTTCATCGCGAGCCCCGCGAGCACCGTGCCCATCAGCCAGCGCTGCACCAGGAGCCAGGTCGGGCGGGTGCCGAGGAACACCGCGATCGAGCCGGCGGCGAGCGCGATCATCGCATTGACGCTGACGCTGATCACGATCTGGATCGAGCCGAGCGCGAGCGACTGCGTCAGCACGCTGCCGCCGGCGGGATCGATGAACTGCGGCAGCAGCGCCAGATAAAGCATCGCGATCTTCGGGTTGAGCAGGTTGGTGATGAAGCCCATCGCGAACAGTTTGCGCGGGCCGTCGACCTTCAGCGCCTTGACCTGGAACGGCGAGCGGCCGCCCGGCTTCAGCGCCTGCCACGCCAGCCAGAGCAGATAGGCGGCGCCGGCGAAACGCAGCGCGTCATAGGCGTAGGGAATCGCAAACAGCAGCGCGGTGATGCCGAACGCCGCGCACAGCATGTAGAACACGAAGCCGAGCGCGACGCCGCCGAGCGAGACAATGCCGGCCGCCGGACCCTGCGTGATCGAGCGCGAGATCAGATACATCATGTTCGGCCCTGGTGTCAGCACCATGCCGAAGCAGACGAGCGCAAAGCCGAGCAACGCGGATGTGTGGGGCATGACGGGTCTCGCGAGGGGATACACACGCTTCTAGCGTGTCATCCGCCGCGCGGCCATGTTGGAATTGCTCTCGGAGCAATGCGGACAGAGTGACGGTGCAAGGGCTCCCTCGCCCCGCTCTTGCGGGGAGAGGGTTGGGGTGAGGGGCCTATCCACGTATGAGGGCCGTGGTTAGACCTGTACCCCCTCACCCGGATCGCATTCCGCGTCGCTCCATGCGATCCGACCTCTCCCCGCAAGCGGGGCGAGGTGGATTCTAATGCGCTTCGTCCCAGTTGTTCGCGGCGCGGGCGTCGACCTGCAGCGGCAGCGACAGGATCACGGCCGGGAACGGCGCGTCCTGCATCACCTTCTGCACCACCGGCAGCGTCGCCGCGACCTCGTTGTCGGGCACCTCGAAGATCAGCTCGTCATGCACCTGCAGCAGCATCTGCGCCGAGAGCTTCTTCTCGGCGAGTGCGTCCTCGACCCGGATCATGGCGCGGCGGATGATGTCGGCTGCGGTGCCCTGCAAGCGAGCGTTGATCGAGGCGCGTTCGTTGAAGGCGCGCACCGAGGCGTTGGACGCCTTGATATCCGGGTAGTACATCTTACGGCCGAACAGCGTCGTGACATAGCCGTTGCGGCGGCAAGAGTCCTTGGTCTCGTCCATGTAGGCGCGGATGCCGGGGAAGCGCTCAAAGTACTTCTTGATGTAGGCGGAGGCTTCCTCGCGCGCGATGCCGAGCTGGTTGGCGAGGCCGAACGCCGAGATGCCGTAGATGATGCCGAAGTTGATGGCCTTGGCGCGACGCCGCACTTCGCTCGGCATGTCCTTGATCGGCACGCCGAACATTTCGGAGGCGGTCATGGCGTGAATGTCGAGCCCGTCGCGGAACGCTTGGCGCAGCACCGGCACGTCGGCGATCTCGGCCAGCAGCCGCAGTTCGATCTGCGAATAGTCGGCCGACACCAGCTTGTGGCCTTGTGTCGCGATGAAGGCGCGGCGGATCTTGCGGCCGTCCTCGGTACGAACAGGGATGTTCTGCAGGTTCGGTTCGTTCGACGACAGCCGTCCCGTCGTGGTCGCGGCCAGCGCGTAGGTCGTGTGCACGCGATGGGTCTGCGGGTTGACGTAGGTCGGCAGGGCGTCGGTGTAGGTCGATTTCAGCTTCGAGACCTGGCGCCACTCCAGGATCTTCTTCGGGAAGTCGTGGCCCTGCTCGGCGAGATCGTCGAGCACCTGCGCGGTGGTCGACCAGGCGCCGGTCTTGGTCTTGGTGCCGCCGGGCAATCCCATCTTGCCGAAGATGATGTCGCCGATCTGCTTCGGGCTGCCGACATTGACCGGCTCGCCGGCGATCTCCTGGATCTCGGCCTCGACGCGCGCCGCGGTCTGGGCGAAATCGCCCGATAGCCGCGACAGCACCTGGCGGTCGATCGAGATGCCGCGCCGCTCCATCCGCGCCAGCACCGAGACCAGCGGCCGCTCCAGCGTCTCGTAGACCGTCGTCATCCGTTCGGCGACGAGGCGGGGCTTCAGCACCCGCCATAGCCGCAGGATCAGGTCGGCGCTCTCGGCCGCATATTCGGTGGCCTTGTCGATCGTGACCTGATCGAAGGTCAGTTTGCCCTTGCCGCTGCCGACGAGGCCGCCGTAGTTGACGACGGCATGGCCGAACCAGCGCTCGGCGAGCGCCTCCAGCGCATGCGAGCCGCGGCCCGCATCGAGCGCGTAGGACATCAGCTGCGCGTCATCGATGTTGCGCAGCGTGACGCCGTGCTGCGCCAAGGTCACCGAGGTGAACTTGACGTTGAAGCCGACCTTCTGGATGCCGGCGGACTCCAGCAGCGGCTTCAGCGCCTTCAGTGCATCGGCGGTCTTGATCTGCCCGGGCGCGAGGCCCGCATCGAACAGCCCGGCGCCGCCACCGGCCTGCCGGTGGCTGAGCGGGATGTAGCAGGCATCGTTCGGGGCCACGGCGAGTGCCAGTCCCGACAGCTCGGCCTGCATCGGGTCGATCGATTCCGACATCGCCTCGATCGCGATGTAGCCGGTGTCGTGCGCACGCGCGACAAAGGCGTTGAGCTGATCGAGATTGCCGATCGCCTGGTAGGCCTTGCGATCGAAGCCGGTCTTGCGGATCGCTTCGCCGCGGGCCTCGGCCAGGGTTGCCGGCGTGCCCTTCAGGCTGGAGTTCTTGTCGTCGCGTGCGCCGGTCGGCTTGGCGCGCTCCCTCGTTGGCGAACCTGCCGGCGCGGCGGCTGTCGGTGCGTCTCCCGGCGCGGGCGTCACGTCCGACGGCGGCAGCGGCGAGAACACGCTGGCACCGCTCTTGTTGCCGGGGTCGGCATCGACGTCGGCGGGATCGATCTGCGCATAGTCGGCGACGCGGCGGGTGAGGGTGGAGAACTCCATCGCCTTGAGGAAGGCGACCAGCCGGCGCGAGTCGGGCTCGTGCACCGCGAGGTCGTCGAGCGGCACCTCGAGCTCGACCTTGTCGTCGAGCAGCACGAGCTGGCGCGAGATGCGCGCCTTCTCGGCGTTCTCGAGCAGCGCCTCGCGCCGCTTCGGCTGCTTGATATCGCCGGCGCGGAACAGCAGCTGATCGAGATCGCCATACTCGATGATCAGCTGCGCGGCGGTCTTGATGCCGATGCCGGGTACGCCGGGCACGTTGTCGGTGGAATCGCCGGCCAGCGCCTGCACCTCGACCACCTTTTCGGGCGGCACGCCGAATTTCTCGATCACCTCGTCGCGGCCGATGCGGCGATCCTTCATCGTGTCGTACATCACGACCTTGTCGTTGACGAGCTGCATCAGATCCTTGTCCGATGACACGATCGTCGTGGTCGCGCCGCGCTCGGTGGCGAGCCGCGCATACGTCGCGATCAGATCGTCGGCCTCGAAGCCGGCCTGCTCGAGGCAGGGCAGCTCGAAGGCGCGCACCGCCTCGCGGATCAGCGCGAATTGCGGGATCAGATCGTCAGGCGCCGGCGGCCGGTGCGCCTTGTAGTCGGGATAGAGCTTGTTGCGAAACGTGATCTCCGACTTGTCGAACACGATCGCCAGATGGGTCGGCCGGTTGTCCTCCGGCATGTCGCGCAAGAGCTTCCACAGCATGTTGCAGAAGCCGAGCACGGCATTGACCTGCAGCCCGTCGGACTTGCGGTTCAGCGGCGGCAGCGCGTGATAGGCGCGGAAGATGTAGCCCGAACCGTCGACCAGGAAGACGTGGTCGCCCTTCGCCGCAGGCTTGGCGGCGACGGGCTTGGCTGCGGTCTTCGGGGCGGGCTTGGCGGGGTCTTGGGAGGCTGTTTTCGGCATGGCCGAAACTTAGGGATTTTTGCGCGGATTGACAGCCTTAGTGTCGCTGAATCCGCCCGTGCCACACAACGATTTGTCGTCCTGGCGAAAGCCAGGACCCATTACCCCAAATATGTGTTGCTGGGATTCGCTGGGGCCCAGCTTCGCCCAACTGGGGCATTCGTGGTTATGGGTCCTGGCTTTCGCCAGGACGACGTCGAGAAAACTAAGCCTTATCCCCGGTCGGCGAGAACAGATAGCCGCCGCCGCGGATGGTCCGGATCACCGACGGCTTGGTCGGGTCGAATTCGATCTTGCGGCGGATGCGCATGATGCGCAGGTCGACGGCGCGGTCGAAGGCTTCCGCATCGCGGGCATTGGCCAGTTCCAGCAGCCGTTCGCGCGACAGCACGCGCTTCGGATTGGCCGCGAACACCTTCAGCAGGCCGAATTCGGACGCCGTCAGCGGGTGCTCATTGCCCTCGTCGTCGCGCAGCGCCTGGGCCTCGAGATCGAGCCATTTGGTGCCGAACCGCACCAGCTGCTCCTTTTCGGCCTTGGCGGTCGCCGATTCCGGCGCGGCAGTCTTGGCGGGCCCGCTCCGCCGCAGCACCGAGCGGATGCGCGCCATCAGCTCGCGCAATTCGCAGGGCTTTGCCACGTAATCGTCGGCGCCGAGCTCGAGCCCGACCACGCGGTCGATCGGGCTGGCAGTAGCTGTCAGCATGATGACGGGGACGTTGATCTTGCTCTTGAGGTCGCGAATGATCGACAGACCATCCTCCTCGGGCATGTTGAGGTCCAGCACCACGAGATCGGGCGTGCTGCTCTCGATCTCCTTGCGCAGGCTCTTGCCGCCATCGCACAGCGTCACGCCGAAGCCGTGCATCTTGAGGTAATCGCCGACCATCTCGCGGGCCGGCGCCTCATCGTCGACGATGAAGATATGCGGGTTCTGGTTCATGATGTCTCTGTCGCCGGCAGTGTAACCGTAAAGGTCGACCCCTGTCCGGGGCCCGGGCTCTGTGCGGTCACATGGCCGCCATGCATGTCGATAATGCGCTTGACGATGGAAAGGCCGAGGCCGGTCGAGCTTTCGCCCGCGGTCGGCTTGGCCGACAGCCGCTGGAACCGGCCGAACAGCCGGCCGAGATCCTCGGGGCTGAGGCCGGGGCCCTGGTCGGCGATCCGGATCACCGTGTCGTCGCCTTCATGGCTGACCGTGACCGTGATCTTGCCGCCGATCGGCGAGTACTTGATGGCGTTGCTGACGAGGTTGTCGATCGCCTCGCGGATCCGGTCGCCATCGCACATCGTGACGAAGTGCTGCGGCCCCGAGACCGAGATGCGCTGCTGCTTGTTGACGGCCGAGGGCAAATTGGCCTCGGTGACCTCGTTGACGAGTGCCGCGACGTCGACCGGCTCGCGGCGGATGGTGATGTCGAAGGCGTCGGCCATCGCATCCGAGATCAAATGGTCGACCATCGAGGTCAGCCGCTTGGTGGCGTCCCTGATATGCTCGACCTGGGCGGTGACGTTTTCCTTCGGCGAGCTGGCGCCGATCAATTCGGTCAGCATCTCGGTGCGGCCGAGGATCACGCCGAGCGGATTCTTCAGATCGTGGGCGACGGTGCCGAGGATCTCGTTCTTGAAGCCGTTGGCGCGCTGCAGCCGCAGCCATTGCGCCGACAGCCGCCGGTTGGCCTGCATCAGCGCGCGGGTGCGCTGCGCGACGCGGTCCTCGAGCTGGGTGTTGGCCTCTTGAAGCTGCTGGTAGAGGATCACGTTGTCGAACGCGATCGACAGCCGGCTCGAGAAGATCTCGACCAGCGCGCGGTCGGTGTCGGAGAGCTGGCGCTCGGCCTGCAGCAGCACCACGACCTCGCGGCCGCTGCCGGTGCGCGAATAGAGCACGCTGCGGTGGTCGGCGAACTCGTTCTTGCGGCGCTGGAACGCTTCCTCCACCATGTGCCGCAGGTCGGGATCGAGCGCCTTCGAGGACGTCGTGCCGATGAAGCGGCTGTAGCAGCCCGAGCAGGCCAGCACCGAGAAATCGGCGGCGGCCGCGTTGCCGTCGTCGCGCAGCACCAGAATGCCGGCGCAATCGACATTGAGCAGCGAGGCGAGCTGCGTTAGCACGCCCTCGGCCAGCCGCTGCATCGACTTGAAGTCGTACAGCGTCGAGGCCGCGTCGATGATGATCTCGAGCCCGCGCCTTGTCTGCACCATGCGCTCGAGCTGCTGGTAGCTGCGCAGCGCGGCGGTCAGCGAGGTGAACAGCTTGTCGGCGGTGAGCTCGGTCTTCGCCTTGTAGTCGTTGATGTCGTATTGCACGATGACGCGCCGCTCCGGCGCCTGGCCGGGCTGGCCGGTGCGCAGGATGATGCGGACGGTCTCGTTCTTGATCTCGTTGCGGATGTATTCGACGAGCTCGAGCCCGGCGACGTCGGTCTCCATGATGACGTCGAGCAGCACGGCTGCGATGTCAGGATTGTCCCGCATCACCGTGCGGCCTTCGGCCGCAGAGTAGGCCGACAGGATCTCCAGCGTCGCGCCGTTCAGGTTGTAGTCGCTGAGCGCAAAGCGGGTGCCTTCGTGGACGGCGTGATCGTCGTCGATCACGGCGATCTTCCATTTCCGTACCGGCGAGTCCTCCGGGGGGCTCTCGGTGTCGTCGATCAGTTGGAGGACATCGTCCTGTTCGGCCATTGACTGGTTCCGTCGGCTGCTGCGTCAGTGATCGTGGGCTCGCCCTTGGCGATCCTGGGCATGATAATGCGAAAAGTGGTGCCTTGTCCTACCCTTGACTCCAGCATCATGCGTCCGCCGAGCTGCTGGGTGACGAGGTTATAGACGATATGAAGGCCGAGGCCCGTACCACCTTCGTTGCGTCGCGTCGTAAAGAACGGGTCGAACGCCTGTCGCTGCACATCCGGCGTCATGCCGGCCCCGTCGTCCGCGAAGATGATCTCGACATCATCAGTGCCGCGACCGCGCGCCGAGATCGTGATGTTGCCGGAGCGGCCGTTGGCGAAGGCATGATTGACGGCATTGAGGAAAAGATTGGTTAAGATCTGGCCATAGGCGCCGGGATAGCCGTCGATCAGGAGCCCATCGGGCACGTCGACGGACAGCGCGATCGCCGCCTTCTTCAGCACCGGCCGCAGGCTCGCCACGATCTGGTCGGTCGCTTCGCTCAAGGCGAACTGGCGGCGTTCGGCATGCGAACGATCGACGGCGACCTGCTTGAACGACTGGATCAGCTCGCCGGCACGCTGCAGGTTCGAGACCAGTTGCTGCGATGCGTCACGCGAGGCGCGCACGAATTCGTCGAGCTTGGAGCGGCGCAGCGGCTCGGTCTTCAGGTCGTTCTCGAACATCTCGCTGCGGCGGGCAAAGCTCGAGGCGACGGTCAGGCTGATGCCGATCGGATTGTTGACCTCATGGGCGACGCCCGCAACAAGCCCGCCGAGTGCGGCGAGGCGCTCGGCATCGATCAGGTTCTGCTGGGCGGCGTTGAGCTCGAGCAGCGCGCTCTCGGCCTTCTCCTTGGCGGTGCGCAGCTCGTCCTCGGTCTTGCGCTTGGCGATCGCGTTCTCGCGGAATACCTCGACCGCACGCGCCATCGCGCCGACCTCGTCCTTGGCCGAGGTACCCTGCACCGGCCGGTCGAGGTCGCCCGAGGTGATGGTGCGCATCGCGGCCATGATCTGCGCCAGCGGCAGCCGGATCGACAATGCGATCATGACGCCGGCCGACATGATGACGCCGAGGAAGATCACGGCGATCGACAGCACCCGGCGCGAGATCGACGTCAGCGTCTTGTCGAACGTCTCCTGCGCCTTCTGCTCGCGCTGGCGCATCTTCACCGAGAGATCGTCGATCGCGCCGATCGCGTCGGCCTGGCTGGCGTCGATCGAGTTGCGCAACAGATCGGTGCGGTTGGTGAGCTGTTCGCTGAGCTTGCCGAGCCCGTCGCGCAGCTCGGCGGTCTTGACCTTGAGCCGCGCCAGCGCCATGCGCTGCAGATCGTTCTCGGCCAGATCGGTCATGACGGGGATCGTCTTCTCGATCGTATCGATGTTGCGGCGGGCTTCCTCGGCCGACGAGGAGGCAAGCGAGAGGTAGTAGGCGTTGGCGGCGACCAAGAGCGAGGTGAAGGCTTCGCGTGACTTGCCGAGCGCGGGCCAGATCAGTGCGTCGCGATGGCCGGTGGCGCCCTCGATGATCGAATAGAGCCCGGCCATGTCCCTGGTCGGTGTCAGCACCTCTTCGTCATAGGTCTTGGAGATCGTGGTCTGCACGGTGCGCAACTCACCGAAGCCGTCGAGGAAACGGCTGGTGACGCGCTCCAGCTGCTCGACCGAGCCCGACAGCATCGGGTCGGTCGAGGCCCGGTTGGTCAGCGTGCCGAGCACGGCCTCGCGCAGCAGCAGGATTTCCGCGAACAGGTCCGGGCTCGGCTGGTTGATGTAGCGATGGATCAGGTTCTGCAGACGGCTGGTTTCGCTTTCGAGCTTGGCCAGGATCTTGTCGGATTCCCGGACCTGGCGGACATCGTCCCAGGCCGAGCCGAGCACCTTCGAGCCGTTCCAGATCAGCACCGCGAGCACGATCACGACGGCGGAATTGAGCAGCGCGATCGAAAGAATGCGCCAGCGGATCGGCACCGCACGCAGCAACTGGACGATGCGGAAACGGCCCTGCGGCCCAAAGGCCGCCCGCCGTCGCATCGTCCCGTCCTGTTTGGGTGCGTCCAAGATCCGGTCACTCCATGTTGCGGATGCGTTCGATCAGCGCAGCTATCGCCGGATCGCGCTCCGCCTTGGCATAGATGCCGGCCATCGCCGCCTCGAACGGCTTGCGGTCGAAATCGGTCACGACCTTGACGCCGGCCTGCTCCGCCTGCTTGCGCGAGCGCTCCTCGAGCTCCCGCCACTTCTCGCGCATGTACAGGCTCGAGCGCAGCGCGGCTTCGCGGAAGATGGTCTGCTCATCCGGCGTCAGGCTGGCCCAGGCCTTGCGCGACATCACCAGCACTTCCGGGCTCACGGTGTGCTGGGTCAAGGTGTAGTAGCCGGCGTATTTGTAGTGGCCGGTGGTGACGAAGGACGGCCAGTTGTTCTCTGCGCCATCGATCAGCCGGTTGGCGAGCCCGGTCAGCACCTGGCCGTAGGCCATCTGGACCGGCTGGGCGCCCAGCGCGCGGATCATGTCCGACATCTGTTCGGATTGCTGCACGCGCAGCCGCAGCCCCTTGAGGTCGTCGAGCGAACGTACCGGGTGGACGCTGTTATAGATCGAGCGGGCGCCGGAATCGTAGAAGGTCAGCCCGACGAAGCCGTGGGCCTCGAGACTGTTCAGGATCTCGTTGCCGATCGGTCCATCCAGCACATGCTGCAGGTGCTCAAGGGATCGAAACAGGAACGGCATCGCCAGCACGTTCACGGAAGGCACCATGGTTCCGATCAGCGCGACATTGGTCCGGTTCAGATCGATGGCGCCGGCCCGGGTCTGCTCCAGCGTCTCCTTTTCCTCGCCGAGCTGGCGGGAATGGAAGACCACGATGCGGTGCCGGCCGCCGGTGCGCTCGGCAATCAGGCGGTCCATGTAATTCAGCGCCTGGACCGTCGGATAGTCTTCATTCTGGGTATCGGCGGTGCGGAATTCGCGCGCAAAAGCACTCACCGAGACCGCTGTCCATAGCAGCGCGACGGCAAGCGTTATTGTCCGCGAAAGGCCGGCGCGGCGATACACTGGCTACAATTCCCCTTGTGATTTGAGTCCGGGGCGGGAGGAAAAGGTTCAACGCTTTTAGCAGAATGGCGGTGGTTCGCCCATCTGCCAAACGTTAAAACCGCGCTGCAACCTGCGGTGTCGATTGAATTTGCGGTTGTAGCACCGTATGACCGCGTGTTGGCATCCGGGAACGGCTGGTCGTGAAGTTCGCTTTTAAGCTCGCCTTGAAGCTCCCGCACCTCGTCGTCGCGGCCCTTCTGCTTGTGGCACCGGCACGAGCGGCGACCGAGATCATGTGGTGGCACGCGATGTCGGGCGAGCTCGGCAAGCAGCTCGAGAAGCTCGCCGCTGACTTCAACGCCTCGCAATCCGACTACCGCATCGTGCCCGCCTACAAGGGCAACTACACCGAGACTGTCACCGCGGCGATCTTCGCGTTCCGTTCGCGCAGCCAGCCGGCGATCGTTCAGGTCAACGAGATTGCCACCGCAACCATGATGGCGGCGCGGGGCGCGATCTATCCGGTGTTCGAGCTGATGCGCGATCAATCGGAGGCGTTCGCGCCGTCGGCCTATCTGCCCGCGGTGGCCGGCTACTATGCCGATGTCGACGGCAACATGCTGTCGTTCCCGTTCAACGCCTCGACGCCGATCCTGTACTACAACAAGGATATGTTCCGCTCCGCCGGGCTCGATCCGAGCGTGCCTCCGAAGACCTGGCCCGAGCTCGGCGTCGCCGCCAAGCGATTGCGTGCCGCGGGTGCGATGTGCGGCGTGACCACGTCATGGCCGTCCTGGATCAATGTCGAGAACTTCTCCGCCTTCCACAATCTGCCGATCGCGACCAGGTCCAACGGCTTTGCCGGGCTCGACGCACAGCTGGTCTTCAACAACCCGATCGTGCTGCGCCACATCGCGCAGCTGGCGCAATGGCAGGCCGACAAGACCTTCGATTACAGCGGCCGCGGGCAGGCGGCCGAGCCGCGTTTTCAAAAGGGCGAATGCGGGATCTTCATCGGCTCGTCAGGCACGCGCGCCGACATCCAGGCCAATTCGAAATTCGAGGTCGGCTACGGCATGATGCCGTATGAGCCTGACGTGCAGGGCGCGCCGCAGAACTCGATCATCGGCGGCGCGACGCTGTGGGTGCTGCGCGACCGGCCGCGCGCCGAATATGCCGGGGTGGCGAAATTCTTCGCCTATCTGTCGCGGCCCGAGGTGCAGGCCGCCTGGCACCAGAACACCGGCTACCTGCCGATCACCCGCGCCGCGTTCGATCTCAGTCGCACGCAGGGATTCTACGCGCGCAATCCCGGCGCCTCGATCTCGATCGAGGAAGTCACGCTGAAGCCGCCGACCGACAATTCCAAGGGCATCCGGCTCGGCTCGTTCGTCCTGATCCGCGACGTGATCGAGGAGGAGCTCGAGCAGGTGTTCGCCGGCAAGCGCTCGGCGCAGGCCGCGATGGACAACGCCGTCGAGCGCGGCAACCGCCTGCTGCGCCAGTTCGAGCGCGCCAATCCGGACCGATGAGGGTGCCCGTTTGGTCTGCTCAACTCCTTCTCCGTCATCCTGAGAGGATGTGAATGTATCGCTCACAAGCGGCGCCACACACTCAGGGTCGTCCTGGCGAAAGCCAGGACCCATTACCCCGGCCGCTCATCGTTGCGCGAGGCTAGGGCCGCGATCCCGCTTACAATCAAATTCGGTGGTTATGGGTCCTGGCTTTCGCCAGGACGACAGCGTTGAGAGGCCGCGCGCGAATGCATCTTCCACCCATTACCGACTACGACACCTACCGCGTCTGGCGCAGCGACGCGTCGCGCTGGCTGCCGGTCGCGCACGATATCGCCGACAGCCACGGGCTGTCCTTTGGCACGCCGCATGTGTTCTCGACCGGCACCAACCTCGTCGTCGGGCTCGACGGTGAGCTGATCCTGAAACTGTTTCCGCCGTTTCTGCGCCCGCAATTCGTGTCCGAGCGCGGCGCGCTCGCCGAGCTGCGCGGACGGCTCGGCATTCCGATCCCGGATCTTGTAGCGGAGGGCGAGCGCGACGGCTGGCCCTATCTCGTCATCACGCACCTCGCCGGCACCGTCGGCTCGGAGGTGTGGCCATCGCTGCCGGAAGCCGAGCGCGAGCGCGTGCTCGGCGAGATCGGCGCCGTGATTGCCAAGGTGCAGCGCGTGCCGCCCGGCAGCCTGCTTGCGATCGAGCCGCGCTGGGAGGCCTTCATGCGCGGACAGATGGCGCAGTGCCGGGCGCGGCATGAGCGGCTCGGCCTGCCGGCGAAATTCCTCACCTCGCTCGATGATCTCCTGCGTGACGCCACTGAGTTGATCCCGATGCAGGCGCCGCCGGTGATCCTGACCGGCGAGTACATTCCGGAGAATTTCCTGTTGGGGCGCCGGGCCGACGGCTGGCATGTCGCGGGCCTGTTCGACTTCGGCGACGTCCGGACCGGATGGGGCGAGTACGATCTGCTCGGTCCCAGCGCCTTCATGGCCGCCGGTCATCCGCGCCGCGTGCGCAGCCTGTTCGATGGCTACGGCATCCCGCGCAGCGAGGTGACTTTCACGCTGAAGCGGCGGCTGCTGGCGCTCATGATGCTGCACTCGGCCAGCGATCCGCTCCGGCACATCTGCATCGCGGGCTGGCCGGACCGGGTCGACGATCTCGTGCAGTTGCAGGAGTTGGTTTGGCCCGACTGACGTCGGTCGCCGGTCAGAAAGCGAGCAATATCTATTGTGCGCCTATCTATTGAGCAGATAGCTCTTCTTTGTATGCAAGGCTTGCCGTCCTGATCGACGTCAGAACAAGATACCTTCGGCGATTTCTTCTATATCTCCAGCGTGTTAGCGCATCATAAGGTTTCGTTAAGGGTTGGCACAATCCTTGCGATCTGAGTTCCAAGGCCGTTCTCAAGGGCGTTGGAGCATCACATGAAGCGTCGCGATTTCCTCAAATCGGTGTCCGGGCTGGCCGCGGGGGCGCTGGCGCCGACCGCGCCCGCGATCTGGTCGCCGGCCAAGGCCGACGCGCGCTCCGAGACGCTGCTGATCGTCTCCGAAGGCGGTCCCAACAATCTCGATATCCACGGCGTCGGCACCAACGTGCCCGGCTATGAGGTGTCGTGGAATTGCTACGACCGGCTGATCAGCCACGAGATGAAGAGCGGTCCGGGCGGCGTGCCCTATTACGACCGCGACAAGTTCAAGCCCGAGCTCGCCGAGGACCTCAACATCGGCGACATGTCGGTCACCTTCAAGCTGCGCAAGAACGCCAAATTCCACGACGGCACGCCGGTGACGGCGAAGGACGTCAAATGGTCGCTCGACCGTGCCGTCAGCGTCGGCGGCTTCCCGACCTTCCAGATGAGCGCGGGCTCGCTGACCAAGCCCGAGCAGTTCGTCGTCGTCGACGACCACACGGTGCGCGTCGACTTCCTCAAGAAAGACAAGCTCACGATCCCCGATCTCGCTGTCATCGTGCCCTGCGTCGTCAACTCCGAGCTGGTGAAGAAGAATGCCAGCGAGAAAGATCCGTGGGGCCTTGAATTCACCAAGCAGCAGACCGCGGGCTCGGGCGCCTACAAGGTGACCAAATGGACCGCGGGCACCGAAGTGGTCATGGAGCGCAACGACGACTGGGTCTGTGGCCCGATGCCCAAGATCAAGCGCGTGATCTGGCGCATGGTGCCGCAGGCCGGCAACCGCCGGGCGCTGCTCGAACGCGGCGATGCCGATATCTCCTACGAACTGCCGTTCAAGGACTTCCAGGAGATGAAGACGAACGGCAAGCTCAACGTGGTCTCGCTGCCGTTCTCCAACGGCATCCAGTATATCGGCATGAACGTCACCAAGCCGCCGTTCGACAATCCCAAGGTTCGGCAGGCGATGGCCTACGCGATGCCGTATCAGAAGATCATGGATGCGGTGCTGTTCGGCCTCGCCAACCCGATGTTCGGCGCGGCAAAGGACAAGCCGACCGAGGTCGCCTGGCCGCAGCCGACCAAATATGTCACCGACATGGAAAAGGCCAAGGCGCTGCTCACTGAAGCCGGCTACGCCAACGGCTTCGAGACCACGATCTCGTTCGACCTTAACTTCGCGGGCGTCAACGAGCCGCTCTGCGTGCTGGTGCAGGAGAGCCTCGCGCAGCTCGGCATCAAGACCACCATCAACAAGGTGCCCGGCGCCAACTGGCGCACCGAGCTCACCAAGAAGGAAATGCCGCTGTTCACCAACGTGTTCTCGGGCTGGCTCGATTACCCCGAGTACTTCTTCTACTGGTGCTATCACGGCAACAATTCGATCTTCAACACCATGAGCTACAAGTCGCCCGAGATGGACAAGCTCATCGACGGCGCGCGCATCGCGGCTGCCAACGGTGACACCGCGGCCTACGACGCCGACGTCAAGGGTTTTGTCGATCTCGCCTTCGCCGACATCCCGCGCATCCCGCTGTATCAGCCGTTCGTCAACGTCGCGATGCAGAAGAACATCTCGGGCTACCAATACTGGTTCCACCGCCGCCTCGACTACCGCGCGATGGCGAAGGGGTGAGACGCTGATGCTGACCCTCATCGGCAAGCGGCTGCTGTTTGCGATCCCGTCGTTGATCGGGGTCGTAATCGTGACGTTCCTGCTGACGCGCGCGCTGCCGGGCGATCCCGCGGCGTATTTTGCAGGGCCCGCGGCGACGAAAGAAGCGGTCGACCAGATCCGGAAGAAACTCGGCTTCGACAAGCCGCTGATCGAGCAGTTCGTCCGCTACACCAACGATCTTGCCCATGGCGATCTCGGCACCTCGCTCACCACCGGCCAGCCGGTGGCCGCCGAGCTGCGCAACCGCCTGCCGGCATCGGCCGAACTCACGCTGCTCGGCCTTGTCGTCTCGATCGTGATCGCGATCCCGCTCGGCGTGCTGGCGGCGACGCGGCCGGGCTCCTGGATCGATCATCTCTGCCGCGTCACCACGACGGCCGGCGTGTCGCTGCCGGTGTTCTTCACCGGCCTCGTGCTGGTTTACCTGTTCTATTTCCGGCTCGGCTGGTCGCCGGCGCCGCTGGGCCGGCTCGACGTGTTCTATAGCGCACCGCCGACCGTCACCGGCTTCTACCTCATCGATGCCTTGATCGCGCGGGACTTCGAGGCGTTCCGCTCGGCGTTCAGCCAATTGATCCTGCCGGCGGCGACGCTCGCGATCTTCTCGCTGGCGCCGATCGCGCGCATGACGCGCGCCTCGATGCTGGCGGTGCTGGCGTCCGATTTCGTCCGCACCGCGCGCGCAAGCGGCCTGTCGCCCGGCAAGGTGATCGTGACCTACGCCTTCCGCAACGCGATGCTGCCGGTCATCACCACGCTCAGCATGGTGTTCTCCTTCCTGCTCGGTGCCAATGTGCTGGTGGAGAAAGTGTTCGCCTGGCCCGGCATCGGCTCCTACGCGGTCGAGGCGCTGATCGCATCCGACTTCGCGCCCGTGCAGGGCTTCGTGCTGACCATGGCGGTCATGTACGTAGCTCTCAATCTTCTGATCGACATCCTCTATGGCGTGATCGATCCGCGCGTCAGGCTGGAGGGCTAAAGCATGATCCGGAAAAGTGCGAAGCGGTTTTCCCTCGCGACAAACGCAAGGCGTTTGCGCGGAGATCATGCTCAAACAAGGAGCTAAAGCGCGATGACGATTCAACCCAATCTCATCGCGCTTTAGGGAGGGGCATATGAGCACTGTCGCGCCGACCGTCGAACCCGCCGGTCCCACCCGCACCTCCGGGCTTGCCGCAGTCCTCGAGCAGACCCGCTATGTGCTGGGCGAGAACAAGGTCACCGGCTTCGCCTTTGCGCTTCTGGTCGTGATCATGTTTGCCGCGCTGTTCGGGCCCTACGTGGTGCCTTACGACCCGCTCGCTTCCGACACCGCGGCTGCATTGAAGCCGCCGTCCGCCGCGCACTGGTTCGGCACCGATCAGCTCGGCCGCGACATCTTCAGCCGGGTTATCGTTGCAACCAGGCTCGACACCTTCATCGCGGTCGCCTCCGTCGTGCTGGTGTTCCTGATGGGCGGGCTGGCCGGCATCGCCGCCGGCTATTTCGGCGGCTGGACCGATCGCATCGTCGGCCGTGTCGCCGACACCATCATGGCGTTCCCGCTGTTCGTGCTGGCGATGGGCATCGTCGCGGCGCTTGGCAACACCGTGCAGAACATCATCATCGCGACCGCAATCGTGAACTTTCCGCTCTATGCGCGCGTCGCGCGCGCCGAAGCGAACGTCCGCCGCAATGCCGGCTTCGTGCAGGCCGCGCGGCTCTCCGGCAATGGCGAGCACCGTATCCTGCTCGGGCACATCCTGCCCAACATCATGCCGATCATGATCGTGCAGATGTCGTTGACCATGGGCTATGCGATCCTCAACGCCGCGGGCCTCTCTTTCATCGGCCTCGGCGTCCGGCCGCCGACCGCGGAGTGGGGCATCATGGTTGCCGAGGGCGCCGGCTTCATGGTGTCGGGCGAATGGTGGATCGCGCTATTCCCGGGCCTCGCGCTGATGATCGCGGTGTTCTGCTTCAACCTGCTCGGCGACGGCCTGCGCGACATCGTCGACCCGCAGCGGAGGACGTGATGGCTGTCTCTGTACGGTGCCACGCTACCGCTGCGCTACTTTGCATGGGGTTGTTTTGCAGATTTTTGGATGACGCCTCGCATGAGGGGAGCCGCGCATGACCGCCCAGCCCCTGCTCGACGTCAGCGACCTCACCGTCGAGTTCACGACGCGTCGCGGCATCGTCAAGGCGGTGCAGCACGTCAACATCTCTGTCGGCAAGGGCGAGACCGTCGGCATCGTCGGCGAGTCCGGCTCCGGCAAGTCGGTGACGTCATATGCCGTGATGCGCATCCTGGATCGCGCCGGCCGGATCGCCGAAGGTTCGGTGCTGTTCTCCGGCATCGACGTCAAGGCGGCGACCGAGAGCCAGATGCGCGATCTGCGCGGCCGCGAAGTCTCGATGATCTTCCAGAACCCGCGCGCGGCGCTCAATCCGATCCGCAAGGTCGGGCACCAGATCGAGGACGTGCTGCGCCAGCATGTCCAGCAGGCGCAGGTCACCGATCGCGGCGAGAAGGCGATCGAGGCGCTGGAGCAGGTCAAGATCGCGCGTCCGCGCGAGCGCTATCACGCCTATCCGTTCGAACTGTCCGGCGGCATGTGCCAGCGCGTCGTCATCGCGCTGGCACTGGCCTGCAATCCGCAGCTTCTGATCGCGGACGAGCCGACCACCGGTCTCGACGTCACCACCCAGAAGGCGGTGATGGACCTGATCGTCGAGCTGACCCGGCGCCGGGCGATGTCGACGATCCTGATCACGCATGATCTCGGCCTCGCCGCCGCCTATTGCGACCGCGTCGTGGTGATGGAGAAGGGCCGCGTGGTCGAGACGGCAAAGTCCGCCGACATCTTCGCCGCGCCTCAGCACGACTATACGAAGAAGCTGATGCGCGCGACGCCGCGGATCGGGGTGTCATTGCGGGATCTGCTGCCGGAAGAGGAGGCGAAGCTTCCGCAGCCAGTCTCCGTCATGGCCGGGCTTGACCCGGCCATCCATCAATCTTCGCAAGAGATGTCTTCCTCGGTGGACCCCCGGGTCAAGCCCGGGGGTGACGAGAGAAGAGAACCCCTCCTGCTGGTCGAGAAACTCGTCAAGGAATACCCCCGCCAGGGCGCGGGCTCGATGCTCACAAAACTGTTCGGCCGCAAGCCGCCGGTCGAGGAGGAGATCTTCCGCGCCGTCGACGGCATCAGCTTCTCGATCGACCATGGCGAGAGCGTCGGGCTGGTCGGCGAATCCGGCTGCGGCAAGTCGACGACGTCGATGATGGTGATGCGGCTCTTGGACCAGACCTCCGGCCGCATCATGTTCGATGGCGAGGACATCGGCGGCATCATGCCGCAATCCTTCGCGCGGCTGCCGCGGCGCAGCCAGATCCAGATGGTGTTCCAGGATCCGACCGACAGCCTCAATCCGCGCTTCACGGCGGCGCGCGCGATCGCGGACCCGATCATGCAGCTCGGCGACATCAGGGGGCGCGACGCGCTTCGCGACCGCTGCGAGGAGCTGGCGCGGCTGGTCGGCCTGCCGGTCAATTTGCTGGATCGCTTCCCGCACCAGCTGTCCGGCGGCCAGAAGGCCCGCGTCGGTATCGCGCGCGCGATCGCGCTGCATCCGAAGCTCGTCATCCTCGACGAGCCAACCGCGGCACTTGACGTCTCGGTGCAGGCGGTGGTGCTCAATCTGCTGCAGGACCTCAAGCAGTCGATGGGCATGAGCTATTTGTTCGTGTCGCACGATCTCAACGTGGTGCGCCTGCTGTGTGATCGCGTCATCGTGATGCGCAGCGGTCGCATCGTCGAGCAGGGCGCATCCGATGACGTCTTGGGCAATCCGCAGGATGCCTATACAAGGGAGCTGCTCACGGCGATCCCGCATCCGCCGTTGCCGGTGTCCTGAAAAAACCTATCGGGAGCGAAATGGACGATCATCTCGACGATTACATGAGCGCCGTCACCCGGACGATGGCGTTACCGCTGGAAGACGCCTGGCGTCCGTCGGTGCGCGCAAATCTCGAGGTCGCGCTGCGGCTGGCGCGGCTGGTCGATGACTTCCCGCTGCCTGACGACGTCGCGTCGGCCGCCGTCTATTCGACCTGAGATCGCGATGTCCGAAACTCCCGCCTTCATGTCGGCCGCCGAAATCGCGCAGGCCGTATCGAGCCGCAAGATCACGGCGCTCGCCGTGACCGAGGCGGCGCTCGCGCGCATCGCTGTGCACGACAAGGTCCTCAACGCCTTCACCGACGTTACCGCCGATCGCGCGCGGGCCCGCGCCAAGGCGGTCGATGCCGCGATCGATGCGGGCCAACCGGCCGGCCCGCTTGCCGGCGTGCCGTTCGCGGTGAAGAACCTGTTCGACGTGCAGGGCCTCTCGACCCGCGCCGGCTCGAAGATCAATCGCGACCTGCCGCCGTCGCCGCGCGATGCCACGTTGATCGAGCGGATGGAAGCGGCCGGCGCCGTGCTGGTCGGCGCACTCAACATGGGCGAATACGCCTACGACTTCACCGGCGAGAACGCGCATGACGGTCCGTCGCGCAATCCGCATGATCCGACGCGGATGGCCGGCGGCTCGTCGGGCGGCTCCGGCAGCGCCGTCGGCGGCGCATTGGTGCCGATCGCGCTCGGCTCTGATACCAACGGCTCGATCCGGGTGCCGTCGTCATTCTGCGGTACGTTCGGCCTGAAGCCGACCTATGGCCGGCTGTCGCGCGCGCGATCGTTTCCGTTCGTCGCGAGCCTCGATCATCTCGGTCCGTTTGCGCGCAGCGTGAAGGATCTCGCGCTTGCCTATGACGCCATGCAGGGGCCTGATGCCGACGATCCCGCCTGCAGTGTGCAGTCGGTCGAGCCGACCGTGCCGCTGCTTGCCAATGATGTCAGCCGGCTGCGGGTTGCGATTGCCGGCGGCTATTTCCAGCAGAATCTGCTGCCGGAGGCCGTCGAAGCGGTCGCGCGCGTGGCAAAGGCGCTCGGCGCCACGCGGACGGTGGAGCTGCCGGAAGCGGCGCGCGCCCGCGCTGCCGCCTTCATCATGACCACGACCGAGGGCGCCGCGCTGCATCTCGATCGGCTGCGCAAGCGGCCTAACGACTTTGATCCGCCGGTGCGCGACCGCTTGTTCGCGGGCGCGATGATCCCGGCGGTCTATGTCGACAAGGCGCAGAAATTCCGCCGCTGGTACCGCGCCAGGGTGCTGGAGCTGTTCCAGTCGGTCGATGTGATCCTGGCGCCGGCAACGCCGTGCACGGCGCCGAAGATCGGTCAGGCCACTTTTACGCTCAACGGGATCGAGCTTCCGGTCCGCCCCAATATCGGTATCCACACCCAGCCGATCTCCTTCATCGGCCTGCCGGTGGCCGCCGTGCCGGTGCCGCTTGAACCGATGCCGATCGGCGTGCAGATCATTGCCGCGCCCTGGCGCGAGGACATCGCGCTGCGGGTCGCCTATGCGCTGGAACAGATGGGTGTCGTCACGGCTCCCGCGCCAAGAGGAATCTAAAATGGAGATCGATCTTCCTGACGTGCTCGCCGAGGTGACCGCGCAGTTCGAGCGGTACGAGAAGGCGCTGGTCTCTAACGATGTCGCCGTGCTCGACGAGCTGTTCCGCAACGACAGCCGGACGCTGCGCTATGGCATCGGCGAGAACCTTTATGGCTATGCCGAGATCGCGGCGTTTCGTGCCGGGCGGCCGGCGGCCGGGCTGATGCGCAAGATCGATCGCACCGTGATCACGACCTATGGCCGCGACACCGCGATCGCCTCGACGTTGTTCTATCGGGACGGCGCACCGGGCCGGGTGGGGCGGCAGATGCAGACATGGATTCGCTTCGCCGAGGGCTGGAGAATCGTCGCCGCCCATGTCAGCGTCATTGATGAACCAAGGGGAGCTTGAACCAGGGTGATTGAAAGGGCGTTTCAGCCATGAGCCTGGACGATCTTCCGACCCGCGCGCCGCAGCCGCAGGGCACCGAGCCGGAGCCGCTGGTGCGGCGTGTCGATCGCGCGTCGTCGCTGGTCGACAAGACGACCCGCGCCGAAGAACTCCGGCTCCAGCTCGCTGACGAGATCGTGCGCGGCACGCTGCCGCCGGGCGCCGGGCTCGATGAAACCGATCTGGCGCGCCGCTTCAAGGTCTCGCGCACGCCGGTGCGCGAGGCGCTGCGGCAGCTGGCCGCCAGCGGCCTGATCGACGCGCGCGCGCATCGCGGTGCCGTGGTGGCGCGGCCCTCGCTCGAGCGGCTCACCGGCATGTTCGAGGCGATGGCTGAGCTGGAGGCGATGTGCGCCGGCCTTGCCGCCGAGCGGATGACAGCGGCGGAGCGCCACGCGCTGGAGGCGGTCCATGAGGAGCTGCGGGTGCTGAGCTATACCGGCAATCCCGAGCGCTTCCACGAGGTCAATGAGCGCTTTCATAACGCGATCTACGCCGGATCGCAGAACGCCTATATCGCCGAGATCACCTTGGCGACGCGAGTGCGTGTGCAGCCGTTCCGCCGCGCCCAGTTCCGCAACCTCGGGCGCCTGGCAAAATCGCACGCCGAGCACGACCGCGTCGTCGAAGCTATCCTGCGCGGCGACAAGCTCGGCGCCGCCGCCGCAATGCGCGCCCATATCGAGCAGGTGCGCGGGGAATACGAGACCTACGCGGTGTCGGTGTAGCTTCTTCTCACCTCGCCCCGCTTGCGGGGAGAGGTCTGATCGCATCGTCAGATGCGATCAGGGTGAGGGGGTACAGGTCCAACCGCGCGCACAGCTCGTGGAGAGATGCCCCTCACCCCAACCCTCTCCCCGCAAGAGCGGGGCGAGGGAGCACACTACCGCTGCTGCTACCCCTTCGCCCGCTCCGCCATGAACGCCCGCCAGCCGCCATAGGCCGAGATATCCTTCGCGCCGGCGATCGCGGCCGGCTCGACGATGAAGCCTTTGGCCTGCCGTCCGTCGGCGAGCCGGAGCGTGCCGATCGCCATCGGCGGTGGGATCGCGGCGACGAATGTGCCGAACGCGGCTGGCGACATCGCCCACAGCTCGAGCTTGATGGCATGACCCGCACCCGCCTCGATGCGCAGCATGCCAGGTTTCGGTGGCGTGGTGTCGAGTGCGTAGAGTTTGTAGTCCGCTGCGGTGATCGTCTCTTCCAGCAGGCGCGCACCGAGCGTCGTCAGCTCGTGGTTCAGCGCCATGCCGGAGAGATGCGCGCCGACGACCGCGATCGTGATCTCGTCGGCACCGGCCTGCGCCGGCACGGCGGCCAGCGGCGGCTGCGGTACCGCCTTGGCGCCGAGCGCGAGTCCGGTGCCGGCGTGGAATACGCGGCCGATGCCGGCAAGCTCCGCGTCGCGGCCGGCGGGGGCGAGCAGCGTGATGCCGAACGGCGCGCCGTCGGGCCGCATCGCCGCCGGCAGCGCCAGGCCGCACAGATCGAGCAGGTTGACGAAATTGGTGTAGGTGCCGAGCCGCGAGTTGAGCTCGATCGGGTTGGCCAGCACGTCAGCGGTGGAATAGACCGTCGGCGCCGTCGGCAGCACGATCGCATCGCATTGCGCGAAGGTGCGCGCGGCAACGCGGCGCAGCGCCTGCAGGCGATAGAGCGCAGAGAAGGTATCCGCCGCGGTGGGCCGCGCGCCACCGATCGTGATCTCGCGTGTCACCGGATGGATCGCGTCCGGCGAGGACGCCAGCAGGTCGCGGATCACGAGATAGCGCTCGGCAACCCAGGGGCCCTCATAGAGCAGCCGCGCGGTCTCGTAGAACGGCTCGAGATCGAATTCGACGAGTTCGGCGCCGAGTGCCTGCCAGCGGTTTAATGCTTCGTCATAGGCTCTCTCCGCTTCCCGGTCGCCGAAGAAGATCAGCTGGCCGTTCTTGGGAATGCCGAGCTTGAGCTTCGCCGGAATCGGCGCGAGCGGTGCCAGCGGCCGGTCGCGCGAGAACGGATCGGCGTCATCCGGCCCCGCCATCACCGCGAGTGCGGCCAGCGCGTCGTCGACGGTGAGCGAGAACACCGAAATGCAGTCGAGCGTGCGGCAGGCCGGCACCAGCCCCGCGTTCGAAATCAACCCGAGGCTCGGCTTGAGCCCGACGATGTTGTTGAGCATCGCCGGCACGCGACCGCTGCCCGCGGTGTCGGTGCCGAGCGACAGCGGCACGAGTCCCGCTGATACCGCGACCGCGGAGCCCGAGCTCGATCCACCCGGCACGAGATCGCCGCGCACCGGATTTTTGGGAATGCCGTAGGGTGAGCGCACGCCGACTAGGCCGGTGGCGAACTGGTCGAGATTGGTCTTGCCGATAATGATGGCGCCGGCCGCGCGAAGTCTGGCGACTGCCGTCGAGTCCTGCGCGGGCACGTAGGAGAACGCCGGGCAGGCGGCCGTGGTCGGCAGGCCCGCGACATCGATATTGTCCTTCACTGCGACCGGCACGCCGTAGAGCGGCAGCCTCGGGTCAGCAAGCCGCGCGATCTCGGCGAGCGCGTCCTGCTCGTCCCGCAGGCTGATGAAGATGGCGGGGTCGTTGTGCTCGCGGATGCGCTGGTAGCTGCGCGCTACCGTTTGCGCCGGCGTCATGGTCCCGGCGCGGTGTGCGGCGACGATCGCGGCGACAGTTTCAGTCACGTGGTTGGCCTCGTCTCTGGCGCGGCAAGGCATCGGATTGCCCGCCGCGAGGGAATTGCAGCCTGATCGAAGCAAGCAATGTGCCATTGTGTACAATTTACCTGCGCCCGCGGAGCGACGGATTATTGCACAATATCAGTTGCTTGAAATGGCCGCCGGGAGCTGAAGCAAGTTCGCCTGAGAGCGAGTCTGCTCAATTTTAAGGCAAGCGTGACCAGGCCGAAATCCGGTCGATCAATCAGGTGAAGCAGGCGAGGATCCGCAGCAGTTGCTCGCGGTTTTCCTTGCCGATCTTGTCGGCGACATGCCGCTCGTGCTCGGCGGCGAGCCGCTTGAACTGAGCCAGCGCGGTCTTGCCGCGCGCGGTCAAATGCAGCGCGTGGGAGCGGCGGTCGGTGGCGGAGGGGATGCGGCTGACGAAGGCGCGTTCTTCCAGGCTGTCGAGCAGATGCACCAGCCGCGCGCGTTCGATCCCGAGCCGCTTTGCGACCGCCATCTGGCTCAGCCCCGGATTGGCCCCGATCACGGTCATGACCGAATATTGGGTCGGGCGGATATCGACCGTCGCCAGCGTCTTGATGAAGTCCTGAAAGATCCAGAGCTGGAAGCGCCGCACCGCATAGCCGGCGTGGCCGACCAGCGCGTCGAGACCGATGTCGTCATTGGCGTCACCGCCATGCGTCCGGCCATTCGCCGCGCGCGCCTGGGGGCGGCGGATTGCCGCTCTCGTTCCTGCCGCCTTGCGCGATGTCTTTTGCTTGCTCGCCATGCCTCAAGGCTAGCGCGCTCGAGGCGTGAGGGAAAGATTGTTGTTGACGACAACAATTGACGTCCGCAACATTATGACCAAAGAGCCCGGCCGGGACTGCGCCGCCGCACCTTGTTGCAGCGCGATCCTGATAAGATACGGGCGAGGAGGAAACCATGACGATGGCCGCCAGCGGAGACGATCCGCACCGCCTGTTCGCGACGCCCGCGATCGTTGCCGTCAGCCGCGACGACGGCAGCATCCTGGTCCGCTCCACCACGCCCCTGAAACCAAGCGTCCGCTGCGTCGGTGACTGGCTGGAGAATTGGGCGCAGCAGGCGCCGGATCGCATCTTCCTTGGCGAGCGCGCCAGCGCCGAGGCGCCCTGGAGCACCGTCAGCTATCGCGATGCGCTCGGAATCGTTCGCCGGGCCGCATCGTGGATCCGGGCGCAAGGGCTGAGCACCGAGCGACCGCTCGTCATCCTCGCCGACAACGGCATCGATCACGCGCTGTTCGCGCTCGCGGCCCAGCATGTCGGCGTGCCCTCGGCCGCGATCTCGCCGGCCTATTCCTTGATCTCGCGGGATTTCGACAAGCTGAAGAGCATGATCACGCTGCTCGATCCCGGCGCGATCTATGTCACGGGCACA
This sequence comes from Bradyrhizobium sp. AUGA SZCCT0105, assembly GCF_018129565.1. Lineage (NCBI taxonomy): Bacteria > Pseudomonadati > Pseudomonadota > Alphaproteobacteria > Hyphomicrobiales > Nitrobacteraceae > Bradyrhizobium > Bradyrhizobium sp. AUGA SZCCT0105. Next base: position 20,015 of record NZ_JAFCMK010000014.1, on the reverse strand, counting down.
AAACCGTTTGCAGCCGCGCTTGCCGCCGTCGCGCCGCTGCATCGCGCGACCATTGTCAGCGGCAATCCCGAAGATGCCGGGGTGCTGGCGTTTCGCACTGTCGCGGCGACGCCTGAGTCGCCTGATGTCGCCACCGCCTTCGCTGCGGTGACGCCGGACACGATCGCAAAATTCCTGTTCACCTCGGGATCAACGGGCACACCGAAGGCCGTGATCAACACCCAGCGCATGCTGACATCGAGCCAGCAGGCCAAGGCACAGACTTGGACATTCCTCGAGCAGTCCCGCGAGGCGTTGGTGATCCTAGATTGGCTGCCCTGGAGCCACACCTTCGGCGCCAACCACAATTTCAATCTGGTGCTGTGCAACGGTGGCACGCTCTATATCGACGGCGGCAAGCCGGCGCCCGGCCTGTTCGCGACCTCGCTTGCGAATCTGCGCAGCGTAGTGCCGACGGTCTATTTCAACGTGCCGCGCGGCTTCGACATGCTGATCGCGGCACTGCGCACCGATGACGAGTTGCGCCGCAAGTTCTTCGAAGGCACCAAATTCGCCTTCTATGCCGGCGCGGCGCTGCCGCAGAATCTGTGGGACGCGCTGGAGGAATTGTCGCTGCAGACGGTCGGCCGCCGGCTGCCGATGGTGTCGGCCTGGGGCTCGACCGAGACCTCGCCGCTGGCGACCGATTGCCACTTCCTCGCCAAACGCTCCGGCAATGTCGGCGTGCCGATTCCCGGCACCGAGCTCAAACTCGTGCCCTCGGGCGACAAGCTCGAGGTCCGCGTGCGCGGGCCCAATGTCACGCCGGGCTACTGGAAGGCGCCCGAACTCACCCGAGAGGCCTTCGATGACGAGGGTTTTTACAAGATCGGCGATGCCGTGACCTTCGCCGATCCCGACCGGCCCGATCTCGGCCTGTTCTTCGACGGCCGCGTGGCGGAAGACTTCAAGCTCAATTCCGGCACCTGGGTCAGCGTCGGCACCTTGCGGGTCGCCGGCATCGCGGCGCTGGCGCCGCTCGCGCAGGATATCGTCGTCACGGGCCATGGCCGCGACGAGGTGCGCTTCCTGGTGTTCCCAAACCTCGCCGCCTGCCGTTCGCTGGCGGGGCTGCCCGAGAGCGCCGGTGCGCAGGAGGCGATCGGCCATCCGGCGGTCCGTTCCGCGATCGGGCAGGGGCTGGCACGGCTGAAGGCGCAAGGCGGCCATTCCTCCGGTCACGCCACCCGCGCGCTGTTGCTCGCCGAGCCCGCCTCGGTCGACGGCGGGGAGATCACCGACAAGGGCTACATCAACCAGCGCGCTGTGCTGACGCGCCGTGCCGCAGCGGTAGCGGTCCTCGAGGACGACGCGTCGGCTGAGCCGATCGCCTGCGCGGGCTTGTGAGGCGATTTGTGCCTCTGATACGCCAGTAGCGCGCCGCGTAGACCGCCGTCGTCCCTGCGAAAGCAGGGACCCATACTCCGCGGCCGACGTTGTGTACAAAAGTCGTCGTTCCGCTGGTGTGCAATAATTGGCATTGGTGGTTATGGGTACCGGCTCGGAGGCCGGGACGACACCGGGTTTGTGGCACGTTTGGCGGGCCGTTCACTTGAGCCGTCTGCACCGGTTCCTTGGAGCCTTGCTCCGCGCGGGTTCGTGTTTTTAGTTGCTATGGCAACTAAGCTGTGCGAGTTTCCGCACCCATAGGAACAGGGCCGGTCAACGGCCACGCTTTTGGGAGGACAATGTTGCGCAGCAGCGCGCAAACAGCACGCGTGGACAACCGGGCAAATACCGCGGTGGCGCAGGGCGCCGCCGGCGGTGCCGCCGCGCGGTCAGGTCGTGCTTGGCCCGGTCACGGCGCCGAGATTCTCGTGCAGCCGGCGCAGCAGGTCGATCAGCACCTCGCGCTCGTCCTTCTTCAGGCACGACAGCAGCCGCCGCTCGCGCTCCAGCGCCGCGACGATGACCCTGTCGTGGATGGCGCGGCCGCGCGCGGTCAGCGTGATCGAATGGGTGCGGCCGTCGTCGGGCGCGGTGCGGATCGTCAGCAGGCCGCGCTTCTGCAGCGCCGCGAGGTTGCGGCTGACCGGGCCCTTGTCGAAGCCGATCACCTGGCAGATGCGGGAGGCAGGAATCCCCGGCTCGATCGCCAGTTGCGAGATGATTCGCCACTCGGTGACGTTGACGCCGAAATTCTTCTGGTAAAATGCGGTGGCGCTGTTCGACAGCTTGTTGCCGATGAAGGTGATGAACGCCGGCACATAGCGATTGAGGTCCAGCAGCGGGCCATCGGTGGCATCTGCGGGATCGGCCGGTTTGGGCCGGCGGGGCTTTCGGGGGAGGGGCTGGCTGCTCATTTCCCAAATCATCGCTGCGAAACTGTTCGGGAGCAATAGACATGCGGCCCGTATTGACAAGATCAAACCTCGGGAGGTCCTGATGACTGCAACAGAAGCTGCGTCCATCCCGCATCTCGACGTCGATCCGTTCGCGCTCGAGTTCTTCGCCGACCCGTTCCCGACCCATGAACGGCTGCGCGAGGCCGCACCCGTGGTCTATCTCGACAAGTGGAATGTCTATGGCGTGGCGCGCTATGCCGAGGTCCGTGCGGTCCTGAACGATCCCGCGACCTTCTGCTCCAGCCGCGGCGTGGGCCTCAGCGACTTCTCCAGGGAGAAGCCCTGGCGGCCGCCGAGCCTGATCCTGGAGGCTGACCCGCCGGCGCATACCCGCACCCGCGCGGTGCTGAGCAGCGTGCTGTCGGCGACCGTGATGAAGCAGCTTCGCGGGCGATTTGCCGCCGCGGCGGAGGCCTGCATCGATGCGCTGCTGGAGAAGCGCCGTTTCGATGCGATCGAGGACCTCGCGGAAGCCTATCCGCTGTCGATCTTCCCGGATGCGCTGGGCCTGCGGCCGGAGGGCCGCGAGAATCTGCTGCCTTACGCAAGCCTGGTGTTCAATGCCTTTGGGCCGCCGAACGAACTGCGCAAGCAGGCGATCGAGCGCTCCGCGCCGCACCAGGCCTATATTTCCGAACAGTGTCAGCGCGACAATCTCACCCCGGGTGGCATCGGCGCCTGCATCCACGCCCATGTCGATAGCGGTGCCATTACCGCGACCGAGGCACCGCTGCTGGTGCGCTCGCTGCTATCGGCCGGTCTCGACACGACCGTCAACGGCATCGGCGCCGCCGTCTACTGCCTTGCCCGCTTCCCCGACCAGTTCCAGAAGCTCCGCGGCGATCCGACGCTGGCGCGCAACGCCTTCGAGGAAGCCGTGCGGTTCGAAAGTCCGGTCCAGACTTTCTTCCGCACCACGACCCGCGACGTCGAGCTCAGCGGGGCCACCATTCCCGAAGGCGAGAAGGTGCTGATGTTCCTGGCTGCGGCCAACCGTGACCCGCGCCGCTGGGAGGCGCCCGACAGCTACGACATCACGCGTCGTACCTCGGGCCATGTCGGCTACGGCTCGGGCATCCATATGTGCGTCGGCCAACTCGTCGCCCGCCTCGAAGGCGAAGTGATGATGGCGGCGCTGGCGCGCCGTGTCGCCAGGATCGAAATCACAGGCGAGCCGAAGCGCCTGTTCAACAACACGCTGCGCGGGCTCAGCAGCCTGCCGGTCGAGATCACGCCGGCCTGATGAGACGCTCAAGACCGCCAATAGGTTGGTCTAAGGAAACATAGGAGGGGATACGATGAGGGGCTTTGGGGTTGGGCGATTTGGGATCGGACTTGCGCTGGCATTGGCCTGCGCCGCCGGCAGCGCACGTGCGGAGATTTCCGACAATGTCGTGCGCGTCGGCGTGCTCAACGACATTTCCGGCATCTTCCAGGACACCAACGGCATGGGCTCGGTGGAAGCCGCGCGGATGGCCGCGGAAGATTTCAACGGCGGCGGCAAGGGCATCAAGGTCGAGATCGTCTATGCCGATCACCAGAACAAGGCTGACGTTGGATCCGCGATCGCGCGCAAATGGCTCGATGTCGAAGGCGTCGACGCCATCGTCGACGTGCCGAACTCGGCGGTCGGGCTCGCCATCAACACCGTGCTGCGCGACTCCAGGATGACGTTCCTGGCGTCGTCGACCGCAAGCTCCGACCTCACCGGCAAGGCCTGCTCGCCGAACACCATTCAATGGGTCAACGACGCCTGGGCGACCGGCAACACCACCGCGGCCGCGATGATGCAGCGCGGCGGCAAGGACTGGTACTTTGTGACCGTCGACTACGCACTCGGCAAGGGCATCGAAGCTGAGGCGACGAACTACATCGAGAAGCACGGCGGCAAGGTGCTGGGATCGAGCAAGCATCCGCTCGGCACGTCGGACTTCGCGTCCTTCCTGCTGCAGGCGCAGAACTCGAAAGCAAAGGTGATCGGGCTCGCCAATGCCGGCGGCGACACCATCAACGCGGTGAAGCAGGCGGCCGAGTTCGGCATTCAGGAGGGCGGCCAGACCATGGTGGCGTTCCTGCTGTTCGTGAACGACGTCCACGGCATGGGCCTGAAGGTCGCGCAGGGCCTGCAACTGCTCGAGGCCTTTTACTGGGACATGAACGACGACACCCGCGCGTTCGCAAAACGCTTCGCCGCACGGCCCGGCATGAACGGCAAGATGCCGAGCGGCAACCAGGCCGGCGTCTATGCCTCGACGCTCGCCTATCTCAACGCGGTTGCCGCGACCGGCGGCGACGACGCCAAGGTCGTGGTGCCGCAGATGAAGACCTTCAAGGGCAAGGACAGGCTGTTCGGCGAGACCACGATCCGCCAGGACGGCCGCGTCATCCACCCGATGTACCTGTTCGAGGTGAAGAAGCCGGAGGAGTCGAAGTACCCCTACGACTATTACAAGCTGATCGCGACCATCCCGGCCGATGAGGCGTTCCGGCCGCTGGCCGACGGCGGCTGCGCGCTGGTGAAGTGAGGATCGCTGCCGCGGACGCGACCACATCCTCCCCTGGAGGGGGAGGATCGGTTTGCATGAAATGCAAACCGAGGTGGGGTGAAGTCCCTCCAGTCGAACAGTGCCCGTGTTGAGAGATCACCCCACCCCGGTTCGCACGTCGCTTCGCTCGTTGCGATCCGACCCTCCCCCTCCAGGGGAGGGTGACAGGCAAGAGGACTCTCGATGCGGCGTACTGGATGGAGAGACCGCAACCCATCACCCGGATCGCATTTCGCTTCGCATCATGCGTTCCGGCCTCTCCCACGAGGGGAGAGGCTGACCAAACGTGCGGCGTGCTGTTCGCGACTAACTATGCAGCCTTCGCAGCTCCATCACCGGCCTTCACTCGCCCCAGCATCTCGGCCGCCGTCATCACATGCGCGGTCGAGAATGCGAGGATCGTCAGCGTGGCGCGGTGCACTTCTTCGGCGGACAGGGCGCCCTGACCGACATCCGGATAGTCGAACGTGCCCGTCGCATCCGACAGGAACACGACCTTGTAGTTGTGGAACATGGCGTCGCGCGCGGTGGCGTGGCAGCAGTTCTCGGTCGTCGTCCCCGAAATGATGACCGTCGTGATGCCCCATTCGCGCAGGATGAGGTCGAGGTCGGTGGCGAAGAACGCGCTGTAGCGGTGCTTCTTGATGACGTGCTCGCCCGGTGCGGGCGCAAGGTCGTTGAAGATCTGGACGCCTTCGGTGCCGTCGACCAGCGACGAGCGATCGGCGATCGGCGAATAGAGATCGTCATAGAGCCCCATGTCGCTGCCGTCGCGGCGATGCACATGGGCGGTGTAGATGACGCGGATGCCCTTGTCGCGGCAGGTCTTCAGCGTCTGCGCCAGAAGCGGCACCATGGCGGCGGCCTGCGCCGACCGCAGCTTGGCGCCCTCGGCCACGAAATCGTTCTGCATGTCGACCACGATCATGACGGTGCTGGCGGGATCGATGATTTCGCATTGGTAGCCCATGTGGTGTCTCCTCTCCTGAAGGGAGACCTTTTCTACATCCGTGACGGCAGCCGTTCTTGGCTGCGCTGGCCAGTCGCTGGACTCTGCTTGCCAGAAGCGGGGGCCGGACGCAGAATATCCCGCTGCCGGGTTGGGCGGGAGCAAGGTCCGATGCAGATCCCAGATCACATAGTTGTCGCGCAAACGCTTGTCGCGCCGGGTGACAGCTTTGACCGCTGGCATCACGTCACCTGCCGCGAATTCTCGCTGACCGAATGCCGCCGCGTCGCGGACGAGGCATTTCAGGCAGCGATCTCGATCCGCCATTTCGGGCCGCTCGCGATCAACGACATCTGGTCGTCGACACCGGCTGCCGACCGCATCCGGGTGATGCGCAGCGCGAGCGATGTCCGAAGGGACCCGCGCGATTATTTCATGCTGTGGCTCACCTTGCGCGGCGAGGTCAGCTTCGCGCAAGGCGGACGCGAGGTGCGCATGCGCCGGGGCGATCTCATGCTGCATGACCAGGCGCAGCCGTTCACGCTGGAATTCGCCCCGAGTGCGCGTTCGATCATGGTGTCGATCCCGCGGCCGCTGCTGCTCGCGCGTCTGCCGGATGCGCAGCGGTTGACGGCACGGCGGGTCGGCAACGCTTCGAAAGTGGGCGCGCTGGCGGGATCGTTGATCCGCCGGCTGACGCGCCTCGATGACGAGGCCGGGCCTGCTGCGATAAGGCTTGGCACCTCAGTGCTCGATATCTTCGCGACCACGCTGCAGACCGAGCTGACGGACGACGTGCCGCAGCGCGGCGACGAACGGCTGGCGCGGGTCAAGGCTTATATCGTGGCTAATCTCGACGATCCCGAGCTCGATCTTGATACGATCGCCACCGCGCAGAACATGGCGCCGCGCACGCTCAATCGCCTGTTCGCGCGCGAAGGCACGACGCCGATCCGCTGGCTGTGGCAGCAGCGCCTCGCCGGCGCCTATCAGGCGCTGGCCGAACGGCGCTTCAGCCATGTCACCGATGCGGCGCTCAGCTTCGGCTTCAGCGACGTCTCGCATTTCAGCCGCGCCTTCAAGGCCGCGTTCGGCCGCTCGCCGCATCAGGTGATGGGCTGACGCTGTATCCACCAGTGCAGCTGCGGGGCGGCACGGAGCGATCGCCACTCGTCGACCGGTTCGCATTCCGCCTCGCTTCATGCGGCCCGCCTCGCGCACAAGGCGAGAGGCGATCCGAGATCAGCAGCACCCTTTGCTGCGTGCATCACTGAAGACACTATTTCGCCGGAGGCGCCTTCGGGAAGGCCGACACCATCCGGATCTTCCAATTTCCGCCCTGGTTGACATACGCCCCGGTCCAGCGGCCAGCCACATCAAGCGGCTCGCCATTCTGGTTCTTGCCGGTGATGTGATATTCGCCCGTCGCGATAGCCGTATCGGTTCCCAACGGCAGGGCCTCGTCCACCGTTATTTCATTGTGGTTGAAGCCGGCCTTGAACATGCCCTCATAGGTCTGGACGATGTCGGTGTGTGACCCGGTCGCATTGACCACCATCCCGCCGGGCGCATAGAGCGCAGCGATTCCGGCACCATTCTGCTTGTTGAAGCTGTCGGCATAGGTTGCCGCGACCTTCTCGAACTGTTGCTTCAGACTTTCATCGCCAGCGGTCGCGGTCGCAGGCATCGCGAGCAACGCAATGAACAGATATAAGGCGGAAGACATTCGCATTGCATTCCCTCCTTAAAGTCATTGTTGAAGATCTGTCTCGGCCAGCCGGGACTGCGATGGTGTAGCACATCAACTATCGATGAGAGCTGCCCGCGCGCCGCGATACGGCAGTGCTGCTGGCTAAGAGGGGGTAGTCCCGCTGGCGGAGCCGCGGGGCTCCGCCATCGCCGCATGCGCCGCTGCGCTCGCTCGGCACAAGCAGAGCGACAATCCGAAGTTGTGACGAAGCCTACCTCACGGCGCGCAAGCAAAACTCGCCGCCGCGGTGAGCGGCCCTGCCTTGTAATGCGGCCATGTCGGCCAGCGGCACAATGGCAGCGCGCGGACTGTGTCGAAGGACGGCGCCTCGGCTTTCTGCTCGCGCACGTCGAGATCGCCGGGCGCCTTGCCGTTCTCGACCCAGTCGACCAGCACGGCCAGCATGTCGACATTGGCGGGTGCGCCGGAGCCGACATGGTCGACGCCGGGGGCGGTGTAGAGCCGGGCGAACTCCGCGACCTTGTCCTTGCCGAGCGTCTTTTCGACGTTCTCGAAGTAGCGGATCCCGGCATAGGGGCTTTGCGCGTAGTCGGACATGTGTTCGAGGATCACGAGCTTGCCGCCGTGGGCGTGGAAGCGCGTGAGGTCCGGATCGGTGGAATCCATCAGCGCGGAGACCTCCAGCACGCGCGCCTTGTGGTCCTCGGGCTTGTAGGTCGTGACGTCGAGTTTCGGGTCGCGGGCGAAAACGTACTGAATGCCGCCGGCGCCGTAGATCCAGGCGATGCCGTTGGTCGGAGCCGGCGGCTGCGCCGGCGCCGTGGCGCCGAGCCACCAGGCCTTCCAGCCGCCGGTCGGGCCGAACGCCGGCGTATTCTCGCCCGACACGCCCCAGCCCGGATAGTCGTCGAGGCCGTTGGCGAGCGGGAACGAGAATTTATACGACGCATGCAGCGTCTCGATCGCCGCAATCTGCTTGTCGGTCAGGCAGTCGTCGCCGCTCTGCCCCGCGGCGCATGCCAGCATGGCCGGCTTGAACGCGGACTTGCAGCCGACGGGATCCTGCACCAGCGCGTCGTCGGAGCCGTCCTGCGTGTCGCAGGCCTTCAGCACGGCGTCGGCCACGAGCTTGACCTGCGCCGGCCTGATCCAGCCGTCGCCCATCGTCACGAGGCCGGAGCGGGTGCCGGCATGCTGCAACCCGACCCAGTTGATCACGGGAACGCGCGCGAAGATGCCGTCGAAATCGTCGGGGTAACGCTGCGCCATGGTCAGCGCCTCACGACCGCCTTCGGACGATCCCATGAAATACATCTTCGTCGGCGGCTTGCCGTAGGCGCGGACCGTCAGCGCCCGCGCGGCGTCGCGCACCTTCTTGTAGGCCTTGTGCGAAAAATTCTCGAACGCCTCGTCGTTGAGCGCGAACAGCTGCGGCGGCTCGCCGGGCTTCTGCTCGTGGCCGGAATCGGTGCCGACGGTGACGAAGCCGAGCGCCAGCGGCGAGGCCTTGTCGAATGGATAGGCCGGCGGCAGGCCGAGGCCTGATATCAGCACGCCGTTGAAGCCGCCGCCGCCATATTGCAGCGAACGGCCGTTCCACTCGACGGGCAAGTTGACCTCGAACTTGATCGGCGGCGCGGCAGGATCGGTCGGTGTGATCTGCCCGAGCGCCTTGCAGAAGGCGGGATTGGCCGGGATGATACGCGCTGCGGGCGTCGGCGCCTTCTCGGCGATCGCGAGCGGCGTCGGCGTTTGCAGCGTCGCTGCATCGATCTTGACGGCGCCGTCGACGGGACCGGCAAGGCCGCTGCAGGTTGTCGCGGGGTCACCAGTCATCTCCGTCGCGAACGCGGCCGAAGCGCACGACATCAACGTGACAAGTGAAGCCGCGAACGCCCATGCGCGCGCATCGATCTGCATTGTTTCCTCTCCGCCCGGATTGTTATTGTTGCCAGGGCAAGTATTTCACGCACGGCCTTGCCGCACAATGGTTGAACGCAGTTCCGTCATCGCTGAGGTGCGAGCGTAGCGAGCCTCGAAGGATGAATCGGCCACCAGCCGGGCCGCCGATCCATCGAGACGCGCGTGCCGCGCTCTCAGGATGACGGAGATAGAGTGAGTGCGCGTGACCCGCGAGGCCTACTGCGCCACCTTGCTGCTGCCTTGGGTGATCAGTCGTGCGGCACGCTGGTCGCGGGTGTGGATCCAGAGCCAGTTCATCGCCACCGCAATCCGATGGCGCACGCCGATCAGGAAGTAGATGTGGGCGAGGCCCCAAATCCACCATGCCAGTGAGCCGCGCAGCTTGAGCCAGCCGAAGTCGATCACCGCCTTCTTCTTGCCGATCTGCGCGAGGCTGCCGGCATGCTTGTAGCGGAACGGCGGCAGCGTCTTGCTGTCGAGCCGGGCCTTGATCAGTGCGGCGACGTAGCGCCCCTCCTGCTTCGCGGCCGGCGCGATGCCGGGCACCGGATTGCCGTCGGGACCCTTGATCGTGACGGTGTCGCCGACCGCGAAGATGTCGGGATGGCCGGGCACGGTCAGATCCGGCTCGACCTGCAGCCGATGGGCGCGGTCGGCCGGCGCGTTCAGCCATTCGGCGGCGCGCGAGGCGCGCACGCCGGCGGCCCACACGATGGTGCGCGCCTCCAGCCTCTTGCCGCCGAACACGACGCCGTCGGCCGAGCATTCGGTGACCGGCTCGCCCAGCATCACCTCGACGCCGAGTTTTTCCAGCGACGCTTGCGCATAGGCCGAGAGATCGTCGGGAAATCCTGCCAGCACGCGCGGGCCGGCCTCGATCAACACCACGCGCGCCTTCCGCGTGTCGATGTGACGAAAGTCCTGCGGCAGTGTGTCCTTGGCGAGGTCGGCGATGGTGCCGGCCATCTCGACGCCGGTCGGCCCGGCGCCGATGATGACGAAGGTCAGCAACGCCGCACGCTTGTCGGGATCAGTCTCGCGCTCGGCGCGCTCGAAGGCGACGAGGATACGCCGCCGCAGCGTGGTGGCGTCCTCCAGCGTCTTCAGGCCTGGCGCGAACGGCTCCCATTCGTCATGGCCGAAATAGGCGTGGCGCGCACCGGTGGCGAGGATCAGCGTGTCATAGGGAATGCTGCCGCCGTCGTCGAGCTGCACTTGCTTGTTCGCAGCGTCGACGCCGCAGACATTGGCGAACAGCGTCGTCACCTCGGGCCGGTCGCGCAAGAGATAGCGGATCGGCCACGCGATCTCGCTTGTCGCAAGCGACGCGGTCGCGACCTGATAGAGCAGCGGCTGGAACAGATGGTGGTTGCGACGATCGATCAGCGTGATCTCGACCGGCGCGCCTGACAGGCCGAAGGCGGCTTCCAGCCCGCCGAAGCCGGCGCCGACGATCACCACGCGATGAGGTTTGGCCGGCGCTTGCGTCATCTGATGTCGCCCTCGGTTTCGAACGGCTTCGTCATTTGATTATGTAGTCATTCGCAGCCTCATTCCAATACGAATTGCCTGATCACCCGATAGCGAAACCCAATCGCTGTGCGCCTCACGCGTCCTGCGACGCAGTCGTGGCGACGACCGGCCGCCGCATCGGCAGGAACAGTCCCGCGACCGCGCCGGCGAACGATAGCGTTGCCGCAAGGCTCATCGCCGCAGCAAATCCGCTCGTGAAATGTCCGGACGAATCGGCCGTGCCATTGGCGGAGAAGGTCGCGACCAGTGCCGCGATGCCGAACATCCCGCCGAGGAAACGGCCCATGTTGAACACGCCCGACGCCTTGCCCATCTCGCTGACGGCGACCGCGCTCAGCACCGCGTTCTGCGCGGCCGGCATCGCCATCGAGACGCCGACGCCGGCGAGCATCAGTGGTGCGACCAGCGCGGAGTAGGGCATCGACGGGGTGACGATCTCGCCGATCCAGCCGAGCCCGATCGCCTGCATCAGGAGTCCGGTGACGACAAGCGTGCGTTCGCCGAACCGGTTGACCACGGCGCCGGCGATCGGCGCCGTGACGAACAGCGTCGCCGTCCACGGCAACAGCCGTAGCCCGGCACCGAAGGCGTCGAAGCCGAGCGCGATCTGCAGGAATTGCGGCAGCAGGAACAGCACGCCATACATCGCGGCATAGAACAGCACGCTTGCGGCGATGCCGGCCGCGAACGGTCTGGCCGCGAACAGCCGCATCGGCACCATCGGGCTGGCCGCACGCAGCTCCCACAGCACGAACATCGCTGCCAGCGCGGCGCCGGCGATCAGCGCACCCGTCACTTCCGCGCTCGCCCATCCGGCGCTGTTGCCGCGCAACAGGCCCCAGACCAGTGCCAGCGCCGCGAGCGCGACCAGCGACAGTCCGGTGATGTCGAGCGGCGCGGTTGGCCCGAAGCTCTCGCGCAGGCGCGCCAGCACGAGGGCAATCGCGACGAGGCCGATCGGCAGGTTGATCCAGAAGATCCAGCGCCAGCCGAGATGTTCGGTGATGAAGCCGCCGATCGCGGGGCCGATGATCAGCGCGCATCCGGTGATGCCGCTGAAAATGCCGAGCGCGCGGGCACGCTCCTCGCGGCCGAACGCGCCGCTGAGGATCGCCATCGCCAGCGGCATCACCAGCGCCGCGCCTGCGCCCTGCAAAGCGCGCGCGGCGATCAATGCCGCGGCGTCGCCGGCCAGCGCGCAGGCCGCGGAGGCCACGACGAACAGGCCGATCCCGGCTGCAAACATCCTGCGCCGACCAAAACGGTCGCCGAGCGCCGCGCCGGTCAGGAGCAGCACCGCGAAGGTCAGATTGAAGGCGTTCACGGTCCATTGCAGCGTCTCCACGGCGCTGCCGAAATCGGCGCGGATGGTGGCGAAGGCCGTGGTCATGATCATGGCGTCCAGCGCCATCATGAAGGATGCCAGCGCGGTGAGGCCGAGCACCCAGCGCTGCTCGTTGCGCTCTCGTGGGGTTTGCATGGTCGTTCTCCGTTGGCGTGCCGCTGGGTTGCGGCGCGCTCGTCGACAAGACGATCCGGGATGGGCAAAGGATGCGGCAAAGAATTATTTTCGAATTATTTTTGCCGGACCGCATCCTTTGACCGCCGGCAAACGTCCTTGGGTATGACGCGGCCTGTTCGGGCCGCAGAACCAGGCCAAGGAGGCTGCGATGAGACGGACCCTGATCAGGTACAAGACCAAGCCGGAAATGGCGGACAAGAATGCCGCGCTGGTTGCGGCGGTGTTCGCCGAGCTGAAGGCGGCAAACCCGGATGGCGTGCGCTATATGACCCTGCGGCTGGAGGACGACACCTTCATCCATATGGTCGAGACCGCGGCCGATGACGGCTCGAGCCCGATCCCGAAGCTGGCGGCCTTCCAGGCCTTCCAGGACGGCATCCGCGATCGTTGCGCCGAGCCGCCGCTGGTTCGCTGTGCTGTGATTGTCGGAAACTATCGTATGCTGGATGCGCCGTGAACCGGGTGAACCGACTTGCCTTGAAGCGATCTGGCGGAGCCATCATGACGTCACCACCCCAAGCGCCGGCCGCGACCGAGGTCGAGGCGCTGCTGGCGGCGATGCGGCCAAGGCTGCATCGCTACTGCGCCCGCATGGTCGGATCGGTCATCGACGGCGAGGATGTGCTGCAGGACGCGCTGATCAAGGCGATGGAAGCCTTCGCGCCTGCAGCCCCGATCCAGCACCCGGAAGCTTGGCTGTTCCGGATCGCGCACAACACCGCGCTCGATTTCCTCAGGCGGCGCAACCGCCAGGAAGCGCTCCACGCGCCGGAGGAGGTGGACATGATGGCCGGAGACCTTGACGACGTCGGCCGCCGTGAGATCGCAGCAAGCAGCCTGCGCACCTTCATGCGGCTGCCGGTTGCGCAGCGTTCCAGCGTGATCCTGATGGATGTTCTCGGCTGCTCGTTGCAGGAAGTCTGCGGCATCATGGATTTCAGCCTGCCCGCGGTGAAGGCCACGCTGCACCGCGGACGCACGCAACTGCGCGCGTTCTCCCGCGAGCCCGACGATGCGCCGCGGCCCGGCCTGTCGCCGGCCGATCGCACCAGGCTGAACGCCTATGTCGGCCGCTTCAACGACCGCGACTTCGATGCCATCCGCGCCATGATCGCCGATGACATCAGGCTCGAGCTTGTCAACAAGACACGGCTGAACGGCAAGGCCGAGGTGTCACGCTACTTCGGCAATTATTCGAAGATCGACGACTGGCACCTGGTGACCGGACAGGTCGAGGGACGTCCCGCGATCCTGGTGTTCAATCCGAGCGCACAGGGTGGGCCGCCGCGATCGTTCATGCTGCTCGACTGGTCGGCCGACAAGGTCGCGACCATCCGGGATTTCCGCCACGCGCCCTATGCGATCGACGGCGCCGAGTGGGCGGTGGATCAAGGGTGATCGGCCTTCAACGCGTGGCGCCGTGACGGCGCCACAAACTCCGCGTCGTCCCGGACAAGCGAAGCGCGATCCGGGCCCCATAACCACGAATGGTCATTGGTTTGCGATGCTGGGGCCACAGCTCGCTCCGACAACACAGGACGGTGGTTATGGGTCCCTGCTTTCGCAGGGACGACGGTAGCGTGCGCGGTCGCTAGCGCGTCTTTCCGCCGAACTCGCCGTTGGCGATGCGCGCAACCCGGCTGCCGGCTGCGGCGGGTGCGCTGTTTCTTTCAAACAGCCCGTCGCCGCCGGTCTCGCGCGGCAACGGCGGCGCTTCTTCGGAGCGGCTGCCCGGCCAGAACGTCAGGACGAAGTTCATCGCGGCATTGGCGAGCGCACCGACCACCGTTCCGGTGTGCTGGTAGGTCAGCGCGTATTCGGGAAATCGTCCGGCAATGGCCTTGTCGAGCACGATGAGGGCGATCCATGCCGTCATCACACAGACCGGATCCCATCCGATGTCACGCACCCGCATCGACTGCAGCAGGAAGCAGACAACGAGCAGGCCATAGAAGGCAATGATCAATGCGGAGCTGTTCGATGCCTGCGCCAGCAGCACGTCCGTCCTGCCGCGCGGCACATTGCCCGTGATCCCGTAGACCAGCATCACAAAGCCAAGGCCCGCCACCAAGGTGCAGAAGAAAAAGGCCAACCGGCCCATCCGGGCGTTGAAGCCGAAGATATAGTTCAACATGCGACGCATCCCTTTGGACCCAGCGTCGCCCGGTGATGCTTTCAAGACCATGAAGCCCGCAGCGCCTTCGCCGGCCCGTGGTTTCCGGGTGCTTTACCGGATCGTTAAAGCCTGCTGCTGTTCTCCTCGGCCTACATCGGGCCCTGCGACAATCGTTGCCTACGCAACCGGCATTATATTTCTTGCAATGGTCGATTTGGACGAATTATGATGCAAGGTGCTGGGGTATGCACCGAAGGTTCTAATCGGGAGCCGTCGGTTCGTGCTTGCTGCACACTTGCGATATCGCGCACAAAACACGTCACAGAACGGCGCGCGCAAAGCGTGACCCCCGGGCCCTCGTGATCAAGCCTGGCGGGATCTTTGGTTGAGGAGGGGAGTGAATATGAAAAAGGCATTCTGGCTGGCAGGCGCCATGGCTTTGGCGCTCGCGCAGCCCGCGACGGCGGCTGACAGCGTCAGGATCGGCTTTGTCTCGACCTTCAGCGGTCCGACCGCCGTGATCGGCAACGACATGCGCAATTCGTTCGAGCTCGCGCTCGACCACCTTGGCCGCAAGATCGATGGCAAGCCGGTCGAGGTGATCTACGAGGACGACCAGCAGAAGCCCGACGTCGGCAAGCAGAAGACCGAGAAGCTGGTGCAGTCCGACAAGGTCGATTTCATCGTCGGCTACATCTGGTCGAACGTGCTGCTGGCGTCGCTGAAGACCGCGGTCGATTCGAAAACCTTCCTGATCTCGGCCAATGCCGGTCCGTCGCAGCTCGCCGGCGAATTGTGCTCGCCTTACGTGTTCTCGACCTCCTGGCAGAACGACCAGACGCCCGCCGCGATGGGCCTCTACATGAACCAGAAGGGCGTCAAGTCGGTGTTCCTGATCGGCCCGAACTATGCCGCCGGCAAGGACATGCTCGCGGGCGTGAAGAGCACCTTCAAGGGCGAGGTGGTCGGCGAGGAATACACGGTGTGGCCGAGCCAGCTCGACTTCTCCGCCGAGCTGACCAAGGCGCGCAACTCCAAGGCCGAGTCGATTTTCGTGTTCTATCCGGGCGCCGCCGGCGTCCAGTTCCTGAACCAGTACGCCCAGGCCGGCATCAAGGCGCAGATCCCGCTCTATACCGCCTTCACCGTCGACGAATTGTCGCTGCCGCTGCAGAAGGACAACGCGATTGGCATTCCCGGCGCGCAGGAATGGGTCAACGACCTGCCGAACGCCGAGAACAAGAAGTTCGTCGAGGACTATCGCAAGAAGTATCCCGGCCTGCGCCCGACCTATTACGGCGCCCAGGCCTATGACGCCGCCCAGCTGATCAACAGCGCCGTCGTCGCGGTGAAGGGCGACCTCACCAAGAAGGACGCCATGAAGGCGGAGATGGAGAAGGCCAACTTCAAGTCGCTGCGCGGCCCGTTCAAGTATGGCAACAACCACATCCCGATCCAGAACTTCTACCTGCAGGACGTGGTCAAGGACGCCGACGGCCAGCTCTCGCTGAAGACGGTCGCGACCATCGTCAAGGACGACCAGGACAAATTCCACGACAAGTGCGCGATGAAGTGAGGGGCGGGCGCCTTTTGGCGCGCGGCTTGCTTTCTTCACCTCGCCCCGCTCTTGCGGGGAGAGCATGGGCCGCCTCCGGTGGCCGTTCTTGACGAAGGACGCCGAAGCGCAGCTTCGGCTATGCGCGAAGCAATCCGGTGAGGGGGACTCTCCACGAGTCCGGTCTGCGGAGGCAGCCCCTCACCCCAACCCTCTCCCCGCAAGAGCGGGGCGAGGGAGAACGCGCAGCGTGCAACGCGACTGCGCGCGCACTGCCCCTGTTTTGTTTCAGCCCATTGAAGGATCCATGTATCTCGTCGTCGAACAACTGCTGAACGGCCTGCAATTCGGCCTGCTGCTGTTCCTGCTGGCGGCCGGACTGACGCTGGTGTTCGGCATCATGGATTTCGTCAATCTGGCGCACGGCTCGCTCTATATGATGGGCGCCTATTTCGCGGCGACCTTCGTGGCCTGGACCGGCAGTTTTGTACTCGGCGCGCTGCTGGCGCTTGGCGCCACGCTGCTGCTCGGCATCGTGCTGGAATATGTCGCGCTCCGGCATCTCTACGGCCGCGACCATCTCGACCAGGTGCTGGCAACGTTCGGCCTGATCCTGTTCTTCAACGACGCCGTCCGGCTGATCTGGGGCCCGGCCGGCCTCGCGCTGCCGCTGCCGGCCTGGCTCACCGTGCCGGTGCAGATCATTCCCGGCGTGTTTTACCCGGCCTACCGGCTGATGATCATCGTGGTCGCGCTGGCGGTCGCCGCGATGCTCTATCTCGTCGTGATGCGCACCCGCGTCGGCATGCTGATCCGCGCCGGCGCCTCCAACCGCGAGATGATCGGGGCGCTTGGCATCAACATCAAGCTGCTGTTCACGCTGGTGTTCGGCCTTGGCGCCGCGCTTGCCGGTCTCGCCGGGCTGATGCAGGCGCCGATCCTCACCGTGCAGATCGGCATGGGCGAGAACATCCTGATCCTCGCCTTCGTCATCATCGTGATCGGTGGCATCGGCTCGATCCGCGGCGCCTTCATGGCCGCGGTCTTCGTCGGCATCATCGACACGATGGGCCGCGCCTTCCTGCCCGACCTGCTGCGCAAGGTGTTGAGCGGTGCGGCGGCCTCGACCGCGGCGCCGGCGCTGTCCTCGATGCTGATCTATCTCTTGATGGCGATCATCCTTGTGCTGCGGCCCGAGGGGCTGTTCCCGGCGGCCAAACGATGATGCCCAAGCTCAACGCCTCCAATGCCGTCGCGGCGCTGCTGTGCGCCGCGCTGGTCCTGCTGCCGGTCTATTCGGCTGTCACCGGCAATATCTTCATCCTCACGCTGTTCACCCGCATCGCGATCTATGCGCTGGCGGCGGCGAGCCTCAATCTGATCATGGGCTATGGCGGCATGATGAGCTTTGGCCATGCCGCCTATCTCGGCATCGGCGGCTATGCCGTCGGCATCCTCGCCGCCGAGGGCATCGGCTCCGGCTTCATCCAGTGGCCGGTGGCGCTCGCGGTCTCGGCGCTGTTTGCGCTTCTGATCGGCGCGCTCTCGCTGCGCACCCGCGGCGTCTACTTCATCATGATCACGCTGGCCTTTGCGCAGATGGCCTATTACGTCGCCTCCGCGCTGTCGCGCTACGGCGGCGACGACGGGCTGACCGTCTACAAGCGCAGCGATTTCGCCGGCCTGATCAATCTGTCGGACCGCAACCAGTTCTATTATCTCTGTCTCGCCTGCCTGTTCGGCGGCCTCTATCTGATCTGGCGCATCGTCAATTCGCGCTTCGGCCTCGTGGTGCAGGGCGTCCGCTCCAATGAGCAGCGCATGCAGGCGATCGGCTTCCATGCCAACCGCTACCGCCTGGTCTGTTTCGTCATCGCCGGCACGATCTGCGGCCTGGCCGGCGCGCTGCTTGCCAACAACACCGACTTCGTCAGCCCTGCCGTGATGTACTGGACCCGCTCCGGCGACCTCATGGTGATGGTGATCCTCGGCGGCATGGGCTCGCTGTTCGGCCCTGTCGTCGGCGCGATCGTCTATCTGCTGCTCGAGGAGCTGCTGTCCCAGTTCACCGAATATTCGGGACTGATCCTCGGCCCGGTGCTGCTGTTGATCGTGCTGTTCGCGCGCGGTGGCATCATGGGCCTGCTCGGGAGGATGAACCGTGGCTGATTCCCTGCCTGATCCCTTGCTGCGCGTCGACAATCTGGTGCGCCGCTATGGCGGCATCACCGCGACCGACAACCTCTCGATGGAGGTCATTCCGGGCGAGCTGCACGCCATCATCGGCCCCAACGGCGCCGGCAAGACCACGCTGATCAGCCAGCTCACCGGGCAGGTGATGCCGAATTCCGGCACCATCTACTTCGCAGGCCGCGATGTTACGCACCTGCCGTCCTACAAGCGCAGCCGGCTTGGGCTGGCGCGCTCGTTCCAGATCACCTCGCTGCTGAAGGATTTCTCCGCGATCGACAATGTCGCGCTCGCGGCGCAAGCGCATGACGGCCACTCGTTCCGCTTCTGGGGCAATGCGCGCAAGGAGCGGCATTTGCGCGCCACCGCGCGCGCGGCGCTGGAGCGCGTCGGCCTCGGCCAGCGCGCCGATATCGTGGTCTCGCAATTGAGCCATGGCGAGCAGCGCGAGCTCGAGCTCGCGGTCGCGCTCGCCACCAAGCCGCAGCTTTTGCTGCTCGACGAGCCGATGGCAGGGCTCGGCGTCACCGAATCCGCGCGGATGGTCGCGTTGCTGAAGGAGCTGCGCAAGGAAGTCACCATCGTGCTGGTCGAGCACGACATGGAGGCGGTGTTCGCGCTCGCCGACCGCATCACGGTCTTGGTCTATGGCCGCGTCATCGCCTGCGGCGTGCCGGACGCGATCCGCAAGGACGAAGAGGTCAAGCGCGCCTATCTCGGCGATCAGCATGCGGTGACGCGCCATGGCTGATATTAAAACCGCTGAAACCCTGCTCGAAGTCGACGCGATCGAGACCTGCTACGGGTTGAGCCAGGTGCTGTACGGCCTGTCGTTGCAGATCAAAGCGGGCGAGATGGTCGCGCTGATGGGCCGCAACGGCATGGGCAAGACCACGACCATCCGCTCGATCATGGGCCTGACGCCCGCGCGATCAGGCGCCATCCGCTTCGCCGGCGAGGCGGTGCGCGGCCTGCCGTCGTACAAGATCGCAAAGCTCGGCATCGGGCTCGTGCCGGAGGGCCGCCAGATCTTTCCGAACCTGACGGTGCGCGAAAATCTCGTCGCCGCATCAGGCAATCGGCTGGGCGCCTCCGATCCCTGGACGATCGACAAGATCCATGCGCTGTTCCCGCGGCTCGCCGAACGCACCAGCAATATGGGCATCACGCTGTCCGGCGGCGAGCAGCAGATGCTCGCGATCGGCCGCGCGCTGATGACCAACCCGAGGCTCCTGATCCTCGACGAGGCCACCGAAGGCCTTGCGCCGTTGATCCGCGATGAGATCTGGAGCTGCCTGTCGATGCTGAAGGGACGCGGGCAGTCGGTGCTGGTCATCGACAAGAACGTCGGAAACCTCACCCGCATCGCCGACCGCCACTACATCATCGAGCGCGGCAAGACGGTGTGGAGCGGGACGAGCGAGCAGTTGATCGCGGAGCCGGATCTGCAGCACAAGTACCTGGGGATTTGAGGCGCAATCTGCGCACTAATTTCAACCCCGTCACCCTGAGGAGCGCGTAGCGCGTCTCGAAGGGTCGACGGCCACCGGCCGGGCCGTGCATCCTTCGAGGCTCGCAAGTGCTCG
>NZ_JAFCMK010000013.1:0-131546 GCF_018129565.1 Bradyrhizobium sp. AUGA SZCCT0105 | reverse complement strand
TTACACCTGTGGTCCTACCCCCGAGCTTTCTACCTTTTGCTCGGGGCCCATGGGTGCGATCGGCACCCGGCTTTCCCTGCGCCCTCTGCGCAAGAGAGGGCGGAACGAACAGCAAAGCTCGGGCGCTTCATGTCGCGAGAATGCGAAGCCGTGTCCCCACTCACAACTGTCATCGCCCGGCTCGACCGGGCGATCCAGTACGCCGCGGCCTCTCCGCTTAAGCACGAGCGTCTCTGGAATACTGGATCACCCGCATGCGCGGGTGATGACACCGAGAACTTGGCTGTTTGACATCATGAATCGAAAACCATCCTCATCGTCGTCCCGGCTTTCCCAGCGCCCCCTGTTGAAGGAGAGGGCAACGACCAATCCACAACTCGGGCGAGCTCCGTAGCGAGATGGCAACCTCAGGGATATTTGGTCAGGTACGTGTCAGGTTCCCATAAGGACCGATAATACATGGTTGCCCGAGAGCCACGATTGTTGCGTCGTCGCAACAGTGAATCGACATTTAACCCTAAACACAGCCAGTCCGTAGTCGCGCCGCTTTTTAGCCACACCCTGACATGAAAGGATATTTACCTAGCTGAATAGCCAGCGCTCGCGATGACGGGACTTTTGATCGGTTCCGGCGTTGTTGGAGGAAACAGCGCCGGGAACAGGGTCGCGATGGACGCCAAGACGAACATCAAGGGCAGGCTGCCGAGCCGTCACGTGACGGAGGGGCCCCAGCGCGCACCGCATCGTTCCTATCTCTATGCGATGGGGCTGACGACAACCCAGATTCATCAACCATTTGTCGGCGTTGCTTCATGTTGGAATGAAGCTGCTCCCTGCAACATTTCGCTGATGCGCCAGGCGCAGGCGGTGAAGAAGGGCGTGGCGTCCGCCGGCGGCACGCCGCGGGAATTCTGCACCATCACCGTCACCGACGGCATCGCGATGGGCCATGACGGTATGCGCTCGTCGCTGCCGTCGCGCGAATGCATCGCCGATTCGGTCGAGCTGACCGTCCGCGGTCACTCCTATGATGCGCTGGTCGGGCTCGCCGGCTGCGACAAGTCGCTGCCGGGCATGATGATGGCGATGGTCCGGCTCAACGTGCCCTCGATCTTCATCTATGGCGGCTCGATCCTGCCAGGCAACTTCCGCGGGCAGCCGGTGACCGTGCAGGACATGTTCGAGGCGGTCGGCAAGCACTCGGTCGGCGCCATGTCGGACGAGGATCTCGACGAAATCGAACGGGTGGCGTGCCCGTCGGCCGGCGCCTGCGGCGCCCAGTTCACCGCCAACACCATGGCGACCGTCTCCGAGGCGATCGGCCTCGCGCTGCCGTATTCGGCCGGGGCTCCGGCGCCTTACGAGATCCGCGACGCCTTCTGCTCTGCCGCCGGCGAGAAGGTGATGGAGCTGATCGAGAAAAACATCCGGCCCCGCGACATCGTCACCCGGGAAGCCCTTGAAAATGCTGCGGCCGTGGTTGCAGCCTCAGGTGGTTCGACCAATGCTGCGCTGCACCTGCCGGCGATTGCCCATGAGTGCGGCATCAAATTCAATTTGTTCGACGTTGCCGAAATCTTCAAAAAGACTCCTTACGTCGCGGATTTGAAGCCGGGCGGCCGTTATGTTGCCAAAGACATGTTTGAAGTTGGTGGCATTCCGCTGCTGATGAAAACGCTGCTCGACAATGGCCACCTGCACGGGAATTGCCTGACCGTCACTGGCCGAACGATCGCCGAAAACCTCAAAAGCGTGAAATGGAATCCGCACCAGGACGTGGTGCGGCCCGCCGACAATCCGATCACCGTGACAGGTGGCGTTGTCGGGCTGAAGGGTAATCTCGCTCCGGAGGGTGCGATCGTGAAGGTCGCGGGAATGTCCAACCTGAAGTTTACCGGTCCGGCCCGGTGCTTCGACCGCGAGGAAGACGCCTTCGAGGCGGTGCAGAAGCGCACCTACAAGGAAGGCGAAGTGATTGTGATCCGCTACGAGGGGCCGAAGGGCGGTCCCGGGATGCGGGAGATGCTGGCGACCACGGCGGCGCTGACCGGGCAGGGGATGGGCGGCAAGATTGCCCTGATCACCGATGGCCGGTTCTCCGGCGCCACCCGTGGCTTCTGCATCGGACATATTGGACCTGAAGCGGCCGTCGGTGGGCCGATCGGGTTGTTGCAAGACGGCGACATCATCGAGATCGATGCGGTCGCCGGCACCCTTAACGTAAATTTGAGCGACGCCGAACTCGCAAATCGTAAGACCAAATGGGCCCCTCGCGCGACGAACCATACATCTGGTGCGCTGTGGAAGTACGCCGAGCAAGTGGGGCCGGCGGTGGATGGCGCAGTCACCCATCCGGGTGGCGCGTACGAGAAACAGTGTTATGCGGACGTTTAAGCGTGCGATATTTGCGTTTGCGTTAGGGGCCATTCCGGTGGCGGGCCCCGGATTCGGGTTCGACGGCGCCCCGGTCAACCCCCAGGATACCGTTCTTCCGGTGGTCGCTCCGCAGCCCGGCACGGCCGGTGCCCTGAAGCGGGCCGCCACGCCGGTTGCGCCTGCGGCGACCTCGCCGACCTCCTCCTTCAGCACGCTGCAGTACCAGGCCGAGGGCGGTCACCCCGTGGCGCAGTGGAAACTTGGCAAGATGTACGCCGAGGGCGACGGCGTCATCCAGGACGACATGCGCGCCTTCGAGTATTTCAGCCGGATTGCCAATGCGCATGCCGAGGACTCGCCGTCGGCGCCGCAGGCTTCGATCGTGGCCAACGCCTTCGTGGCGCTCGGCCGCTATTATCTGAGCGGCATTCCCAATTCCAAGGTGAAGGCGGACACCGAACGGGCGCGGGAGATGTTCTCCTATGCCGCGTCCTATTTCGGCAATGCCGATGCCCAGTACGACCTTGCCCGGCTTTACCTGAAGATGCCGGACGCCTCGCGGGACGACTTCCGCTATGGCGCGCGCTGGCTCGGGCTTGCCGCCCAGAAGGGCCAGCATCAGGCGCAGGCGCTGCTTGGCCAGATGCTGTTCAACGGCGACCGGCTGCCGCCGCAGCGGGCACGTGGCCTGATGTGGCTGACCCTGGCGCGTGACAGCGCCACGCCCGACGAGGCCTGGATCAAGGAAAGCTACAACCGGGCGATCACCAAGGCCTCCGAAGACGACCGCGCGATGGCGCTGCAGATGCTCGAGCACTGGGTGCAGGGTCGTCGCGATTAGAGGCCGCCGGGATTGATATCCCCGCGGCCGGCGAACTCAGACGGTCTCGAAATCGAGATCGGCCCAGACCGGGACATGGTCGGAGGGCTTCTCCCAGGCGCGGACATAGCTATCGATCCCGACGTCGATCAGCCGGTCGCTGGCCTGCGGCGACATCAGCAGATGGTCGATGCGCAGGCCCCAGTTCTTCTGCCAGGCGCCGGCCTGGTAGTCCCAGAAGGTGTACTGGCCCGGCTCGTCATTGACCGCGCGCAGCGCATCGGTCAGGCCGAGGCCGAGCAGCGACTGGAAGGCCTCGCGGGTCGCAGGGCGGAACAGGGCATCGTCGGTCCAGGCGGCCGGATTGTAGACGTCGCGGGCCGCCGGAATGACGTTGAAGTCGCCGGCCAGGATCAGCGGCTCCTCGGCCTTAAGCCGTTGCCGCGTGTACTCAAGAAGCCGCGACATCCATTTGAGCTTGTACGGATATTTGTCGGTGTTGGCGGGGTTGCCATTGGGCAGATAAAGGCACGCGACCCGCACCACCCCCTGCTTCAGCGTGACGACGCCTTCGAGGAAGCGGGCGTGGGCGTCCTCGTCGTCGCCGGCGAGGCCCGACTTGGTCTCGTCGAACGGCAGCTTGGAAAGCAGCGCCACGCCGTTGAAGGTCTTCTGGCCGTGGGTGACGACATTATATCCGAGCGCCTCGACCTCGAGCCGCGGAAACGCGTCGTCGACGCATTTGATCTCCTGCAGGCAGACGATGTCGGGGGAACGCTCCTTTAGCCAAGCAACCAGAAGCTCGATCCGTTGCCGGACCGAGTTGACGTTCCAGGTCGCGATGCGAACTGCCATCGGAAGTCCTCTGTTTATGGGAGCGCTTGGGTGAACTAGCGCCCCGCTTGGATCAAGCGTTTCCGCATCTCGATGTGCGGGATGCCGGCCTCCTCGAATTCCTCGCCGAAGCCGACGCGTGCGTAGAACCGCTCTGCGTGTGTCTGCGCGTTGAGGATGAGCTCCGGATAGCCGAGTTCGGCCGCCTTGGCCATCAGCGCATCCAGCACGCGGGCGCCCATGCCCGTGCCGCGCGCCGCCTTGAGCACCGCCATCCGGCCGACATGGCCGTCGGGCAACAACCGGCCCGTCGCCACGGCGGTGCCGTCTTCGGCAAACGCCAGGGCATGCCAGCTCGACACGTCCATTTCGTCCCATTCAAGTTCCGCCGGAACGCCCTGTTCTTCGACAAAGACGCTGTAGCGGATGGCACCGGAGCGTTCGCGGGCTTCTTCCCAGGTGCAGACGCGGACGGAGATGGACATCAGCGGGATTCGAAACATTCGATCTGGAGGCGAAAGGGTAGCGCGATTGCCCACCCCGTCGCATGCCGAATTTCCAGGAGTGCGGATGCGAATGACCGGGATTGAAGCCGCAGGATTTTGCTTAGGTGGCATACCATGGGCGATCCGCCTGTGCTAACCCTCTCCGGAAACAAGGCGTAACAATTGCCGATGGGGGAGTTGCGAAGCGTCCCGGCCCTGAAGGGAAGCGGGCGGCGCACGTGCAAGACTTATGAAAAAACGGAATTTGGTTCTGACTGTCGCTGTTCTCGGCATTGCAGCCGGGGCGGCTTACATGACCCGCGCTTCATGGATGGGTGGCGGTGCCGCCACCGCGCAGGGGACGCCGCGGCCGCGCGTGGTCTCGGTGGACCTGGCCAAGGCGGAACGCAGATCGGTGCCGGTCGATGTCGACGCGATCGGAACGGTCACGCCGATCTCCAGCGTGGCGCTGAAGTCGCGGCTGGAAACCACCATCGTCTCGGTGCATTTCGAGGACGGCGCCAAGGTCAATGAGGGCGACCTGCTGTTCATGCTCGACGCACGGCAGATCGATGCCCAGATCGAGCAGGCCGAGGGTGTTCTGGCCCGCGACCAGGCCCAGCTCGAGGGCGCGCAGCGCGACCTCCGCCGCTACACCGAGCTGGTCGGCAAGGGCGCGACCACGCAGGTCAACCTCGACAACACCAAGACCCAGTCCGACGTCCTGATCGGCACCATCAAGGCCGACCAGTTCGCGCTGGAAAACCTCCGCGTCCAGAAGAGCTACACCGTGATCCGCGCGCCGTTCGCGGGCCGGATCAGCGCCGCCAACGTCAAGGTCGGGAACTTCGTCCGTCCCGCCGACACCCAGCCGCTCGCCGTCATCAACCAGATGGCGCCGGTCTATGTCACCTTCGCGATCCCGCAGCGTGCGCTGGTCGATCTGCGCGACGCCATGGGGAAGAACGATCCCAAGGTGATCGCGACCATTCCCGGCCATCAGCGCTCCGAGAGCGGCAAGGTCGCCATGGTCGAGAATGCCGTCGACGCGACCACCGGCATGGTGACCGTGCGCGGCATCATGAACAATGCGAGCGAGACGCTGTGGCCCGGCACCATCGTGCAGACCAAGCTGATCATCCGTAGCGAAGACGCGGTCGTGGTGCCCACGGTCGCGGTCCAGCGCAGCCAGAACGGCAATTTCGTCTTCGTCGTCCAGGACGGCGTCGCCAAGGTGCGGCCGGTCAAGGTCGATCGCACCTTCCAGGGCAGCTCGGTGATCTCTGATGGATTGGCGGGCGATGAAAGCATCGTCGTCGACGGCCAGCTGCTGCTGTCGGAGGGATCGCGGGTCGAGTTGCGGGCGCGCAAGGCCGGAGCCTGACCGATGACGCTCTCCGAGCTCTGCATCCGCCGCCCGGTCATGACGACGCTGATCACGGCGTCGATCATCGCATTCGGCGTGTTCGGCTTCCGCCTGCTGCCGGTCTCGGCGCTGCCCAAGGTGGATTTCCCGACCATCGCGGTCACGGCTACGCTGCCGGGCGCCAGCGCCGACACCATGGCCGCCTCGGTCGCCGGCATCATCGAGCGCCAGCTCTCGACCATTGCCGGCATCTCCTCGATGAACTCGAACTCCTCGCAGGGCACGAGCGTCATCACCATCCAGTTCGACCTCAACCGCAACATCGATGCCGCCGCGCTCGACGTGCAGACGGCGTTGACGATCGCGCAGCGCCGGCTGCCGATCGAAATGACGATCCCGCCGAGCTTCCGGAAGGTGAACCCGGCCGATTTCCCGGTGCTGTTCGTCTCGCTGGGGTCGGCGACGCTGCCGTTGTCGGCGGTCAACGAATACGGCGACATCACGATCGGGCAGGCGCTGTCGCAGCTGCCCGGCGTTGCCCAGGTGTTGATCTACGGCGCGCAGAAATTTGCGATCCGCGTTCAGGCCGATCCGGAGGCCGCGGCTGCCCGCAGCGTCTCGATGGAGGATATCCGCGCCGCAGTGTCGCGCGCCAATTCCTCGACCCCGGTCGGCACGCTGAACGGCCCCAAACAGGACGTCGCGCTGCAGGCCTCCGGCCAGATGGACAAGGCGGCCGACTACCGCCAGATCTATGTCGCCTGGCGCAACGGCTCGCCGGTCCGGCTCGACGAGATCGCCAAGGTCTACGACAGCGTCGAGAACGACAAGATCGCGACCTGGATGAACGACGAGCGGGCGATTGTGCTCGCGATCCAGAAGCAGCCCGACGCCAACACCGTGGCCGTCGTCGATGCCGTGCTGGCGAAATTGCCGTCGCTGCGCGCCGCGATCCCGCCCTCGGTGACCATGCAGGTCATGATGGACCGCTCGGTCTCGATCCGGCAGGCGGTCAGCGACGTCGAGGAGACCCTGCTGATCGCGATCGCGCTGGTGATCCTCGTCATCTTCCTGTTCCTGCGCTCGGCGTCGGCGACCTTCATTCCGGCGCTGGCGGTGCCGATCTCGCTGTTCGGCACCTGCGCTGCGATGTACGCGCTGGATTACTCGATCAACAACATGACGCTGCTGGCGCTGACGCTCTCGGTCGGCTTCGTGGTCGACGACGCCATCGTCATGCTGGAGAACATCGTCCGCCATATCGAGCACGGCATGAAGCCGTTCGAGGCGGCGCTGAAGGGCGCCCGCGAGATCGGCTTCACGATCATCTCGATCACCTTCTCGCTTATCGCCGTGTTCATCCCGGTGCTGCTGATGGGCGGCATCGTCGGTCGCGTGTTCCGCGAATTCGCGGTCACGATCTCGGTGGCGATCATCGTCTCCGGCTTCGTGTCGCTGACCTTGACGCCGATGCTGTGCGCCCGCGTGCTGCGCGCGCATGACGCGACCAAGCGTCCGAACATCGTGTTGCGGGCGTTCGAGGCGATGTTCGAGGCCTGGCTGCGCGCCTATGAATGGGCGCTGGACTGGGTGCTGGCCAAGAAAGCCTTGATGCTGATCGTGACGCTCGCGACGCTCGGCGGCACCATCTACCTCTACATGATCGCCCCGAAGGGCTTCTTCCCGCAGGAGGATACCGGCTTCCTGATCGGCGTGACTGAGGCAGCGACCGATACCTCGTTCGAGGCGATGAAGGTGCGCCAGCAGGCGCTGGTCGAGGTGATGCGGACCGATCCGGCGATCGATTACATCAATTCCACCGTCGGCTCGGGCGGTCCCAATCCGACCACCAACTACGGCCGCCTGTTCATCGCGCTGAAGCCGCAGAAGACGCGTGACAACGCCACCGTGGTGATCGGACGGCTGCGCCAGAAGGCGCGCGAGATTCCGGGCATGCAGGCGTTCTTCCAGAGCGTCCAGAATCTCAACATCGGCGGCCGCATCTCGAAGAGCCAGTATCAGTATGTGATGCAGAGCGGCGATACCGAGTCGCTGTACCGGCTGGCGCCCGAGATGCGCGACAAGATCGAGAAGATCGCAGGGCTCCTCGACGTCACCACCGATCTCTACATCAAGAACCCGCAGATGACGGTCGATATCGACCGCGAGAAGGCGGCGGTCTACGGCATCACTGTCGATCAGGTCCGCAACCAGCTCTACAACGCCTACGGTTCGCGGCAGGTCGGCACCATTTACATGCCGTCGAACGACTACCAGATCATCCTGGAGGTGCAGCCGCAGTTCCGCGTCGATCCGTCCGATCTCTCTAAGCTCTACGTGAAGACCGCGAATGGGCAGACCATTCCGCTGGATGCGGTAGCGCGGTTGGTGCCGACGGTCGGGCCGCTGCAGATCAACCACCAGGGCCAGCAGCCGGCGGTGACGATCTCGTTCAATCTCGCGCCCGGCATTTCCCTCGGCTACGCGGTCGACAAGATCACCGAGCTCGAGCAGACCGCGAATTTGCCGCCGACGATTGCGACCGGATTCTCCGGCACCGCGCAGGTATTCCAGGATTCGCTGCGCGGGCAGGGTGTCCTGATCCTCGCCG
This sequence comes from Bradyrhizobium sp. AUGA SZCCT0105, assembly GCF_018129565.1. Lineage (NCBI taxonomy): Bacteria > Pseudomonadati > Pseudomonadota > Alphaproteobacteria > Hyphomicrobiales > Nitrobacteraceae > Bradyrhizobium > Bradyrhizobium sp. AUGA SZCCT0105. The sequence goes on along the minus strand of NZ_JAFCMK010000013.1, from coordinate 123,054 downwards.
CCGTGTTCGCGGCCTTCGTGATCCTCGGCATCCTCTACGAGAGCTTCATCCATCCGATCACCATCATCTCGGGCCTACCGTCGGCCGGCATCGGCGCGATCCTGACGCTGATGCTGTTCGGGATGGAGCTATCGGTAATTGCGATGATCGGCATCGTGATGCTGGTCGGCATCGTCAAGAAGAACGCGATCATGATGGTCGACTTCGCGCTGGAGCGCCGCCGCGTCGGCCTCAGCGCCGAGCACGCGATCCGCGAGGCGGCGCTGCTGCGTTTCCGCCCGATCATGATGACGACGTTCGCGGCGATCTTCGGCACGCTGCCGATCGCGCTCGGTGCCGGCGCCGGCGCCGAACTGCGTCAGCCGCTCGGCGTCGCGGTGGTCGGCGGCCTCTGCGTGTCGCAGCTGCTGACACTGTTCATCACGCCTGTGATCTACATCTATCTCGACCGTATCGACCGCAGGCTGCGCCGCAAGCTCGATCCGCAGGCGGAGGCGGCCAGCGACGTCGAGCGGCCGCAGGTGGTGGCGGCAGAGTAGCTGGCGTCTCCGGCGAACCGGTCACCGGTTGGCGTGGAGCAGCCGCGTCGGGCAAAGAAGCGTTAGATCGAGAAGCTGGTGCCGCAGCCGCAGGACGCGGTGGCGTTCGGATTGACGACGCGGAACGAGGCGCCGATCAGGTCGTCGACGAAGTCGACTTCCGAGCCCGCGAGGAACGGGACCGAGGCGGGGTCGATCAGCACCACGGCGCTGTCGCGCTCGATCACCAGGTCGTCATCGGCCTGGGTGCGCTCGACGTCGAATTTGTACTGGAAACCGGAGCAGCCGCCGCCCTCGACCGAAATGCGCAGCTTGGCGCCGTCGCCTTCCTTGCTGAGGATCTGTCCGATCCGGCGGGCGGCCCGTTCGCTGACGGTGATGGCAGCAGTCATATTGGTCTCCGAAACCCTATTTGAGCATGGTTTGATCGGATCATGCTCGGCGTCATGCCCAATTCATTTGGTCAGCCGCCTCAGTCATAGTTAAGTGCGTCGGACCATGGAATCAAATGGATAAGGACTAAAATACCGTGTCGGTCGGAATGGCTGCCCCCCGCGCGCCTTATGCCTGCGACCCCGACCGCAGCCGCGGCCGGCTTGTCTTGGAGCCGCCGAGCCGGACCCGCAGCCCGTTCCGGCGCGATTGTGACCGGGTGATCCATTCCACCGCGTTTCGCCGCCTCAAGCACAAGACTCAGGTCTTCGTCTTCCATGAGGGCGATCACTATCGCACCCGGCTGACCCATTCGCTGGAGGTCGCGCAGATCGCCCGCGCGCTGGCGCGCCAGCTCGGGGTCGACGAGGATCTGACCGAGACGCTGGCGCTGGCGCACGATCTCGGCCACCCGCCGTTCGGGCATGCCGGGGAGCGGGCGCTCGACGAATGCCTCAAGGACGACGGCGGCTTCGACCACAATGCGCAGGCGCTGCGGGTCGTCACCTCGCTGGAGCATCGCTACCCCGAATTCGGCGGGCTGAACCTGACCTGGGAGTCGCTCGAGGGTATCGTCAAGCACAACGGCCCGCTGACCGAACGCAACGGCGCACCTAGCGGCCGCTACGTCGACAGCGGCCTTCCGATCGGGATCGCCGACTACAACCAGGCCTACGATCTCGAGCTCTGGAGCTATGCCTCGCTCGAGGCGCAGATCGCGGCCTTCGCCGACGACATCGCCTATGACGCCCATGACATCGACGACGGCCTGCGCGCCGGTCTGTTTGCGGTCGATGACCTCAAGGAGATGCCGCTGACATCAGAGATCATCGCCGAGATCGATCGCCACTATCCCGGGCTCGACGAGGTCCGGCGCGGCGCCGAGCTGGTGCGTGAGCTGATCTCACATTTCATCAGCGCGGTCTTCAACGAGGCGACCCGGCGGCTTGCGGTCGCACAGCCGCAATCGGCCCAGGATGTGCGCCACCAAAACGCGCCGCTGATCGCGTTTCCGCCCGAGGTGGCCGAGCAGGAGGCGGCGATCAAGGCGTTCCTGTTCCGGCGGATGTATCGCCACCCGCGGGTGATGCTGGTCATGCGGGAGGCGGAGCAGGTGGTCCGCAATCTCTATGAGCGCTACCGGCAATCGCCGGGCGACCTGCCGGCGGAATGGATCGAGGGAAGCGTGCAGGAGACCGGCAGCGCGCGGAACAGGCGGATCGGCAATTTCATTGCCGGGATGACCGACCGTTTCGCCCTGATCGAGCATCAAAGGCTTTTTGACTCGACCCCGGATTTGCGTTAGCGCCCTCCCATGGCCGACACCCCTGCGACACCACACCTTTTTGCTGACATGCTGGCGCGCGTGCACGCGATCTGTGCCGCTGTCGCTGCCGAGGATAACTGGCCCGCGGGCATCGATCTGTCCCGCGTCGTGGTCGAGCCGCCGCGCGATGCCAGCCATGGCGACATGGCGACCAATGCCGCGATGGTGCTCGCCAAGGAGGCCAAGGCCAAGCCGCGCGAGCTCGCCGACAAGATCGCGGAGCGGCTGCGTGCCGACGCGCTGGTGGCGTCTGTCGATGTCGCCGGGCCCGGCTTCATCAACCTGACCTTGAAGCCGCAGGTCTGGGCGGACGCGCTACGCGCCGTGCTGGCCGCCGGCTCGGCCTATGGCCGCAGCGACATCGGCAAGGCCGAGAAGGTCAATGTCGAATACGTCTCGGCCAACCCGACCGGGCCGATGCATGTCGGCCACTGCCGCGGCGCTGTGTTCGGCGATGCGCTGTGCAGCCTGCTGCAATTCGCAGGCTTCGACGTCTGCCGCGAATATTACATCAACGACGCCGGCGCCCAGGTCGACGTGCTCGCGCGCTCGGCATTTCTGCGTTACCGCGAAGCGTTGGGTCAGGACATCGGCGCGATTCCGGAAGGGCTCTATCCCGGCGACTACCTCGTCCCGGTCGGCGCGGCGCTTGCCAAGGAATACGGCGAGAAGCTGCTCGACATGACGGAAGCCGCGTGGCTGCCGATCGTGCGCGACAAGGCGATCGCCATGATGATGGAGATGATCAAGGTCGATCTCGCCGCGCTCAACATCCATCACGATGTGTTCTTCTCCGAGCGCTCGCTGATCACATCAGGCAACAACAAGGTCGCCGAGACCATCGATTTCCTGCGCGCCAAGGGCGACATCTACGAAGGCCGCCTGCCGCCGCCAAAAGGCAAGCCGGTCGAGGATTATGAAGACCGCGAGCAGTCGCTGTTCCGCGCCACCGCTTATGGCGATGACGTCGATCGTCCGCTGATCAAGTCGGACGGTTCATACACCTATTTCGCGTCCGACATCGCCAACCACCGCAACAAGTTCGAGCGCAGTTTCACCAATCTGATCGACGTGTTCGGCGCCGATCACGGCGGCTACATCAAGCGGATGCAGGCGGCGGTGAAGGCAGTGACTGCCGGCAAAGCCACGCTCGACGTCAAGATCGTGCAGCTCGTCAAGCTGCTGCGCGACGGCGAGCCGGTGAAGATGTCGAAACGCTCCGGCGAATTCGTCACGCTGCGCGAAGTGGTCGACGAGGTCGGCTCGGACGCGGTCCGGTTCATGATGCTGTTCCGCAAGAACGACGCGGTGCTCGATTTCGACCTCGCCAAGGTGATCGAGCAGTCCAAGGACAATGCCGTCTTCTACGTCCAGTACGGTCACGCCCGTGGCCATTCGATCTTCCGCAATGCGCGGGAGGAGGCGGTTCCCGACCTGCCCGAGACCGATGAGGCCCGGCTGGCCTATCTGCGAAACGCTGCGGTCGAGCGGCTGACCGATCCGTCCGAGCTCGGCCTGCTTAAGCAGCTTGCGCTGTATCCGCGGATGATCGAAGCTGCCGCGGTGGCACACGAGCCGCACCGAATCGCTTTTTATCTATATGATTTGGCCAGTGAATTTCATGCGCTGTGGACCAAGGGGCGCGATTTGCCCTATTTACGCTTCATTATCAATAATGATGCAGAGATCACGAGGGCGCGACTGGCAATGGTTCAGGGCGTCGTCTCGGTTCTGGCATCGGGCTTAGCTGTTCTAGGCGTCCAGGCTCCGACCGAGATGCGGTAGGCAGGGGCATTAGGCCTTCACGAGTGGGGATTTGTGAGGGCATCTGGCAGGGGCCAACTCGTTCGGACCGGCTGTGCCGGCGATCTTGGCGCTGTCCCGAAGGGGATGCATCATCACGATGGCTGATCGATATCAGGACCGACATTTTTCCACCGACGCGGCACCCAAGGCCGAGAGCGATCCGCTCGCCGAACTGGCCCGGCTGATCGGACAGACGGATCCGTTCGGCAGCGCGAACAAGCCGCCGCCGCGTCCGCTGCAGTCGCGCGCCAATGCGCGGCCGCAACAATATGATCCGCAGGCCGAGGACGAGGATGCGCCGCCCGCGGGCCCGCCGCCCTGGATGCAGCGCGCGCGGCAGGAGACCGTCGCTCCGCCGCCCGTGCAGCACACCGAGTACGAAGAGCCCGAACAGGACTACCAGCCGAAGCCGGTGCATCCGTTGCATCGCTATGCGGCCCAGCAGGCGCAGCCGCCTGCGCCCGAACCGGTCGCAACCTATCGGCCGGTCGAGCCCCCGCGACAGCCCGAGGCCTTTGACGACGAGCCCTATCAGAGTGGCGATCAGGGCCAGGATCCGTCGCGCTATGACGATGCGCTCTACGGCCAGCTGGAAGCCGGCGAACAGGATCTGCAGCGCGATCCATCCTATCCGGACGATCCCTATGCGTATGAGGCCGACGAAGAAGAGCCTGAACCGCGCCGGCGGAGCAGCGGCCTGATGACGGTCGCCGCCGTCTTGGCGCTAGGCGTGTTCGGCGTCGGTGGCGCGTACGCTTACCGAACCTATGTCGGCTCGCCCCGCAGCGGTGAGCCGCCGATCATCAAGGCCGACAACACGCCGACCAAGGTGATCCCGGCCCAGGCCGATGCGCCGGCCAAGACACCGGATCGCATGGCAGCGGGTGACGGCACCGAGAAGATCGTGTCGCGTGAAGAGACCCCGGTCGACGTCAATTCGAAGACCGCAGGACCGCGCGTCGTGTTTCCGCCGCTGAACGCAAATGCGAATCCGCCGCCGGCATCGACCGTGCAGACGGCGCAGCCCGCGCCGGCGCCGATCACCGCGAACGGGACGTTGCCGAACAACGAGCCGCGCAGGGTTCGCACGCTCGCGGTCAAGGGCGATTCGCCCGATGGCGCGCAGGCCGCGGCCGCCGCGCCGGCCAAGCCTGCGGCCGCAGCGAAGCCTCCGGTGTCGCGCGGCAACCCGGCCGCGGCCAATGCCAGCGTGAACGCGCCAATGGCGCTGGTTCCCGGGCAGGCTGACGCAGCCCCGGCCGCGCCTCCGACCCGGGTTGCATCTAACACGACCGCCTCCGTTGGTGGCGGTGGATATCTGGTCCAGGTGTCGTCGCAGAAGAACGAGGCGGACGCGCAGTCGTCCTATCGGACGCTGCAGGGCAAATATCGCAGTGTACTCGGTTCACAGCCTTTGGTGGTGAAGCGCGTCGATCTCGGGGAGAAGGGCGTCTATTACCGCGCCTTTGCCGGCCCGTTCGCGTCGTCGGAAGAGGCGAACCAGCTGTGCCGGAGCCTGATGTCGGCCGGTGGGCCGCAGTGCCTCATCCAAAGAAATTAAAGGCCGTTTCCTTGACCCGTGAGCTGCATACGGCCTAATCGGCCGAATGACGAACCGCGCATTCATCACGGGCATATCCGGGCTGATCCTCAACGACGCTGAACGCGAATTTATTCGCGCCGAGCGGCCATGGGGCTTCATCCTGTTCAAGCGCAACATCGAGAGCCCTGCCCAAGTGGCCGCTCTTGTTGGGGAACTCAGGTCGGCGGCCGGCATGGCCGACGCGCCGGTCCTGATCGACCAGGAGGGCGGGCGGGTGCAACGGCTCGGACCGCCGCATTGGCCGGTCTATCCGCCCGGCGCGAGCTTCAGCGCGCTCTACGACATCGACCCGAAGCTCGGCCTGACCGCGGCCCGGCTCAGCTCACGGCTGATTGCGGCCGACCTGATCGATCTCGGAATTACCGTCGATTGCCTGCCATTGGCCGACGTTCCGGTGGCAGGCGCAGATGCGGTGATCGGCAATCGGGCCTATGGAACCGAACCGGACAAGGTCGCGGCGATCGCCCGCGCGGTCACGGACGGGCTGGAACAGGGCGGCGTGCTGCCGGTTCTCAAACATATTCCCGGCCATGGCCGCGCCACCGCGGACAGCCATTTCCGGCTTCCGACGATCGATACCGCCAGAGACGAGCTGGAACGGACCGATTTTGCCGCGTTCCAGCCGTTGGCGGACCTGCCGATGGCGATGACCGCACATGTTGTGTTTAGCGCGCTGGACCCCGTCCATCCGGCGACGACTTCTGCGACAATCATCGAACAGGTGATTCGCGGCCTGATCGGGTTCCAAGGTTTGTTGATGAGTGATGACGTGTCGATGAATGCGCTGGCCGGATCAATTGCCGAGCGGACCCGCGCCATCGTCAACGCCGGTTGCGACATGGTTCTGCACTGCAACGGCAATATCGACGAAATGCGCGATGTCGCGCGGGAGACGCCGGAACTGGCCGGCAAGGCGCTTGAGCGAGCCAAGGCGACGCTCGCCGCGCGGAAGCAGCCTGAACCGCTCGACCGGCAGGCGGCACGGGCAGAACTGGATGCGTTGTTGAATCGGGTAGGGACGGCATGACCGCTGAAATTCTATCGTTTGAGACCGGGCGGCCGGCCGACCTCGCCGAGGGCGAACCGGCGCTGGTGGTCGACGTCGAGGGCTATGAGGGCCCGCTCGACCTGCTGTTGACGCTGGCACGGCAGCAGAAGGTTGACCTGTCGAAGATTTCGATTCTTGCGCTCGCCGACCAATATCTTTCGTTCATCGAGGCCGCGCGCAAAATCCGCCTCGAGCTTGCCGCCGACTATCTGGTGATGGCGGCTTGGCTTGCCTTCCTGAAGTCGCGGCTTTTGCTGCCCGAGCCGCCGAGTGCGGAGGGGCCGAGTGCCGAGGAAATGGCGACCGCGCTCGCCAATCGGCTGCGCCGTCTGGAGGCGATCCGCGAGGCGGCGAACCGGCTGATGAACCGGCCGCAGTTCCAGCGCGATATCTTTCCGCGCGGCAATCCGGAATCGATCGCCGAGATCAAGCATCCGAAGTTCACCGCGACCTTGTACGACCTGCTGTCGGCCTATGCGACGCAGCGCGCGTCGCGCGTGCTGACTTCAGTGCATCTGGCGAAGCGGACGGTGTGGTCGCTGGCGGAAGCGCGCGCCTCGCTGGAGCGGCTGGTCGGCCTCGCCGAGGACTGGAGCTGCCTCGACGAGTACCTGATGAACTACGTCGCCGATCCCAAGCAGAAGGCCACGGTGTTCGCATCGAGCTTCGCTGCTGCCCTCGAACTGGTTCGCGAGGGCGAGATGGAAATCAACCAGAAGCAGGCGTTCGCGCCGATCTATTTCCGAAAGCGTCAAGCGCAGGCCGCAATGGCAGCGCCGGACCTGTCGGTTGAGTAAGTGGAAGAAGGAGAGCAAGCCCATGGCAAGCTTGGCGGAAGTGCGCAGAGACGAGCCCGAGGAGGAGGTTTCTCCTATGGATCATCCGGTAGCGCGTCCTGAGGAATTGCGGCTCCTTGAAGCCCTGTTGTTCGCATCGGCCGAGCCGATCGATCAGGCAACGCTGGCAAAGCGGATGCCCGACGGCGTCGATATCAAGGTGGCGCTCGCACAGTTGCAGGCGGAATATGCGCCGCGCGGCGTCAACCTGGTTCGGGTCGCCAACAAATGGACGTTCCGCACCGCCGGCGATCTGTCGTGGCTGATGACGCGCGAGAGCACCGAGACCCGGAAGCTGTCGCGTGCAGCGATCGAGGTGCTGTCGATCGTCGCCTATCACCAGCCGGTGACCCGTGCCGAGATCGAAGAGATTCGCGGCGTGGTCACGTCGAAGGGCACGATCGACGTGCTGCTGGAGACGGGCTGGATCCGTCCGCGCGGCCGTCGCAAGACGCCGGGCCGTCCGTTGACCTTCGGAACCACCGACGCATTCCTGTCGCAGTTCAGCCTGGAAGCGCTCGGCGACCTGCCGGGGCTCGAGGAGCTGAAGGGCACCGGCCTGCTCGACTCGCGGCTGCCGACCGGCTTTTCCGTTCCCTCACCATCGGATGATGCGACGCTGCGGGAGGACGAGGAGCCGCTCGAGCCCGGCGACACGCTGGAACTTCTGCTCGCGCCGGCCGTCGAGCCTGAAGCCGAGGAACCGAAGGCCGAGAGCGAAGCGGCTGCCGAGGTTGGGACTGCCGAGGTCGAAACGACAGCCGAGGCCGAAACCGACCTCGAAGCGGAAGTTGCCGCCGAGGTGGACGCGGCCGAACCTGACGCGGCCGAACCTGACGCTGATGAGCCGGACGAGCGCATCCACGCGGGCGATGACGACGGCGCCGAGGAGAAGGGCGAATAGCCCGGAATATTCCCGGTTAAGCCTAGCAACATTACGTAGCCGCGACAGCGATTTGCCGCGGCCGAGGTCCTTGTTTTTGACACCCCGCGGGCCTAACTTCCGGCCATGTTCAGGCCGGTCTACCGGCCATTTCTGGAGGGTTGCAGGATGGGTTCGCTTAGCATTTGGCACTGGATCGTCGTGATCGCAGTGGTCCTGCTGCTGTTCGGACGCGGCAAGATTTCGGACCTGATGGGTGACGTCGCCCAAGGTATCAAGGCCTTCAAGAAAGGCATGCAGGACGACGACAAGGTCGCGGACAAGCCGGAGTCCACCAAGGCGATCGACCACAATGCGGCGCCGTCGGCCGCGCGCCAGGATGTCGGCAGCAAGGCCGTCTAACGCGCCTGTACTGACACATATTTCGACGTTTTTCTTTGCGCGAAACGGTGACGCCGTCGCTCGGAAGCGCTATGGACGCCGATTGAGAAAAGGCGCCGGCAGCCCCACATCCTGCTAGGACCAATGGGGCCGATGGCGGCGCGCTTAGGCGGAACAATTCATGTTCGATATCGGGTGGAGTGAACTGGTCGTCATCGCGGTCGTCGCGCTGATCGCCATCGGCCCGAAAGAGCTGCCGGGCGTGCTGCGCATGGTCGGGCAATGGATGGGCAAGGCCCGGAAAATGGCCTCCGAATTCCAGGGCCAGTTCCAGGAAGCCATGCGCGAGGCCGAGATGGCCGACCTCAAGAAGAGTTTTGACGAGGTCAGGGAAGCCGCAACCGGCATCACCAGCGGCAACATCATGACCTCGCTGCACAAGGACGTCAGCGACGCCCTGCAGATCGACAAGCCGGTCGATGCGCAGGTCGCCTCCGCAATCGACGCACCGGTGACGTCAAGCGACGCACCGGTCACTCCGACAACACCCGCACCGCCGACACCGGAAGCCTTCGTCGAGGCCGAGACGCACGCTGCCGCCGGCGAGCCGCTCGCGATCACCAGCGAGGTGAAGCCCGAGCCGGCGCCTGCGCAGGACGAGACGCCGCCACAGCCTGACGTGCTCAAGGACGCGAGGGCGTCATGAGCGCCGAAGATATCGAGGCCAGCAAGGCCCCCTTGATGGATCATTTGATCGAGCTGCGCTCGCGGCTGATCAAGGCGCTGCTCGGCTTCGGCGTCGCTTTCATCATCTGCTTCTTCTTCGCCAAGCAGATATTCAACGTCCTGGTCTGGCCCTTCATCTGGGTGGCAGGGCCGGAAAATTCCAAATTCATCTATACCGCGCTGCTCGAATATTTTCTGACGCAGCTCAAGCTCGCTCTGTTCGGCGCCGGCTTCATCTCGTTTCCGATCGTCGCGACGCAGATCTACAAGTTCGTGGCGCCCGGGCTCTACAAGCATGAGCGCAACGCGTTCTTGCCTTATCTGATCGCGACGCCGGTGTTCTTCGTGCTTGGCGCGATGATGGTCTATTTCGTGGTCTTCCCGATGCTGACCCGCTTTTCTCTCGGCATGCAGCAGTCGGCGGGCACGGAGACGGCGCAGATCCAGTTGCTGCCCAAGGTCGGCGAGTATCTCTCGCTGATGATGTCGCTGATCTTCGCCTTCGGCATCGCGTTCCAGCTGCCGGTGATCCTGACGCTGCTCGGCCGCATCGGCATCGTCACCTCGAAGATGTTGAAGGAGAAGCGGCGCTACTTCATCGTGATCGCCTTCATCATCGCCGCCGTGCTGACGCCGCCCGATGTGCTGAGCCAGGCCTCGCTCGCGATCCCGCTGCTCTTGCTCTACGAGGGCGCCATCATCGCGGTCGGGATCGTGGAGAAGAAGGCCACGACCTCGAGCGCGCCGTCGGCGACCAATCCGGCCGAGTAGGGCGGTCTTCGCCTCACACTCGGTGTCATACCCCGCGAAGGCGGGGTATCCAGTACGCCGCGGCTTCTCGGCGACACGCCGACGCCTCTGGAATACTGGATCACCCGCTTTCGCGGGTGATGACGGTCGTGCTAGTGGAAACATGCAACGCAAACGTTGAAGTACAACGTTATCTGCAAGCCCGCCGTCAGGACTACCACACCATGCACGATATCAAAGCGATCCGCGACAACCCGACAGCCTTCGACGCCGGCCTGAAACGCCGCGGACTTGGGGCTCTGTCGCCGTCGCTGCTGGCGATCGACGAGAAGCGGCGTGCGGCGATCCTGGCGTCCGAGCAGGCCCAGGCGCGACGCAACGCGGCCTCGAAGGAGATCGGCGACGCCAAGAAGGCAAAGGACGAAGCGCGCGCGGCCAAACTGATGGCCGAGGTCGCCGAGCTCAAGACCACGATGCCGGAGCTGGAGGCTGCCGCGAAATCGTTTGACGACGAGCTGACGAATGAGCTGTCGTCAATTCCGAACTTGCCGCTCGACGAGGTGCCCGACGGCACCGACGAGCACGGCAACGTCCAGCACCATGTGTTCGGCAAGAAGCGCGACTACGGCTTTGCGCCGAAGCTGCATGATGATCTCGGCACCGCGCTCGGCTACATGGATTTCGAGGCGGCGGCGAAATTGTCCGGCGCCCGCTTCGTCGTGCTGAAGAAAGGCCTGGCGCGGCTCGAGCGTGCGATCGGGCAGTTCATGCTCGATTTGCACACCGGCGAGCACGGCTACGCCGAGATCAATCCGCCGCTGCTGGTGCGCGACGCCGTGATGTTCGGTACCGGCCAGTTGCCGAAATTCGAGGACGATCAGTTCTGGGCGATCAAGGGCGAATTGCTCGCGGCGCCGAATGCCGATTTGCGCAGCGAGCGCCTCGGCCTGATTCCGACCGCGGAAGTCTCGCTGACCAACCTCGCGCGCGAGTCCATCCTCGACGAAAAAGAGCTGCCGATGCGGCTCACGGCGCTGACGCCGTGCTTCCGCGCCGAAGCTGGAGCTGCGGGACGCGATACGCGCGGCATGATCCGGCAGCACCAATTCACGAAGGTCGAATTGGTGTCGATCACGACGCCCGAAGCCAGCAAGGACGAGCTCGAGCGCATGCTGTCCTGCGCCGAGCAGGTTCTGCAGAAGCTCGATTTGCATTATCGCGTGATGACGCTGTGCGCCGGCGACATGGGCTTCTCCGCGCAGAAAACCTACGACATCGAGGTGTGGATGCCGGGGCAGGGCGATGGCGGTGCCTATCGCGAGATTTCGAGCTGCTCGGTGTGCGGGGATTTCCAGGCGCGTCGCATGGACGCGCGCTATCGCGGCCCCGACGGCAAGCCGCGCTTCGTGCATACGCTGAACGGCTCCGGCACGGCGGTCGGGCGCGCCCTGATCGCTGTGATGGAGACCTATCAGCAGCAGGATGGCTCGATCGCGGTGCCCGATGTGCTGCAGCCCTATATGGGCGGGCTCAAAGTCATCGAGCACGGCATGTGAGGCGAGGGCCAGTGTGATGCCGCTCCATCGGGACATCCACTGGCTTGGTCGACAATGGGCCGTCACGGGCCACGGTCTGCAGCTGATCAATCAGAAGCAGATGGGCTATTACGACATCGAGGCCGCGCGCTTGTGGGAAGCCCGCGTGACCGAGATACAATCGAAGGTCTGGATCGACAGGCCCGATTTCGACAAGGCGTTGGAGATCGCGCGCGGCAAGTTCGCTCAACTGGCGCCGGCCGATCTGCCCGCGCCGGCAGCCGTCGCGTCGCCGCCGCCTCCGGTCCGGGCCGTGCCGCCGACCGCGCCGCGTGCTCCGCTTGACGCGGAATCGGTGCCCTCGATCGAGGAGCTGCTGGCGAGGCTGAAATCGAAATCGGTTGCGGCCGCGCCCGTCGTAAAGCCGGCCGAAGAGGTGCCCGCGCGGCCGCCCAGACCTGAACCTCTCACGTCTGCACCTGGCAAGACCGAACCCGCCGGGGCCGAGCTCCTCAGGTCTGAGCCTCCGAAACCGTCCAAGCCGGAACTCGGCCAGATTGCCCCGGACGCTGCCGTGCCGCTCAGGCCTGAAGCTCGGAGGGCTGAATCACCCGGGGTTGAATCGCTCGGGGGCGAGCCTGCAAAACGCGAGGCTCCGAAGCCTGAGCTTTCAGAGACCGAGCCGATCAGGTCCGAAGCTCCCGAACCTCCCGAAGCTCGCCAGGCTGCGCCGGTTGAGCCGGAGGCGCCTACGCCGCCGCCCTCACCATCAGGCCTCACGTCCGTTCGGCGGCCGGCCTGGCCGGTGTTCGACCGCAAGATCGCCGGCAGCGGCAGATTCGTGCATCCATGGCGCGTCGCCTCGGCGCGATGGCAGGGGCCGGGTTTGCCTCCACGGTCCTAGCCGGTTAAGACGGCAATCAAATCAGGAGCCGCCGCCCAAGAAACCCGCGTCGGATCGAAACAAGGGGCACTTTGACGGATGCGAATTCTCTGCACCAATGATGACGGCATCCACGCCCCCGGCCTGCAGGTCGTCGAGCAGATCGCACGCTCATTGTCCGACGACGTCTGGATCGTCGCCCCCGAGCTCGACCAGTCCGGCGTCTCGCATTCGCTGTCGCTCAACGATCCGCTGCGTCTGCGCGAAGTCAGCCCGCGTCACTTCGCGGTGCGCGGCACGCCGACCGATTGCGTCATCATGGGCGCCCGCCACATTCTCGGAGACAAGCTGCCCGATCTCGTGCTGAGCGGCGTCAACAAGGGCCGCAACGTCGCCGAGGACGTGGTCTATTCCGGCACCATCGCCGGCGCGCTGGAAGGCACCATCCTGGGCTTTCCGTCATTTGCGTTGTCGCAGGAGTTCTCGATCGAGACGCGCAACGCGCCGCTGTGGGAGACCGCGCTGAAATTCGGACCCGACATCATCCGCAAGGTCATCGGCGCAGGCGTTCCCCGGAACACCGTCATCAATGTCAACTTCCCGTCCTGCATGCCCGACGACGTCAAGGGCATCCGGATCACGCGGCAGGGCAAGCGCAATCAGGGTTTCCTGAAGATCGATCGCCGTCACGACGGACGCGGCAATCCGTATTTCTGGATCGGCTTCGAGCGCGCGGCGATGATGGACGCGCCGGCCGAAGGCACCGATCTCGCCGCGCTTGCCGCGCGCTACGTCTCGGTGACGCCGCTGCGGCTCGACCGCACCGATGAGGCATTTTCGGAAGCGCTGACCGCGACGTTGAAGTGATGCAGGGGAATCTGTAGCCGGGATGAAGCGCAGCGAAATCCGGGGAAATCTTTAGCGCATAGAGAGCGGTCCCGGATTGCGCTTCGCTGCATCCGGGCTACGAATGCGGGTGAGATTTAAACCGGCGCGCTCCGCATTGCGCTCGTGATCACCTGCGCCAGCGTTTCCAGCTGGAAGGGCTTTTGCAGCGCCGGACGATCGCGATACTCCGGGGGCAGGCCGGACGAGCCATAGCCGGTCGCGAAGATGAAGGGGCGGTTGCGGGCGTTGATCAGCTCGGCGACCGGCGTGATCACCTTGCCGTTGACGTTGACGTCCAGGATCGCGAGGTCGAATTCGGTCGATTGCGCGAGCTTGACGGCTTCGCCGATCTCGCCGGCCTCGGCCGCGACGCTGTGGCCGAGCTCTTCCAGCATGTCGGCGACCATCATCCGGATCATGACCTCGTCCTCCACGAGGAAAACTGAACAGCCCGCCGGCCGTGTCGCTGTCATGATGGAATCCTTGCCCGTCCCTGAAATAGGCTCGCAAATAACACTATAAGGCGCAATGCAAACGTTTGGGAATTAGTCGGTTTCCAGCACGCGACGCTGCGTCGCCGGATCGTTCTGACTGACTTGTTGCGCAGGATTCGTCCAGTCTCCGACCGGGTGCAAACCGTACAACCAGAGCCCCCGCGCCTGGGCGTTAACCGCGCATCTCGGTCGATTATATGGGAAGCTACCGTGTTGGCGCCAACACGAAATCGGACTGCTGGTTCCTGACCGGGAACAAATGGTGACGGGAAATTTTTCCTTAACGCGGTATTTCGGATTTCAATGGCATCAAGCCAGGGCAAGATTCCGCGCTGCCGCCTAGAGACGCTGATGAACATGGCCGTGAAGCCCGATCCGACCGAGAAGATGATGTTTCAGCTCACCCTGCGGCGGCGAGGGGTGAGCGATCAGGCGGTATTGCGCACCATGGAGGAGGTGCCCCGCGAGGTGTTCGTCGATCCGCGCGATCGCAACGAAGCCTACCGCGATAGTGCGCTTGGGATCGCCTGCGGGCAGACCATCAGCCAGCCTTTCGTCGTCGCCTACATGACCGAGCAGCTGCAGCTGCAGAAGGACCACCGCGTGCTCGAGATCGGCACCGGCTCGGGCTATCAGGCGGCCGTGCTGTCCCGGCTGTGCAAGCAGGTTCTGACCATCGAGCGCTATCGGACGCTGGCCGACAGTGCCCGCAAGCGCCTCGAAAAGCTGGGCTATTACAACATCGAGGTGCTGCTCGGCGACGGCTTCGACGTTCCGGCCGGGGCCGGCGATTTCGACCGTATCATCGTCACCGCGGCGATGGAGCAGATCCCGGAGAAGCTATTAGAGCGGCTCAATCCCGGCGGCGTCCTGATCGCCCCGGTCGGACCGCATCAGGGTACCCAGACCCTGGTCCGCGTGGTGCGGACGCAGAGCGGTTTCGACCGCAAGGAATTGGTCGACGTCCGCTTTGTGCCGGCGCTGCCGGGAATCGCCCGCGAATTGTAATTTGGCGATTTGCCGCTTGGCGCCAACGCCTTATTCGCAGGGTTAAGCGGTTATTTACTCGCGAGGTGTTTACTCAAAACAGTCTTTTGTTGCGTACGAGTGAGTAACCATGTCTGGGGTTGTCGAGTTGCTTCGCTCGCGTCGCGTACCGCAGGTTGCGGTGCTGACGCTGATGTCCATGGCTTTTGCCGGTTGCAGCGCCGACATGTCGTCGCGCTTCTCGCAAAACTCCTACTCACAAAATCCGTTTGCGTTTGATCCGCAGCCGACCGGCACCGTGCAGGCAGCGCCGCCGCGCGAGCTGCCGCAATACGCGCGGCCAAGAACGCAACCGCAATATTCACAGTACCAGTCACAGCCGTTGCCGCCGCCGGTTGCGGCGCCACAGTCCTACCCGGTCGCCAATGCTGGCGTTTCCGGAGGAGGACGCGGGCTTTCGTCCTACACGCCGCCGCCGGCGCGCCCGCAGATCGAGGCCACCGGCACCGTTCCGCAATCGGTCGCGGCTGCGCACGCCGGACACAGCGGCACCACCATCATCGTCGGCACCAGCGATACGCTCGAATTGCTGGCGCGCCGCTACAACGTCTCGACTGCCGAGATCCTGCGCGCCAATGGCTACAAGGGACCGCGCGCGCTGTCGCCCGGCCAGCAGCTGGTCATTCCGCGCCCGATGGCGGCCGCCGCAGCACCGGCGATGGCTGCGCCGGCCACCCGGCCCGTTGCCGTGGCAGCGGCGCCTGCCGGCGTCCACTATGTCAATCGCGGCGACACGCTGCACAGCATCGCGCGCCAGCACCACATTCCCGTGGCTGAGCTTGCCCGCGCCAACAATCTCGATCAGTCGGCCCGGCTGAGCCTTGGCATGAAGCTGGTGGTGCCCGGCGCCAAGACTGCGATGGCGGCTCCGGCGCCGGTTGCGCAAGGCGTTGCTGCCGCACCGGTTGCGGTTGCCCCGGCACCGGCCATGGCGGCCCCGAAGGTCGTCGCGACGGCGCTGCCGCAGCAGAGCGCGCGGCTGGTTCAGCCGACCGCGACCGTCGAACAGCCGGCGGCCGCCGCAGAAGCGCCCGTTGTCACCAAGTCGAGCGAAGCCACCGGCGCGTTGCCGACGTTCCGCTGGCCGGTGCGCGGCAAGGTCATCACCGCCTACGGCTCGAAGACCAACGGCAAGGTCAATGACGGCATCAATGTCGCGGTGCCTGAAGGCACGCCGGTGAAGGCGGCCGAGGACGGCGTCGTCGCCTATTCGGGCAATGAGCTGAAAGGCTACGGCAATCTCGTGCTGGTTCGCCATTCGAACGGCTATGTCACCGCCTACGCCCACACGAGCGAAATCCTGGTGAAGCGCGGCGATACCATCAAGCGCGGCCAGGTGATCGCCAAGTCGGGCCAGTCGGGCGAGGCGGGCTCGCCGCAGCTCCACTTCGAAATTCGCAAGGGATCGTCTCCGGTCGATCCGCTCCAGTTCCTCAACGGCGCGTAAGCTGCGCGCCGGGACTTCCAAGTCTCACAACAAAGACAACGGGGGAGGCGCAAGCCTCCCCCGTTTTGTTTGATCTAGAAGTCGAAGGTCATGCCTGTCGTCACGGCGCTCGCCTTGTTGCCTGCGACCACGTTGTTGTTGGCGTCGCGGCCGCATATGCCATACCCATGACCGCTCACGCCGAGGCAGTAATGCGCGCCGGGGCCGTTGCGCAGGTAACTGCCGACAAGGTACCAGGTCGCAAACGGGCTGAAGTGGTACTTGATGCCCGCTGCATACTGGTCGGCGCTGCTGTCGAGCGTGTTGAGCGCAAAGTCGGCCGATCCCGGTGCCGGAGTGACGGTGTAGTTGTTGAAGACGCCGGTGCCGGGCGAGCCGGGTGAGGCGTTGGCGTGGGCCCATGACGCGCTGACGTCCCAGGCGCCGACGCTCTGGGTGGCGCTGAAGAAGTAGCCGTCGCGCGACCGCTCGTTGAAGTCGGCCACGGTGTTCTCGCGCCGCATCACCTCGTAGATGCCGTAGAGCTGCAGCTTGCCGATGCCGTCGTCGAGGCGATACCCGGCGCCGATCTTCGCGGCCCATTCGTTGGCGATGCCGACGGATCCCGGCGGAACGATCAGCACGCCGCCGTTGCTCAACGGCGTGACGGCTTCATCGCCGGTGCGGTTGGTGCCCTCATGCATCTCGTAGGCGGCGACGGCTGTGAACGGCCCCTGATTGTAGGTCAGCGAGGCGCTGTACAGGTTGCCATAGGAGCCGTCGGTGCAGCCTTCGGGCGCCGCCGTCAGCGGGAAGCCGCTGCCGCTGCCCCGCGCGGACGTGGCGGGGCAGTTGAAGTCGCCGAGTGCGAAATCGCTGTTGTCCTTTGCGGTGTTCTGCCCGGGCGAGATCATCAGCGTGGTCTGGAAGCCGTTCCAGACCGGCGATTCGTACCAGAGCGCATGGGCCGCACGCCAATCGAACTCCGCGCGCAGGTCGCCGCCGGTATTGCCCATGATCGAGTTGTAGTCGCCGAGCGTCGCCGAGAACGGATCGAACTTCGATGTGGCTTTCTTGTAGGGCGTATCCGATTTGCCAGCCTTGATCGTGCCCCACGGCGTTGCCATCCCGATGAAGCTGTCGCGCGTTCCGAGCGCGGCACGCTCGGTCGGAACCGCGGCGACCTCGACGAGGGATTCAAACTGGGCGACGGCAGCCCACCCGGCGAAGCCATACGGCGCGAGATCGTGACGCGCGTGGACACCGAAAAAGGTGAGGTTGCTTGCCACACCGAACTTGGTGCCCTGATCGAACACGCCGGCGTTGAAGACGTCGCCGGATAGATCCACGTGGCCGTAAAGGGTGACGGTGGTGTTGTCGACGAAGGCGTTGCCACCCGGCGCCTTGCTGTAGAGCGGCGCGCCTCCGATGCTGACGACGGCATGTTCGGGAGCCGGTGGCTTCGGGGATGGCGCGACGCCGGCATGCTGCACCGGGTTGCCCTTTGGCGTTGTGGTTGCCGCAGGGGGCGCGGCGCTGCGACTTGTGATGTTGTTCACGCGATCCCGGAGCTGTGCATTCTCCTTCGCGAGCTTCGCATTGTTTCGTTCGAGCGCATCCAGACGCGCCATCACGTCGTCGAGCGTTGCTGCCTGCACCGGCTGTTGCGTGAGCGCCAGGCCGATCGCCGCGAGCGCGGTTCCGGCGAGAAGTCCCTTCTTCATCTAATCCCCCCTTTGTCAGAGCGCCTCAGCGGTGTGCTGAGGGTCACAAAGTGGAGGAACGTTAATGTATACCACACACCAGATACATGGATGCGGGCGAGCTAAGGCAGATAAACACCCGATGTGACTTAAATGGTACTATGATACTATTGCACTGCATCAATTTGTCGCATCTTAAATTTTGGAATAAGATTTGACTTACATGCATGTGATTGAATATCCGATCAAAAATCAAATCTAAAAATTAGGACAGCAATGCTGATATAAAATATTGCAGTGCAGAAACGCAAGTTTGGTTTGGAATAATGGATGCCAGTTTCTGCCGAGTTCGAAGCGAACTCGCGCTTGGCCGGAGACCTAGACTGGCTGCCAGGGGTCTCGCTCGTCTGAGAGACGCTCGACCATGTCGCTCAGGAATTGCGGCGGTCCAAACGCGTGCCAGTCCCCGTCCGATTGCAGCAGCAGCGGACGGCGCGCGTCGCGGCTAAAGGCTTCCAGCCACGCGCGCGCCTTGGCCTTCGGACGAGCGCCGATGGCAACCGCAACGTCGACCGGAATTGTGCGCCAGACAAAGCTTGCCGGAAGAAAGATGACATCGGATCTATCCGGGCGCATCCAGTCGGGCAGCGGGCTTGTCGGCGTAAGCCAGCCGCAGACGAATTTCCGGCACGGATCGACCGGACGCTCGTCGTAGATCGTGCATTTGCCGGCGCTGCTGAACGGGCACGGCTGCCCTGGATGGACGTCGTGGCCACGTATCCGGATTTTCAGCCAGCCATCGCAGCAAGCGGTGCACTCGCCACATTGTCTCGCAGTCGTGCTGGGTTCGGCCGGCATGCGTCGAGTGTACCCATGCCGCACCGAATCCAGAAGGCCCGCGGCTTGCCGGAGGTGCGGGGCGTACTAAGCCCCGCTCAGCCGCACGCCGAGTCGACCCGCGAGTTCCTGCGTGTACTGCCAGGCGACGCGGCCCGAGCGTGAGCCGCGGGTGGTCGACCATTCGAGCGCCTCGCGCTCGAGTTCGTCCTCTGCGATCCTGATGCCGTAATGGTCGCAATAGCCCTTCACCATCGCGAGATACTCGTCCTGGCTGCAGCGGTGGAAGCCGAGCCAGAGACCGAAGCGGTCCGACAGCGACACCTTCTCCTCGACCGCTTCGCCGGGATTGATCGCGGTCGAGCGCTCGTTCTCGATCATCTCGCGCGCCAAGAGATGCCGCCGGTTCGAGGTCGCATAGAGGATGACGTTCTCGGGGCGTCCCTCGATACCGCCTTCCAGCACCGCCTTGAGCGATTTGTACGAGGCGTCGTTGCCGTCGAAGGAGAGGTCGTCGCAGAACACGATGAAGCGGAACGAGGAGCTGCGCAGCAGCTCCATCAGGCCGGGCAGGCTCTCGATGTCCTCGCGGTGGATCTCGATCAGCTTCAGCCGGTCAGCCGGCTTGCGATCGACATTGAGGCTGGCATGCGTCGCCTTGACCAGCGACGACTTGCCCATGCCGCGGGCGCCCCACAGCAGCGCATTGTTGGCGGGCAGTCCGTTGGCGAAGCGCTCGGTATTCTCCATCAGGATATCGCGCATCCGGTCGACGCCCTTGAGCAGGCCTATCTCGACGCGGCTGACGCGCGGCACCGGGGCGAGCCGTCCGTCCGGATGCCAGACAAAGGCGTCCGCGGCACCGAACGACTCGGCCGGATCGGGGGCCGGGGAGGCGGCCGCAAGGCGGCTCGCAATGGTCTCCAGGGCGTTCGCGATCCGCTCGGCAGTGGCGCCGTCGAGCGGCATTACCGGGCGTTTTGTCGCGGCGTTTGCGGTACGCTTGGCGGCAGCTTGAGGGACGGTTTTGCGGGCTGTTTTACTGGTAGTTTTCTTGGCTTTTTTCGGCATTTGTCCAGTTCCTGACGGCGCAGCCTTATCGGGCTGGCGGCGGTCCCGCAAGCGCCCTAAATGAAGGTCCGTTAACGTTGCAATTGGGACCGCGGCCGCTATAGTCCGCGCGAATTTGTCCGGACCGCCATACCGCCCCGAACCCGAGGGCACTGCCGGTCCTTTCCCGTCTTATCCGAGGATCGTCCGAATGCTGATTACTCCTGCGTTTGCTCAGGCTGGAGCTGGCACTGATACCAACAGCATGTTGATGTCGCTGCTGCCATTCGCGCTGATCTTCGTCATCATGTACTTCCTGATTCTGCGCCCGCAGCAGCGGAAGGTGCGCGATCATGCCGACCTCGTGAAGAACATCCGCCGCGGCGACACCGTGGTGACCACCGGCGGCCTCGTCGGCAAGGTGACCAAGGTGGTCGACGACGACCAGATCGAGTTCGAGATTTCGGACGGCGTTCGCGTGCGGCAGATGCGCCAAATGATTTCGGGCGTGCGGACCAAGGGCGAGCCGGCGAAGGGCGATGCCAAGGACGAGGCGTCCGCGAGCTGATTGCCGCGGAGCCCTTTGCCGAATCTGACAGGTCAATTCGATGTTGTATTTCACGCGGTGGCGAGCGCTGGGGATTATCCTGACAGCGCTGGTGGTCTGCCTGTGCGCCGTGCCCAATTTCTTCCCCGAGGCGCAGGTCAAGACCTGGCCGGCCTGGGCGCAGCGGCGCCTCGTCCTCGGCCTCGATTTGCAGGGCGGCTCGTATCTGCTGCTCGAGGTCGACGCCAATTATGTGAAGAAGGAAAAGCTCGAACAGGTTCGCGACGATACAAGGAAGGCGCTGCGTGACGCCCGGATCGGCTTCACCGGAGGCATCACGATCCGCAACGACGCCGTCGAGGCCCGGATCGCGAAGGAAGCCGATGTTCCGGCGGCGCTGGCGAAACTTCGCGAGATCGCGCAGCCGATCGGCGGCTTGCTCGGCTCCGGCGGCCAGCGCGATGTTGATGTGACGGACGCGGGCGGCGGCTTGATCCGCCTGACCGTGTCGCAGCCCGCGATGATCGAGCGGATGCGCAAGACCATCGAGCAGTCGATCCAGATCGTCGAGCGCCGCGTCAACGAGCTCGGCACCGTCGAGCCGTTGATCCAGCGTCAGGGCACCGACCGCATCCTGGTGCAGGTGCCGGGCCTGCAGGACCCGACCCATCTGAAGGAGCTGCTCGGCAAGACCGCGAAGATGGAATTCCGCATGGTCGACACCACGGCGTCGCCCGATCAGGCCACGGTGCCGGCGGATTCGGAGCGGCTCGTGAGCGCGTCGCCGCCACCGGTTCCGTACATTGTGAAGAAGCAGGTGCTGGTTTCCGGAAGTGAACTCTCCGACGCCCAGCCCGGCTTCGACCAGCGCACCGGCGAAGCAATCGTCAGCTTCAAGTTCAATACATCGGGCGCCCGCAAGTTCGCTCAGGCGACCGCCGACAATGTCGGCCAGCCGTTTGCGATCGTGCTCGACAACAAGGTGATCTCGGCACCCGTGATTCGCGAGCCGATCACCGGCGGACAGGGCCAGATCTCCGGCAGCTTCACGGTGCAGTCGGCCAACGATCTGGCGATCCTGATGCGCGCCGGCGCGCTGCCGGCGCCGCTGACCGTGGTCGAGGAGCGCACCGTCGGTCCCGGCCTCGGTCAGGACTCGATCGAAAAGGGCGAGCTTGCGGCCTATGTCGGCTCGATCCTGGTCATCGTGTTCATGCTGATCACTTACCGGCTGTTCGGGGTGTTCGCCAACATCGCGGTGGCCATCAACGTCGCCATGATCTTCGGGCTGCTGTCGCTGCTGAACGCCACGCTGACCTTGCCCGGCATCGCCGGCATCGTGCTGACGGTCGGCATCGCGGTCGACTCCAACGTGCTGATCTACGAGCGCATCCGCGAGGAATTGCGCGGCGGCCGCAACGCGATCTCGGCGATCGACGCCGGCTTCAAGCGGGCGCTGGCAACCATCCTCGATTCCAACATCACCACCTTCATCGCCGCCGCCGTGCTGTTCTACATCGGCACCGGACCGGTGCGCGGCTTTGCCGTGACGCTCGGCATCGGCATCATCACCACGGTGTTCACCGCCTTTACCTTGACGCGCCTGATCGTCGCGGCATGGGTGCGGTGGAAGCGGCCGCAAACCGTGCCGATCTGAGAGGCCTATTGTGACTCATACCGTTCTGATTGGCCTTGGCATCCTGATCGCCGTGCTGACCGTGGTCGCGGCGCTCGGGCTGATGCCGGCGCTGCGCATCGTGCCCGACGACACGCATTTCGACTTCACGCGCTTTCGCCGCATCAGCTTCCCGATCTCGGCGCTGCTCTCGATCGTTGCGATCACGCTGTTCTTCACCCACGGCCTGAATTTCGGCATCGACTTCAAGGGCGGTACATTGCTGGAGGTACGGGCCAAGTCCGGCACCGCCGACATTGCCGCGATGCGCACGACCTTGAACGGCCTTGGCCTCGGCGAGGTGCAGTTGCAGCAGTTCGGAGGTCCGGCCGAAGTCCTGATCCGCGTCGCCGAGCAACCCGGCGGCGATCAGGCACAACAGGACGCGGTGACGAAGGTTCGCGGCGCGCTCGGCGATTCCGTCGACTACCGCCGCGTCGAAGTGGTGGGACCGCGTGTCTCCGGCGAATTGCTCGCCTACGGCATGCTCGGCCTGATGCTCGCGATCGTCGGCATCCTGATCTATCTCTGGTTCCGGTTCGAGTGGCAATTCGCGCTCGGCGCCATGATCGCCAACGTCCACGACATCGTGCTGACGATCGGCTTCATGTCGATCACCCAGGTCGACTTCGATCTCACCAGCATCGCGGCGCTGCTGACGATTCTCGGCTACTCGCTCAACGACACCGTCGTCATCTACGACCGCATCCGCGAGATGCTGCGGCGCTACAAGAAGATGCCGATGCCGCAGCTGCTGAATGAATCGATCAACTCGACGCTGTCGCGCTCGATCATCACCCACGTCACCGTGACGCTGGCACTGCTCGCGCTGCTGCTGTTTGGCGGCCAGGCGATTCACAGCTTCACCGCCGTCATGATGTTCGGCGTGGTGCTGGTCGGCACCTATACCTCGATCTTCATCGCGGCACCGATCCTGATCTATCTCGGCGTCGGCACCACGCGGCGCGACGCCGCCGACGATGAATCGGAGAAGAAGCCGAACGCGGCAGCCAAGAAGTAGCCGGTCATGAGCAACTCCTCGGACGCTCCCCATCTTCCGAGGTCGGCGCCGATCGAGGCCTACGGCAAGGGCGGCTTCGCGTTTGCCGATATGTCGCACCGCGGCTCGCTGCTGTGCCTGCCCGATGCGATCTGGGCCTGGCCGGTGACGAGGCCGCAGGACATCGACGAATACGCGCTGCAGAAGGTATTCGCGGCCGCCAATGCGATCGACACGCTGATCGTCGGCACCGGCACCGAGGTCTGGGTGCCGCCGAAGGGCCTGCGCGAAGCCCTGCGCGCGGTGCGGGTAGTGCTCGACCCGATGCAGACGGGCCCCGCGATCCGCACCTACAACATCATGCTGGGCGAGCGGCGTCGCGTCGCGGCGGCGCTGATCGCGGTGCCATGAGCACGACGGAGGCGCCGACCGACGGCGCGGCATTCTGCGCCGATCTGGTGCGAACCCATGACTTCGTGCGCTACGCGTCGACCTTGTTCATGCCGGGTCCGGAGCGCCGGGCGCTGCTCGCGATCTACGCCTTCAACATCGAAGTCTCGCGCGTGCACGAGCAGGTCAGCCAGCCGCTGCCCGGCGAGATGCGGCTGCAATGGTGGACCGACATGCTGGCCGGGACCGGACACGGCGGCGTCGAGGGCAATCCGGTCGCAGCGGAGCTGCTGTATGCGATCCGCAATCACCGCCTGCCGGTCTCGCCGTTCTCGCTCCTGGTCGAGGAGCATCAGTTCGATCTCTACAACGACCCGATGCCGTCGCTGGCCGCGCTCGAGGGCTACCTCGACGCCACGGCATCGGCGCTGTTCGCGCAAGCCACGCGCGTGGTGGCGCGGCCATCGGAGGCGATCGATCACCTGGCCCGTCATGCCGGCCTCGCGCAAGGCATGGCGCAGGTCATCGCGGCGCTGGGCCGCGATGCCTCGCGGCAGCAGCTGTTTCTGCCGGTCCAGCTGCTGCAGCAGCACGGCAGCAGCAAGGAGGAGGTGTTTGCCGGCAAGCCCACGCCGAACATCGGTGCTGCGATCGATCAGCTTGCGGACGAGGCGCAGGGCCATCTCAAGACCGCATTCGGGCTGCTTGCGGATGTGCCATCCGGCGTGAGGCCGATCTTCCTGCCGCTCGCTCACATCAGGCGCGAGCTGAACCGGGCAAGGAGGGCCGACTACGATCCGTTCCTGCCGAAGCCGGCGTCGCGCCTGCGCACGCTCTGGACGTTGTGGCGAGCTGCGCGCACCGAAGAGTTCGGTCGCTAGAGCATGATCCGGAAAAGTGCGAAGCGGTTTTCCGAAAAGATCATGCTAAAACAAGAATCTAAAGCGCGATGACGATTCAACGCAATCTCATCGCGCTTTAGCTCTGTTCCTTCGAGATGTGCTTGGTGAAGATCCGGATCGTCGCGCCTTTGACCACCGGGCCGCTGTCAAAGATGTCGGATGCGATCATCTCGATCGCGTCGCGCAGCGCAATGAACTGCGCCTGCCGGGCCAGGCTCGGTGTTCCGCGCGTGCCGGCCAATTCGTCCATTGCGGCGTCGCTGATCTGACATTCAATTTCCTGATCGCCGTGCATCATGGTGAATCCGAACGCCAGGCGTTCGGAATCATATCCCCCGATACGGCCACGGGTGAGTGGCATTAAGCTTGTCCCTTGAGCGCGCTAGCCCTCACAAGATTGGCGCTTCGAGCTGCGTTTGTCGAGAGTGCGCGCGCTTCAGCGCGCCAGCCGATCCATCTCGGCAACTTCGAAATTGAAGCGATCGCGCAGATTCTTGCGTTGCTCGAGGATGTCCTTGAGGAACTCGCGATCGGCGTCGCTGCGCATCATCGGTTCGATCAGGTCGATCTGGTTCATGGCGACGAGCTGCAGGATTTCGGTGCGTGGCTTGCCGGCCGCATCGCGCGGCAATGCATGCACGATCTGGATGTGTTCGGGCGGCTTGACGCCCTTGGCCGCGGCAAGCTCGTTGCGCAGCGTCTTTTCCAGCGCGGACTGGTCGGCCTCGACGAAGGCGTAGAGCCCGACGCCGACGCGCCGGTCGGCAAAGGCGACGATCGCGGTGTCGCGCACGTCGGGATTCCTGCGGATCAAATCGACCAGCACCGGCGCGTCGTTGACCAGCCGCCGGCCGCCGCCCTCGCGGTCGGTGAAGTTGAATATGCCGCGGGTGATTGCCTGATAGACCTTCTTGCCGGTCTTGAGCCAGACGCTGGCGACCGCGGACTTCTTCGCGAGCACCTTGCGCTCCATCGGCGTCAACGCCTCCGGCGCGTAGCTGCGCTTGTGCTTCAACAGATGCCGCAGATCCTCATAGGCCGCGATGCGGAACAGCCGGCTTCGGGTCTTGAAGCAGGCAGCAAGCTGAAAGTCGGTGAGGTAGGCGCGGCTGTCGCGGCCGACCAGCCAGTTCTGCTCCTTGGCGAGGTCGTTGTGGCAGATGCCGGCACGATGCAGCTTGCGTAACGCGGCCTTGGCGGAACGGAAGTAGGCGACGTCGCCATGCGGCTTCGCCAGATGCAGCGCCGCGCCGTCGATGAAGCCGCGCACCAGCGCGCGCCTGCCTGCCCACAACAGCTTGGGGCCGACGTCGAGATCGCGCGCCAGGGTCAGCGCGCGGCGTTCGCGCGAGAACAGATGCAGCGCCACGGCGAACGACCAGAACGGCACCTGATCGAGCCGGCGCAGCACGCCTTCGACCTCGCCGTCATCGGTCCGGAAGCGGCCGCGCTCGACGGTC
Organism: Bradyrhizobium sp. AUGA SZCCT0105; assembly: GCF_018129565.1. Taxonomy (NCBI): domain Bacteria; kingdom Pseudomonadati; phylum Pseudomonadota; class Alphaproteobacteria; order Hyphomicrobiales; family Nitrobacteraceae; genus Bradyrhizobium; species Bradyrhizobium sp. AUGA SZCCT0105. Next base: position 96,886 of record NZ_JAFCMK010000013.1, on the reverse strand, counting down.
GAGAACACGTCGCGCTTGAGCAGCACGCCCTGGCTCCATCGCGCCGACAGGGTGGCGTCGTCGTCTTTCGGCAAGCTCATGACTGTCAGGCCGCTGCCGCAACGCGCAGGTGCTCTGCGATCCAGTGGTCGAGGTCGGCGAGTGCCCGCGCGCTGATCGCCTGCTTCTTGGCGACCGTCTTCTCGTTACCGCGCAGCCGCGAGCCGTCCGGCTTCTTGGTCGGAGGGCTGGCCAGCGGCGGGAACAGACCGAAATTGATGTTCATCGGTTGGAACGAGCGCGAACCGGCGTCGATCGTCTCGATATGGCCACCGGTGATGTGGCCGAGCAGCGCGCCGAGCGCGGTGGTGGCGGGCGGTGGCGTCAGCGCGGTGCCGCGCATGTCGGCGGCAGCGCAGAGGCCCGCAATCAGGCCGACGCTGGCCGACTCGACGTAGCCCTCGCAGCCCGTCATCTGGCCGGCGAAACGCAGCCGCGGCTGCGCGCGCAGGCGCAGCTGGCTATCGAGCAGCTTCGGTGAATTCAGGAAGGTGTTGCGATGCAGGCCGCCGAGCCGGGCGAACTCTGCATTCTCGAGGCCCGGGATGGTGCGGAACACGCGCTGCTGCGCGCCATGCTTCAGCTTGGTCTGGAAACCGACGATGTTGTAGAGCGTGCCGAGCTTGTTGTCCTGCCGCAGCTGGACGATCGCATATGCCTTGACCGTCGGATTGTGCGGATTGGTCAATCCCACCGGCTTCATCGGCCCGTGGCGCAGCGTCTCCTGACCGCGCTCGGCCATCACCTCGACCGGCAGGCAGCCGTCGAAATAGGGCGTGTTGGTCTCCCAATCTTTGAAGTCGACCTTCTCGCCGTCGAGCAGCGCCGCGACGAAGGCGTCATATTGCTCCTTGGTCATCGGGCAGTTGATGTAATCGGCGCCGGTGCCGCCGGGACCGACCTTGTCATAGCGCGACTGAAACCAGGCCACCGACATGTCGACGGAATCCTTGTGCACGATCGGTGCGATCGCATCGAAGAACGCCAGCGCATTCTCGTCGGTGAGCTGCCTGATGGCGTCGGCGAGCGGCGCCGAGGTGAGGGGACCGGTGGCGACGATCACGTTGCTCCAGTCGGCCGGCGGCAGGCCCGCGACTTCCTCGCGGCTGATCTCGATCAGCGGATGTTCGTTCAGCGCTTTGGTGACGGCAGCGGAAAAGCCGTCGCGGTCGACCGCCAGCGCGCCGCCGGCGGGCACCTGATTGGCATCGGCCGAGCGCATGATGAGGGAGCCCAGCCGCCGCATCTCTGCGTGCAGCAGCCCGACCGCGTTGTTGGCGGCATCGTCGGAGCGGAAGGAATTCGAGCAGACCAGTTCGGCGCAGCCTTCGGTCCGATGCGCCTCCGTCATTCGGTGCGGGCGCATTTCATGCAGGACGGCACGGACGCCGGAATTGGCAACCTGCCAGGCGGCTTCCGAGCCGGCGAGCCCCGCGCCCACGATGTGCACGGGTTGGGAAGAGGATTGATGCGGTGTCATCGCGCAGCGTTAGCGCGTTTTGATTCCATATGCATCTGAAACTGCAGCAGAGCGTTTTCAAGCGAAGTGGATACCGGTTCGCGTGAAGTAAACGCGTCAAACCCAGGACCAGAGGCCATCCAGTTCCGATGCCGTCGGAACGGGATGGGCTCTGAAACGAGAACGCCCGCTGTGGAAGCGGGCGTTATCCGTTCATCAGATGGCTTGCGGCCGATTAGCCGTTGTAGGTACCGGCGGCAACGCGCGGAATGTCCGAGCGGTCGAGGCCGATATCGGCCAGTTCGCGATCGCTGAGCTGGGACAGTTCGCTGACATTGCGCTGATAATCCCGGAAAGCCTGGATCATGCGGATGAGCGAGAGCAACATGGTAGTCTCCTAGTAATTCAGATTCAGCTTTTCAAAAGCCTCATCGTTGAAGTGAATATAGATGATATGGTGCGGCGCGGTAGTTCCAATGGTGCGATGCAGCTAGACCCAAAACGCATGGCGGCGGTAAGGTCTGGTTAACCGTTGGGCACTTGCCGAGCAGGTCTGTAAATGAAAGTTCCGTCGACACGTGGTATGTCGCAAAAATATTTCTGAAATCAAATGGTTGATAGAATTGCGGCAAGCTCGATCAGGTTGAATATATGGTAATTAAAGACCGCCCAATCAAGTTTTTCCGCGCCCTCGCTCACCGGATCACATCGATGTGTTCCATGCGTGATTCGCATGCGACAAGATGGCATTGAAATGATTTTTTGTTCATATGTTGGTGCGAGCGTCCATGAATGGGCGGAGCGTCAATCGGTCGCATTGACGCGAGAGGTAATTCGGTCCTCCGCGCTGTGCGGATCTCCGTCGCGTCCGGCGTGTCGCGTGGAATGCGCTGAGGATTATCGGAAATGCATTTCGATTGAAGTGAACGTTGGCAGCAAAGCTAATGCGGCGCCGCTTCCTTACCGACATGTAATCGAAACACTATGCAACGCATGCGCGATCCGCGTGCAGCGCTCATCACATTCGTATCGCGCGAAGTTCATTCTGAATGGCGCCGGGAACAGCGAATAATTGCGCTGCAGATTCCGCAATCACGCAGGGATCTGTCCAAGAACAAGAGATGGATCATCCCATGATTAAAACATTCATCGCCGCAGCCAGCATGGCTGCCGTTGCTTATGCTGTCGCTGCTCCCGCCCAGGCCGCTCATCGCCATCATATGGGCGTCGGCTGCAGCGGTGCCAATTTCGGCAAGACGGAAGCTGCCGTCGAAGCTATGGCCGACAATGAGGTCAAATTCGCGGCGGAGAAGGAAGTCTCGCTCGCCCAGGACGCGATGCTGAACAACAAGTGGGGCGCATGCGGCGCGCACCTTAGCAAGGCCGCCGAAGAGAGCATGGCGAAGTAAGCTTTTGATCATGGCATAAGGGCCGATTGCCTGGGGCAATCGGCCCTTTTTGATTCATCCCGGAGCGGGAGCGGTTCTGATCGAAGCGGAGCCGACGTGCGGGCTTCTCGCCGCTACGCAACTCCACCGCGCTACGGAGCCTTGGCGAGCTGGGTGGCGAAGTAGCCGATCGTCTTGGCGTACACCTCGCTCTTGTTCCATTGCTGGATAACCGCGAAATTCTCGCTGCCGGGCTCCCAGCCTTTGCCCTTCTTCCAGCCGTAGCTCTTCAGGAAGTTCGCCGTCGAGGCCAGCACGTCAGGCACGTTGTGTAAGAGGTCGCGCTTGCCGTTGCCGTCGAAGTCGACCGCGAACTTGATATAGGACGACGGCATGAACTGGGTCTGGCCGATCTCGCCGGCCCAGGCGCCGCGCATCTCCTGCGGCGCGAGATCGCCGCGCTCCACAATGCGCAACGCATCCATCAACTCGGCCTTGAACATGTCGGAGCGGCGGCAATCATAGGCCAGCGTCGCAAGCGAGCGCATGGTCTGAAACTTGCCGGTGTTGACGCCGAAATCGGTCTCCAGCCCCCAGATCGCGACCAGGATTTCGCCCGGCACGCCGTAGGCCTCCTCGATCCGCGACAGCACCGAACCGTAGCGCTTCATCATGTCGGAGCCACGATTGAGCCGCGGCGGCACCATACGACCCGAGAATTGCTCGAAGGTCTGGCTGAATACCTGCTGCGAATGGTCGCGCGCCAGGATCGCCTTGTCCTGCGTGACGCCACTCAAGCCGGCCTGGATCGCGTTCTGCGAAATGCCCTTCGTCACAGCCTCTTTCTTGAAATCGTCGAGCCAGGACTCGAACGTGCCCGTGCCGCATTGGGCGGCGAGCGCAGACGCGGTCGAGGTCAACAGCCACGCCCCGACGGCGAGCGTGTGAAAGGAAAAGCGCGAGGTCATAGGCAATTTCACTCCGGAGTCTGCGATGTCATCGATTGGTCGCGAAACCCGGCGGGTATGTTCGCGGCAACAGCGGCTAAAACAAGGCTCGTGATCGAGCCGTTTATCTCAGGCAATGCTGCAAATGCCACGCCAATTTCACACCCATTTGACGATCCGGAACGACAAACCGCCGGCCGAATATAATCGGCCGGCGGTTGCTTTGGCGTTTACGCGTTCGAGGTGACTGGCGCTTAGCCGCGATCGCTGCGCCGCCACGGGAACAGGTTGGCCGGGAAGTCGGCGGCGGGCTTGCGCTCACGCGGCTCGGGGATCACCGGCTGCGCGTTCGGATCCTTGACGATGACCTCGCGATAGAGATGCCAAGTGGCGTGACCGAGCAGCGGGATCACGACGGCGAGCCCGAGGAAGAACGGGATCGTGCCGAGCACCAGCAACACCGCGACGATCAGGCCCCAGGCCGCCATCGGCACCGGGTTCTGTGCGACGGCGCGCATCGACGTCACCATGGCTTCGCCGGCGGTTGCCTGGCGGTCGAGCATCATGGGGAAGGCGACCACGCTGATGCACAGCGCGACGAGCGCGAACAGGAAGCCGACGCTGCAGCCGACCACGATCAACCACCAGCCTTGCGGGGTGGTCAGCACGCGCTCGGCAAAATCGGGAATGTTGGCTGCGGTCTGATAGCCGAATACCGCGGTGTAGATCGCCTGTGCGGTGGCGATCCAGGTCACGAACAGTGCGAACAGCAACGTTCCGACCCCGAGCATCGCGCCGAATGACGGCGAGCGGAATACCTGCATGGCGTCCCATGCGGATGCCTCACCGCCGTCCTCGCGCCGACGGCTCATCTCGTAGAGGCCGATCGCGGCGAACGGGCCGAGCAGGGCAAAGCCCGCGGCCAGCGGAAACAGCAGGGGCAGCACGGAATAACCGTGCACGGTGCGCGCAAGCACAATGCCGAGCACGGGATAGATCAGACACAGGATGATGGCGTGGCTTGGCACAGCCTTGAAGTCTTCCCAGCCGAGACGCAGCGCTTGATGCAAATCGGACAGGCCGATGGTGCGGATAACCGGCGCAGATGCGGGACCTTGTCCGCTCTGCGTCATCGATGTGACATTGCCTTGGTATGGAGTGGCCATGGTCGTTGTCTCCCTCGGCGGGCGCATTCTGCGCCCGGCACGCGGGCACAAACGTACCGCCTCTCGAAGCGATCACGAGCAAGCCAGACGCGAAAGACAGAGCAGGGAACTGGCCGTGTCGCGAACTGTGCATTGAGGGTACTCCCAAACCGCGGCAAAAGCACTCACGCTTAGGTGAATGTCGCATTGGCAAGGTATTGAGGGAGCGATACACTTGAACTGCGATCTCGGTCAGCCGGCGCGTTGCCGCGTGGCCTTCACATCTCAACTCTCTTGGGAGCGAACGATGAGCATTTTCGGAAAAATCATGGGCGCGATCTTCGGCAGCAGCGCCAGCGCCGCGCCCGCCGGCGGAACGGCCACAAGCGCAGCTCCCGCCGGTGGATCCGGTAGCGCCTCGCCGTCGCCTGCCGCGGTACCCGCCGGTGCGGCGCCCGCGCAGTCCGTTGACGTCGCCCCCATCCTCGACAAGGCGGTAGCCGCGAAGGGCGAGAAGCTCGAGTGGCGGACTTCGATCGTCGACCTGATGAAGGCGCTCGACATCGACTCCAGCCTGTCGGCGCGCAAGGAGCTCGCCAAGGAGCTCGGTTACACCGGCGACACCAACGATTCCGCCAGCATGAACATCTGGCTGCACAAACAGGTGATGACGAAGCTCGCGGCCAATGGCGGCAAGCTGCCCCCGGATATCAAGCACTGACGGGATCATCATCCCGCACACGGCCAGGGCCCGCGCCAGCGCGGGCCCTTTTTTATGGACCGGTGAGCATCTATAGATCGGCGGACAAGAAGGAGAACGCCCATGAAAACTCCCAAGAAAACTCCCATGACTGATCTCGATCGCCGGACGATGCTTGCGACCGGCGCCCTCGCACTGGCCGGCGCCGCCGCGCAATCTGTGCCGGCCCACGCCGAGGCCGCGCCCAAGGCGATGTTTGCGGTCCCGGCCGTGACGATCCCGATCGTCGGCGCCACCGAGGTGTTCCAGGTCCGCCGCATCTACTGCATCGGCCGCAACTACGCCGCGCATGCGATCGAGCGCGGCTCCGATCCGAGCCGCGAGCCGCCGTTCTTCTTCCAGAAGCCGACGGATGCGATCCAGAATGTCGCGATCGGCACGGTCGCGGATCATCTCTATCCGTCGCTGACCAAGAACTATCATCACGAGGTCGAGCTGGTCGCCGCGCTGAAGTCCGGCGGCGCCAACATCCCCGCCGACAAGGCGCTCGATCACGTCTATGGCTACGCGCTCGGCCTCGACATGACGCGGCGCGATTTGCAGAACGGCATGGCCGCGGAGAAGAAGCCGTGGGAGATCGGCAAGAGCTTTGACCATGCCGCAGTACTCGGGCCGATCCATCCGGCTGATAAGACCGGCCATTTCACGCAAGGCGCGATCTCGCTCGCGGTCAACGGCACGGTGCGGCAGAGCTCGGATCTGAAGAACATGATCTGGAGCGTCGCCGAGCAGATCGCAAAGCTCTCCGAGGCATTCGAGCTCAAGGCCGGCGACATCATCTATTCCGGAACGCCGGAGAATGTCGGCCCGGTCGTCAAGGGCGACGTGCTGCTCTGCAAGCTCGAGGGCCTGCCCGACATGTCGATCAAGATCGTCTGACGAACGCGGCGCTAACCCGCAAGATCCGCGTATTCCGGATGCTTGTCGAGGTAGTCCACCACGAAGCTGCAGCCGGCGATCACCTTGTGGCCGTCGGCGCGGATCAGCTCCAGCGCGCCCTTGACCAGCTCCGATGCGATGCCGCGGCCGCGCAGGGCGCGCGGTGTCTCGGTATGGGTGATGATGACGGCCGAGGGCGTCTGCCGGTAATTCGCAAAGGCTGTGCCGTCCTCGGTATCGAGTTCGAAGCGCCTCTCGGCCTTGTTGTCGCGGACGGCAGCCATCGCAAAATCCCGGTTGATTCACTGGCCTTGATCTAAGCCCGTGAACCCGCCGGTGCAAAGCCGCGACCAACCCGCAAATTGGCATTTGTGGATTGACGAGATGCGCATTTTGGCCTGCCTGACCGCCGCATTGCTCGGCGCTGCGTTGACGCTGCCAAATCCTCCGCGAGCCGTCGCTGGCGATGATCCGAGCTGGCAGGCCTGCGTCGGCCTGACGACGGCGCCCGGCGACCGTGTGTCCGCCTGCACCACGGTGATCGACGGCAAGACCGAAACCGGCAGGCGGCTGGCCGGCGCCTATTGCAACCGCGGCCACGGGCTGACCGAGCAGCGCGAACTCGACGCCGCGCTCGCCGACCTCAACGAGGCGATCAAGCTCGATCCCGCCTATGCCTGTGCCTACACCAACCGCGGCCGGGTCTACGCCTTCAAGCGCGATCTCGATCATGCGATCGCCGATTACGACGAGGCGATCCGCATCGATCCGGCCTTCGCACTGGCCTACAACAATCGCGGCGATGCCTGGCTCAACAAGGGCGATCTCGACCGCGCGCTGGCCGATCTCAGCCTCGCGATCAGATACAACCCGCAGCTCGCCACGGCCTATGGCAATCGCGGCTTCGTCTATTACCGCAAGCGCGATGCGGCCCATGCGATCGCCGACTACACCACCGAGATCAAGCTCGAGCCCAACGCGCTCGCCTACATCAACCGCGGCAATGTCTATCGCGATACCGAGCAGCTCGACCGCGCTGCCGCGGATTACGGCGAGGCGGCGAAGATTGCGCCGACCGACGCACGCGGCTGGCGCAACCGCGGCATGATCCGGCTCTTCCAGGGCGACAACAAGGGCGGGCTCGCCGATTATGACAAGGCGCTGCAATACGATCCCGCCGACGTCTATTCCTGGAACAACCGCGGCCAGGCCAAGCTGCGGCTCGGCGACAAGAAGGGCGCGGCGGCCGATTTTCGCAAGGCGCTGGAGCTGCAGCCCGATCTGAAGTCCGCCAAGGAGGCGCTGGCGCGGCTCGGTGGGGCGCGCTGACGCGCGGTGCCGGGCGCCCTCGATCCTGCCGCATCGCACATACGCCGATCGGGCCTTGCGGGCCGATGCAATTCGATTAGGCTTGTTCCCAGACATACGCCCCCGGATGCGGCCCAATGGTCGTTTGGTACCGAGTGGTGAGGCCGGCCGCTGACGTATGCCCCTTGTCGCAAGGAGGTTCGTCATGTCGGACAATCGTTTCTTCGGCACACACCGCCCCTGGGAGGACTGGCTCGGCATGCTGCTCGGCGTGCTGATCATGGTCTCGCCCTGGTTTCCGATCCAGGTCAGCGACGTCGTCGATGTCGAGCGCAGCCACCTGGTGCTCAACAGCTTCGTGGTCGGCATGCTGGTGCTGGGCCTCGCCCAGCTCGAATATGTCGCGCTGCATCGCTGGGAGGAGGTGGCGAGCATCGTGCTCGGCCTCTGGCTGGTCGCGTCGCCGAACATCTTCGGCTACTCGGAAGACCAGGCGCTGCAGCTCTGGCACATCCTGCTCGGCGGGCTGGTCGCCCTGATCGGCGCCTTGCAGCTCTGGCAGGACTGGAACCTGAGCGAGCAGGACCTGGCCAAGCATCCGCAATAGCGGCCTCCGGCCAGGCATTGTCGGGCCAAGCATTGTCGGGAATGGCGGCCGCCGGCGCGGTAGCATCGTGCCGCGCCTGACGGGCCTTGCCGAGGCGCGCGGCTTGGCGATAAACCGGGGGGCACCAATCCCTTGCGGCGCTTGAAGACGCCCGGTTCTGACCGAGGAAACACCCGATGACCGTCCTGACCATGCTCTGTCTGTTGTGCGTATCGGCGGGGCGGCAATGAGCGGGACCGAGGTGACCGCGCCGCGCGGCGGGATCGCGCGGGTGTCGCGCCGGGTGATGAACCTCGCCTACATCCTGACCCAGAATGCCCGCCGCCACGGCGACCGTCCCGGCTTCATCTGGAACGAGAAGACCTGGTCGTGGCGCCATATCGACCAGAACGTCTCGGCGCTGGCGGCGGCGCTGGCCGCGCGCGGCATCGGCAAAGGCGACCGCATCCTGGTGCATTCCAAGAACTGCGATGAGATGTTCTGGTCGATGTTCGCGGCCTTCCGGCTCGGCGCGGTCTGGGTGCCGACCAATTTCCGCCTGATGCCGGACGAGGTCGCCTATCTGGCGGCAGCCTCCGGCGCCAAGGCGTTCCTGTGCCACGCCGATTTCCCCGAACATGCCAAGGCGGCCCTCAATCCCGCGCTCGAATTCGTCTGGCGGATCGGCGAGGAGGGCACGTTCGGCGAGGCAACCGTCGGCGACGTGATCGCCAAGCACGCAAGCGCCGCGGTCGAGAACACGCCGGTCGAGTACGACGATCCCTGCTGGTTCTTCTTCACCTCCGGCACCACCGGCCGCTCCAAGGCCGCGGTGCTGACCCACGGCCAGATGGCCTTCGTGATCACCAACCATCTCGCCGACCTGATGCCCGGCACCACCGAACGGGACGCCTCGCTGGTGGTGGCGCCGCTGTCGCATGGCGCCGGCGTGCACCAGCTGGTGCAGACCGCGCGCGGCGTCCCGACCATCTTGCTGCCGTCTGAGAAGTTCGACATCGCGGAGGCCTTCCGGCTGATCGCCAAATACCGCGTCAGCAACATGTTCACGGTGCCGACGATCCTGAAGATGATGGTCGAGCATCCCGCCGCCGACCAGCACGACCACTCCTCGCTGCGCTACATCATCTATGCCGGCGCGCCGATGTATCGCGAGGACCAGAAGGCGGCGCTGAACAAGCTCGGCGGTGTGCTGGTGCAGTATTTCGGCCTCGGCGAGGTGACCGGCAACATCACGGTGCTGCCGCCTGGCCTGCACGATCCCGAGGACGGACCGCATGCGCGGATCGGAACCTGCGGCTTCGAACGCACCGGCATGCAGGTTGCGATCCAGGGCGACGACGGAAGCGAGCTGAAGGCGCACGAGACCGGCGAGATCTGCGTGATCGGCCCCGGCGTGTTCGCCGGCTATTACGACAACCCCGAAGCCAACGCGAAGGCGTTTCGCGACGGCTGGTTTCGCACCGGCGACCTCGGCCACATGGACGAGGAGGGTTTTGTCTACATCACCGGCCGCGCCTCCGACATGTACATCTCCGGCGGCTCCAACATCTATCCGCGCGAGATCGAGGAGAAGCTCTTGACCCATCCCGCGGTCGGCGAGGTTGCCGTGCTCGGCGTGCCCGATCCGTTCTGGGGCGAGGTCGGTGTCGCCGTCTGCGTCGCGCGCGAGGGCACCGAGGCCGTCGCGGAGGCGGAGCTTGCGGCGTACCTTGCGCCAAAGGTGCCGCGCTACAAGATGCCAAAACGCTTCTTCTTCTGGGAGGCGCTGCCGAAGTCCGGTTACGGCAAGGTGCCGAAGCGGCTGATCCGCGACGAGCTCGAGGCGCGCGGGCTGCTCGAGGTGATTGCCAAATCGACGGGCGCGTGAGGCGATGCGCAGCATCGCCCAGCCCGGCGCTCCGATACCCGAGCGCATCCAATGGGTCGCCGCGCGCGGCCGCGCCTTTTCCTTCGTGCTGGAGGCCGGCATTCCCTTGCTCGACGCCGTGCGCCGCGGCTTTGCGACGGAAGGATTTTCCAGCGGCGTGCTGAGCGCCACGCGTGGAGCGCTCGGGCCGTTCGCCTATGTGATGCCGGCGCTGTCGAAGGACGGCGTCAACGCTGCGTTCTACAGCGATACGTTCCGTCCCGATGGCGTGACGCGGCTCAAGCTCGCGGCGCTGACTTTCGGCGAACGCGACGGCGCACCGTTCTTCCATTGCCACGGGTTGTGGACCGAGGCCGACGGCCGCTTCAACGGCGGACACATGCTGCCGGACGAGACCATCGTCGCCGAGCCGTTCGAGGTCAGCGCGTTCGGCATCGACGGCGCGACGTTTGTGGCCGAGCCCGACAGCGAGACCAATTTCAAGCTGTTCGGTCCGGTCGCCAGCGCGCCGCGCGGGGCGAAGGCCACGAGCCATGCTTTCGCGTTGCGGCTGCGGCCGAACCAGGATTTCGCCTGTGCGCTGGAGGGCTTCTGCCGCCAGCACGGCATTTTGCGTGCACGGCTGCATGGCGGCGTCGGCTCGACCATTGGCGCGGTCTTCAGCGATGGCCACAGCGTGGTGCCGTTCGCGACCGAGCTCGCGGTGATCGCGGGGCAGATCGGGCCTGACGCCAACCGTCGGGTGCGCGCCAGCCTCGACGTCGCGCTGGTCGACTATCTCGGCGGCATCGCCGAGGGACGCCTGGTGCGCGGCGACAATCCCGTGCTGATGACGATGGAGCTGGCGCTGGAAGTGCTGGAAGAGGCGGAGCGGCCGTAGGGGCGGGGTACACCCTTCCTCCACGGTCGTCCCGGCGTTCGCCAGAGTCGATATCGCGCCGCGTCCTCCGCTGTCGTCCCGGCCCCGGTGCGCAATTGCGCACTAGGCCGGGACGACAGCGAGTGTGTGGCGCCGCCTGTGAGACATACATCCGCAGTTTCGCGACATGTTGGGCTTCGCGGGAACCGGAGCCCGTATTCAAGCTGTTTCTGAAAATCTCTGCACGTTAGAATTGAGTTGATCGAGAAACGCCTTTATTGTTGCGTCATTGCGCCGACAGGAGCGAGGTCGGGTTTATTTTTGAGCGAGACATATTGGGGAAGAGACCATGGCCAAATTGCTGGTGGCGGGCGGTCTGTACGAGAAGGATGAGACAGGGCCGATGCGCAGGCGCTTCGCCGAAGCGCTTGGTCGACAGACGGTGCTGAGAGGCCATGCGCTGCTCGGTGGTTGCCGTACCCAGCTCGATCTCGTCGTTGCGCAAGCCGCCTCAGCCGCAGCGCAATCCAGGAGGCTGGATCCGAACAAGGTGATCCATTCCTGGGTCACCCGCACCACGACGCCGATCCACAGAATCGGCGAGATCACGCGGTCGCAGCTCGGCGACTGGTCCCAGGTCCCGCGCGGATTCGCGTTTCCCGAGCCGGTGCATGAATGCGACGCGATGATCATCATCGGCGGGTGGGACGGGACGCAGCACGCCGCAAGCTGGGGCCGGTTCGCGAACAAGCCAATCCTGGCGGTCGCGACATTCGGCGGCGCGGCGACGGACATCCATGTCGACGAACTGGCGTCGTTCGAGCGACGAGGGGTCTCGAACCTTTCGCGCGAGGATTACCAGGCCTTGAACCGCTTCATGACCGACGAGAACGACGAGGTGGTCGAGCAGTACGCGGCCGAGGTGGTCACGCTGGCCGAACGCGCGATCCTGTCGACCGAAGTGTTCGTCGTGATGTCGTTCGAGAACGTTCCGCACCTGACGGACGCCTACGCGACATTCGGCCGGGTCTGCCGCGAGAAGGGCTTCTCGGCGGTCAAGGTCGACAACCATCTCGACAGCAATGAACGTATCGTTCCGGCGATCTTTGCCGGCATTCGGCGTGCGGCCTTTGTCATCGCCGAGGTCAGCGGCGCACGTCCGAATGTCTTCTACGAGTTGGGCTTCGCGCGCGCCAGCGGCAAGGCCGTCATCCAGACGGCTTACGCGGGAACCAAGCTGCCGTTCGACGTGTTCGACGTGCCGACGCTGTTCTGGAGCGGTCAAAGCGAGCTGGAGGGCAAACTGAAGACCGCTATTGATCAGTTCATGGCCAAGCCCGGAAAGTTTATCTGATGCGACCGCGACGCGCCGGGTTCATCTGCGCTTGCGGACATGGATGTTGATGTCGAGGTCGATCGCGCTGACACAGGTCTGCTCGGTGCGGTGCGAGCCGCCCTCGTGCCAGTGGCCCTTGCGCAAGCTGATCGTGCTGACCTGGGCAAGCCGCAGGCAGCGCCATTGCGGCAGCTTGCCGGAGCTCTCGCCGGCGAACTGCCAGGCCAGCACGACCTCTTCACCGCTCTTGTTGTGGCCGGGCAGAGCTCGCGCGGCCGGCCGTCATAGATGCAGACCACCTGCTGCTCGGTGAGGACCGCTTTGCGGAACAGCATGTAGGCGCGGCTTGGCATGCGCTCATTCGTCGAAGACGCGGAAGACGGCCGCGGCCGTCACCAGCAGTCTGTCGTCGGCGAAGGCCTCAGCATCGACGAAGGCGAAGGTCCGCGTCACCTTCTTCACGGTCGTGCGGCCGATGATCCATGGACCAGGCGCGACGCCGCCGACGAAGCGGGTGTCCAGCGAAACGGTCGCGCATTTGCGTTTCGTTGCCATGAACACGGCACTGCCAAGGGCGGTATCGAGAAAGCCGAGGATCGCCCCGCCGTGAATGTAGCCGTAGGGATTGCCGTGCCGGTCGTCGCTCTGAAACCCCCATTCGGGCGCGGCGTCGCCGGTCTCGCGCCAGTAGTAGGGGCCATTATGGTCGATAAACCCTGGGCGGCTCGGCAGGAGCTTGAACCCTTCTGGAGGCGAGGTTGTCATTTCGGGAATCCCAACAAGGCTTGCTGATTCCGCGTCGTATGCGCGGGACGTTGAACCTAGCATTGTGCGCCGACGTGTGCGCCAGACCAGGCCGCGTGTTCCCGTTGTGTTCTTGACGGATTCACCTCTATCTGGGATCGTGGTTGGCGCCGCCGCAGAGTGCCGGAAGCAGAACGAATGGCCAGAGGACGACATCGCCCGATCAACATGCCCGCGCCGTATCTCCGGCGCGTCTGGCTCGATCCCGAGCACATTCCCAATCGCAACGCATATCCGTTCGTGCTGCCGCTGCTGCGCGACGAATTCGAACTCAGCTTCGACAAGGCGATCACCATCATCGTCGGCGAGAACGGCACCGGCAAGTCGACGCTGCTGGAAGGTATCGCAGTGATGGCGGGCTATGACGATGCCGGCGGCGGCAAGGGCTATCGCGCGGTCGACCACAGCAATGCCGTGGAGAAGATGGGCGGCTCGCTTGCGTCAGCGCTTCGCGCGAGCTGGCTGCCCAAGATCACCAACGGCTGGTTCTTCCGGGCGGAAAGCTTCTTTTCGGTCGCCCGCTATCTGGATCAGGCCGCGATCGACGTCCGAGACCTGCCGCCGAACTTCCTGTCCTATTCCCACGGCGAGGGCTTCCTGCGCTTTTTCGAGGAACGCTGCCAACGGCAGGGCATCTTCATCTTCGACGAGCCGGAATCCGCCCTGTCGCCGTCACGGCAGATTGAATTCCTCAAGCTGTTGCACCGGATGAACGGCACCGGCCACTGCCAGGTGATCATGGCCACGCATGCGCCGGTCCTGATGGCCTATCCCGACGCGACGCTGCTGCGGCTGAGTAAATACGGCCTCGAGCCGGTCAGCCTGCGCGAGACCGATCATTACCGGCTGATGCGCGAGTTCTGCGACGACCCGAAGGGGTTCGTCGAGGCGGCGATCGAGGATTGACGCCGATCCCGGCGGGCTTGTCTCCCGGGGAAGCCGGCGCAGGCGACTTCGCTCTGGTGCAAGAAGCCGGCCCACGATCTAGTCTAGAAGCTCGAACCATAAACTGCGGGATGCGCCAGGCGGCGCGGGGCCGACAGACATCGGGAGAGGAACAAGGATGAGGCTGACGATCGCGAAGGCTGGCGTGGTGGTGGCGGCATTGGCCGTATTGGGGGCCGCCTGGGCCCATGGGCCGACCCGCCAGAAGGTGCGGGAATCCATCGAGATCGACGCGCCGCAGGCCAAGGTGTGGGCCGTGATCGGCAATTTCCAGGACATGAGCTGGCTTGCCGGCGTCGCCAAGACCGAGGGCGAGAAGGGCAACGAGATCGGCGCCACGCGGCGGCTGACACTGGCGCCCGGCATTACCATTGACGAGGAGCTCTACAAATATGAGCCCGAGATGATGAGCTATTCGTACCGGATCACGGCGGTCGACGTGAAGGTGCTGCCGGTCACCAATTACTCCTCGACGCTGTCGGTGTCGCCGGCGCCCGGCGGCAAGGCGAAGCTGGAATGGGCCGGCGCGTTCTATCGCGGCTTTCCGAACAACGATCCGCCGCCGGAGCTGAACGACGAGGCTGCGGTGAAGGCGGTGAGCGAGCTGTACAGGGGCGGCCTGGCGGCGCTGAAGAAGAAGATCGAGAGCGGAAGCTGAGCATGCGCGCGGTCGCGCTGCTGGCGCTGCTCGCCGGCTTCAGCGGCGCGCGCGCCGAGGAGGCGTTCGTCACCAACCAGCTCAGCGACGATCTGACGGTGGTCGATCTTGCGACCTCGAAGCCAGTCGCGACGATCCCGATCGGCGGCAAGCCCGCGGGCATTGCGGTCAGCCATGACGGCCGCTTCGCCTATGTCACGAGCCCCGATGCCAAGGCTGTCACGGTGGTCGACGCGTCGGCGCGAATGGTGGTCGGCCGGATCGACGTCGGCGGCGGGCCGCTCGGCATCGCGGTGGCGCCCGACGGCGCGACCGTCTATGTCGCCGACTGGTACGCCGCCGCGGTGCGGGTGATCGATGCCAGGGAGCAGCGCGTCGTCGCCAGTCTTGCGGTCGGCGCATCGCCGTCCGGGCTGGCCGTGACGCCGGACGGGCGGCTGCTGCTCTCGGCCGACCGCGACGACGACAGCGTGTCGATAACGGACATTTCCGCGCACGAGCGGCGAGGGGTCGTGAAGGTCGGGACCCGTCCGTTCGGCGTCACCATCGATGCCGAAGGCAAGCGCGCCTACACCGCCAATGTCGGCTCCAACGACGTCTCCGTGATCGACATCTTAACCGCCCACGAGATCGGCCGCGTCCATGTCGGCCTGCGCCCCTATGCGGTGGCGCTGGCGCAGGGCCGCGGATTCGTCACCGACCAGTATGACGGCAAGGTCAGCGTGTTCGACCTCGCGACAATGCAGCCGATGAAGCGGATCACGGTCGGCGACTACCCCGAAGGCATCGAGGCAACAGCCGACGGCAAGCGCATCGTGGTCGCGAACTGGGAGAGCAATACGCTGAGCGTGATCGACGTCGCCGAGATGAAGGTGGTCGGTGAGGTCAAGGTCGGTGACGGCCCGCGCGCGTTCGGGGCGTTCCTGAGACGGACGGAGTAGCTGTGGCCGGTAGCCCGCATGAGCGAAGCGACATGCCGGCTCCTTCATCGCACGCGCGCTGCGAGATTCAGCGCGCGGTCTTCAGATAGGCAATGACGTCGGCGCGATCATGAGCGTCGGGCAGCCCCTTGAAGAACATCTTCACGCCGTGAACGTCGCCGCGAGGATCGGCGAGGTAGGTATCCAGCGCTGCTGCGTCCCAGGGGGTCTTCTTGCCGCGCATGGCGTCCGAATAGTCGAAGCCCTGGACCGACGCCGGCTGGCGGCCCACGATGTGCCACAGGCTCGGGCCGACCTTGTTCACGCCGACGTCGAGCGAATGGCAGTTCACGCAGGTGCGCTGGAAGATGGCCTGGCCCGCGATCGGGTCACCGTCCATCGCCCGGACCGGCGCGGGGGACGTTGCGAGCAAGGTGGCGGCGAGCGCAACGCTGCCGACAGAGCAGGCGGCGCCGAATTTCATTCCCATCATGAGAGTCTCCGGAAATGGATTGGATTGCAATCGGTGAGAATGTGGGTCGATGTGCCGGCAGCCGCCCGGCACGGTGACTAATGCCGCTCGGCTTCCGCCTCCTTCTCCAGCTCCATGATGTGGTTGCGCAGGACGTCGAACCGCGCTTCGGTCACATCGCTGAACAGCGGATCCTTGTGCGGGGAGCGGGCGGACGCGATTTCGGCCCAGTCCTGCGCCGTCAATACCTTGATCGCGGTCGGGAAGAAATCGCGGTCTTCCATCATGATGTGCCGCCGTTCGTGGGCCAGGAAATCGCGGATGATGGCGTCGACATTCTCGCGCGGAATCTCGGCCCCCGCGCGCACATTGGCGACGGCGTGCGCGACGCTGTGCAGGCGATCGGAGCCCTTTTGATGCTCGCGCGCGAGATCGCCGATTTTCGCGGCGGCGACCGGATCGCGGAGCTGGAGCCTAGCGAAGATCAGATCTTCCTGGCGGTGATGGTAAAGTTCTGTGTAGACCTCGAAATAGGCGATGATGCTGCCGATCACCTCGTAGTCCGGCCGGCCGGCGTGATCGAAGATATCCAGCTCGTGCTCAAGTACGGTAAGCAGCCGCTCGATATTGCGGTGTTCCCGGGACAGAATGTCGATGATCATGGCAGTGATCCACGCAGAAAGCTGAATAAATCAGTAGACGAAAAGACCGTCCCGGAGTTTGCGCTGGATCAAGGCGCAGCCGAATTTTCTTGACGGCTCAAGGTCGGGTATCGCCGCGAAGGCATCGGGGCGACCGCTACCGGGACTGGCTGCGGTGGGTGAAGTCGCGGCGGTGAGCAAGCGGGTTTGGCGCGCCGGGGTGGATGCGATCTCTGCACATCGGGCGTGCTCTGGTGCTATAATGTCAGTTGAACCAGGGAAAACAGGGAGGATGCCATGCATCATACCTTGGTGCCCAGCGACCGCGTCGAGCATGTCTGCGTGTTCGGGCGCGACGGCTCAAAGCTCGGATCGATCGAGCGGCTGATGCTCGACAAGGTGAGCGGAACGGTGGCGTACGCCGTGATCAAAACCGGTGGCGTGCTCAGCAGCCACCACCATTATCCGGTCAAGTGGACGGCCTTGAAATTCGACCCCGCGCGCCAGGCCTTCGAGGCCGAGGTCACGCTGGACGATCTGCGCACCGGCCCATCCGAGTTCGACGGTGACGAATTCGACTGGGGCGACCGCTCGCACGCCTATACGCACCCGAATTATTGGGCGGTGTAGCGCGGTGGCAGGGGACGGTTGGTAGCCCGCACGAGCCAACGGGTCGCGCGAACGCGCGCCCGATGATAGGCTCGGGACAGAGGTCGACGACTACGAGAAGGCTCCCGGATATCGCTTCGCTCATCCGGGCTACTGCTCTAATCTACGACGCATCGTCGTGGCCTAGGCAAAGACAGACGCATGCCCCAGTTCAAGCCCGCCGGCTGGCCTTCCGTCATACCGCGAATTGTCACGCGCGACCTCACCAGCTTGGCCAGATTCCTGCGAGACGTTTTTGATGCGAAAGGCGAAGTCCGGTCCGGCGCGCCAACGGAAATTCGGATCGGAGACTCGATCGTCCTGATCAGCGACGGCGGAGGCGTCCGCGAGGCCATGCCGGCCTTTCTCTATGTGTATGTTCAGGATGCGGACGAGACCTACCGGCGAGCGATCGCCGCTGGCGCCGAATCGGTCGAGACCCCTGCGGATACGCCTTATGGCGACAGGCGCGCGATGGTCCGGGATACATGGGCGAACGTCTGGCAGATAGCCACTTACCGAGGGAATCCGTAGAATGGGTGGAACGAAGCGATACCCATCATTCGGGCCGCAGGATGAGTTGATGGGTTTCGCTTCGCTCTACCCATCCTACGCGCTGGTCCGCGCTGCTTACCAGCGTGCCCGGTACCGAATTTCACGCGGACGCAATTGCCGCTAAGCGTGCCCGGATGTCATCGTACCTTGGTCCCACAACACCGATCTTCGGACGGTATCGAAGTCCGGACTCTTCCTGGTCGGCCGCACTAAGCGCTGTGCGTGCGTTGTTCGCGGCAAGGTCGGTCAATCCATAGGTGTTCATGATGAGGGCGCGGCTACCGTAGACGCGGAATACTACCACGGGAAACAATGCTGCTCGATTCCCGAACTCATCAAGGACCGCAAGGGCAGTCTCATAGCGGTTCGAGAGTTCGTTAGTCGCGACGACCCACGCAAGTTCAAGCCACGCCCATGTCTGGACACTCGGCTTGACACGCATCCTCTGGATCGCATGCTCATAGTAAGTCAGCGCGCCCTCAATGTCTCTTGACCTTAAAAGACAGTCGGCTTTTGCGGAGAGCGCTTGCACGACGGTAATGGAATTAGGGTAGCGATCGATCACGTGGTTGAAGAGAGCTATCGCATCGGCGTCGTATCGCTGCCCGATTTCCATCAGAGTGAAGCCTTGAACGAAGACGTACTGCGCCCGATTTGTCTCCCGCGCTCTGTTCAAGCGCCGCCAAAATTCGGTTTGATCCTCTTGCGACCAAGACTGCTTGCGAAACCAGTCGACGCCCATTCTAAGACCAGTCAAAAACGCTTTGGCGCACTGAGGATATCCACGATTGACCCCGGAATAGGGGGCTTCCTAAACTACTCCGCCGCCTCGCTCGCCGAGCTCTTCCTCGGCTTGCTGTTCGCCTTCTTCAGCACCGGGGCCAGAAACTTGCCGGTGTAGCTGCGCGGCGCCTTGACGATGTCCTCCGGCGGGCCCCAGGCGACGATCTCGCCGCCGCCGTCGCCGCCTTCGGGGCCGAGGTCGATGACCCAGTCGGCGGTCTTGATGACTTCGAGATTGTGCTCGATCACCACGACCGTGTTACCCTGGGCGACCAGTTCGTGCAGCACCTCCAGAAGTTTTGCCACGTCATGGAAGTGCAGGCCGGTGGTCGGCTCGTCCAGGATGTAGAGCGTGCGGCCGGTGGCGCGCTTTGACAGCTCCTTCGCCAGCTTGACGCGCTGGGCCTCGCCGCCGGACAGCGTGGTGGCCTGCTGGCCGACATGGATGTAGTCGAGGCCGACGCGGTGCAGGGTCTGGAAGGTCTCACGCACGCGCGGCACCGCCTTGAAGAATTCGGCGGCTTCCTCGACGGTCATGTCGAGCACGTCGGCGATGCTCTTGCCCTTGAACAGCACCTCCAGAGTCTCGCGGTTGTAGCGCTTGCCCTTGCAGGTGTCGCAGGTGACGTAGACGTCGGGCAGGAAGTGCATCTCGATCTTGATGACGCCGTCGCCCTGGCAGGCCTCGCAGCGGCCGCCCTTGACGTTGAAGGAGAAGCGCCCGGGCTCGTAGCCGCGCGCCTTCGCCTCGGGGAGGCCGGCGAACCATTCGCGGATCGGCGTGAAGGCGCCGGTATAGGTCGCGGGGTTCGAACGCGGGGTGCGGCCGATCGGCGACTGGTCGATGTCGATGATCTTGTCGATGTGCTCGAGGCCCTCGATGCGGTCGTGCGGGGCCGCGCCTTCGCTGGCGTTGTTCAGCTTGCGCGCGATCGACTTGTAGAGCGTGTCGATCAGCAAGGTCGACTTGCCGCCACCGGAGACGCCGGTCACGCAGGTGAACAGGCCGAGCGGGATCTCGGCCGAGACGTTCTTCAGATTGTTGCCGCGGGCATTGATGACCTTGATGGTGCGCCGGTGGTTCGGCGGCCGCCGGTCGGGCACGGGCACCGAAAGCTCGCCGGTGAGATATTTGCCGGTCAGCGATTTCGGGTTGCGCATGATCTGGTCGGGCGTGCCTTCGGCGACGATGTGGCCGCCATGCATGCCGGCGCCGGGCCCGATATCGAGCACGTAGTCGGCGAGGCGGATGGCGTCCTCGTCATGCTCGACCACGACCACGGTATTGCCGAGGTCGCGAAGCCGCTTCAGCGTGTCGAGCAGGCGGGCGTTGTCGCGCTGGTGCAGGCCGATCGACGGCTCGTCCAGCACGTAGAGCACGCCGGTCAGGCCCGAGCCGATCTGCGAGGCCAGGCGGATGCGCTGGCTCTCGCCGCCGGACAGCGTGCCCGACGAGCGCGACAGCGTCAGATAGTTGAGGCCGACGTCGAGCAGGAAGGTCAGGCGCTCGCGGATTTCTTTCAGGATGCGCGTCGCGATCTCGTTCTGCTGCGCATTCAGCGCCTCCGGCACGGTCTCGAACCATTCGCCGGCGCGCCTGACCGAGAGCTCCGAGATCTCGCCGATGTGCTTGCCGCCGATCTTGACGCACAGCGCCTCCGGCTTCAGCCGATAGCCGTTGCAGCCGGCGCAGGGCACGTCGGAGAAATACTTGCCGAGCTCCTCTCGCGCCCATTCGCTCTCGGTTTCGCGGTAGCGGCGGTTGATGTTGGTGACGACGCCCTCGAACGGCTTCTTGGTGTCGTAGGAGCGGACGCCGTCCTCATAGGAGAACTTGATCTCGTCGTCGCCGGAGCCGTGCAGCAGCGCGGCCTGCACCTTCTTGGTCAGGTCCTTCCACTTGGTGTCGAGCGTGAACTTGTAGTGCTTGCCGAGCGCGGTCAGGGTCTGGATGTAATAGGGCGAGGACGATTTCGCCCACGGCGCGATCGCGCCCTTGCGCAAGGTCAGCTCCTTGTCGGGGATGACCAGGTCCTCGTCGATATGCTGCTCGACGCCGAGGCCGCCGCAGGCAGGGCACGCGCCATAGGGGTTGTTGAACGAGAACAGGCGCGGCTCGATCTCGGGGATCGTGAAGCCGGAAACCGGGCAGGCGAACTTCTCCGAGAACAGGATGCGCTCGGGCCCGCTCTTGTCGTGGATTTTTGCGGTCTTCTTCTTGTCCTCGGCCGGTGCCGCCGCCGGCGCATCGGCATACTCGATCACGGCGAGGCCCTCGGCGAGCTTCAGCGCGGTTTCAAAACTTTCCGCGAGGCGCTGGGAGAGATCGGGGCGCACCACGATGCGGTCGACCACGACGTCGATGTCGTGCGGGAATTTCTTGTCGAGCGCGGGCGCCTCTGACAGCTCATGGAAGGTGCCGTCGATCTTGACGCGCTGAAAGCCCTTCTTGAGATACTCGGCGAGCTCCTTCTTGTACTCGCCCTTGCGGCCGCGCACGACCGGCGCCAGCAGATAGAGGCGGGTGCCTTCCGGCAGCGCCAGCACGCGGTCGACCATCTGCGAGACGGTCTGGCTCTCGATCGGAAGGCCCGTGGCCGGCGAATAGGGCACGCCGACGCGCGCCCACAGCAGGCGCATATAGTCGTAGATCTCGGTGACGGTGCCGACGGTGGAGCGCGGGTTCTTCGACGTGGTCTTCTGCTCGATCGAGATCGCGGGCGACAGGCCGTCGATCTGGTCGACATCCGGCTTCTGCATCATCTCGAGGAACTGGCGCGCATAGGCCGACAGCGACTCGACGTAGCGGCGCTGGCCCTCGGCATAGATGGTGTCGAATGCGAGCGACGACTTGCCGGAGCCGGACAGGCCGGTGAACACCACGAGCTTGTCGCGCGGAATCTCGACGTCGATGTTCTTCAGATTGTGTTCGCGCGCGCCGCGGATCGTGATGGCGCGCGATGAGGAGCCGGCGTTCTGTTGGCGCTTCGCCTTGAGCACTTCATCCATAGCGACATTTCCGGGCGCATGATCGGGCGCCTTTTGGGCGCGCATCGCCGGTGCTGCCGGGACCTTGCGCCGATGGGTGAGAAGACTGGAACGTAGGAAGAACGGCCGACAATTTCCAGTGCTGAGTCGCGTCCATCAACGGATAGTTTGCCTGATGGCAGCAGCCGTCAGCAGGGTCCGGTTCCGCCAGAGCCCTTTTGACGCGTTTTCTTTTACGCGAACCGGGATCCACTTCGCTCGAAAACGCTCCGACGGAAAAAGGCCGGCGCGAGGCCGGCCTTTCCGTGTGATCTGATCGCAGATCGAACTTAGTACTTGGCTTAGTACTTGGCGACGATCGGGCCGCCGAAGTGATAGTTCACGCCGAACTGGACGCTGTGCAGGTTGAGGTCGGGGGAAGGCACGCCGAAGTAGGTCTCGCTGCCGAGGCTGCGATACAGGTACTCGCCCTTGACCGACCACTGCGGCGCGATGAACGCCTCGATGCCGGCGCCGACGGTCCAGCCGGAGTGGAAGTTGCTCTGCGAAGCGGTCACGCCGAGCGCGCTGACGCTGATCTTGTTGTCGACCCAGGCGTAGCCGCCGGTGCCGTAGAACAGCACCTTGTCGACGGCGAAGCCGATGCGGCCGCGCGCGGTGCCGAGCGCGTCGACCTTGCTCTTCACAGTGACGCCGAGCGTGCTGGCCGAAGCGTCGACGTCAGCCCAGGCGCCGTCGGCCTCGAGGCCGTACACGATGTTGCTGGTCTGCCAGTTGTAGCCGATGGTGCCGCCGGCGAAGCCGCCTTCCATCTTCGGGTTGCCGGATTCCTCGCTGGCATAGCCACCGAAGCCGCCGATGTAGAAGCCGGTCCAGTTGTAGATCGCGGCCGGCGGCGGAGCCTTCACGTAAGGCGCGCGGGCCGCCATATCGGCGGCCATTGCCGGTGCAATTGCGCTGAGGGCAAACATGCCGGCCGATGCCAGCAAAGCATTCCTGATTTTCAAAGTCCCAGTCCCATTTTCTCGTTGTCCCTTCAAACATTGAAGGGAACGTCACAGCAGTGTCGTGTGACGATCAGGTGTTTCTACATAGAAATCTTGGAAGTTGTGTATCCGTGAAACCACAATGCACGGAAAATGGCCCGCGCGAGGCGCGCGCTTGCACGCAACGAAAAAGCCGGCGCAAGGCCGGCTCCTGTGTTCGCTGTGCAGATGCGCCGCGCGGCCGCCGGTAGCTCAGTATTTTGCTGATACGACCGGGCTCGCCGCCTTGAAGTGGTAATTGATGCCGAGCTTGACGGTGTGGAACGTGTCCTTCCACTCCGAGCGATCGTTGATCGCGGGCGTGTACTGGATCGGCGCGACCTTGCCGAGATCGATGTAGTTGTACTCGAGCTTGGCCGACCAGTTGGCGGCGAACATGTATTCGACGCCGGCGCCGGCGGTCCATCCCCAGCGCGTGTCGCTGGCCGAGACCGAGGGCGGCGCGAGCCCTGCATTGTAGCGATGCAGGATGTCGCCGACGGCGGCGCCGCCGTTGACGAACCACAGCTGCGGCGGAGCGCACCGACCACACAAACAAGCCGACCAGGCAAACAAAAAAGGCCGGCGCGAGGCCGGCCTTTCGTCTGGATCAAATCCGTGTCGCGCGATCAGTAGCGCGCAACCACCGGGCCACCCCACTTGTAGTTCACGCGGACGGTGACGAGGTCGACGTCCTGGCGATCGCGGATGCTGCTGAACAGCGCGCCGGTCGGGGTGGTGAGGTTGTAGGTCTTGTCCTGCATGAACAGATGGTCGTATTCGACACCAGCGGTCCAGTTCGGCGCGAAGCCGACTTCGATGCCGGCGCCGATGGTGCCGCCCCAGCGCGTGTCGCTCGCGCGACCGGCAAGTACGCCGGTCGGCGTGAAGTAGGTGCTGAAGCGGTTGTCGGTCAACGCCGCACCGCCCTTGGCGTACAGCAGCACGTTGTTGACGGCGTAGCCGATCTGGCCGGTGAACAGGCCGAACGCGTCGATCTTGCTCTGGTTGGTGAACAGACCCGGGAAGATCGCGCTGTTGTTGCTGCCCTTCAGGTCAGCCCAGTCGCCCTGCGCTTCGAGGCCGAACACCCAGGCGCCAGCCTGCCAGCGATAGCCGATCTGGCCACCGGCAACGCCGCCGGTCGCATCATGGCAACCATCCGAGCCGATGAAGATGCCGGCCGGGACCTGGTCCCAGCAATTGTGGCTCGAGCCCCAGCCGCCGTTGGCGCCGATGTAGAAGCCGCTCCAGTCATAGACGGCAGCAATCATCGGCGGCGCCTTGGTGTAGGGGCGCGCCGCGAGATCGGCAGCCGCGGCGGGCGCGGCAAACGCAATTAGAGCAACCGTACCGAGCAAAAACTTCTTCATAATCAAACCCCAGCTCCCCAATCGGCTTCCAAAGGTCCCGAAGCGCGATCTCAGACGCGAGCGCCCATCTGATAGGTGGTAGCTATACGCTGATTCAACCGCAAACGCCGTCTCCCAAATGCAACACTCGCGGAAGAAGTATCTGCAAGTCAAGGCTTTGATTTAACTTACATTTTTGTAAGGCGTCGGAGCCCGCTGGTGACTGGGAGCGAAATCGGCAGCCACGCCATGGCCATCGGCCGCTTCTACGGCTGGTTGTGGCGAACAAAACTGGAACAGCGTCGGCTGCGGTGCTATATCTCGATAATCGTGGATAACCGCGCGACGGCGAGGGCATCGAGCCGGCACCGGCCGTATAGATCATTCGCGACGCCTGCAAGTAAGTGGCGATGGTTGAGAGTGGCTGCCGATGTCCGGCGCCCGGTTTTTGAGTGGAGATGATGCGATGGCAGGAAGCGTGAACAAGGTGATCCTGGTTGGAAACCTCGGCAAGGATCCGGAGATCCGGCGGACGCAGGACGGCCGTCCGATCGCAAATCTTTCCATCGCCACCTCGGAGACCTGGCGCGACAAGGGCACCGGCGAGCGCAAGGAAAAGACCGAGTGGCACCGCGTCGTGATCTTCAACGAAGGCCTCTGCAAGGTCGCCGAGCAGTATCTGAAGAAGGGCGCCAAGGTGTACATCGAGGGTCAGTTGCAGACCCGCAAATGGACCGACCAGAGCGGCGTCGAGAAGTACTCGACCGAGGTCGTGCTGCAGGGCTTCAACTCCAACCTCACCATGCTCGACGGGCGGAGCGGCGGAGGCGGCAGCTTCGCCGATGATGGCGGCGGCAGCGATTTCGGCTCGTCCGGTCCGGTCAGCTCGGCGCCGCGCCGAGCGGTCGCCGCCGGCGGCGGCAGCCGCAACAGCGACATGGACGACGACATCCCGTTCTGATGTTCGTTTCGCAAAACGGCCTACGGGGCGGGCTCGTCCGGCTCGTCTCGTGTGGTCGGTGCGGCCTGAGCAATGAAGCGACCGACACGATTTTCAAGCATCCGGACCAAGACCGGATCCATGAACTCATAGTCGTCGGGAATGTCGAGACAGATGACGCGCTTGTTGTTCAGGTGAGACCGAAACCGGCTCCTGAGCTTGTTGCGATGGGTCTTCTCCATCACAAAAATGATGTCGGCCCAATCGATCTGTTCGGAGGACAGCAGGACGCTTGCACCGGACGAGATGCCAGCCGAGTCCGTCTCGACGCCAGGCCACGTCGAAAAGACCTGCTCTGCAGTAGGACTGCGCAGACGGTTGGCGCTGCAGACGAATAGGACGTTGGTCATGTGCTGTCGAAGCCAACTTGAGTGCGGGCATCTTTGCGTGAGGTTGGTCGGAATAGGTACGGAAGCAGCGCTTTCTGGGCAACTGGTTGGCCGAAGCTTTGACTATTCCGTCGGTCGGCGTTTCCGTGAAGGTCATTTCCCGGAGTGGCGCTATGATTTGCCACGATAATTTTCTCATGTGAATTATGAGGATAACTATATAACCTACTGCCGTAGCGTGCTTATCTGATGTCAATCAGCGCGAGTTCCCCAGACTTTGACACAGGCCAATGTGAATGATATTTACATTGGCCTGCGGCAAGCGACGTCTGGTCGTGAGCTTCACTCGAGGGCTGCCATCATGAGCCTCGCGCCATTGCTCGACGCTGCGCCTGCGATCCCGCTCCATGCCTTTGCCGCGATGGCTGCCTTCGTGCTCGGCTCCATCCAGCTCGCCGCACCGAAAGGCACGCTGCCGCACCGGACGCTGGGCTGGATCTGGGTGATCCTGATGCTGGTGGTCGCCGGGAGCTCGTTCTGGATCCATCAGATCAAGCTGGTGGGCCCGTGGAGCCCGATCCATCTGCTGTCGATCTTCTCGCTGGTCATGCTGGTGCTCGGCGTGACGGCCGCGCGGAGCCACAACGTCCGCCGCCACAAGTTCACGATGATGGGCATTTTCTTCGGCGCGCTGGTCATTGCGGGGCTTTTCACCTTCATGCCCGGGCGGATCATGCACGCGGTGATTTTCGGCCAATAATCGGACGATCAGGGCGTAGCGAAGGCCGGTTCCACCAGGTCTTCGCGACCTCGCAACCGCCGGGCAAAGCGGGCGCGTCGCAAATCTGCAATGCGGCCGGTAAGTGCATGAAAAAACGAAGGGAAAAACGGCTTGCCGGAGCCGCGCAAGGGTGGTTATCAGGCCCTCGATGGTCTATATGATTCCCCAGCAGAACTGACCGGATTTCCCCTTTGTCCGAACCCGAAGACGACAAGCCCGGCGAGCCGCCGGTGCCCTCAGATATTCGTCCCGTTTCCATTCTCGACGAGATGAAGAAGTCCTACCTCGATTACGCGATGAGCGTGATCGTGTCCCGTGCGTTGCCCGATGCGCGCGACGGGCTCAAGCCGGTGCACCGGCGCATCCTCTATTCGATGCATGAGCAGGGACACACGCCGGACAAGAAATACGTCAAGTCCGCGCGCGTCGTCGGCGACGTGATCGGTAAATATCATCCGCATGGCGACCAGTCGATTTACGACGCGATGGTCCGCATGGCGCAGGACTTCTCGCTGCGGGTGCCGCTGATCGACGGCCAGGGCAATTTCGGCTCGGTCGACGGCGATCCGCCGGCGGCCTATCGATATACCGAGGCACGGCTGACCAAGGCGGCGCTTGCCGTTCTGGCCGACATCGACATGGACACCGTCGATTTCCAGCCGAACTACGACAACTCGGAGAAGGAGCCGGCGGTTCTGCCGGCCCGCTTCCCGAACCTCCTGGTCAATGGCGCCGGCGGCATCGCCGTCGGCATGGCAACCAACATCCCGCCGCACAACCTCGGCGAGGTCGTCGACGCCTGCGTGGCGCTGATCGACAATCCGGCGCTCACGATCGACGAGTTGATCGATATCATTCCCGGACCGGACTTCCCGACCGGCGGCATCATTCTGGGCCGCCAGGGCATCCGCTCGGCCTACCATCTCGGCCGCGGCTCGATCGTGATGCGCGGCAAGGTGGCGATCGACACCATCAGGAAGGATCGCGAAGCGATCATCATCACCGAGATTCCCTATCAGGTGAACAAGGCGACGATGGTCGAGCGCATCGCCGATCTCGTGAAAGAGAAGAAGATCGAGGGCATCGGGGACCTGCGCGACGAGTCCGATCGTGACGGCTATCGCGTCGTCATCGAGCTGAAGCGCGAAGCGGTGCCCGACGTGGTGCTGAACCAGCTCTACCGGTTCACGCCGCTGCAGACGAATTTCCCGGCCAACATCCTGGCGCTGGATTCCGGCCGTCCGCAGACGATGAATCTGAAGGACCTGCTCACCATCTTCGTCGCATTCCGCGAGCAGGTGGTGACCCGGCGGACCAAGTTCCTGCTCGGCAAGGCCCGCGATCGCGCCCACATTTTGGTCGGCCTTGCGATCGCGGTCGCCAACATCGATGAGATGATCCGTGTCATCCGAACCTCGCCCGATCCGAACACCGCGCGCGAGGCCCTGATGTCGCGCGACTGGCCGGCGCGCGACGTCGAGGCGATGATAACGCTGATCGACGATCCCCGGCATCGCATCAACGATGACGGCACGCTCCGGCTGTCGATGGAGCAGGCCAGGGCCATCCTCGATCTCCGGCTGCAGCGCCTGACCGCGCTGGGGCGGGACGAAATATCCGAGGAGCTCGACAAGCTCGCGGCCGAGATCGCCGATTATCTCGACATCCTGCGCTCGCGTGCCCGCGTGCAGGGCATCGTCAAGACCGAGCTCGCCGAGGTGAAGCAGCAGTTCGCAACCCCGCGCAAGACCGTGATCATCGAGCAGGAAGGCGAGGTCGAGGACGAGGACCTGATCCAGCGCGAGGACATGGTCGTCACCGTGTCGCATGCGGGCTACGTCAAGCGCGTGCCGCTGTCGACCTACCGGGCGCAGCGCCGCGGCGGCAAGGGCCGCGCCGGCATGCAGACCCGCGACGAGGATTTCGTCTCGCGGCTGTTCGTGGCCTCCACCCACACGCCGGTGCTGTTCTTCTCGTCGCGCGGCCAGGTCTACAAGGAGAAGGTCTGGCGGCTGCCGATGGCAGCTCCAAACGCGCGCGGCAAGGCGCTGATCAACATCCTGCCGCTGGAGCAGGGCGAGCGCATCACCACGATCATGCCGCTGCCGGAGGATGAATCCTCCTGGGGCAATCTCGACGTGATGTTCGCGACCACCAGCGGCACCGTTCGCCGCAACAAGCTGTCTGACTTCGTCGACGTCCGCCGCTCCGGCATCATCGCCATGAAGCTCGGAGAAGGTGAGGCGATCGTCGACGTGCAGATCTGCACCGAGCGCGACGACGTGCTGCTGACCGCCGCCGGCGGGCAGTGCATCCGCTTCCCGGTCACCGATGTGCGCGTCTTCACCGGCCGTACCTCGATGGGCGTGCGCGGTATCGCGCTGGCCGAGGCCGACAAGCTGATCTCGCTGGCGATCCTGCGCCATGTCGAGACCACCTCGGACGAGCGCTCAGCCTACCTGAAGATGCGTCGCGCGGTGGCTGGCGAGGCGACGGCCGAGGAGCCCGCGGATGCCGAGGGCGAGGAGACGACGAACGCGATCCAGCTGTCGCAGGAGCGCTACGCCGAGCTGTCGGCGGCCGAGCAGGTGGTGCTCACCGTCTCCGTGAATGGCTTCGGCAAGCGGACCTCGTCCTACGAGTACCGCACCACCGGCCGTGGCGGCAAAGGCATCGTCGCGATGAGCGTCAACAACCGCAACGGCAATCTGGTGGCGTCGTTCCCGGTCGAGGACGCCGACCAGATCATGCTGGTCACCGACAAGGGGCAGCTGATCCGCTGCCCGGTGGCCGACATCCGCGTCGCCGGCCGCTCGACCCAGGGCGTGATCGTGTTCGATACCGCCGAGGACGAGCATGTCGTCTCGGTCGAGCACATTCCGGAGGAAGAGAACGGCGCGAACGGGAACGGCGAGTAGGGCCGTTCCCGAGCGTGGTTCGTTGCGTGCGGCTCGAGGTTGGGGCCGCGCCAGGTTGACTGGGGCCCCGCCAAGTTGATTGATGCCTGATTGCTCGGGCGCGCAGGGCTGCGCCCGTGGGTCGTTTCGGCGGGCTTCGAGAACTTGCGTCTATGTTAGAAGGGCGACCCGTTCAGGGCGCCTGGGGGGCAGATAGCATTGTGAACAGAACGCTATCGCCGTCCCGTTGCGCTGTTTCACGTGACGACGCGTAGCCGTGCACGAGCTCCAAACCGCCTTCGAAAACATGCCATTTCCAGCGAGTGGGCTCTTTCTGCGCACTCACGATAACCTCCAGGAGACGAACGCGGGTTTGTTTGGCCATCTTGCCGACATGCGTCTTGGTTGGCCCGCTTGCGAGCGCGCCCAATCTGGTCGGCAGGAGTTACTTCTTCTTCCTCGGCGGCGGAGGATTGATCTCGGCGATCTTGCGCAGGCAATCGGCTTCGGTGTCGTGCGGGCCGGTCACGAATGTTCCGCTGACTTTTGTGGAATACCAACCTGAGGTCACGCCGAGGCGCACGGACTCTTCAATCTTGACGTGACGAGGCGAGAGATTTTGCATGAAGGTCTTTCGGTGAGTGCGTTTGAATCTGTCTCGAACGCACGGGGGAGGCTTTCAACCATCCGACTGGAACATTCGTCGGGTTCGCCTCGCGCTGGCAAGCCGCGCCAGCCGGCAAGCGTCGTCGTTCCTGCGCGCGATTGCAGCAAATAGCCAGCACTTTCTCGCGCGATACGGGTATTTGTCCGATCAGGCACATCGTACCTTGTATTCGACCGCATCGTCGCCATGTCGGTAGGACAAACAGGGAATGTGTTTCGAATGAAGCTTCGCGTCGGATTCGAAATGCACTACGAGTTCCCCCAGCCGACGCCCATGATCATGGTGCTGGGCACGCATTTCACGCGCGCGTCCGATATCATCGTCCCCGACCACCTGACCACCACCCCCGCGGTACCGATCACGCCGTATCGCGACGGATTCGGCAATTGGTGCAGCCGTATCGTTGCGCCGGCCGGTCCGATGCGCCTGGCGGCCGATGGCGTCGTGCGCGACAGCGGTGAGCCTGATCCGGTGTTTGCTTCGGCCGGCCAGCACGCGGTCGAGGACTTGCCGGCGGACACGCTGGTCTATCTGCTGGGCAGCCGCTACTGCGAGACCGACCGGCTTTCAGAAATCGCATGGAAGCTGTTCGAGGGCACGCCGCCGGGCTGGCCGCGGGTCCAGGCCATTTGCGACTTCGTCCATTGCCACATCGCTTTCGGCTACCAGCACGCCCGTGCCACCATGACGGCGTGGGAGGTCTTCAACGAAGGCAAGGGCGTGTGCCGCGACTACGCGCATCTCGCCATTACCTTCTGCCGCTGCATGAACATTCCGGCGCGCTATTGCACCGGCTATCTCAGCGATATCGGCACCCCGTTGCCTTGGGCGGCTGGTGATTTCGCCGGCTGGTTCGAGGCCTATATCGGCGGCCGCTGGCATATGTTCGATCCGCGCAACAACGTGCCGAGGATCGGCCGGGTTCTGATCGCACAGGGACGGGATGCCTCCGACGTTCCGATCACCCAGACGTTTGGGCCAAACAAGCTGATTTCGTTCAAGGTCTGGACCGACGAGGCCGCGTCATGACGGATGATACCCAAGCCCTCAGTTCGGACGAGTTCGCCTCCCTGGTCGAGGTCGGCAAGGGCGACGCCCAACGGGAGATTCCCCAATTGCACGGGGAGCGGCTTGTCGGTCTCGGCTACGCGGTCCGACGGCTCGGTGAACTCGGCCTGACTGCATCCGGCGTTCGTCGTCTCGCGATCGGCAAATAGACCTAAAGGCCCTTGGATGTCCTTGTCCGATTTGGGTCAATGAGCCACGTCCTGGCCGGTGGAATTCTCGAGTTCTCTACTGGGACCGGCCAGCGCATCCGCTTTGCAGGGCGTTGCCGTAGGGGATCACGCATCCCGGATTGCGCTTCGGTCCATCCGGGCTACAAGACTTGGGTCCGCGTGCACTACGCTCGCTGTTGCCATGTTTGGTCCCAATGACTGTAGATGAATTGCGTTCGCACCTCCGACAGTTGATCGACACCTACGTGTGAGATCAGATCGCGAAGGCCCACCTGCTGTCGCTGGTTGCCATGCATGATGTCCCGGCCAAAGGAATCTTGGCTGAGTTCGAGGCCGCGCGGTCGGGTGCGATGAGCGGGGCCGATTCAAGACTGGTCGAAGAGATTGCGTTCTACTTTTGCTGAGTTTCCTCGCTGCCCCCAATGCTGTCGCTTGCGCCTGGTCGATCGAGACCGGCAGCCGTGGCTTCAGTTGGAGAGGCGCGTCGCCTGACATTCCCTGACAGCACCCGTAGCCCGGATGGAGCGAGATGAAATCCGGGCTCTCGCAATTCGCCGCAACATTTGATAATTCACTGTCATTGCCTCTACGGTTTAGACGGCAGGTACAGTTGCATGGCACTCATCATACTATCTAACGCGGTACAGACTTATTCAATCCTGGGAAGCCCGACACTGATCGCCGCCGATGGCGGCCCTGCCTGGCAGACGACGATCTCGGCCTCGCCCACGCTGGTGCAGAGTTACACGGTCTCGACAAACGCCATCGCCGGCGTGCTTCTCATCCCCGACCCGGAATATGTCGACTACCTCAATGAAACCGGCGCCAACGGGGTCTTTACGCTCCTCCAATACAAGCCATTCGGCTCTATCCAGGGCAGCGCCATCACGGTCGCACTCGAAGTCGGCGCATTCGCCTATTACAATAACTTGATCGCCGCGAACGTCCAATTCGTATCGACGTTGAACGCCTACATCGCGAACGGCTACAGCGTTCAGAACACCTTCGATGCGATCGAGCCGTTGGTCAATGCATTGCTGCAACCAAACGGACAGTCCCCGCTCGCGATCGGCTCTCAACTTGCCAACGATGCAACCGAGCTGGCGAATGCAGGCTTCTCGGCGCTTGGCTCCGAGGTTCAGGTGTTGTCGCAGATCGCCACCGAATGGGACACGCCGGTCTATTTCCTCAACGGCCAGCCGGTTTCTGCGGGCGCGATCGACTTTGGCATCGTGCAACTCGCCATCAACGGCGCAAGCACGACTTGGGCGGTGAACGGAGCATCCGGGGGCGTCACGGTCAGCGGCTTTACGGCGGTCAGCCGCTGGTCCGGCGATCCCTCGTCGACGAGCGGACACGGGTACTACAACATCCTTGACGCAGACACGTACGGATCACTGAACGTTTCCTCCTTCGGTTTCGCGCACGCGGGCAGCATGCCGCTGGCGAACCTGGTATCCGGGGGAGCAGCATCCGGGAGCGGCACAATCACGCTCTACAATATCTGGGAGACCGGCAGCGGCGGGGCGAAGGTCACCGTCAACGGGGTGGTCCAGCCGAACGGCGTGACGGTCGGCCTGACCGCTGCACAATTGGCGCAGGCTACCTATTTTGCGGGCTCCGGCAGCGACACGTTTTGGGTCCAGTACGTCTACGGGAGCGTCACGGGCTCCTGGCAGCCAATTCAGATCACGGCCCCCGTCGATACGCCTGGTGTCGTGGGGGTCGCCAAGACCGCTACGCACAACCAGATCTTCAGCGCCGCGTCGTTGTTCAGTTACAGCGACACGCTGGGCAGCGCCGCCACGCAATATGACTTCTGGAACACAGGATCTGGCGGCGGCTATTTCCAGCTCGACGCGCTTGCTCCCTATGCCGGCGGCCAGGACATCATCATCAATGCGAGCCAGCTCGCCAGCCTGACGTACACGGCCGGCTCCGGCTCCGACACGCTGTGGGTCCGTGCGTTCGACGGGTACGTGTGGAGCTCCTGGTCGAATGCCTTCACCGTGGTCGGCCCGATCGATACCGGACCGGTGGAGGCCGTCGCATCCATCCAGGCGACCCATGGCCAGAGCTTCGCCGCCAGCACGCTGTTCAGCTACAGCGATCCGTTCGGGGTCGGCGCCACGCAGTATGACTTCTGGGACAGTGGCACCGGCGGCGGGCATTTCGTTCTGAACGGGGTGACGCTCAACCCCAACGCGGACAACATAATCACGGCCGCGCAACTCTCGCAGCTTGTCTATCAGTCGGGTTCCGGCGCGGATACGCTGTGGGTACGTGCCAATGACGGGACCTTGTGGGGTAGCTGGTCGGCAGCGTTTACCGTGACTGCCCCGCTTGACAGCGGTCCCGTCGAAACTGTCGCCAACCATGCGGCTGTTCATGCCCAGAACTATGCCGTATCGTCGCTGTTCACCTACAGCGATCCCTTCGGAAGTGCCGCAGTCGCGTACGATGTCTGGGACAGCGGCGTCACCGGCGGCCATTTTTCGCTCAATGGCGTCGCGCTTCAGGCTGGCCGGGACAACTACATCACGGCCGCCCAACTCTCATCGCTCTCCTATCAATCCGGATCGGGCATCGACACGCTCTGGATACGGGCAAATGACGGGACCGTCTGGGGAGCCTGGTCGAACGCCTTTACCATTTCGGCCCCGATCGATCCCGGCCCCGTCGAGATCGTGCAAAATCTGAACGCGACCCATGGGCAAAGCTACGCCGCATCGTCGCTGTTTACCTACAGCGATCCGTTCGGGAGCGCGGCCACGCAGTATGACGTGTGGGACACCGGTGGTGGCGGCGGGCATTTCGTCTTCAACGGGCAGGCGCTGCAGCCCAACGGCGACAATATTTTTTCTGCAGCACAGCTTCCGTATCTGACCTACCAATCGGGATCGGGAACCGACACGCTTTGGGTGCGCGCCAATGACGGGACGGTTTGGGGCGCATGGTCCAGTGCATTCACGGTCAACGCGCCGATCGACACCGGCCCAGTCGTCACGCCGGTCAACCCGACGGTGACATCCATCCAGGGCCAGATCTATCCCGGCTCGGTGCTCTTTACCTATTCCGACCCATTCGGGAGCGCGGCAACGCGGTATGACGTATGGGACACCGGAGTTGGCGGCGGCGCGTTCTTCCTCAATGGGGTGGCACTGGCACCGAACCAGGACAACTATGTATCGGCGTCTCAACTCGCGCAGCTGACCTACAAGGTCGGTTCAAGCAGCGACACGCTCTGGATTCGCGCGTTCGATGGCACGGTCTGGGGAAACTGGTCGAGCCCGTTCACGGTTCAGGACCCCTCGACGATCGCGCCAGGACAAACGCTCGATCTGCCTTCGGCGAGCGCTGCCGATCTTTACTTTGCGTCAGATGGCGGCACGTTGAAACTGGACAACTCCCAGACCTTCACCGGAACGGTTGCGGGAATGACGGGGCGCGACGCCATCGATTTCGCCGACATCGCGTTTTCGAAGGCGGTAGTCCCGGGCTATTCGGGCGACAGCACGGGCGGGACGCTCAGTTTGACCGATGGGACGCATGCTGCGAACATCGCGTTGCTGGGCAACTACATTGCGTCAACCTTCGTCGCCTCCAGCGACGGCCATGGAGGTACACTCGTGGTGAACCAGCCCGTCAGCCCGGCGACGGTGCTTGCGGCCCCGCCGCATGTTGCATGATCGTTGGCCAGCAACGGCCTAAATCAAACGAGGCTTGCTTTGCCGTCCGTAGCCCGGAATGTAACGCAGAGACATCCGGGCTACGCGAGCCGCTCGATCAAATCTCGATCTCGGTGCCGAACTCCACCACCTGACCGGTCGGCACGCCAAAGAACGCCGCGGAGCGCTCGGCGTTGCGCTGCAGGAAGGCGAACAGCGATTCCCGCCACACCCACATGCCTGGAACGTCCTCGCGCGGGATGATGGTTTCACGGCCGATATAGTAGGTCACGTCGGAGAGATCGACGCCGGGCAGCTTGCCCTGCCGGCAGGCGAGCTGCAGCCCTTCGTAGATCGTCGGGTATTGCATGAAGCCGTAGTGCAGGATGATGCGGGTGATGCCCGGGCTGATCTCGTTGACGTCGGCGCGTTCCTCGTCGGGAATCCGCGGCCGCTCCTCGATCTGCACGGTGACCAACAGCACGCGCTGATGCAGCACGTGATTGTGCTTGACGAACTGGGTCAGTGCGAGCGGCACCCCGTTGGGGGCCGAGGCCAGGAACACGGCGGTGCCGGGCAGGCGGGCGCTGCACTTGTTGACCGCGGTCTCGATCAGATCCTCCTCGGGCTGGCGCAGCTTGCCGCGCGCCCTTTCGACCAGCTTGACGCCGCCGCGCCAGGTCATCATCAGGAACGCCACCGCGGCCGCAAGCAGCAGCGGGAACCAGCCGCCCTCGAGCAGTTTCTCGGTGTTCGCCGCGAAGAAGATCGCATCGATGATGAAGAAGAAGCCGTTCACCGCGATCACGATGATCGGTGAATAGCCCCACTGGATCGCGACCAGCGCAGCGAGCAGCGTGGTGATCGCCATCAACAGCGACACGGCGATGCCGTAGGCGCCGGCGAGTGCGTCCGAGGTGCCGAAGGCGAGCACGGCGCCGAGCGTTGCGGCCGCGAGCAGCCAGTTCACCAGCGGCACGTAGATCTGTCCGATCGCATCGCTTGTGGTGTGGCGGATATGCATGCGCGGCAGGAAGCCGAGCTGGATCGACTGCTGGGTCAGCGAGAACACACCGGAGATGATGGCCTGCGAGGCGATCACGGTGGCAACGGTCGCGAGCAGGACGAGCGGGTAATGCGCCCAGTCGGGGGCGAGCTGGAAGAACGGGTTGTCGATCGAGCCCGGGTCGTTGATCAGTTCACCTGCCTGGCCAAAATAGTTCAGCACCAGCGCGGGCAGGCAGATCGCGAACCAGGCGAGCCGGATCGGAAAGCGGCCGAAATGCCCCATGTCGGCATACATCGCCTCACCGCCGGTGACGGCGAGGAACGCGGCGCCGAGGATCGCAAAGCTGACGTGGAAATCCTGATGGATCAGGAAATCGAACGCATAGAACGGGCTCAGTGCGACCAGCACGCCGGGCGCCTTGACGATGCCGTGAATGCCGAGCGCTGCGAGCACCGCGAACCAGAACAGCATCACCGGGCCGAAGATCTTGCCGATGAAGCCCGTACCCTGCTTCTGCATGAAGAACAGGCCGATCAGGATCACGACGGTGAGCGGCACTACCGCAGGGGCCAGCGAGGGCGCGTCGACCTTCAGGCCTTCGATCGCCGACAGCACGGAAATGGCCGGCGTGATCGCGCCGTCGCCATAGAGCAGGGCAGCGCCGACCAGGCCGACGACCAGCAAATGGGCGCGCCAGGTGCCGGGCGCCGCGTTGCGTGCCGAGAGCAGCGCCAGCAGCGCGACGATGCCGCCTTCACCGCGGTTGTCGGCGCGCAGGATCAGCATGGCGTATTTGACTGAAATGATGAGGATCAGCGCCCACAGGATCAGCGAGACCGTGCCCAGCACGGCAGTTTGGCTGAGTGGCCCGCCATGGGCGGCGGCCTTGGCGGCTTCCTTCAGGGCGTAGAGGGGGCTGGTGCCGATGTCGCCATAGACGACACCCAGGGCACCGAGCGTGACGGCAAACGGAATCGGGCTGGTTGGAGGATGGCCAGAAGAAACGATGGCGGGCGTACTGGTCACGGCAATCCCCCGATGGCTTGCGCCCGCCGGGTCATCCGGTCGGGCGCCTTAGACGATAGTCTGCGACGGGACGTCGCAAATTACCATTGGGTTTTGTGTGACGGACTGAGCTTACACCGAACTGACGGGCCGGTTTCGGGCCCGATCGCGCCGGAGCGGCAAGGCGATCGCTTCGAGTTGCTGCGATGGGCAGCTACTTTGCATGGGGTTGTTTTCGATATTTTGGCAACGCCCCATGCAGGTTGTCGGGATTCATCGTCTGCACCTGGACCAGTGCCCACCGTCCTCAAATCACCTACGGAGTGCGGTCGGCAGTGACGAGGCGGGCTTCGCGAACGACCGTCTTGTTGCCGGCGCTGCGCAGGCAGGAGGCTTCGAAATTCGGCCAGGCCTGCTGCGAGCACTCCTTGCCGACCGGGTGGACGTCGAGACGATCGCTCTTGGCCAGCGGCTGCGGGGTGGAGGCTGCGACCTGCGGCGCAAAGCCCGGCAGAACGGTGAGCGCGGCGGCAATGAACGCGGCAACGGCGATGGCGGAAAGTGCCTTGATCATGACGGTCCCCATATGATCGGACCCCCCGGGCCCGTCGTTTCGTTGTCCAATGTCTACCGGCCGCAGGTTTCCTGGTGTCTTCGCCAGGGTGGAAAATGGTTTCATCGCCGGCCGGTTTTGTTTCGTCCGCCAGCGGCCGACGAAACATTCACCCACGTAGACGCTGGCATCCCAGGACTCGTTCACTGGACGAGCAGGTATTTATTTCGCGCGACGGACGGAACCCGGGCGGCTTGCCGGGGAGAGCCGGGCGGGTTAGGAGGGACCATGTCCCGTATCGCGCTCTATCCCGGCTCCTTCGATCCCGTCACCAACGGCCATCTCGACGTGGTCCGGCAGGCCGTCGGCCTGTGCGACCGCCTGGTCGTCGCCGTCGCCATTCATGCCGGCAAAAAGCCGCTGTTCTCGACCGAGGAACGGCTGGACATGCTGCGCGAGGTGTGCGGCCCGATCGCCCAGCAGACGGGCTGCGCCTTCGATTGCACCACCTATGACAATCTGACGGTGACGGCGGCGCGCAAGCTCGGCGCCACCATCATGATTCGCGGCCTGCGCGACGGCACCGATCTCGACTACGAGATGCAGCTCGCCGGCATGAACGAGGCGATGGCGCCCGAGGTGCATACCGTGTTCGTTCCGGCATCGGTCGCGGTCCGCCCGATCACCGCCACACTGGTGCGCCAAATCGCCCAGATGGGCGGCGACTTCTCTGCATTCGTGCCGTCATCAGTCGCCGCTAGCCTGAAGGCCAAGTTCGCCGGCTGATGCCGGCGGCCTGCCACACCCAGAACGTCCAGAGGTCCGGAGTTTCCATGATCCGCATTCTTGCATTCGTTGCCGCGCTGCTCTGCGTCGTGCCTGCGGTCGCGCAGCCGCTGCCTGCCAATCTCGACAAGGCCAATGCGATCGTGATCGACACCACCAAGGGCCGCATCGTCATCAAGCTGCGCACCGACATCGCGCCCCAGCATGCCGAGCGCATCAAGCAGCTGGCGCGCGAGGGCTTCTACAACAACGTGCCGTTCCATCGCGTGATGGATGGCTTCATGGCGCAGACCGGCGACGGCCAGAACTTCAACGGCACCGGCGGCTCGAAATATCCGAACCTGAAGCAGGAATTCTCGCAGGTCCCGTTCAAGCGCGGCATCGTCGGCATGGCCCGGCGCGGCGACAGTGTTGACAGCGCCAATTCGCAGTTCTTCATCATGTTCGCCGACGGATCGAGCCTCAATGGCCAGTACACCGTGGTCGGCGAGGTGGTGTCGGGCATGGACGTGGTCGACAAGCTGAAGAAGGCTCCCGCGGGCTCTCCCGGCGGCGCCGTCACCGATCCCGACAAGATGGTGAAGGTGCAGGTCGCATCCGACATCAAGTGATCGGCGATGGCGGCGCGCAGCAAACCATTTGCCTGGTTCGCCGCGCCGCTGGTGCTGTGGCTTGCGCTGACCGGATCGGCGGCGGCGGAGCCGGAGCAACTCAATACGATCCGGGACGTTGTTCTGGCGATCCATCGCTGCTGGCGGCCGCCGGCGGCGGACAAGGCCGCTCCGATCGACATTACCGTCATTGTCAGCTTCAACCGTGAGGGCGCGATCCTCGGGCATCCCAGGATCAGCTATGAATCGCAGGAGGCGACCGACAACGACCGGATCGCGTACCGGGTCGCCGTGATGGAGGCGTTGCAACGCTGCACGCCGATGCCATTTACCGAGAGCCTGGGCGGCGCGGTGGCGGGTCGTCCATTCGCGATCCCGTTCCGGAACAAGAAATATCCACCCCGAAGCCAGGAGAAGCGAGCATGGCTGCTACCGAAAATACTCTGATCCTCGAAACCACCCAGGGCCCGGTCACGATCGAAATGCGCCCGGATCTCGCGCCCGGTCACGTCGCGCGGATCAAGGAGCTGGTGCGCGAAGGCTTCTACGACGGCATCGTGTTCCATCGCGTGATCGACGGCTTCATGGCGCAGACCGGTTGCCCGCAGGGCACCGGCATGGGCGGCTCCGGCAAGAAGCTGAAGGCCGAGTTCAACAAGGAACCGCATGTCCGCGGGACCGCCTCGATGGCCCGCGCCGCCAATCCGGATTCCGGCGACAGCCAGTTCTTCATCTGTTTCGACGACGCCTCCTTCCTCAACGGCCAGTACACGGTCTGGGGTAAGGTCACCGAGGGCATGGAGAACGTCGACAAGATCAAGCGCGGCGAGCCGGTGAAGGATCCCGACAAGATCGTCAAGGCGCGCATGGCCGCCGACGCGGCTTGAGCTGAACACTTCGTCACTCCGGGGCGTGGCGAAAGCGACGTACCCGGAATGACAACGTTAAAGTTGCAATCGCGCCATGCGCACCGATCTCTTCGATTTCGAACTGCCGCCCGAGAGCATCGCGCTTCGCCCCGCGAGCCCGCGCGATTCCGCGCGGATGCTGGTGGTGCATCCGGACGGCGTGCTGCGCGACGCCACCATCGCGGACCTGCCGCATTGGCTGGAGGCGGGCGATCAGATCGTCGTCAACGACACCAAGGTGATTGCGGCCCAGCTCAAGGGCCGCCGGATCGGGCGCGAAACCGAGCCGAAGATCGAGGCGACCCTGATCAAGCGGCTCGACGGCTCGCGCTGGCAGGCGCTGGTGAAGCCGGCGAAGAAGCTTGCGCCCGGCGACACCATCCGCTTCGGCAATGAGGGCAAGGTCTGCCTGCTCGGCAATCTCGATGCAGAGGTCGAGGCCAAGGGGCAGGAGGGCGAGGTGACGCTGTCATTCTCGTTCCATGGTCCGGTGCTCGACCAGGCCATCGCCGATGTCGGCGCCACGCCGCTGCCGCCCTACATCGCCTCCAAGCGCACGCCCGACGACCAGGACGTCAGCGACTACCAGACCATGTTCGCCGCCAATGAAGGTGCGGTCGCCGCGCCGACGGCGGGGCTGCATTTCACGCCGGCGCTCGAGGCCACGCTGAAGAGCCGCGGCGTCGAACTGCATCGCCTGACGCTGCATGTCGGGGCAGGGACGTTTCTGCCGGTCAAAGTGGACGAAACCTCCGAGCATAGGATGCATGCCGAATGGGGCTGCATCACCGCCGAGACCGCTTCTGCCTTGAACGCCGCGCGCGCAAAGGGCGGCCGGATCGTCGCGATCGGCACCACATCGCTGCGGCTGCTGGAGAGTGCCGCCAATGCCGACGGCACCATTCAGCCGTTTGCCGCGGAGACCTCGATCTTCATCACGCCGGGCTATCGCTTCCGCGCGGTCGATATCCTGCTGACGAATTTCCATCTGCCGCGTTCGACGCTGTTCATGCTGGTCTCGGCCTTCTCCGGCCTCGAGACGATGCAGGCCGCCTACGCGCATGCGATCAGCGACGGCTACCGGTTCTATTCGTACGGCGATGCCTGCCTGCTGTTTCCGGCGGGCGATTAACTCCGCAAGCACAGCTGTCTCACCGTCACCCTGAGGTGGCCGCTCTTCAGCGGCCCTCGAAGGGCGACGGCCCGACTGGGGCCGATGCATCCTTCGAGGCTCGCTCCGCTCGCGCCTCAGGATGACGGGTCAGGACTTCGCGTCATTCCCTCACGCCATCGCGCGCTCGGGCAGCAGCTCGGCGATCTGCACCGCGTTCAGTGCGGCACCCTTGAGCAACTGATCGGCCGCGACGAACATCGAGATCGAGTGCCCGGAGGGATCGCTGAGATCCTTGCGGATGCGGCCGACCAGCACGTCGTCCTGGCCGGACGCATCGATCGGCATCGGGAAGTAGTTCTTGGCGCGGTCGTCGACGATCTTGACGCCCGGCGCCTGCGCCATGATTGCGCGCACCTGATCCTCGGTGATCGGCTTCTCGCATTCGAAGGTGATCGCCTCGCAATGCGCGCGCAGCACCGGCACCCGCACGCAGGTGACGCCGACGGCGATCTTGTCGTCCTCGAAGATCTTGTGGGTCTCCTTGATGACCTTGGTCTCTTCGTCGTTGTAGCCGGTCTCCGGATCGATGGCCGTGTTGTGATTGAACAGGTTGAAGGCGTAGGGGTGCGGCATCACCTTCGGGGTGTAGACCTGTCCGTTGAGATTGGCGCGGGTGGATTCGACGAGCTCCTCCATCGCGGCTGCTCCCGCGCCGCTCGCGGCCTGGTAGGTCGAGATGATCACGCGCTTGATGCGGTTCTTCCGGTGGATCGGCCACAGCGGCACCAGCGCGGTGATGGCGGCGCAGTTCGGGTTCGCGATGATGCCCTTGTGGTCGCGGATGCGGTTGGCGTTGATCTCGGGGATCACCAGCGGCACGTTCGGATCCATCCGGAAGGCCGACGAATTGTCGACCACGACGGCGCCGGACTTCACCGCGACAGGCGCGAACTTCTTGGAGATGCCGCTGCCGGCCGAGAACAGCGCGATGTCGACGCCCTCGAAGGCGCGCTCAGTCAGCTCCTCGATCATGACCGGCTTACCGCGGAAGCTGACGGTCTTGCCAGCCGAGCGGGCGCTCGCCAGCGCCTTCAGCTTGCCGACGCGGAAGCCGCGCTTGTCCATGGTGGCGATGAATTCGGCGCCGACTGCGCCGGTGACGCCGACAATCGCGACGACGGGATCGTTACTCACTTTGTCCTCCATTCGAATCTGAGCATGACGCGGGCAACAAAAAAGCCCCGGACCTTCATCAGGCGGGGCTTCGGGTAGAGATGATGCTGTACGACCGACTACGCGCGCACGCCTCCCGAGGCCCCAGAGGGCTTGGTGGTTTTGGTGGTGCGTTTGGTCGCGGTGATCATGGCTCGGACTTATGCGGCAGAGATCGGCGTCCGTCAACGGCTTTTGGGGCGAAAACCTGGCAAGGGAGAGCCTGGCAGCACCCGCGCCGCTCTCAGCGCCGGCGCGCGCCGGGCGGCTCGAGGATCACCTCTTTCAGATCGCCTCCAGTCAGCACCACGATGACGAAATTGAGCTTGCCGCGCTCGCGCATCAAGCCGCCGCTGATCGCCTTGCCCGAGGTCGTGTGCTCGGCGACGCGCACGGCATCGGCGAGCCGATGCCGGAGCGCCCTGAGCACCACAAGGTTGTCGCGGTCCTCGGCGCCGAGGGAGGCCAGCGGCGAAGGCGGCTCGCCGCCGACCACCTGGCCGGTCGAGGCATCGATCGCATGCTGCCAGATGCGGTTCTGCTGCATGGTCTTGACCCGATAGACCGCGGGATCCGACGCGCCGTCGAAGCTGATGTCGGCGGTGATCGAGCCTGAGTGCAGCGCCTCCGCAATCGCCATCGCCTTGCGCAGCGAGATCTGGGCGGACTGGAAGCTGTCGAGCTCGCGGCGAACCGCATGCACGTCGAGCGCGCTGTCACTGTCCTGCGGGGTGAGCGCGGCGGCAGCCGAGCTCGTGATCGCATGGGCCGGCGACGCGAAGGGCAGGGCCAGCAGCGCAGTTGCAAGTAGCCGCGCTCCCAATGCCCAATGCCTCAGTGCGTGCAATCGTCCTGTCCTCATCGTCGAACCTGTATTGAACATGTGCACGCGCATGACCCGCGTTCGCAGAGCGAGGGGCGGGCCGAGAAAGGTGCGGCCGACCTCTGTTAGTCAGAGGTCGGCCGCCGAACGTTCAGGCAGAGCGATGGCGGCAGCTCCGTCGTGACGATCGAAGTTACAAAGGTGACGCAGAACCCTTGGGGGGCGATCCGGGCTGAGCGTCTCTTTGCAACTAAACAATACGGTTTCGTTCTGTTTATTCAAGACTCATCACGGCAACGTGTAGGACGACGAAACGATCCAATAAAACGGTCAGCGCGTCGGCCGGCGACGTGCTTTGGCGGCGTCACGCAGCCGGTCCCGCGGTCCCACGGCACCGGCGAGGAACAACCGGATCGAGACTTCCATCCGCGTCACGGCGGCTTTCATGTCGATCAGAATCCCGAACGTCGCCATCCGGTGGGTGTGGCCGACCACCATGTTGAGGAAGGTCTCGGCCGCGATCGTCGTGTCCTCGAGATCGAGGGCGCCGTTGTCGACCAGATGGTCGAAGAAATCCGCCGTCGTCGACACCGCTTTCGACCAGCCTTCGTCGACG
Source organism: Bradyrhizobium sp. AUGA SZCCT0105 (assembly GCF_018129565.1). Taxonomy (NCBI): domain Bacteria; kingdom Pseudomonadati; phylum Pseudomonadota; class Alphaproteobacteria; order Hyphomicrobiales; family Nitrobacteraceae; genus Bradyrhizobium; species Bradyrhizobium sp. AUGA SZCCT0105. Next base: position 53,284 of record NZ_JAFCMK010000013.1, on the reverse strand, counting down.
GCAAGCTTGGCGACCTCGGGGAAATTGATCGCCTGCGCGGTCAGGATCCGGCTGAAGGCGATCGAGTCGGCGCTGCAGTTCAGCACCAGCAGCTGGCGCCCGAGCTCGATCAGCCGTTCCTCGACCGAGCCATCGCAGCTACCGCCGGCCTGCGCTTCGGCCGCCGCGGCGGCGAGCGGGGCAAGCCACCGGGCAATTTCGCGCCTGAGCACCGCGGCGAACAGGCCGCGCTTGTCGCCGTACTGTCCGTAGACGGTGGGCTTGCTGACGCGGGCGGCCTCCGCCACGGCGTCGATCGACGTCGCATCGAAGCCGCGCTCGAGGAACAGGCGCGTGGCGACCTCGATCAGCCGCTGGTCGCGCTCGATCGCAGCATCCCGGGTCGGCCGGCCGCCACGTGACTTGATCACGCCGCGCTTGGCCACCTTGGCCTTGGTTGCCGTCAATCCCATTGCCCATTCATCTCGTTGTGCGTTCGGACGGGTCTGTCCGGTCTATAACCCGCGCGATGCGGATTCGTCCATTCGGTGGTACCGGGGGCTGGCCCGGTTAGGGCGGCGTCGCGGTCCAGGCCTGCCCCGCGGCGGCCTTCTCGTAGCCGTGCTGGTAGAGCGCGCGCATATAGGCGGTGTCGAAGCCCTGGGTTTCCGGCGCCGGATAGTCGCGCTCGATGTAGGACAGATGGAAGCCCAGCCGGTTGCGCAGGGCGAAATCATAGGTCGAGAGAATGACCGAGCGCGTCTGCGCCTGGGTGATCGCGGAAATGCTGCGTGAGGCGACGTCGATCGTCGAGTTCGACACCAGCTCGAAGTTGCCCTCGAGCTTCTTGTTGACGAGGATGTAGATGTTCATGCGGCCATCGGCCGGCCAGGCACGCTCGCGGAACAGCAGTGCGTCCGGCAGCGTCAGGACCGGCGCAGTCACGCCGCCGTCGACATGCATCTCCTGGAAGCGGCGGCCCTGGCCCTCGGCGTCGATCATGATCGGCGGAAACACCAGCGGGATGCTGGCGGAGGCCGCCATCACGTCGCGAAACAGCTGCAGCGCCTCCGGCGTTCCGACGGCGGCGATCCGTCCCATGTCCCAGATCACCGTGCGCTGGGTGTCGAGATCGGTGGTGGCGATCAGGAGCTTTCGGCCCTTGGCGTTTTCGCGCGCCACCTCGCTCAGCACGTCCTGGCCGACGTAACGCGCCACCAGCTCGCGCAGCCGCTTGTTGCCGAACAGGCCGGAGCCGAACAGCACCCGCATCAGGCTCGGGTCCTGCAGCAGACTTTCGGCGATCCCGGACGTGTAGACCTCTCTCAACGTATCGTCGTAGCGCGGGCCGAGGAATGCAAAGGGCGCGATCAGCCCGCCGGTGCTGACACCGGAGACGACCGAAAAGTTCGGACGGTTGCCGGCCGCGGTCCAGCCGTTGAGGACGCCGACGCCATAGGCGCCGTCTGCGCCGCCGCCGGAGAGGGCGAGGTAGGTCTTGATCGGGGCGCGGTCGCTCTTCTCGAGCCGGAATTTGGACGCCGGCTCGTCGGCGTAGCGGCGCAGCCCGTCGAGATCGAGCACCCGCGAATTGGCGGCGTCGGCCGCCGTGTAAGGCATCCGCGGCAGCGAGCTGCAGGCCGCCACCGCGAAGGCAAGCCCGCACAGCAGCACCGCTCGCCGGATCACATGACCAGCTGTCATCCGATGGCGGATGCCGTCAGGCCGGGCGCTGCAGGGTGGGAACATCTCGGCCAGTCAGGTTTCACGCGGATTGCAGTCGCGGCGGGAACGATCCGCCGCCTTATTCTCGACATAAAACGATACGGTTTCGTTTTGTTTAACGGAAAGACGGTTCCGGGGCAAGCGTCCGCCCGGGCGGTTGGCGTTCACGAAGTCGCGCGGAGGCCGTTACCCGACGGGTTGATCGGGCACCGGCGACACGCAATAAGCAGCCGCATGAATCTTCCCAATCATTTCGAACTGCTGGCCACTGACGGCGCCGCCCGTACCGGGCGCCTGACCACGCCGCATGGCGTCGTCCGGACGCCAGCATTCATGCCGGTCGGCACCGCCGGGGCGATGAAGGGCATGCATTGGCGCGAGGTGCGCGATGCCGGCGCCGATATCGTGCTCGGCAACACCTATCACCTGATGCTGCGGCCGGGCGCCGAGCGGATCGCAGGGCTTGGCGGCCTGCAGCGCTTCACCGGCTGGGGCGGGCCGATGCTGACGGATTCCGGCGGCTTCCAGGTGATGTCGCTCTCGGAACTGCGCAAGGTGACCGAGAAGGCCGTGACCTTCCGCTCGCATATCGACGGCGCCAAGGTCGAGCTGTCGCCTGAGCGCTCGATCGAGGTGCAGCGGCTGCTCGGCTCCGACATCGCGATGCAGATGGACGAGTGCGTGCGGCTGCCGGCCGAGCGCGCCGACATCGAGCGCGCGATGCAGCTGTCGCTGCGCTGGGCCGAACGCTCCAAGCGTGCCTTCGAGAGCGCGCCGGATGGCTACATGCAGTTCGGCATCGTCCAGGGCGGCGACATCCCCGATCTCCGCCACGCCAGCGCCCGCGGGCTGACCGACATTGGCTTTCACGGCTACGCGATCGGCGGGCTGGCGGTCGGCGAGCCGCAGGCGGTGATGCTGTCGATGATCGAGGAGACCGCGCCAGCGCTGCCGTCCGATCGGCCGCGCTATCTGATGGGCGTCGGCACGCCGGAGGACATTCTGGAGGCGGTGGCGCGTGGCGTCGACATGTTCGACTGTGTGATGCCGACCCGGAACGGGCGGCACGGCATGGCGTTCACCCGGTTCGGGCAGATCAACCTGCGCAACGCCCGGCACATCGACGATCCGCGTCCGCTCGATGAAGAGAGCGCGTGGCCCGCGGCGCGCAGCTACTCGCGCGCCTATCTGCACCATCTGGTGCGTGCCGGCGAAACACTTGGGGCAATGCTGCTGTCCGAAATCAACGTCGCCTATTACCAGGAGCTGATGCAGGGCATCCGCGACGCGGTGGCAAACGGCACCTTCGAGGATTTTAAAACGAAAACGCGCGCCGGTTGGGCGCGCGGTGACATCGCTCCGAGGTGAGCTTAAGTGATCAGTTGCACACGATCGGTTTCACCGTGTGCTTGGTCACGAACCCGTAACCGCAATTGTCGCAGGTCCAGAGATAGCTGATCAAATTGTCGAACAGGTACGCGGACGCTTCTGCCGCTACCATGGAGTCAGCACACACAGGACAGGTCGGCAAATCGCTGCCGCGCGGATCGGGTCTGGACGCTGCGGTCGACCGGACTTCAGCAAGTGCTGGCATGTGCGCCTCCCTTTGCGTTCTGAGCTGCACCTGACGAAAGTATATAGACGCACTTGTTTGACCTTGTCGCAACACAAATGCGTAGGTTTTACGTTATTTGCGTAGGTTCTTATTTTGCGATGCAACGAATTGGCGCCTCGGCGGTTTCTCACTTGCGCGTCATGATGCGCTGCTTCTAATGAGAGAAGACCGCATATTTCCAGCATATCCCGCAACAGGAGCCGCTTGATGGACGCGCCGTCGACAACGAGTGCAGTGCAACCCGGACGCGGCCGCGTCTTTGACTCCATCGTCGATGCGATCGGCTCGACGCCGATCGTGCGGCTGCGCAGACTGCCGCAGGCAAGCGGCGTCAACGCGACGATCCTCGCCAAGCTGGAATACTTCAATCCGGCGGCCAGCGTGAAGGATCGCATCGGCGCGGCGATGATCGTGGCGATGGAGAAGGCCGGCATCATCAACGCCGACACCGTGCTGATCGAGCCGACCTCGGGCAATACCGGAATCGCGCTCGCCTATGTCGCGGCATCGCGCGGCTATCGGCTGAAGCTCGTGATGCCGGAGTCGATGTCGATCGAGCGGCGGCGGATGCTCGCCTTCCTCGGCGCAGAGATCGTGCTGACCCCGGCGGCGCAGGGCATGAAGGGCTCGATCGCGACCGCGGAAGAACTTGTGCGCACGACCCCCAACGCCGTCATGCCGCAGCAGTTCAAGAACCTCGCCAACCCCGAAATCCATCGCCGCACCACCGCGGAGGAGATCTGGAACGACACCGGCGGCAACATCGACTATTTCGTCGCCGGCGTCGGCACCGGCGGCACCATCACCGGCGTCGGGCAGGTGCTGAAGCCGCGCAAGCCGTCATTGCGCGTCGTCGCGGTGGAGCCGGAGGAGAGCCCGGTGCTGTCGGGCGGCCAGCATACGCCGCACAAGATCCAGGGCATCGGCGCGGGCTTCATCCCTGACATCCTCGACCGCTCGGTGATCGACGAGATCGTCAAGATCAACAGCGCCACCGCAATCGAGACCGCGCGCGCGCTGGCGCGCAGCGAAGGCATCCCCGGCGGTATCTCGTCGGGGGCAGCGATCGCGGCCGCCTTGCAGATCGGCAAGCGGCCGGAGGCTGCGGGCAAGACCATCCTGGCGATTGTGCCGTCATTCTCGGAGCGCTATCTCTCGACGGTGCTGTTTGAAGGAATCTAGGACATGGCCGACCAGCCGAGACGACCGCGAACCCTGAACGATGCCCGTAGCGAAGCCGAGGCGGCGTTCAAACGGGCCACCACCAAGGTCGCGGATGCGCTGCCGAAGACTGCGGCCGTTCCGGTCCCCGGCGTCCGGGAGCAGGTCACGCTGCGGATCGATCAAGACGTGCTGGCATATTTCCAGGAGGGCGGCCCTGGCTGGCAGGACCGCATCAACGCGGCGCTGCGCAAGGCCGCCGGGAAGTAGCGCGCTTTCGAAGCAGGGAAGCACGGGATGATCCCCGGGCTTCGTGGTCGAGCCGCAGCGGTGTAGCGCGGCGCGGCCGTCATCTTGCGCGCGCCGACACCTTTGCAGCGGGCTTCAGGTTCAGAAGGTTGCCGGCCAGGATCATGGCGGCGCCAAGCACCTTATAGGCGTCGAGCTGCTCGGCATAAATCAGCCACCCGACGATCGCGGTCAGCGGGACCCGGACGAAATCCATCGGGATCACGACGGTTGCATCAGCGTGGCGCAGGGCGCGCGCCATGCAGTAATGCGAGAAGGTGCCGCAGAATGCGATCACGGCAAGCCAGCCCCAGGTGGAGAGCGGCGGCCAGGTCCAGACATAGAGCGCAGGCCCGATGCTGGCGAGCGACTGCACCACCAGCATCCAGAAGATGATCGTCAGCGCCTGCTCGGTCCGAGTCAGCGATTTGACCACGACGATCGAGACTCCGAAGCCCATGGCCGCGGCAAGCGCGATCAGCTGGCCCGGATTGATCGCACCGGTCGCCGGCCGCACGATCACGATGACGCCGATGAGGCCAAGCACGATCGCAACGACCTTCCAGGATGTCATCCGTTCGCCGAGGAAGCCCGCCGCGAGGATCGCGGTCCAGATCGGCATCGTGAACTCGATCGCGACCACCTGGCCGATCGGAATCAGTGTCAGCGCATAGAACCAGCCAAGCTGCGCGCAGAAATGGATCAGGTTGCGCGCGATGTGCAGGTGAACGCGCGCGGTCTTCACGATCGCAAGCCCGCCATGGATGTGGACCAGCGGATACAGCATCACGAAGCCGAGCACGCCGCGCACGGCCATCAGCTGGAAGACGTTGACCTCGCGCGTCGCCTCGCGGCCGGCCACCGCCACGATCAGCATCAGCGCGAGCCAACCGGACATCCACAGTGCTGCGCGGGTCTTTGAGGGCGTGCGATCCATGATCGGATTGAGATGAGGAGGGATTCCCGGTATCGGCGAGCCGATATGAATTTGCAACGCGCAATTCTGCGATGCGGTGGTGCGCCAACCGCGTGATCTCTGCTAAGCAGGGCGGGAATAATCACATCAGGAGGATCTGCTCATGCGTGTCTTGCAACCGGCCGAGTGGTCGAAACCCCGCGGCTTCTCGCACGGTGTCGCGTTCGATGCGCCCGGCAAATGGATCGTGCTGGCGGGGCAGACCGGCGGCGACGAGAAGGGCGAGTACGCGCCCGAGATGGCCGCCCAGGTCGGCACGGCGCTGAAGCGCATCATCAAGCTGTTGAACGAAGCCGGCGCCGGTCCCGAGCACATCGTCCGCCTGACCTGGTACCTGACCAGCCGTAGCGAATACGAGGCTGCGGGCGCCGGTATCGGCGCGGCGTGGAAGGAGACGCTCGGACGCAATTTCCCGCCGTCCACGCTGCTCTATATCGACGGGCTGGTCGATCAGCGCGCCAAGGTCGAGATCGAGGTCACCGCGTTCGTGCCTGCCGCATAGAGGCACATCCGAGCCATTGCCTGCGCAGCCAACAAAAAAGCCCTCGGGATTACCCGAGGGCTTTTGTCGTTGGAGTCCTGATAGCTTACTTCGACAGCGTGATGTTGGCGCCGCGGAACTGGCTGTCGGCCCTGATCGTGACGGACTGCTTGTTGCCGGCGGTGCGCATCGAGATGTCGGCATTGAAGCCGGGCGCGCTGGCAGCGACCTGGAAGTTGCCGCCGCCGCCGCGACCTCGCAGATCGCCGTTGACATTGCGGCTGGACTCGCTCCAGGAGCCCGTGACCGCATTACCCTCGGCCTGCACATCGGCCGCCAGGTTGAACTTGTAGGCGTCGCTGGCGCAGGTGAGGCCCATAGTCATCCGGGGCCCGCCGACGTGGTAGGTCGCACGGCAGCGGATACGTTCGCTGGAACCGTCATCCAGGGTGACGGTGCCGGCGCCCGACCAGGTGCCAGCCATGCCGGCGAACGGGCTGGACTGGGCGTGGCCCGCGCTGCTTGCCAATGCGGTCACGAAAAACGCGACGGCTGCAAATGCTGGCCGCCGCGCGATGGCGAAGAAACTCGATACGCTGGTGATCTTACTGACGGGATGCTTCCCATCGGCCGCTGCACGGTACGCCAGCTGATGCCCCATTCCACTTCCCCGATCCGGAGTTGCCACTGAGTTGTCCGTTCGCATATGCACCATTGATCGAGACTCGCACAAGGCCCCCGCTGCCCACGGTTCCGGAGATCCCCGCACCCTGCGCTGAGATCTTTCCGTCGACGACATTCACTGTTGAACTGGACGACGGCTCGCAGCTGCCGGTCTTGGTGACGACAGTGACGCTCCAGAGGCCGTCGTAGGGCTGCTGGGCGGACACGGGAACAGCGGTGAGGGCAACTGCCGAAGCGACCGAGGTGACCAAAATCAGGTCGCGAATGCGGATCGAACGCATGAATCAAATCCCTGTAATTTCGTGTGATGACGCGGCTTATCCTGTCACAATGTGTTCAAAATTTGCTGCGTCGCAGAAGCCCCAAATGTTCCTGTGGACTCAAACACATCATAGTGAATCTGGTTCCGGGTCAGGAACGAAGAATTTGTTCCGTCGCTTGATTGCATCAGGTATTAAGATACCAAGATGCGGATTAGTGTTTGCTGGGGCTGAGGTTAGGCGCCTTGGTCTCAAACTGCTCATCCTGGGGCTTGGCCGGCAGCGTCTTGAAGGCCTTCGCGTAATCGATGACCTCCCCGAGCAGGCGCAGGCCGAGCGGTGCCAGCGCACGCTCCCACAATTCGCGTGCGGTCTCGCCCTTCTTGACGAACACCCAGTCCTGGGCGGCGATGGCGCCGGCGTCCATGCGGTCGGCGAGGTGATAGATGCTGCCGCCGGCGATCGGATCGCCCTCCTTGATGGTCCACTCCACCGCCGCGATGCCGCGGTGGCGGGGCAGCAGCGACGGGTGGTAGCCGACGCCACCAAACTTGGCCACGGCGAGGGCCTCCTTGCTGACCCGGGCGTGGCTGTGGGCCGTGACGATCAGGTCGGTGCCCGGCGCGATCTCGGCGGCCGTCACCAGCTTGGGATCGGCCTGGACCACGACCTCGATGCCGGCCGCCCGGGCCGCGGCCGCCAGCCGGTCCTCGCCGTCATGGACGACTACCCTTGCGATCTCGACGGCGTGCTCGCGCAGCATGTTCAAGGTCGTCACGCCGAAGTGGCGGGAACCGACGAGGGTAAGGCGCATGGGATCAATTCCGTGGGGGTTACGCGGGATTTGGTTGGGCTGCCGCTATGCCGATAGCACACCGCGGCCGCCTGTTTCGTTGTCCTGCCCGTTATCAACAGGTCGGCCGGCTGGCAACCTCAGGCCGACGGCTGCTTGCTCGCCAGCACCTTGTCGATACGCCGGCCGTCGAGATCGACGATCTCGAAGTCCCAGCCCTGCGCGTTGATTTTCGCACCGACATCGGGGATCGCGCCAAACGCATGCAGCAGGAAGCCGGCGGCGGTCTGGTAGGGCCGCGGCGAGGGCAGCACGATGCCGAGCAGTTCGCTGAACTCGAGCGCCGGCATCCAGCCCGAGATCAGATAGGAGCCGTCGTCGCGCCTGACATAGGCGGGCTCGGCCGGGCCTTCCTCGGTATGGAAGGCGCCGACGATGGCCTCGAGGATGTCGGCGCTGGTCACGACGCCCTGGAAGGTGCCGTACTCGTCGTGCACGAGGCCGATATGCACCGCGGAGTCGCGCAGGATCGCGACGACGTCGCGGGCGTCGACGGTCTCCGGAATGATCGGCGCATCGCGCGTCAGCGCGCGGATGTCGGGCGTCTGGCCGGCGAGGTAGACGTCGAGCACGTCCTTGGCCTGCACGATGCCGAGCGCATGATCGCGGTTGCCGTCGAACACCACGCAGCGCGAGTGACTGCTCCTTTGCAGCGTCGCCAGGATCTCGGGCGCGGGGGCGGCGAGGTCGATCAGGCTGACCTCGTGGCGCGGCGTCATGACGGCGCCGACCGGCAGATCGCCGAGCCGCATCACGCCGGCGATCATCTCCTTTTCGCCGGGCTCGAGCACGCCGGCGTTTTCGGCTTCCACCACCAGCGTCTTGATCTCGTCCTCGCTGACGCGGTCCTGCGCATCCTCGCGATGGCCCAATAGCCACAGCAGCGATTTGCCGGAGCGGTCGAGGAGCCACACCACCGGCAGCGACAATTTCGCCATCACCGTCATCGCCGGCGCGGCCCGCACCGCGATCGCCTCGGGATCGCGCAGCGCGATCTGCTTCGGCACCAGCTCGCCGACGATCAGCGAGGCATAGGTGATCACGCCGACGACGATGCCGACACCGGCAGCGTCGGCGACGTTGGGCGGCACGCCAAGCTCGAACAGCCATTGCGAGAGGCGCTGGCCCAGCGTCGCGCCCGAGAAGGCGCCCGACAGCACGCCGATCAGCGTGATGCCGATCTGCACCGTGGAGAGGAATTTTCCGGGATCGGAGGCCAGCGCAAGCGCGCGGCGCGAACCGCTGACGCCGCGTTCGACCAGCGCGGCGAGGCGCGCCGGACGGGAGGAGACGATCGCGAGCTCGGACATCGACAACAGACCGTTGACGACGATCAAGACCGCCACGATCGCAAGTTCCAGATATAACACGGGAGTCCCTGAGGTTTGGCGGCATGGGCCGCTCTGCGACGCCCTATATAGGCATACCGGGGCCGTTTTGCTGTGCCTTGTCGGGCGCCCCTGCACAAGCAGAGGGTGCGTATGGCGCGCATGCAGCAGGAGATCGCGGCATTTTGGCGCGCGGGCGCTTGTGACACCGGCGCGTTTTCTTCACGCGAGCGGCAATCCGCTGCGCTGGAAAACGCTCCTAGGCGAGTATCCGCAGCTCAGGTCTGACGAACGTCTTGCCCGATGCAGAAGGCTGACTCAGCATCTGTTTGGAAGCGGCTTGCAGCTGCACGCGTAAATCGGCGTTGCATTGCTTCATCTGGTTGCGCAGTTCGCGTCGGGAGAAGGCGGTGAGCGAGGGGTCCGCAAGCTGCTGCCAGGCGCTGCGGAGCCATTCCTGCAGCTCGCGAATGTTCTGATCCAAAATCTTCTGATCCAGGACGCTGGGCTGGGTCATGCAGCCAAATCCCACGAAGTGATCAGTTGCAAAGTAACGCTGATTCGCGTCGCTTCACCTAGCGCTATGTTGCGCAGGCGCGTGTTCGGCAGGGGAGATCGGATGCGGCAGGCGCGCCGTGGCCCGGCTCAGCGCGCCTTGCCGGGGCCCGTGCGCAGGAAATCCAGCGCGATCGGCAGCGCGAGGAACAGCGCGGCCATCATCGAAAGATGACGCGTTTGCGTGGCGGTCAGGCCGAGATCATGTTGGGCGAGATAGGCGAGCATGATCGCTGTGTAGGCGGCGACGCAGATCGCGACGGCGATGCTCCCGAAATCGGTCTTGCTGTCGGTCTCATCGTTCACGGCGGCACCACTTCGTTGTGGGAGTGGTGTAGCGTGGCTCACCGGTACCGACTATGAGCTGGATCACGGGCGCGAGACGGACGACCGGCTTCGCTCGTCGCGGCGATCGATCAGGCTGGCTCGCGGCACGAAGCCTAGCGAGGGAGCTTGCGTTCCGGCTGGCTTTCCTGCGGAAGCTTGACCGGGACGTGGGGTGATGTGCTCACCACACGCGGGCTGCCGTCGGAATGGGTCTGGCCGTTGAGCAATGTCTCGAGAACCAAAAAGAACTTTTCAGAAAGCATGGGCGTAGCCCTCGTCGTCTAATGTCCTTATGTCGCGGCACCCGGCGGAAAATTCGATCAATTAAAAGCGAGTCGCGCCGCCATGGCGATGCTGCGGCGCGGGGGCGGCCCGGTGCAATCCGGGAGATTACCGGCACTGAGCCTTCAGCCTGCGCGCCGATAGTTGCCAAATTCCTAACAGCGGCTGGCGCAGCGGGTGATCGCGTCACACTGTTCCTTCAAGGATCGGCGTTAACGAGAGCGGCATGGATCGGGACCAGGACATCGACGAGGGATTTGGGTCGGCGCTGCGCCGCAGCTACGGCCGGTTCGCCTGGTGGATCGTGCGGCTTAATCGCGTGCTCGAGCCGTCGCGCGCGGCCGAGCCGCCACGGCGATCCATCCCACCGCGCCCGGAATAGACCTCACCAGAATACCGCCGTCTCCTGTATCGGCCGTTCGGCCGGACTGCTATGCATGCGTCATCCGCGGACCCTCGGGGTCCGCCGTTTTGACGATGCGGCCGCGAGGCGGCGCAAGCGACGAGAAGGGACAGACACAATGATCGAGACGGTTGGCATCATCGGCGCCGGAACCATGGGCAACGGTATCGCGCAAATCTGCGCGGCGGCGGGGATTGCCGTGACCATGGTGGATATCTCGGACGCGGCGGTGCAACGCGGCCTGAAGACGGTCGGGTCCAGTCTCGACCGCCTGGTCGCCAAGGAGAAGATGACGGCGGCCGATCGCGACGCGACGCTCGCGCGGATCAACGCGACCACCGACAAGTCCAAGCTTGCCGCCTGCGATCTCGTGATCGAAGCCGCCACCGAGAACGAGGAGCTGAAGGTCAAGATCCTCAGGGATCTCTGCGCCGGGCTGAAGCCGAGCGCGCTGGTCGCAACCAACACCTCGTCGATCTCGATCACCCGCCTTGCGGCCTCGACCGATCGTCCCGACCGCTTCATCGGGATGCACTTCTTCAATCCGGTCCCGGTGATGGCGCTGCTTGAACTGATCCGCGGCCTGCAGACCTCGGACGACACGGTCGCCAAGGCCGAAGCCTTCGCCAAGCGTATCGGCAAGGTCGCGATCACCGCGAAGAACAGCCCGGGCTTTGCGGTGAATCGCATCCTGTGCCCGATGATCAACGAGGCGATCTTCGCGCTGCAGGAAGGCATTGCGACCGCGGAAGAGATCGATGCCGGCATGAAGCTCGGCTGCAACCATCCGATCGGCCCGCTCGCGCTTGCCGACCTGATCGGGCTCGACACCATGCTGTCGGTGATGGAGGTGTTCTACACCGGCTTCAACGATCCCAAATACCGGCCGGCGCCGCTGCTGAAGGAGATGGTCGATGCCGGCCATCTCGGCCGCAAGACCGGGCAGGGGTTCTACAGCTACAGCAAGTGAAGTCTGCGCGCGCCCGACCCCCGTAGTCATCCGGGATGGATCGCGCGGACAAGCTCGCGTAACCACAACGCCTGATCCGCCACTGAGGCGGGGGACATCAGACACGAGGCCCGGGCTCCTAGGCACACCGGGCCTCGTGTTTTTTGTGTGGTCCCCAGCCCATCCGGAGCGCCTTGGCTTCCGATGCGCTCCTCGCGCGCGGGTCACACCTTCTTGAGGCGGAGAGCGGAAACCTCGCAGATCTTCCCGGCGTACCTAAATCAACGGCTGGGTGCCGATCGAGAAGGAAGCAGGATCATGCGCAGGTCGAATTTGGCAATTCTGGCGTTCGCGGTGCTCGGGACGAGCTGGATTGTCGGCTCCGCACAGCCGGCGGCGGCCGATCCCTATGATTATCCTTGGTGCATCCAGGGCAGGGATGAGGGATATCCCGGCTATTGCGGCTACCAGACCTACGAGCAGTGCCAGGCGTCGGCGTCAGGCCGCGATGCCTATTGCGGCATCAATCCGCGTGTTGCGTTCAGCCAGCAGCGGATATCGCCGCGGGCCCCCCGCTAAGCGGTACGAGCATGTCGGCCGGGCGGCCATCAGGCATGATGGTTGCATTGTCGATGGTCGGAGAATTCACCCTGCGTTGGAGAGCACATGGGCGAGATCATCAGGTTCATCTCGAAGTCTGAACTGGAGCGCGCGCGTCTGATTCGCGAGGCCCGGGCCAACTACGAGCGTATCTTTCCGTCGGCCGATTCGGCTGATGTGCAGGGCGCCGCGGTCGAGGGCGACGGCAGCGAGGCGTCGTCGAAGCCGTAGCCATCGGTATTGCGCGCGAGAGGATGCGGACGCTGCGATGGGGAAACGGAACTGGCGGCAGCTATGGCAGACGTTGTGGCAGACTTGGACGATCGACAAGCCGGCCGCGCTTGGCGGCTGGCTCTGGCAGGTCTTGGTCGTTGAGCTCGCGGCCTTGCTGGATCGGCTGACGTTGCGGAAGCTGATCGCGCTGATCCCGGTCGTCATCCTGATCGGTGCCTATCTGCACCGGATTCCGCTTCCTCCCGAATTGATGCTGGTCGGCGATGTGCTGGCCTATATCGACGTCTTCTCGATGATCTTCCTGATCGGCCTGTTCACGCGCGTGGCGACCGTGATGGCCGTGGTCAGACAGGCCATCGAGCTCGCTCAAGGCCTCGCGCGGCGTGTGCCGATGGCGCTACGCCGGTTTGATACGCGTCATCGTCGCGCCAAGGACAGCGCGCGCCGCAGGCGCCTCACCGGTGCGAGGACCGACGATGATGAGCCCGCTGTCGTCGCGGGGCTGGCATGGGCTTAGATCGAGGCGATGCGGCGGTGAAGAACGCAATTGCGCCGGCTATCGCGGCTGTCGGACCTGTTGGTCGCTGTCGTCGGCCGCGGGCCGGGCAGGGCTGCTCGCGGAAGAGCCGTCCTGAGAGCCGTCCTGGCTACGCCGGTGCGAGCTGGAGAGATCGGTTGCGCCCTGCCGCGAGCGATGAAACGCGATCCCCATCTGGAAACTCCAGACACCGAACAACACCGCGCCGGCCACACAGGCGGCCACGAAGGCCCAATCGCGTCTCTTCATCTGATACAACAATGCCAACTCAAGGACACGCCGGCCACATGCCTGCGCCAACCACTCCACCAAATGCCTCGCCACCGCCATCCGCGCGAAGACGCCCCAACATCGCGGTCAAGACGCTGCTGCGTCCGAAGCAAGACCCACGCATACTGGAGCGATCGGGCGTGCTTGTCGATCCGCGTAGCGCGCCCCGCACTGGTCACGGAGCAGTGATTATCAAATCACGCCTCCAGCAACACTCCGACCAGATCATCCCGCGTCCGCAACAATCTTGCCAAACTTTCACTAGGCCGTTGGCGCACTGAGTTCGAAGATGCAGATGAAATCGGACGAATCGCAATGACCGAACTTGAGGAGCTTCGCTACTTCGAGCACCAGTGCCTGGAGATGGCCAAGCAGTCCACGCTGCCGGATGCTCGACGCGCGCTCCAGATCCTGGCACGCAACTACGCCACGGCGGCCGAAATCCTCGAACGGCGCGCGCAATCCGCCAACACGGCGCTCGCCCAATTGTTTCGATGCCTGAGGCTCTGACGAGCGGCCGGGCCGGTACGGCTGCGGCGCCGTGCGGATGATCCTGGCCTTGTTGCCGGGGATGCCGCCACCGCACCAACAACGTTTCGTTAACTCGACTCACTCACGCTCCCCTTGGGCCGTCTGGATGGGCCGCTATGCAGAAGGCCGCCGCGATGAGTTTCGTGGCGGCCTTTTGGCTTCTGACAGTGCTGAGGGAGACGACCGATGGACTACGGCGCCTTCACCGACGCCAGCCTGAAGATGATGTACGAAGCCATCCGCGGTGCGCTCAAAGCCGACGATGAATTCGAGGCCAACGGCGAAGAGCCAAAATTCCGGGTCCGCTCGACGCCCGAATGGAAACGCCACGCCGGCAGTCTCGAGGCCGAGATGCTGAAGCGAGGGCTTCCGCTCGATATCATCGACTGGACGGGCGGTCAGGGCGAGCTGCCGCTGACGGTGGGGCCGTGAACATTTGCTCAGATGAGGGATGCGGCGGGCTCGTTGGCATGTGCTCTAGAAGAGATGCCGGGTATCCGAGGCGATCTCATCACGCTTGAGTGGGCTACTCTCCGCATAGAACATCCGCATCTTTGCCGCGAATTTGCGGGCAACTTCGGGCGGGATTTCGAGCGGCTTTGCTTGAGCATTGCCAACAGATAAGCGTTCCGCGCTGGCTTTGTGAATATGGAGACGGTGGCCGTAGAAACACGGGAATCTCGGGCGGGGAGAATAGGGTAAAATGCAGATGTGCGATAAGCGCTTCGAGGAGTTTTTACGTGCAAGTCATACGGAATGGATTTTTATCACTTCTGGCCTTGGGAGCATTGACCCTGGAAGGTCACGCTCAAACTGTGGTCGTAGCATTGGAGTGCGATTTTCCGCCAGCTTCAAGTGATGATTGGAACATGGCCGCGGCGACCCTGCAGTATTACGTTGATCCCGCAGGAGGCTGGAAGGTGGAGCAAGATTCCTTCTCCTTCGATGGCCCGACAAACATTACCATCGGTGGAAGAGACCACGCAGCTTCGCTTTCGATCACTATTTCTCGACAGTCAGGCAAAGCTACCAAAACCCTGTCGTCGGAACGGAAGTCCCTTACAATCAGCGGGGAATGTAGAAAGATAGACTCTTCCGGACGTAAGTTTTAGGCGTACCCGTCGGCTCAAATGCTCGAGCCGGCGAGCGGAAAAGCGGCGAAACTAGTTGCAAGTCGTGGTGGACATTATCCCGCGGTGCGCATGGTGTCGCAGACAACGGGATCGACCCTGGGCGCGACATAGGGGGCATAACTTCTTCCGCCGCCTCCGCCGGCAACAGCCGCGGTATGCGTCATTGCGACGTGATCTTTGTCGGCTTCCAGCGCCAGCCTTTGTGCTTCGCACCCCGTGGCGCCCAGCCGGGCTAGACACTCCTTGTAGGCGGCCCAAAGAGGCGTCATAGGCATTGTTTGCTTGGACTGTCCGCGCCACACCACATCCAGCCAGAGACAAGCTGATTGCAGCAAGCTGGCGCGACCACGACGGCGACGCGGATTGGGATGTAAAGATGGCGCGCGATCTTCTGTTCGAATTTGTCGGAGGAGAGCAGGGCGAGAGGTTGCGGGATCAGTTCAGCGTCTGATCTGTCCCGAAAAATTACGCCGCCGGGCCCGAAATGATTTGTCCCGGCGGCGCTTGTCTACATCTGGGACGTGAAATCCCCAGCCTCAAACATACTGCACCGTCTGTGCCACACGCTTATGACCCGCGCCGCCGCCGAAGGCCTTCGAGCGTCTGAGGGAGTTCGGTGATGATCTGGGTGAGCACCCACGCCAGGCCGGCGCCGATGGCTGCAGCAAGGTATCCGTTCGGCGTCCAGTGATAGGCAATGTTCGAGGCGATCACCCCGAAGATCACGAGCGATTGGAACAGGTGCCACATGGCGGCATCCTATCCCGGTTCGCCGAAGCTGTTCACCTTTGGCGATCAGCGCGGTCGCCGCGGCGATGAGCACCACCGTCAGTGTAGCGGTCCCAAGCACCACAAGGGCAATCGTCATTGCCGCACCTACTGTGTGCAGGGTGTGCGCAAGACGAAATCTGTAAGTCTGTCCGGAGGTCGATAAAAGTCGCTTAAGTATTTGATTTTGTTTGGTGAGCGCGGAGGGACTCGAACCCTCGACCCCATGATTAAAAGTCACGTGCTCTACCGCCTGAGCTACGCGCTCACTCACCTGAACATCGGATCCGGACGCGCAGGCTTCGAGCCGCTCCGGATCATGCTCCAGCCCGCGCTGTGTAGGGGGCAGGGCCCATCGGGTCAATAGCCGAGGGACGGTCAATTGTGCACCGTGAGGGCGGATTTGCCGTTCCGGTGCCTCGGGTTAGGCCGGTTTCTTGAAGTTAGTCAGCTGTCGTGGCGGATTTCCGAGCCGACCGGCTGCGACGGGGCGGCGACCGAGGGCAGGCTGACCGGGCGGAGCCCGATCAGTTCCGCCGTCCGGATCGCGCTGTTGCGCCAGAATGCGAACTCGTTGATCCGCGAATTCTCCAGGATCGCAATGGAAACCGCCGCAAGGAATGGCAGGCTTTGCAGCACCAGCACGCCGGCGAAGATGTAGATCTCGCGCACCTGCTTGTAGCCGTTGGTGACGACAAGCACGATGGCGCCGACCAGCAGCAGCACGCCGATCACGGCCTCCCAGAACGCCTGGAATTCGATCGACATCCGCGACAGGCCGCCCTTCGAAGTGCGGGCGAATGCGAGGTGCTCGGTGATCAGGCCCTGCGCCACCGCGCGCGACACCGTCCACTGCACGCTCATCGCCGCGATCATGGCGCCCAGCATCTGGGCCGCCTTGATGTTCACCCGCAGCCGGTAGAGCACCACGAAGTGCAACAGCGAGACGATGAAGGAGGCGATGATCGGCAGCGTCAGGATCTTGTCGGGGATCGCGATGTCGGCGAACGCGACGATCGGGACCCAGATCAGATTGAGGATCGCAACCACGACGCCGAGGCTTTCGGCGCCTAACCAGTTGAGCCAGCCCAGCGAGAACTCGCGGCGCTGGTCCGGGGTCAGCCGGCTCGCGCCGGGCAGGAAGCGCCGCCAGTGCTTCTTGACGATCTGGAAGCCGCCATAGGCCCAGCGGTGGCGCTGCTTCTTGAAGGCCTCATAGGTGTCGGGCAGCAGGCCTTCGCCGTAACGCACATTGGTGTAGTGCGTGAGCCAACCCTGCTGCTGGATCGAGAGACCGAGATCGGTGTCCTCGCAAATCGTGTCAGAGGACCAGCCGCCGGCCTTGTCCATCGCGGCGCGGCGGATTAGGCACATCGTGCCGTGCACGATGATGGCGTTGAACTCGTTACGCTGGACCATGCCGATGTCGAAGAACCCGGCATATTCGCCGTTCATGATGTAGTGCATCAGCGAGCGGTCGCCGTCCCGATGCTCCTGTGGCGCCTGCACCAGGCCGACGCGCGGATCGGCAAACGCCGGCACCAGATCCTTGAGCCAGTCCGGATGCACGACATAGTCGGCGTCGATGATGCCGATGATCTCGGCGTCCGCCGCGGTCCGCTCCATCGCAATCCGCAGCGCGCCGGCCTTGAAGC
This sequence comes from Bradyrhizobium sp. AUGA SZCCT0105, assembly GCF_018129565.1. NCBI lineage: Bacteria > Pseudomonadati > Pseudomonadota > Alphaproteobacteria > Hyphomicrobiales > Nitrobacteraceae > Bradyrhizobium > Bradyrhizobium sp. AUGA SZCCT0105. Next base: position 35,689 of record NZ_JAFCMK010000013.1, on the reverse strand, counting down.
CCTGCACCTTCTCGGCATTGATGAACTTGAAGCGCTCGCCGAGCATCCGGCAGTGATCCTGGATCGGCCGCCAGAAGTCGGGATCGGGCGTGTTGTTGATGATGCAGACGCACTCGAAGTTCGGATAGTCGAGCCGCGACACCGCATCGAGCGTCTGCTTCAGCATCTCGACCGGCTCAAAATAAGCCGGGATGTGGATCGAGACTTTCGGGAACGTCACATTCTCGCCCATCGTGGCCGGTGCGAGGGTCGCGCTCCTGCCGATCAGCCGGCGCGGGCCGCGGCCGAACGCGACCGCTGCGATCTCCTCGATCCGCGCCATCGCGATCAGGACCAGCGGAACCAGCAGCACGAGGCCCAGGCTGAGCGCGAAGGCCGAACCCCAGACGAAATAGTGCGTGGTCCAGTACGAGAACACGGTCGCAACCCAGGCGCCGACACCGTTGGCTGCGGCCGACAGCAGCAGCGCCTGCATCACGGTTGGCTGGTCCAGCCGCAGGATCGGCAGCGACATGAAAAGGCCGACCAGCACGGCGACCAGCGCGATCTTCCAGTAGTTCAGATCGGTGACCGGGCCGGTCCAGGCGAACTTCGCCTCGCGGTCGGCATTGAGGATGCCCCAGTAGGGACCGACGCCGCCTTCAAAGAACTTCCACGGCTGATCGATGGCTTCGACGATGTTGTAGTCCATGCCGATGGCTTCGGCGCGCGCGACGAAATTGCGCAGCACGGTGGCCTGCTGGAATGGGCCGGGCTCGGCGCTGCGCAGATTGTAGCCCTGGCTCGGCCAGCCGAATTCGGCGATCAGGATGCGCTTGCCGGGAAAGGAGTCGCGCAGGAGGTTGTAGCGGTCGACCGCCTGATCCACCGCCTGCTTGTCGGTGAAGTTTTCCCAGTACGGCAGCACGTGCGCGGCGATGAAGTCGGACGAATTGGCGAGCTGCGGATGGTCGCGCCAGATGTTCCAGATTTCGCCGGTCGTGACGGGAACGTTGACCGACTTCTTGACGCGCTGGATCACCTTGATCAGCCGGTGCACGTTGCTTTCGGCGATCGCCCATTTGACGGCTTCGGACCGCTTGTCTTCGGGTTGCGTTTCCGCGTCGCGCAGGCGCTGCGCCTCCTCGCGGAGGATGCGCTCGGACTCCTCGGGCGGCACTCCGATCTCCGGAACCGAGCCGAGGTTTTCGAGCGGGACCTGCTCGCCGCGGAACACGGTTTCGTTGCCGACCACGATGCCGATGACGTTGCTGTTGCGCTTGGCCAGGTTGATCGCGGCTTCGATCTCGCGATTGTTGCGGTTGGCGTCCTTGTCGATCCAGGCGCCGACCGTGACCTTCATGCCGAACTCGGCGGCGACCGGCGGCACCAGCTCGTTGCCTTCGGTCGACGAATAGAGGCGGACCGCTTTGGTGAGCGTCGAGAGCTTTCGCAGGTCGGTGCGCACCTTCTCGCTGTCGGCGGCAACGTCCGCGACGGAGTGGCCGGACTCGAACGGGGCATAGGACAGGCTCGGCAACGTGCCACGGAAATCGGGCGCCGACTGCTTCTCCTGGAAGAGACCCCACAGGGCGGCGTGGGCGGCGGTGACAAGCAACAGGACGGCGACGACGGCGCGCATCGCGGTTAAACCATACGGGGCCTGAGATTGAGGACTAAGCGAACCCGTCCCCTGGGTTCGACCAACATAGCGGCGGAGGGAAAGATATCTCCGCCATCCGATTTAACAACTGGTGTGCCGCGATGGCGTTTTAAGGGCGCAAGCCGTTCCAGCCGCGAAAAAAATCGTGGCCGGATCCGATCGTGCGATGCGGCTATTTCGATGCCGGCGCCGGTGTCGCCGACGGGGTCGGCGCAGGCGAGGGCGAGGCGGCCGGCGCAGGCGCGGCATTGCCGGCCGTCGACGGCGCCGGGGTGGGCGCGGCTGCGGCTGCCGCGGCCTGCGGCTGGGCACCCGGGTTGATCCAGCAGGCGTGAATGCGGCCATCGAGGCTGCCGCGCACCTTGTCGTCGATCTGGGCGCCGAACCGGGTCAGGCAGCGGAAGGCGGCCTGGACGTGGCCGCCGGGGCAGCCGAACCGGTCATAGAGGTCGAGATGGCGGAAGGCGGTGTCGAGGTCGTCGTTCCACATCAGGCGGACCACGCGGCGGCCGAGCCAGACGCATTCCGGGTTGCCGGCCGGGCCGTTGATGGCCTGCTGGGCCTCGACGAACTCCTCGACCTTGCGCTGGTTGGCCTCCCGCACGGCGTTGGCATTGGCGTCGGGCTGTCCAGGCTGCTGTTTGGCCTGATCAGGCGGATTCGGCGTGCCGCTCTGGGCGAACGCGCCGCCCGCTCCGTTCAAGAGCGCGAGCGCTGTGACGAGGCCCGTTACGGCAAGATGGCGCAAAGCAGTGTTCTTCAACTCAAGCAGCCGTCGACGCATGCATTCCCCGATATGTTCCGGCCCCTGCGGGATCATCCTAACGGCTCGCGTGATGCCGTCCAAATAGGTCTCCAGTGCGGCGGAGACTCTGGCGGATTCCCATGACTGGAATTTGGTATTTTGTCCAGCAAACTCACAACTTTATCGACCCAGCGCAAAACTGTCGCAGGACAACCACGGTATTGACCGATTCCTGGACTTGGCAGACGGGCTATGACCGGCTAATTCGACGGTCCCCCGGAGGATGGAACCGATTTCGCTTCGTACGCCGCTGGCGCTTCTCCTGATCTCGCTCGCTGTGATTGCATCTGTGTGGTGGTGGCTCGCCACGCCGATTACCCTCGCGCGTGCGCCGATCGATCCTGCCGCAAAGCTGCAATGCGTGTCCTACACGCCCTTCCGCGGCGCCCAGACGCCGCTTGATCCGACCACGCAGATTCCGGTCGAGCAGATCGAGCAGGACCTCGCCGATCTCGCCAAGGTCACCGACTGCGTGCGGACCTATTCGATCGAGAACGGCCTCGACCAGGTGCCCGGCGTGGCGGCCAAGGTCGGGCTGAAGGTGATGCAGGGCATCTGGCTCAGCAGCAACCGCTTCAAGAATTTGCAGCAGATCGCAATCGCGGTCCGGCTCGCCAAGGAATATCCCGGCGTCGTCACCTCGCTGATCGTCGGCAACGAAGTGCTGCTGCGCGGCGAGATGACGGCCAACGATCTTGCCGGCAACATCCGTGCGGTGAAGGCGGCGGCGGGCAATCTCCCTGTCACCTATGCCGACGTCTGGGAATACTGGGTGAAGAACCGCGAGATCTATGACGCGGTCGATTTCGTCACCATTCACATCCTGCCGTATTGGGAGGACGTCCCGATCAAGGCGAAGTACGCCGCGGCGCATGTCGACGATATCCGCAAGCGGATGGCGGTGACGTTCCCGGGCAAGGAGATTCTGATCGGCGAGACCGGCTGGCCGAGCGCGGGGCGGATGCGGGAGGGCGCATTGCCGTCGCGCACCAACCAGGCGCGGGTGGTGTCCGAGATCCTCGATCTCGCCAAGCGCGAGGGCTTTCGGGTCAATCTGATCGAGGCCTATGACCAGCCCTGGAAGCGCAAGCTCGAGGGCACCGTCGGCGGCAATTGGGGCCTGTTCGATGCGGCCAAGCGGCAGGTGAAGTACCCGCCCGGCGTTGCGATCAGCAATTACCCCGACTGGAAGCTGCAGATGGCGGGCGGCATGGCGCTGTCCGTCGCGACCTTCCTCGCGGCCTGGCTGACGCTGCGCCGCCGGCCCTGGACACCGCGGCCGTCGGCCTGGATCGCGGTCGCGATTTCGGCGACGACGGCGGGGGCGCTGCTCGGGATCGCCGGCGACAAGATGTATTACGAGAGCTACGGCGTCGGCGGCTGGCTGCATTGGGGCGTGCTGCTCGCAGCCGCGATTGCATCGCCCCTATTGACGGCGCATGCGCTGATCGCCGGGCGCTCGCTGCCGACCTTCCTGGAGCTGGTCGGGCCGCGCGACTATCGCGGCAAGGGCGCGATCGGCGCGTTGCTGGCGATCGTGCTGGTCATCACCACGGTGATCGCAGCCGAGACCGCGCTCGGCTTCGCATTCGATCCGCGCTACCGCGATTTCCCCTATGCCTCGCTCACCATGGCGGTGGTGCCGTTCGCGCTGCTCACCATGCTCAATCGCCCGAAGGAAGGCATCCGGCCGCTCGCGGAATCCGTGTTCGCCGGCCTTCTGGCGATCGCCGCCCTGTTCACGATCTACAACGAGGGCACGATCAACTGGCAGTCGGACTGGACCTGCGTGATGTACCTCTTGCTCGCCGCTACGCTGTGGCGGGCGCGGGCCGCGCAAAACCCAGGATGAACAAGCCGATCGCAAGCCCCGACAACACGACGTTGTAGAGCACGATCCCGAGCCCGGCTGCGATCAAGCCGACGGTGAGCAGCACGATCGACGGCCGCGTCAGGTTCAGCACCGCAATTACCAGCGCGGTGATCCCGAACACCGAGTTCTTGAACAGCACGGTCGACAGCGCGCGGGCCTTGCAGAGCATGGTCTGCGTGCCGGCGTCGCAGGCCAGTGCAACCGGCGAGAATTCGATGGCGAGATAACGCACGTACAGCGCGTAGCCGACGGTGACGAAGCCCACGACCATCAGGAACTGGACCTGATAGGGGGAGAGGCGGAACGGAGGTTTTGTCATCGCGGCACTATGGTCGGGAACGGGGTTTCGGACAAGGCTCGGTCAGAGCAGCGAAATCGGTTGAGAATTTGGCCGCAATCCTTTGCCGGACATGATTATTGGCTGTTCCGCCGGAACATCGAGGAGATTGACGTCGGCTCCGGCTTCTTTTCCTCGGCGACCGGCTGCGCTGGCGGGGCGGCAGCGCGCCTCGGCGCGACCCGCCGGTGCGGCACAGCCGGCTTGGCTCCGGCGGGCGGCTCATTCAGGGCCAGCCGCTGGCCGTCATAGATCGCCGTCTCGCAGGTCCGCTGGACCAGGCTGAGGCCGGCGCAAATCCTGGCGGCGGTCCCGGCGTCGTTCAGCGGTCCGGCCACCAGGCGCAACTGCATGCCAAGCCCGTTGCTGTTCTCCTTGATGACGATGATCGGCCGCAGCGCAGCCAGCGGCGCGTTGGCCTTCGACTTCAAGAGGCTGCGCCAGAGCGCGCGCAGTCCATTGACCGAATTTGCCGTGCCGAGATCGACGCCGAACTCGGTGCGCTGGATCTGCGCCTTCGGCGCATCCTCTTCAACTTCGGAGTCCGGATCCGGGGTGATCACCAGCGGCGGGATCGGCGCGGCGTTGACATCGCTCGAGGTCGGCGGCTTGGCCGCTTCGGTCGCCTTGTTCGGCGCAGGATCGCGCGATGCCATCAGCAGCTTGTCCGCAGCCGGCGTGGCCGCGGGCGCTGGCGCGGCCGGTTTTACTTCGTCGGTACTGGCCGCGGCGGCCGCGGCGCTCATCGGACTGGCAACTGATGGGGCGGAGGCAGAAACCGGCGACGAGCTCTCGGGCGCCGACGGCTTCTCCCCGGCAACCTGCGGCCTGCTCGCGGCGGCCGCCGGCTTCTTGTCGGCCGCCATGGGCTTCTCGGCCGCAGCAATTGGCTTCTCGACCGGCGCCGGCGCCTTGCTGTCGATGGATGCCACCACCTTGTCGGTCGCGACCGGCTTGTCCGATGCGGCAGCCAGCGTCGTTGCGACGGCGGCAACGGCTGGTGCCGCCACTGCCGGCGCCGAATTGGCTGAAGCGGGCGGCGTAGCAGGCGCCGCTGCCGGAGTTGGTGGTGGTGCCGCCGGCTGTTTCGCGATGGCGCCGGTCACGGAGTCGAGCCCCTGTTCCAGCGTGGTGACGCGCGAATACAGCCGGTCGCGGTCGCCGTTGAGTGTATCGATCGCGGATGCCAGCCGGCGCGTCTCGTTGTGGCTCTCCTTCGCCAGCGTCTGCAGCTGCTGGGCCTGGCGCGCGACATCAGATGCGGCGACCTGGTCGCGCCGCAGCGTCAGCGCCGACTGGTTGGCCGTCACGGCGATGATGACGGCGCCGACCGCAGCCACGCCCCACGAGCCGAGCCGCCACAGCATGCGGCGATCGAAGGCATCCTCCTCGGCCAAAAAGCCGGTGGTGCTTTCGGTGTCGAAATCCGCCGCCAGATTGTCGGGATCTTTGGCCAAAGCCCGCTTGGCCCTCCTCAAGGCCCGCCGAATCACGAGGCAAAGATTAACAGGAAATGGACCGGGAACTTGAATCTGAGGGGCCACGGAGGCGAATCGGTTTCTTCTGCCGGGGAAAACAATTAAAGACGGCCTCAAAGAAAGCGCTGCGCAGCTGGCTGCGCGAACCGTCGAGGATGCCGAATGACTGCGCGTACGAGCCTGACAGTGGTGCTTGCGGCCGGCGAGGGCACGCGGATGCGCTCGTCGCTGCCGAAGGTGCTGCACCCGGTGGCCGGGCAGTCGCTGCTGGCGCATGTGCTCGATGCCGCCGCCTCCGGCGAGGGATCGCAGCTCGCGGTCGTGATCGGTCCCGACCACGAGGCGGTCGCCGCCGAGGCGCGCCGGGTGCGGCCCGATGCGCAGACCTTCGTGCAGCGCGAGCGGCTCGGCACGGCGCATGCGGTGCTGGCGGCGCGCGAGGCGCTCGCCCGCGGCGCCGACGACCTGCTGGTCGCGTTCGGCGACACGCCCCTGATCTCGGCCGAGACCTTTGCGCGGATGCGCGCGCCGCTGCGCGACGGCGCCGCGCTCGCGGTGCTCGGTTTCCACGCCGCCGACCCGACTGGCTACGGCCGGCTGGTGACCGGGAACGGCAAGCTGATCGCGATCCGCGAGCATGCCGATGCCAGCCCCGAGGAGCGCAAGATCACGCTGTGCAATGCCGGCGTGATGGCGTTCGACGGCAGGAAGGCGCTCGCGATCATCGAGAAGATCGGCAATGCCAATGCCAAGGGCGAATATTATCTGACCGATGCCGTCGGCATCGTCAGGGAATTGGGACTGGAGGCCGTCGTGATCGAAACCAGCGAAGACGAAGTTCGCGGAATCAACACCAAGGCGCAGCTCGCCGAGGCCGAGGCCGTGATGCAGGCGCGGCTGCGCAAGCAGGCGCTCGAGGCCGGCGTGACCCTGATCGCGCCGGACACCGTCTATCTTGCCGCCGACACCAAATTCGGCAAGGACGTTGTGATCGAGCCGTTCGTGGTGATCGGACCGGGCGTTTCGATCGACGAGGGCGCCGTGATCCATTCCTTCTCGCACATCGTCGAGGCCCGCATCGGCAAGAAGGTGTCGGTCGGTCCCTATGCGCGGCTGCGGCCTGGCACCTCGCTCGGCGACGGCGCGCGGATCGGTAATTTCGTCGAGACCAAGGCCGCGACGCTGGAGGCCGGCGTCAAGGTCAACCATCTCTCCTATGTCGGCGACGCCCATGTCGGCGCCAATTCCAATCTCGGCGCCGGCACCATCACCTGCAACTATGACGGCTTCCTCAAGCACAAGACGCTGATCGGCGAGGGCGCCTTCATCGGCACCAACACCTCGCTGGTCGCGCCGGTGACGATCGGCAAGGGCGCCTATATCGGCTCCGGCTCCGTTATCACCAAGGACGTCCCCGACGACGCGATGGCGCTCGAGCGCAGCGAACAGTCGATCCGCGAAGGCGGCGCCACCCGCTATCGCGCGGCGAAGCTGAAGGCGAAGGCTGCGAAGGGGAAGTGAGGACGTCGCGCGACGTTCACGACCCTGCTTCCGCGAAGATGCGTCGTCCCTGCGAAAGCAGGGACCCATACTCCGCAGCCGACGTTGGAGGCGGGACTCGTCGTTCCAGCATCGTGAAACAATGACCGTCGGTGGTTATGGGTCCCTGCTTTCGCAGGGACGACACCGAATGTTTAGCGCGGCCGGGGAGTCACACATTCGCGTTCCCGCGACATGATTGTCCGAGCCAATCAGCGCTAGGGGCCGTTCGTCCTCATTGAGGGTGGTCGTCCCCGCAGCGCTGTTCAGGCTGCACTCTTCACCTGGCCCTGCGCGCTGGTGTTGGGCTGAACCGGCCCGAGCAGGATGCGCCGCTGCATCTCGTCAAAGGCGAGATCGGCGTTCTTCTCCCGCGTCATCAGCGATAGCAGGATCGCGACCGCGAACGACAGTGGCATGCTGATGATCGCAGGATTGCGCAGCGACACGAACCACCATTGATGCTCGATCGCGGCCAGCGGCTTGCCGAGAATGTCGACCTGGATGGTCGGCGACAGATAGATCAGCACCAGCGAGCTCAGCGTGCCGACGAGAATGCTCGCCACCGCTGCAGGCGTCGTGAAGCGACGCCAGGTAATGGCGAGCACCAGCGATGGGAAATTGGCGGCGCAGGCGATCGAGAACGCGAGGCCCGCCATGAAGGCGACGTTCTGGCCCTCGAACGCGATGCCGAGAAAGATCGCGAAGATCGAAATCATGACGGTCGCGACACGCGCGACCCTGAGCTGCTCGGCCTCGGAAGCGCTGCCGTTGCGGATCACATTGGTCCAGACGTCGTGGCAGAGCGTGGCGACGCCCGACAGCGTCAGCCCGGCGACGACGGCGAGCATGGTCGCGAATGCGACCGCACAGATAAAGCCGAAGAAGGCATTGCCGCCGACCGCCAGCGCGAGCAGGGGCGCTGCCATGTTGCCGCCGCCTCCGGCCTTTGCCACCGCGTCGGCGCCGACCAGCACCATGGCGCCAAAGCCGATGATGAAGACCATCAGATGAAACACGCCGATCAGGCCGGTGGCATAGAGGATCGACAGCCGCGCGGCCTTGGCATCCTTCACCGTATAGGCCCGCATCAGCACATGCGGCATCGCGGCAGTCCCGAACATCAGGCCGAGCCCGAGCGAGATGGCATCCCATTGGCCGGAGACCACCTTGGATCCCGGCTGCAGGACCTTGGTGCCGTATTTCTCGGACGCCGCGGCGAACAGCTTGAGCGGGTTCATGTCGAAATGGGTCAACACGAGGAAAGCGAGCAGGATGCCGCCGCCCATCAGCAGCGCAGCCTTCACCACCTGTACCCAGGTCGTCGCCAGCATGCCGCCGAACAGCACATAGACCAGCATGACGCTGCCGACCACGACCACCGACCAGGTGTAGGGCAGGCCGAACAGCAGCTTGATCAGCGATCCCGTCGCGACCATCTGGGCGATCAGGTAGAACAGGATGACGGCAAGTGTCCCGACGGCGCCGGCGAGGCGCACCGGGCGTTGGCGCAGCCGATAGGCCACGACGTCGGCGAAGGTGAAGCGGCCGACGTTGCGCAGCGGTTCGACGATCAGGAACAGAATGATCGGCCAGCCGACCAGCCACCCGATCGAATAGATCATGCCGTCGAAGCCGTTTGAGGTGACGATGCCGGCAATGCCGAGCAGGGCGGCGGCGCTCAGGAAGTCACCTGCGAGTGCCCAGCCGTTCTGCCACGGCGTGACCTGGCCGCCGGCGGCGAAGAAGTGTTCGGTGGTGCGCGTGCGCCGTGCGGCCCAATAGGTGATCGCCAGCGTCAACGCCATGAAGGCGAAGAAGAACCCGATCGAAAGCGTGCTGCTGCCCATCTTGCTCTGGTCCCTTCAGCGAAGATTGCGGATGCCGGCATCGAACACCCGGTTCGCCCACAGCACGTAGACCAGGCAGAGCGCGAAGGAGGAGATGATGACGAGCGGGCCGAGCACAATGCAGAGCGACAGGCCGGGCATCAGGATGGTGCCGAGCAGCGGCTTGTCGAACGCGAACAGCCCCATGAAGCTGAAATAGATCACGATCATCGCGGCACTAAGCACGAGCGCGACGATCAGCCGCTTCTTGGCCAAGGCGCTGACGCTGGGCGCCGGATCGGTATTGCCGGGAATAACCACGTTCATGCTTGCCCCCTCAAAACTTCAGCGCGCGCGACCTTGCGCCAATCGGACGAGCTTCAGCCGGGCTCCGATGGAAGGGAACTATGGATTTTTGCAATCTGCCGTGCGCGGCTGCGGCAGGGCGTCGGCCAGCGTGACCTGCATGTCGGGGTCCTGCTTCAGGGTATTTTTCAGAAACGCGCGGACGGCGCGGATGCGCGGGGCAAATTGCAGGTCGCTGTGGACGTTGAGCCAGACCTCGCGAACGGTGCCGGCGAGGGCGGGCAGCACGGGGACCAGATCGGGCCGGTCGTTGGTGGCAAAGCTCGGCAGCATGACGATGCCGAGGCCGCCCGCCGCGGCGTTCATCTGTGCGATCATGCTGTTGGAGTGGAATGCGACCTTCGGCTCCTCGATGACGTCGGCGAGCCAGCGCACCGAATCGACCTGGATCAGGTCCTCGATATAGGAGACGAACCAATGATCCCCGAGGTCGCGAAGGCTTGCAGGTATGCCGTGATTGTCGAGATAGCTCTGGCTCGCGAATAGCCCGAGCCGAAACTTGCCGATGCGCTCGGAGATCAGGCCCGGACCGGGTGGCCGGAAGAAGGACACGAACAGATCGGCCTCGCGCTTGTGCACGTAGACCGTCTGCGCGGAGGTGACGAGTTCGACGGAGAGTTGCGGCGCGGTGCGCCGCAGTTTCGCAAAGCGTTGCGCCAGATAGAGCGAGGCGATCCCCTCCATGGTGGCGAGCCGCACGGTCCCGACGAGTTCCTGGGTGTCGCTGGCGCTGGCCTCCTCGCGAATGGCGATTACCGCGCTCTCCACCCGCTCGGCATGACGCAACAACCGCTCGCCGACTTCGTTGAGCTTGAGCCCGGTACGGTGGCGTTCGAACACCGCAATCCCGAGCGAAGCTTCCATCTGGGCGATCCGCCGGCTCACGGTGGAATGATCCAGCCGCAGCCGCTTTGCTGTCTGACTCAAATTTCCGGCACGAGCGGCGCAGAGAAAGACCCGCAAATCGTCCCAGTTGATCGTATCGAACATGACCTGCCTCCGGATTTACGGCCCCTGTCAGCAAAGCAATTCCCGTTCCAACGCGCCGACGGCTCCGATCCTTCGCAACCGACCTTGCGACAATTCCCATGCATGCCGGGAAGGCCGTGATGATACCGCTTCGCCTCCCTAGTCCTAGAGCTTTTCCGTTCCGATTGGATCGGAACGGAGCTCTAGATTTTGTTTTGACGCGTTTTCTTCGCGCGAACCGGTGTCCACTTCGCGGGAAAACGCTCTAGCCGGGATTTTCGTCATGCTCCCTCGTTTCAAGGCTGCTGCTGTCCACGCCGCGCCCGTCTTCCTCGACAGCCGGGCGACCACCGAAAAGGCGATCGCCATCATGCGGGAGGCAGCCAGGGCCGGCGCCGAGCTGATCGCGTTTCCTGAAACCTACATTCCCGCCTTTCCGGTCTGGGCCGCGCTGTGGCCGCCGATCGACAATCACGATCTGTTCGTGCGGATCGCGGAGCAGTCCGTGCTGGTGGACGGACCGGAAGTGGCGCGGCTGTGCGCCGAGGCGCGCGGCCTCGGCGTCACCGTCTCGATCGGCATCAGCGAGCGCTCGGCCGTCAGCGTTGGAGGGCTGTGGAACTCGAACCTGTTGATCGGCGAGACCGGCGAAATTCTGGTTCATCACCGCAAGCTGGTTCCGACCTTCTATGAGAAGCTGGTGTGGTCGTCGGGGGATGGTGCGGGTCTCAAGGTCGCGGAGACACGGCAGGGCCGGATCGGTGGGTTGATCTGTGGCGAGAATACCAATCCGTTGGCCCGCTTCGCATTGATGGCGCAGGGTGAACAGGTGCACATCTCGAGCTGGCCGCCGATGTGGCCCACCCGGCGTCCGGCAGGCGGCGGCAATTTCGACAACGTCGCCGCCAACCGCATCCGGGCCAGCGCCCACTGCTTCGAAGCCAAGGCATTCGGGATCGTCACCGCCGGCTACATGGACCAGCCGATGCGGGCCTTCCTCATTGAACGCGACAGAACCATCGCCGACGTGATCGACCAGACGCCACGCGCGGCGAGCTTCTTCGTCGATCCGACGGGTGGTGTCTTTGGCGATGAATTGCAGGACCAGGAAGGGATCGCCTACGCGGAGATCGATCTCAATCGCTGCGTCGAGCCGAAGCAGTTTCACGACGTCGTCGGCTACTACAACCGCTTCGACATCTTTGGCATGACCGTCGACCGCAGCCGCCTAACCCCGGCACGATTTCGCGATGAAGAACAACCCCTCGCGGCAGCCCAAGACGCGGCAATTCCAGACACCGATACCGACGCTGTATCGAACCGGCAGGGGGTGAGGTGACCAGGTTGAATCGCAGTCGCAGCTCTAGCCCCCGACGGCGGTTCGAGCGACTGCGCTGCCGGTGTTCATGGGAAGCCGGGAGGGGGCGGTACGCGAGCTGCCGTGAACGCTTGAATCATATTGGCTTTCTTGTTCGCCATGTTAGCTCGCTGGATCGGATCTAGCTGACTCCACGTTCCAGCCATCGCCGACACATCGCTGACCCACACATTCGAAGGCGCAATGCCTGGTGGCGGCAAGTTGCGGATGACGACGTCAAACTGGGATTGAAAGCGTCTGGCTCGATTGATGGCGATCACCACGGAAATAACAAGCCATGCCAATCTCAGAAGAAGGACTAGAATGGGCAATGCGAAGAGGATCGGCAAATAGTAAAGCAAGCCACTCAGATCATTTTGCACAGCAACCTCCCTGAATGAGTTTCGCAATATCGAGGCGCACTACGCCGTGATGCAGCTAGACGATCCGAATACTCCTGAGCTTTGAACGCACGACTTCAGATAGTTCCGATTTGTCGGAGTACAGCTCCACGGAAAGCTGAGCAATTTCCGGAAACAGCCTAGTCCTCTCCCATGTTGCGCGATCGTGGCATAGGAGGAGAGGGCGGCCGAGAATTCGAGCAACGCCGAACTCCAGGCAGACGTTGGACGTCACCCCGGTCAAATCGACAACGATAAGGGACGCCCGTCCGATACCATTCCAAATGCGATCCAGAATCTGCAAATCACGCTCGGTATCACCACGTTCGTAAATGACGTGCGGCTCGCATGCCTCTCGTACCCCCTGGGTCACCCAATCCGGGCGATTGAACTGCAAAACGTGGAAGCAGTGGCGTCGATCATGATCGGGATACGCCGGCCGAAAGGAGGAGATTTCGGTTCTGTAGGCGCCGCCGGGTCGACCGACATGACTGTCGATGGCGCGCCGTATCGCAATTGGGTCGACCTCGAACTTGCTGCATCTCTCCTTGAGACGTTGCGCCGTATGCCGGGTCCACCCGTCGGCTGGCGGATCAACGTCGAGCGTGTAACATGCCGCCGCTCCGACGAGATCCTGATCACGTGGGTCGTTCGGTATCTGGAGCATGGCGGCGGTCAGTGAACTGGCCGCAGAGTGGAGCGATGCTTCTACGCTGCGATCGAAGGGAGCCACGCATACGTCGAACGGCAACTCCAGGGCGCAATCAGTGATGACGAAAATGACGCGGCTGATCGCCAACGCGAAACCCATTGCATAGCAGGCTCTCGGCCAGACCGTGTCACGCTCGGATTCCCTCAAATCGATCAGCAGAATTTCCGCGGTCGCGACCTGACGCCAAAGATCTTGTTCAGCCGGTTGCCCCGCGACAGGTTTGTTCGGCCGCAGACCCGCTTCTTTTGCCACGAGCTCCAGCTCGGTATACCCCTCCCCAGCCACGATCGCGCAGGCGTTCGGGTCCGATTGCAGAGGGGGCCAGGGACACCGGACAATTTGCAAATGGCACCGGCGGGCATATTGCCGCAACGATTGCGCAACGGGTCTAAGATGATCCCGTTCCAGCCGCAAAAGCACATCGAGGGAGGCGGCATCCCTGATCGCAGCACCAGTTTCAGCAGCCCTTCTGTAGAGCTCGAATATCTCGGCGCTTTCCTCGGTGGCCTTCATGGGTTCGGCCACCAGCAACCCGGCCGCGTGCACCAAACCTCGTGCCGCGGTTCGGATTGCTTCGGTTCGCCCGTCGGTCAAGATCAACGCGGTTCTTGAGCGAAAGTCGCATTCATGCGCGCCATCACTCTCTTCATCTCGACCACTCGATCCTCGAGGTCTGGAAGGGCGCGGGCTCGATCGAAGTCGGCCATGATCCCGCGCAACGCGGCAAGGCGTTCGCCCGAAATCTCGCCTTTTCTGAAGCGCTCTTCCATGACAGGGATCAACATCGCCCGCATGAGTTCAATTTGCTGCTCGAAATCTTCAGCCATTGCAAAGCTCCCAAGCGAAATAAACCTTAGGGTGCATTATTTCTATGGCTAAATCCAGACAACTATCGGTGAACTGTTTGGCCTGCTTCATGCAGACTGCGCCACACCAGTGACGCTAAGGTCTCGGATCAAGGCGAATAGTGCCGTCGTGAGTGTTGATTGCGTACGCGGTCGAGCACGGGCGCCGTCGGCAAATATTCGGTTCAGGGGGCCTGTTGCCAATGCGGGAATGTGTGACTACGCTTGCCCGATAAGCCCCAAAGCGCTCGTTCGATCGGCCGGACGCTCATGCCCAAATTCCTTCGCATCGGAGTCCATCAGTCGAACGTGTCCGGATACACGTCAAAGGCATGGTGCATTCGACGGTCTGGCTCGACGGTCTTCCTGAAATGGGGCGCCGTGGTGGTTCAAGGCGCCGGAGCCGGACGAAAGGTCTACTGGACGTTTCCACCGCAGGAAAAAACCATTCGCTGCCGCACGGTGCAGCGTGCCCAGGACTATACAAGGGCGGCCGTCGCGCGGCGGCGCAGCCATAGCTATGAACCGCTGACGGGAAATATTGCGAACCGGCGTCGAACCGCCGATCGAGGCTCGGAGCTCAAACAGGCGCTCGCCACGATCCTCTTTGTCGACATCGTCCGATCCACCGAAAAAGCCGCGCGGCTCGGCGACTCGCGCTGGGCAACGGTGATGAATCACTACTACGCCGCCGTTCGCCGGGAACTGAAGGCCTTGCGCGGTAAGGAGGTCGTGACGACGGGAGACGGCGTGCTGGCGACGTTCCGCGCGCCCGCAGCCGGGATCAGTTGCGCGACCGCAATCGTCAAGGCCGTCCGCACGCTCGGGCTCGAGATCAGGGTGGGACTACACGCCGGCGAATACAAGGTCAGCGGCGCGGAGGTGATCGGTCTCGCGTTTCACATCGGTGCGCGCGTCGCCGCCAAGGCACGTGCCGGCGAGGTGCTGGTCTCGAGCGCAGTCAAGGACCTGATGCCAGGGTCAGCCATCCAGTTCAAGGATCGCGGCGCGCACCAGCTCAAGGGCGTGCCGGAGCGATGGCGGCTCTACCGGGTCGAACCTTAAGGCGTCCGGCAGGAACTGGACTCGGGTGTTGCGATCAACGCGGACGTGACACGCTCATGACGGCATGCGCTAACCCTTGCGGGTCGAGATGCTCTCTCGAATTCGTTCCAGCCAGCCGATGATGGCGCCGAGCGCCTGATCCCCCTTGCCGAGAAGTCCCGCCAGTTCGCGCTCCGCGCTGCCGCGTCGCGTGGAGTCGGGTTCGGGCAATGGCGGAAGAATGTGGGCGTAGTACGTCTTGTCGAGCAGCCGGTGCAGCAGGCGTTCACCCGGGAATGGTTCGTTGTTGTTCAGGGCACGGGCCCCCTTCAGGATGGTGCGGATATCATATTGCGTAGGGCTGATGTCCGGCACCTGCTTGGGGAGTTTGAGCAGCGTATACACCGCGACCCGCGCGGTGCGGACCGAACTGTCCATCGTGAAGATGATGTCGTTCGACGTTTCCACGAACTGGCCCATCAGCCCCAGATTGGTGCAGCCCGCGGGGACCGGATGCGGCCGGTCGCCTGCCGCGCGGGGCATGAACATCGCGGTGATGTAGGGCATCAGGGCGAGGCGGGCCTTGGTGTTCGCCACCACGGCGTCCAGCTTGTCCTCGATGCCGAGGTGATAGCAGAGCTCCGCCAGGATTTCGCGGCCGGTGCAGGCCGGCATCGGCTTCTTGACGTAGTTGCCCTCCTTGTCCATCAGCAACGCATAGACCCAGACGACCAGGACGTCCTTGGGCTGGGTCGGAAAGTGCGGCTGTCGGTTGCAGGTGAAGCTGAGCACCCAATTGGAGTCGGTGAAGGTGATGATCCCGCCGGTGACCGTCTTGCCGGAATAGGGATCGTTGACCGAAAGCTCCTTCAGGCGGTCGACGAAGGGCGACGGCTTGCAAGTGAGGGTGACCGACTCCCACATCGACTTGTCGACATTGCCGTAGAATTTTTCGGGCTTGCCGAAGATCGGCGATTTCTTCGCCAGGTTCGTCCACAGCGTCCAGTCGCTGGCTTCGCCCGGATCATGCTTGCCGCGCGCAAGAACCGGGGCGTGGTCCATGTCGCCATAGGCGGTGCCCTCGGTCATCGATCCCGTGAGCGCAAAGACGAGGTCTTTCGGACCGACCGGAATCCTGGTGTCGGCGCCGCACACCTTGGCGTGGATCGCGGTCACCGTGCGAGCATCGCCTTCGACCTTGATGTCGAGATCGTGGACCCGCGTATCGAACTGCACCTTGACGCCGCGTTCGCGCAGATGGATCACCAGCGGACGGACGAAGCTGTCGAACTGGTTGTACTTCGGGAAGATCAGCGCCGACATGTCGGTCAGCCCGTCGATCGCATCGAGGAAGCGATGCATGTAGAGCTTCATTTCGAGCAGGCTCTGCCAGTTCTCGAAGGCAAACATCGAGCGCCAGAGGAACCAGAAATTGGTCTGGAGGAAGCCCGGGCTGAAATATTGCTCGATGGTGATGTCGTCGAGATCCTCCTTGCGCTTCAGGAGCAGGCGGATCAATTCCCATTGCTGCGGCTTCGACAGGCCGAGCGTCGAGAAGTCGCGGATCTGGCCGCGCTTGTGCATCAGCCGCGCCTTGGAGAAGTTCGGATCGTTGTCGTTGACGAGTCGGTATTCGTCGAGAACGCTGTATCCTTCGGGCAATTCGAGCGCCTGCACGTCCTGGAACATGTCCCAGAGATTGTCGTAGTTCCAGTTCATCTCGCGGCCGCCGCGGATGATGTAACCGTTCTCGGGATCGCCGGCGCCGTCGAGCGAACCGCCCTCGATGTGCATCGTGTCGAGGATGGTGATGTCCTCGCCCTTCATGCCGCCGTCGCGGATCATGTAGAAGGCCGCGGCCAGTCCCGCGATGCCGCTGCCGATGATCCAGGCCTTGCGGGCTTCGACCGGCCCCTGTGGCACCGGACGGTTGCGCATGTAGGCGCCCATCATGTCCGGCGGTGGCAGCGTGTTGTGGCTGCTGTTGTGCCAGTAGCGGCTGGACGCGTCGGTTTCGACCTCGAAGGAATTGGGAGAGGTGCTGGAAGATGCGACGTCAGTCATGGCGGCCTCGCTGGAACGCGTTCAGTTGACCCTGACTGTAGCGGTCCGACCTGTCAATTTCATGGCCCCCGGGAGGTATTCGCGGAAGCTGCAACCAGTGCGCGATGCGTCATTGCGGCAATCAGGTATCCCTGAACCGAACGCGTTCCCGTCGCGCCAAATTGTCTGCACGTCCGCGCTTGGACCGTCGTCAGGGCTTCGTCGCGTCTAGCGCGCACCGAGGATGCGCTGCCATAGCGTGCCGCCGAGTACCTTCCAGCCGAGATAAAAGTACAGCACGATCAGCGCGAACAGCAGCAGCGCGGGGCCGCCGGTCAGGCTGAAGCCGTTGGCCGGTGGCGGCGCCGATGGCGTAGCCGCCGCCGAAGAACACGGTGATGAAATCGAGCAAGCCGGCAAGGCCGCGGCGCCAGAACGGTTTTGCGAGGGGCGGTGGCTGTTCGGTCGACATCAAAGATTGCTCTCTGGCCGCTGTTGGTGCTGCTCAAGCACTTGCGCAGGAGAACTGGCACGGATCTCACGTCCGCGCAGTTTCCGGGTTTTGAACAGTCCCATGATTGCGGGCGGCCCGGCAAAGCCGGCCACCACCAAAACGACGGCCCAGACGCGCGTCAGATCGCTCAATTCGGCCATGCCTGCCGATATGACAAAGCCAGCGGCTGCGGCCACCCATTGCGATGAGGCGAAATCCTTCTCCTTGTCGATCGGCAGAGCCGCCCAAAGTCTCAGCACCCCTGCACCAACCAAGACCCAACCGCTAGACAGGACCCCCGTGTAAATATACGCCGCTTCGTGCCCCTCGAAAGGAAACCAATTCTTCAAGGTGTTTCCGTGGAACGAGAACCAAAGCAATTGGCCGTCCTTAAAGCCAAAAAACAAATTCACCACGCCGATCACCAGCGTGAATAACCCAAACAGAAAGCCGGATGTTCCGCTCAATTTGGCCGCTCTCGACGCACTCAGATCGGTTGATTGCGTCAATAGTCGGCGTCCGCACAGAAACGCCGAGAGAACAATCGCCGCCAATACAATCCTTGATTCCACGCCCCTGACCCGCCTTGGACGCACGTGTCGCCAATCAATTCTGAGCTAGCGGCCCTTCGTCGCGCTGCCTTGAAACTATCTCCACCGTGTCGTTGCGGCGAGAAGAATTTCGAATGTGTCGGCAGTCTTGCCGAGAAGCCGCGCCGCCGCTCAGGTGAAGGCGACCTCGATCCGGTTGTCGGCCTTCGCGGTGATGCAGCAGGCCCGCGACAGCGCGTCGGCGGCGATCGCGAGCTTGAACTGGTCGGGAATGCCTGAGATCGACAGCACCTCGATCGTCGCGGTGTCGCGCGACAGGCCGCGCACCGTGCAGTCGATCGTGGAATGGCCGGCGTTGAAGCTGATCTTGCCGGCCTTGAACACGCGCCGCGCGGTCGGCGCAATCGACGGCGCCCGGTCGACCCAGGCCAGCGCCTGGTTGCGGCCGGCCTGCTTGGCGCCGTACATCGCAAGGTCGGCGTTGCGCAGCATGTCGTCGAGGCAGTTGCCGGGCGAGAGCACCGCGCCGCCAAGGCTGCAGGTGACACCGATCGTGCCGGCCGGCGTCTCGATCCGCGTTGCCGCGACGGCGGCGCGCACCTTCTCGAGCACGCCCATCGCCTGGTCGAGCCGGGTGTGCGGCAGCAGGATGCCGAATTCTTCGCCGCCGAGCCGGCCGATCACGTCGGAGCCGCGCAACGCGCGGCGCGCGGCATCCGCGACCGCCGCCAGCACCATGTCGCCGACGGCGTGCCCATAGGTGTCGTTGACCTGTTTGAAGTGATCGACATCGAGCACGGCGCAGGCAAGCGGACTGAGATGCCGCGCGGCGAGCGCGGTCAGCCGTTCGCCTTCGCCGCGGAAGGCGCGCCGCGAGGAGCAGCCGGTGAGCCCGTCCTGCATGCTCAGGTTCCGCAGCATCATCTCGTCGACGGCGATCGCGGCGAGGTCGGTCAGCATGCTGACGGCATCGGCATCGAACTCGCGGGGGCGCGTGTCCATCGCGCACAGGGTTCCGACGATCGCACCTGAGATCTTGAGTTGCGCGCCGGCATAGAAGCGGATGAATGGCTTACCGCGCACGAAAATATTGTCGGCAAGGCGCGGGTCGCGCTGCGTGTCGGGAATGATGAAGGGATGGTCCTGCGCGATCGCAAAATTGCAGAGTGCAGGTCCGCGTGCGGTCTCGCGATCCGCCATGCCGTCCGAGGCCTTGAACCATTGCCGATGGCCGTCGATCAGCGTCAGCGTCGACATCGGCACGCGAAAGATCTTGCGGCACAGCCCGGTCAGGCGATCAAAAGCGAGTTCACGCGGCGTATCGAGGATGTCGAGTTCCGCCAGGACATCGAGGCGCTGCGTCTCACGGTCGTGCGTGGCTTGCATCAGGGCACCTCCGGCGGCGGCACCCTCTCCGAAAGCCGTTAATGCTGCGTTGACGTGACGCGCTGCGTTTGCCGCCGGCGCTTTCGCCCATCTTGGGAACCGCGGTGCAAAACCGGCGGCATCCTGACCGATCGGCATCGGATTGCGCGGCATGCTGCGGGCGTGCCGCGTGGCGCCGCGCGCAGCGGTGGGAACCGTGATCGAACAGTTGATCGGCGGCTTCGAAGCGCTGTTCGGAATCGATCTTTAGCCGGCGCGGTATGCCGCACCGTCCAGCACGTCCGGCCGCTCGCCCGCATTGGACGCCGGAGATCTGCGGACCGAATGAATTTTGAAACGCAGTGCCGGTTGCTCGACGGCGAACCACGTCGCAATCGCGGCGATGGCCGTCGTCACGATTAGGAGGACTGCGGCCGAAAAGCCCTGCCATCCGAAGGCGTGCAGGAGCATCACGACCGGCATATGATGCAGATAAATGCCGTACGATATGTCGTTGCCTGCGAGCGGCTTTGACAGATTGGTCCAGGTGAAGGCCGCGGACATGACGCAGCAGGCAAGAAGGATCGTCAGCGCGGTCGATTGCAGCGTCGGCGGACGATAGAACGCAATGCCGTTCTGATCACCGATCAGGACGACCATCTCGGCATACAGCAACGCCCACAGCATGAACTTGCCGCGGAATAGCCGGTCAATTCGCGGCCAAAGGAGCGAAAATATCGCGCCGATGCCGAAGAACCAGAAATAGAACAGCGGGTTTGTCACGCGCGTGCTGTCGTCGGTCACGGTGACGGTGGCCAAGTAGTGCGAGTAGATGGTCGCGGCAAACATCACCGCGACCGAAGCCCACCGGCGGCGCCTGATCGGCGGCAGCAAGATCGCGGGGACGATCAGGTAGAAGCCAAGTTCGAGCTCGATGGTCCACAGCGCGGTTGTCGGCAGGAAAGGCAGGGCGTCGTTCCAGGCGAACGGGTATGGCGACAGCAGCCAACTGGTGACGGCATCGGAGCCGGTGGCGAGGACGACGGTCCAGTATCGCAGAAACTGCGGGCTGAGGAGCGACCCGATCGGCAACGCCCCGAACCCGATAAGCAGGGCGAGGATGATCGCGAGATTGAGCCAGAGCCCAGGATAGATGCGCAGGCAACGATTGCGCAGATACACGCCGACGTCTCCGTCGTTACGGAAGAAGGTGCCGGTGATCAAGTATCCGCTGATGATGAAGAAGATCGGAACGCCGGACGTATAAGCGACCAGCAGGGGCAGTGGCCTCGCCCAGGGAACCTGCAAATAGGCAGCATGCTGCAGCACCACGTTAAAGGCCGCGAACAGCCTTAAAACGTCAAAATTATTCCTGTGGTCCACTTCGCCCCCAGCCAGAGCAAACGCACTCTTGGCGTGCAGCGCGAATTGTGATTGACCTTGTCTCGACTGTTTCGCGCTGCGACGAAGGTTGTCGCAGATCCCTTATCACATCCTTAACGTGTGCATCGACGCTGCACGTGCCGCCTCATGCGGGGCCGGGTTTGCCGCGGCATAGTTAGCCCCGATTAACCAGCCTTTCGCATCAACCCGCCGCTTAAGACTGTCGCAATCGGCAATAATTATTGAGTATCTTGCGGCTGGCGATTCCCGTTAAGGGACCGTGTCGCCGCTTTGGCAAATTTTCGGCGATTTTTGGGGACATTGAACCGCATGTGCGGCATCGTCGGCATTCTTGGACGCGCTCCGGTCGCGGAGCAACTGGTGGATTCGCTCAAGCGGCTGGAGTATCGCGGCTATGATTCCGCGGGTGTCGCCACGCTGGAGAACGGCTCCCTGACGCGGCGCCGCGCCGAGGGCAAGCTGAAGAACCTCGAGGCCCGGCTGCAGGCCAAGCCACTCGGCGGCCACACCGGCATCGGCCATACCCGCTGGGCCACCCACGGCAGGCCGACCGAGAACAACGCGCATCCGCACGCTACCGAGCGCGTCGCCGTGGTGCATAACGGCATCATCGAGAACTTCCGTGAGCTGCGCGAGGAACTCGAGCACAAGGGCGCGGTGTTCTCGACCGAGACCGACACCGAGGTCGTGGTGCATCTGGTCGACAATCTGCTCAAGGGCGGCGTCGCGCCGGTCGAGGCGGTGAGGGCGGCGCTGTCGCAGCTGCGCGGCGCCTTCGCGCTCGGCTTCATCTTCGCCGGCGAGGACGATCTGATGATCGGCGCCCGCAACGGCCCGCCGCTCGCGGTCGGCCATGGCGAGGGCGAGATGTATCTCGGGTCGGACGCGATCGCGCTCGGGCCGTTGACCGACACGATCAGCTATCTCGAGGACGGCGACTGGGTGGTGCTGACCCGCAAGGGCGCGACGATCTTCGACAAGGACAACGCGATCGTCCACCGCGAGGCGATCAAGCACACCACCGCGACCGCGCTGGTCGACAAGGCAAATTATCGCCACTTCATGGCGAAGGAGATCCACGAGCAGCCCGAAGTGGTCGGGCACACGCTCGCGCGTTATGTCGACATGGCGACCGAGCGCGTCGCCCTGCCGATCAAGCTGCCGTTCGACTTCAAGGATATCCAGCGCATCTCGATCACGGCCTGCGGCACCGCGAGCTATGCCGGCTTCGTCGCAAAATACTGGCTGGAGCGGCTGGCGCGCGTTCCGGTCGAGCTCGATGTCGCCTCCGAATTCCGCTACCGCGAGGCGCCGCTGCGCAAGGGCGACCTCGCGATCTTCATCTCGCAGTCGGGCGAGACCGCCGACACGCTGGCTGCGCTGCGCTACGCCAAGGCGCAGGGCGCGCATACGCTCTCGGTCGTCAACGTGCCGACCTCGACGATCGCGCGCGAGAGCGAGACCGTGCTGCAGACGCTCGCCGGTCCCGAGATCGGCGTCGCCTCGACCAAGGCGTTCACCTGCCAGCTGATGGTGCTGGCCGCGCTCGCGGTTGCCGCCGGCAAGGCGCGCGGCGAACTGTCCGATGCCGACGAGGCCAAGCTGGTGCATGGCCTGGTCGAGATCCCGCGGCTGATGTCGGAAGCGCTCACGTCAGAGCCGCAGATCGAAAAGCTGGCGCGCGAGATCTCGAAGTCGCGCGACGTGCTCTATCTCGGCCGCGGCACCAGCTATCCGCTGGCGCTGGAAGGCGCGCTGAAGCTGAAGGAAATCTCCTACATCCATGCCGAGGGCTATGCCGCCGGCGAGCTTAAGCACGGGCCGATCGCGCTGATCGACGAGCACATGCCGGTCGTGGTGATCGCGCCCTATGACAAGGTGTTCGAGAAGACCGTCTCCAACATGCAGGAGGTCGCCGCCCGCGGCGGCAAGATCATCCTGATGACCGACGCCAAGGGCGCCGCGGAGGCCACCATCCAGTCGCTGGTGACGATCGTGATGCCGGACATGGCGGCGACCTTCGCGCCGATGGTCTATGCCGTTCCGGTCCAGCTGCTCGCCTATCATACCGCCGTCGTGATGGGCACCGACGTCGATCAGCCCCGCAATCTGGCCAAATCGGTCACGGTCGAATAGCCGCAAGTGACGCTGTCACGCAGCCCTTCAAAAACCTGCTAGAATGGCTTAGCTCAGGGGTGCTCCGCGCCGAAGTTCGGGGCAGGATCATCATCTCGCGCTAGCCTTTTGTTTATACACGATCTTTTCGGAAATCCGCGGCGCACTTTTCCGGATCATGCTGGTGAGGACGGCCGCTTCGACGATCTGGAACAGCAATGACGTCCAACAAAGTGCCTCCCCCCGCGCCAGGTGAACTACCCCCGGACGCTCCCCGAGGGCTGATGGCGCGGTTCCGCAACTATTTCCTGACCGGTCTGGTGGTGGCCGGACCAGTTGCGATCACCTTCTATCTGACCTGGTGGTTCGTGAACTGGGTCGACAATTTGGTCCGGCCGTTCGTGCCCACGGCCTATCGGCCGGAGACGTATCTGCCGTTCGGATTGCCGGGTTCCGGCCTGATCGTCGCCGTCATCGCGCTGACGCTGCTCGGCTTCCTCACCGCCAACCTGATCGGGCGAACCCTGGTCGATCTCGGCGAACGGCTGCTCGGCCGGATTCCAGCGGTGCGTGCGATCTATCGCGGCCTGAAGCAGGTGTTCGAGACGCTGTTCTCCGGCAACGGATCGAGCTTCCGCCGCGTCGGCCTGGTCGAGTTTCCCTCGCCCGGGATGTGGTCGATCGTGCTGATCTCGCAGGCGCCGAGCGCCGAACTCGCGGCCAGCCTGCCCGGAGAGGAAGAGCATATCTCGGTATTCCTGCCGTGCGCGCCGAACCCGACCACCGGCTTCTTCTTCTACGTGCCGAGGAGCAAGATCATCGAGATCGAGATGAGCACCGAGGACGCCGCGACCCTGATCATGTCGGCCGGCGTGGTGCAGCCCGGCGCCAACGATCAGAAACAGCGCGCCGCGGCGCTCGCCGGCATGGCCAACGCCGCGCGCGTCGCCAACCAGGCCTCGTTGCAGCCGGCCACACAGCCCGCGCCGGCCAAGGTGGAGTTAGGGGCTGGTGCGCCCATGCGGCGTGTCTAGCCGTACGATCGCGCTATCGCACCGTCATCCTGAGGAGCGCGCTCTTGCGCGCGTCTCGAAGGATGAATCGGCCCCGCTGGTGGCCGTCGATCCTTCGAGACGCGCGGAGCCCGTCATCGGGCCGCGCTCCGCGCGGACCCGTTGGCGCTTCTCAGGATGACGGGACGGACGGCGGCGTCTGTCGCGTTGAGTCATCCCGCGCCGATCAGCGGCACGGCCTCGTCGCGCTCATAGAGATAGAGCAGGCAGCGCAGCGCTTCGCCGCGTTCGCCCTTCAGCTTCGGATCGTCCTTCATGATCCGTAGCGCCTCGTCTCGGGCCTGCGTGATGAGCTGGCCGTGCACCTCGGAGCGCGCGATGCGATAGCCGGGCAGGCCGCTCTGGCGGATGCCGAGCACGTCGCCTTCGCCGCGCAGCTTCAGATCCTCCTCGGCGATCCGGAAGCCGTCGGTGGTCTCGCGGATCACTTTCAGCCGCGCCTTCGACATCTCGCCGAGCGGCTCCTTGTACAGCAGAAGGCAGGTCGAGGCCTCCGAGCCGCGTCCGATGCGGCCGCGCAGCTGGTGCAGTTGCGCGAGGCCGAAGCGTTCGGCATTCTCGATCACCATGATGGTCGCCGCCGGGACATCGACGCCGACCTCAACCACGGTGGTTGCGACCAGGAGCCCGATCTCGTGCGCGGCGAATTGCGCCATCACGCGATCCTTCTCGGTGCCCTTCATCTGGCCGTGCACCAGGCCGACGCGATCGCCGAACCGCTGCTGCAAGCTCTCGAAACGTTCGGTCGCGTTGGTGAGGTGCTCGGTGCCCTCGGCCTCGGATTCATCGACCAGCGGGCAGATCCAGTAGACCAGCTTGCCGGCGCCGAGCGCGCGGCCGACGCCGTCCATGACATCCTCGATCCGGCTCATCGGCACCGCGCGGGTGTCGATCGGCTGGCGGCCGGCGGGCTTTTCGCGCAGCTCCGAGACGTCCATGTCGCCAAAATAAGTCAGCACCAGCGTGCGCGGGATCGGGGTTGCGCTCAGCACCAGCACGTCGACGGCCTCGCCCTTGGAGGTCAGCGCGAGGCGTTCGCGCACGCCGAAGCGATGCTGCTCGTCGACGACGGCGAGCGCCAGCGCCTTGTAGATCACGTCGTC
Source organism: Bradyrhizobium sp. AUGA SZCCT0105 (assembly GCF_018129565.1). Classification (NCBI taxonomy): domain Bacteria; kingdom Pseudomonadati; phylum Pseudomonadota; class Alphaproteobacteria; order Hyphomicrobiales; family Nitrobacteraceae; genus Bradyrhizobium; species Bradyrhizobium sp. AUGA SZCCT0105. The sequence goes on along the minus strand of NZ_JAFCMK010000013.1, from coordinate 10,345 downwards.
CTGGATCAGCGCGTGGGTGCCGACCAGCAGATCGATCTCGCCGGCTTCGAGCCGTGCCAATAGCTCGCGGCGCTCCTTGCCTTTCTCGCGCCCGGTCAGGATGGCGACCCGCATGCCGGCTCGCTCGGCGAGCGGCGCGATGGTCTTGATGTGCTGGCGCGCCAGGATTTCGGTCGGCGCCATCAGCGCGGCCTGCTTGCCGGCTTCCGCGACGGCGGCGGCCGCCAGCAGCGCCACCACGGTCTTGCCGGAGCCGACATCGCCCTGCACGAGGCGCAGCATCCGCACCGGTTGTTGCAGGTCCGCGATGATCGCCGCGACCGCCTGCTGTTGCGACTTGGTCAGCGCATAGGGCAGGGCGTCGATGATCCGCTTTCGCAGATGACCGTCGCCGGCATTGCGGACGCCGGCCGGGCGGCGCAGCGTGGCGCGGATCAACGCCAGCGCGAGCTGGCCGGCGAGCAATTCGTCGAACGCAAGCCGCGACCAGAACGGGCCGTCCGGCAGGATGTCGGTCAATTCGACCGGGACATGAACACGAGTCAGCGCCTCCCTGATCGGCGGGAAGTTGCAACGGCGCAGCACCTCGGGACTGATCCATTCCGGCAGGTCCGGCAGCTTGGTCAACGCCTGCGCGATGGCGCGGCGGAGCGAGCCGATCGCGAGCCCCTCGGTCAGCGGATAGACCGGATCGATGCCGGACAGCTTTGCGAAGCCGGCCTCATCGACGACGCGGTCGGGATGCACGATCTGCGGGATGCCGTCATACATCGCCAGCGTGCCGGAGACGTAGCGCTTCTCGCCGACCGGCAGCAGCTTTTCGACATAGCCGGGCTGGGCGCGGAAGAAGGTCAGCACGACATCGCCGGTGTCGTCGCTGGCATAGACGAGGTACGGCGCGCGCGAGTTGCGCGGCGGTGGCGGGCGATGGCGGTCGACGGTGACCTCGAGCGTCACCATGGTTCCGACCGCGGCGTCGCGGATCTTCGGCCGCGCGCGCCGATCGATCACGCTCGCCGGCAGGTGCAGCAGCAGATCGACCAGCCGCGGCGTCTCGCTGCGGTCGAGCAGATAGCGCAGCAGCTTGTCCTGTTTCGGGCCGACACCCTGCAGGGTCGTGACCTGGGCAAACAGCGGATTGAGCAGGCTGGGGCGCATCAGGAGAATCTAGGTCCGTTTCGACACGTCATGCCCGGCCTTGTGCCGGGCATCCACGTTTTTTTTGAGCCGGCAGTGACGGCATGCCCCTCAGACGGCGAAAGAGGGCTGACATCGGCCCCTGCCATCGCTATATCAGGCCCCGCCCGGCACGTCCGGGCTTTTGGCGTTCGATGGATTTTGGGACATGACGGGATCGACACGATCGAGCAGCGGGCTCGATGACCGCCGCAAGCGGCTTTTGTTTCGCTGCTGGCATCGCGGCACCCGGGAGATGGACCTGATCCTCGGCCGCTTTGCCGATGCGACCATCGCGGATCTGTCCGATCAGGAGATCGGCGAGCTCGAGCATCTGATCGAGGTGCCGGATCCCGACCTCTATGCCGCACTGACCGGCGACAAGGTGCTGGCGGCCGAATATGCCACCGCGTTGTTTGACCGCATCAAGGCGTTCCGGGTGGCGGATCCCAGCGCATGAAGCAGCCGATGAAATCACCGGCCGCGATGCTCGCGCCCGGCCGGGTGCTGACCATCGCCAACGTCGCCGAGGGCGCCGAAGGGCTCGTCATCTCCGATCTGGCGCGCGCCATTGCCGCGCAGCCGAAGCGGTCGGCGGTCAGCCTCGCCGTGGTGTGCCGCGACGGCGCGCGGATGCAGCAGCTCGCCCGCGCGCTGGAGTTCTTTGCGCCCGATATCGCTGTCATGCAGGTTCCGGCCTGGGACTGCCAGCCCTATGACCGCGTCTCGCCACATTCCGGCATTCTGGCGCAGCGGTTGACCGCGCTTGCCAAGCTGTCGCGGCTGGTCGGCAGCGACAAGCCGCTGATCGTGCTCACGACCGTGAATGCCGCCGTGCAGCGGGTGCCGGCGCGCGATCAGGTCGCGGCGCAGGCGCTGTCGGTTGCGCCCGGCAATGTCGTGCCGATGGACTCTGTCGTCGCCTGGCTCGAACACAATGGCTACACCCGCTCGTCCACGGTGCGCGAGCCCGGCGAATATGCCGTCCGTGGCGGCATCCTCGATCTGTTTCCGGCCGGCCTCGACCAGCCGGTGCGGTTCGACTTCTTCGGCGACTCTCTGGAATCGATCCGCACTTTCGATGCCGAGACCCAGCGCACGCTGCTCGACATGCGCGGGCTCGACCTCGTGCCGGTGTCCGAATTCCAGCTCACGACCGAAACCATCCGGCGCTTCCGCATGGGCTATGTCGCCGCGTTCGGCGCGCCGGGACGCGACGACCAGCTCTATGAAGCTGTCTCCGAGGGACGGCGCCATCCCGGCATGGAGCACTGGCTGCCGCTGTTCCAGGAGCGGATGGACACGCTGTTCGACTATCTCGACGGCGCGACGATCGCGATCGAACCGCAGGGCGAGGACGCCGCGCGCGAGCGCTTCACGCAGATTGCCGACTACTATGACGCGCGGCGCGAGGCGCTGGAGCATCCCGGCAGCGGCGCGATCTACAAGCCGTTGCCGCCTGACAAGCTCTATCTGTCCGAGGCCGAATGGGCCAGGCTGCTCGGCGAGGCACCGCTGGCGCGGCTGACGCCGTTCGCGGTGCCGGAAGGCTCGCCCGACGTGTTCGACGCCGGCGCGCGGCAGGGCCGCAATTTCGCGCCGGAGCGCGCCGACGGCAATGTCAACGTGTTCGAGGCCGTCGTCGGCCACATCGGTGCGCTGCAGTCGCAGCGCAAGAAGGTCATCGTCGCGCTGTGGAGCGAGGGTTCGCGCGACCGCATGGGCGCGATGTTGCGCGACCACAAGCTGCTCAACACGACCAGCGTCAACACCTGGCGGATCGTGCAGGCGACCCCGCGCAACGAGACCATGCTGGCCGTGGTGGGCATGGAGTCCGGCTTCGAGACCGACGAATTCGCCGTCATCAGCGAGCAGGACATTCTCGGCGACCGCTTGGTGCGGCCGCGCAAGGCGAGCCGCAAGCTCGACAATTTCATCTCCGAGGTGACGAGCCTTGCGACCGGCGATCTGGTGGTCCATGTCGAGCACGGCATCGGCCGTTTCGTCGGGCTGCAGACGCTGGAAGTCTCCGGCGCGCCGCACGATTGTCTCGAACTGCATTATGCCGCGGAGACCAAGCTGTTCCTGCCGGTCGAGAACATCGAGCTGCTGTCGCGCTACGGCTCCGACAGCGCCAATGTCGAGCTCGATCGTCTGGGGGGCGGCGGCTGGCAGGCGCGCAAGGCGAAGCTCAAGAACCGCATCCGCGAGATCGCCGGCGAATTGATCAAGATCGCGGCTGAGCGGCAGCTGCACGAGGCGCCGAAATTCCCGCTGCAGCCGCATGTCTATGACGAGTTCTGCGCGCGCTTCCCCTATGAGGAGACCGAGGATCAGTTAGGGGCCATCAACTCGACCTTGAAGGACCTCGAAATCGGCCGCCCGATGGACCGCCTGATCTGCGGCGACGTCGGCTTCGGCAAGACCGAGGTGGCGCTGCGCGCGGCGTTCGCCGTGGCGCTCGAAGGCAGGCAGGTCGCGGTCGTGGTGCCCACCACGCTGCTGGCGCGGCAGCACTCGCGGACCTTCACGGAGCGCTTCCGCGGCTTCCCGGTCAACGTGGCGCAGGCCTCGCGGCTGGTGTCGACCAAGGAGTTGAATCAGGTCAAGAAGGGGCTCACTGACGGCAACGTCGACATCGTCGTCGGCACCCATGCGCTGCTCGGCAAGGCCATCAAGTTCAAGGACCTCGGCCTCCTGATCGTCGACGAGGAACAGCACTTCGGCGTCAGCCACAAGGAGCGGCTGAAGCAGCTGCGCGCCCAGGTCCATGTTCTGACGCTGTCGGCAACCCCGATCCCGCGCACGCTGCAACTCGCGCTGACCGGCGTCCGTGAGCTCTCGATCATTGCCTCGCCGCCGGTCGATCGCCTCGCGGTGCGCACCTTCGTGGCGCCGCACGATCCCCTGATGATCCGCGAGGCGCTCTTGCGCGAACGCTACCGCGGCGGGCAGGCGTTCTACGTGGTGCCGCGGATCGAGGACCTCGCCGGCGTCAAGGATTTCCTCGACAAGAACGTGCCGGAGATGAAGGTCGCGGTAGCCCACGGCCAGATGCCGCCGACCGTGATCGAGGACATCATGTCCGCGTTTTATGACGGCAAATACGACATCCTGCTCTCGACCACGATCGTCGAGTCCGGTCTCGACATCCCGAACGCCAACACGCTGATCGTGCACCGCGCCGACATGTTCGGTCTCGCCCAGCTCTACCAGCTGCGCGGCCGTGTCGGGCGGTCGAAGCTGCGCGCTTATGCGCTGTTCACGCTGCCGGCGCAGCAGAAGATCACGGCGCAGGCAGAGCGGCGGCTGAAGGTGTTGCAGTCGCTGGAGACGCTCGGTGCGGGTTTCCAGCTCGCCTCGCACGACCTCGACATCCGCGGCGCCGGCAATCTGCTCGGCGAGGAGCAGTCCGGCCACATCAAGGAAGTCGGCTTCGAGCTGTACCAGTCGATGCTGGAGGAGGCGATCATCAACCTCAAGGCCGGCGTCGCCGAGCCCGCCGCCGACCGCTGGTCGCCGCAGATCACGATCGGCATGCCGGTCCTGATTCCTGAGGACTACGTCAACGATCTCAGCGTGCGGCTGTCGCTCTATCGCCGCCTTGCCGATCTCGAGACCGACGAGGAGATCGACAGCTTCGCCGCCGAGATGCGCGACCGTTTCGGCGTGCTGCCGGACGAGGTGCGTTACCTGTTCAAGGTCGCCGCGATCAAGGCCTACTGCCGCAGGGCCAATGTCGGGAAGGTCGATGCCGGTCCGAAGGGCGCCGTGATCGCGTTCCGCGACAACAGCTTTGCCCATCCGGAGCGGCTGGTGATGTTCATCCGCCAGCACGGCCAGGCCGCCAAGGTGCGGCCGGACATGAAGGTGGTGTTCTTCCAGGACTGGGAGACGCCGGAAGAGCGGCTCGCCGGCACCACCGAGATCCTGCGCCAGCTCGCCAATCTCGCGGAGACCAAAAAGGCTGCGTGAGGTTTTGGCCTGCCCGGAGCGGGAGGCTCGGCTCAAAAAGTCAGTGATCGAGACCTCGCGCCAAGTGAGTTGGCGAGGGCCAGCGGATCTTCGCTTCGACTGTCGGGCATCGGCCAGGCTCGGCCGCGGGGCGAGTTGCCGGACAGACTTGTTGGGAGTTGGAATCGCGATCGACACCACGATCGATGGCGTCCGAATGACAGTTGACAGTGGTTCAACCGCAAGCAGCACCACGTCGACAGCAACGGCAAGCTGACCGTGTTCGGCGGCACCACCAGCGACACCACCATCGATGGTAACGAAGAGTCGGGTGAGGAAATCTATCGCAGCACCGCCATCAATACGACGATCAAGAACGGTTGGCTCCAGTGCGTCTCAAACGACTGCAACCACAACCTGGCGCCTACGGCAGCGCAGTCGCGTCCAACACCGCGGTGGAAAGCGGCTCCGAACAGATCGTTGGATTTCCTGGGGCTGCCACCGCGATCAACACCTTCGTCGAAGGCGGTACGCAGTACATCGGCTCGGAGCGGAATTTGCGTACTGGTCTTTACAACCGGCCGCGATGGTGATCGCCACGTTCGTTGTCAGGGGCAGAGCAGACTTCGCCCAAGGCAAGCTGGAGCGGCGCTGGGATTCTGTTCATCGTTGTATGTTGCTTTGTTCCTGCGATTCCGGAGCAGCCCCGAAGGGGTACTCGCCAAGGTTTCGTTGACGAGGTTGTCAATCTCGCCTAGCTTTTTCTCACATTTCGAACAGTTTCTTTGTATTTCACTACAGGGGTTTTTCGTGAATGCGATTACCGTCGCGCCGGCGATCGGGCTGAAGCGCCCGGCGGACCATTTGCCGGAACATCCCAACGTCATCGTTGATCGTTCGGCTGACGCCGCGCCAGTCATGCTGACTTTTTCATTGGTCTGTCGAGCGGCCTGTCGTGGCTTGCATGGGCGTCAGGAACGCGGGTCATCATGATCAGCGGGTTCACCCATCCCACCAACGAATTTGTTACGCCTTACCGCATTGTCAATTTTCACGCGTGCAACAGTTTCTGGAACGATCCGCGGATGCGTTTCGACCACAAGGATTTCCTGTGGCGTCCGCGGCACGCAAATTCACCGCGACAATTTGAATGCACGCGGCTGATTTACGGCCGATCACGTAAAGCAGGTTATTGAGCGCATACCAGGATTTTTCGGTCGACGCCAACGCGGTGCGCGTAAAGGACGTCGACGCCGACGGGCATCGCTGCCCGAAACCGGCAAATGAATTTTAGTCTGGCCTAGAGGCGGAACCATGCAGACGATTTCCAGCGGCGTCACCATTACTGTATCTTCTGGCACGGAATCCGGCGATACCGTCCTGACCGGCGGCACGCTGATCATTGAGTCCGCGGGCAGCGCCACTGGAACGACTGTGTCCGGTGGCTCCGAGGTGATTTCGAGCGGTGGTGTCGACAGCGGCGCCACGATCCTGTCCGGCGGCAGCCAGAATATCTCCAGCGGCGGTCTCGGCGTCTCGGCCACGGTGTCTGCAGGCGGCCTGCTCAACGTTTCCTCGGGCGGTTCGGCGTCGTTCGTTGCCGTGTCGTCGGGTGGCACGCTGAACGTTACCGGAACGGTGACAAGCCACGTTGAGGTCTTTTCGAGCGGCCTTGTTGTGATCTCTTCCGGCGGCATCGAGACGGGCGCTCCCGGCAGCGACGAGACGATTGTGTCGGGTGGCACGGTCAGCGTGACCTCGGGCGGCCAGCTCTCCTACTTCACGGTCAGGAGTGGTGGCCTTGTCACGGCCGACAATGGCGCGACGATCCACGACTTCGGCGTCAGCAGTGGCGGCATCCTCAATCTCGCAGGTTCTCAGACCAGCAACTCGGAGGTCTTCGCCGGCGGCACCGAGAATGTCTTTTCGGGAGGCAACGCGCAGAACTTCGATGTGTCGGGGGGCACGCTGAACGTGCTCTCCGGCGGCAATGCGCAGTCCTTTACGGTGTCGGGAGGCTCGCTCAATGTCCTCTCCGGAGGCCAGTCCGAGTTCTTCACCCTGTCGTCCGGAGCCTCGGCCAGCGTCGCAACCGGCGGCACCGTTCACGATCTGACCATATCGAACGGAGCAACGCTCAGCCTTTTGGGTTCGGCGACGAACTTCGTGTTCGTTGGGGGCGGCGCCACGTTGAACGTCTCTGCCGGCGGTGCCCTCAGCGGTTCATTGGATCCATCCGCCCTCCCAACGGTCACCGTCGTGGGCACAGTGAATGCATCCGCGGGTGCGTCCGTCAGCTACGTTGCCGTCAACAGCAACGGCGCCCTGAACTTGCAGGCCGGCGCGTCCGCGCATGACATCAATGTGAATAGCGGTGGCCAATTCAATCTCGCGGGAAGCACAACCAGTAACATCAACATCCACGGCGGTGGCCTGGAAACCGTTTCGTCCGGAGGTGCCGAGAACGGCGCCAATGTCTTCGGCGGCGGTGAGCTCGATGTCCTTTCCGGCGGATCGGCAAACGCCACGATGGTCAATGGTGGTCTGCTGAAGCTGTTCTCAGGCGGGTCCCTCAGTGGCGTTTCGGTCAATTTCGGCGCCGTAGAACTGGTCAGCGGAGCGTCCGTTTCGCAGCTTTCCAACACCACTTTCGCTGCCGGCACCCACCTTGAGGTGGGCCCTGGCGCTGTCGTGAGCGGCTATTCGGCGGGTAGTGGCCCGATCCTCGACGTTCTGTCGGGCGGCTCAACCTCCGCCATCACCGTCACCGCGAACGGCACGGAGAACGTGTTCGCGGGCGGCACGGCCCAGGGCACCTTCATTGGCAGTGGCGGCTTCATGCAAGTCGGCATTCCGTCGTTCCAGGGATCGGGTGGTTCGGCAGGCGGAACCGCGAGCAACACGACCGTGGCGGGCGGTCAGCTCGATGTGAACTCCGGTGGCCTCGCGGTGTCCACCACGATTGCCAGCAACGGCGGCGCGCAAGTCACCTCAGGCGGTGCAGTATCTGGAACGACGATCTCCAACTCCGGTGGCATGACCGTCCTGAGCGGCGGCACGGCGGCCGGCACGACGTTGCTGAGCGGTGGCTACTTCCAACTCGGATCGTTCAACGGTAGTCCCGGTTCAGCCGGTGGCAGCGCGACGGGCACTATCCTGTCTGGCGGATTCGAGGCCGTCTTCAGTGGTGGCGTCGATTCCGGCGCCACGATTCTGTCGGGTGGCACTCAGGTGGTTTCCTCTGGTGGCGTCACCATTGGCGCCACGATCTCAAGCGGCGGCGTGTTGAATGTGTCGGCCGGCGGTTCGGCCGCGGCGCAAGTTTCAAGCGGAGGTGTTGAGGATGTTTCGTCTGGCGGCCTGACGTTCAACACTGCGGTCTTCGGCGGCGGCGCCTTGAATGTTTCCGCCGGCGCGACGGCGCACGACGTCACCCTGTCGGGTGGCACGCTCAATCTTGGCGGCACCGTCACCAGCAACGTTTTCATCTCAAGCGGCGGCATAGAAAACGTGCTGGTGGGAGGATTGGTCTCGGCATCCTCCAACGGTGTAGGGACGACGGTTTCGGCCGGCGGCATCCTCAACGTGATGGGGACCACGTCCAACATGGTGGTGGTGTCCAGCGGCGGCGTCGAGAACGTCTCGTCCGGTGGCGTCATCCAGGGCACCATCAGCGGTGCGGCCAGTGCGGGAACGTTCATCGCGGCCGGCGGAACGCTCAACCTCCTGGCCGGAGGCTCGGCCAGCATGATCAACGTGTCCGGCACGCTTAACGTGCAGGGCAAGATCACCAGCAATGTCACCATTCAGAGCGGCGGCCACGAAATCGTCTCTGCAGGTGGCTCCGTCACCGGCGTCACCGGTTCGGGGACCGTCATTTCCGGACTCGTCGACGTTCTCTCCGGCGCGTCGTTCGAATATGCGACCGTCTTCAATGGTGGTGACCTGAATGTCTCGTCCGGTGCGACGGCGGACCATATCTCCGTCTCGAGCGGCGGCATCTTCAACGTTGGCGGCACGGTTCTGAGCAATGTCTCGGTCTTTGCCGGCGGCATCGAGAACGTATTCTCCGGAGGTGTGGTCACCGGTATCACCGGCTCCGGAACCGGGATTTCGGGTGGCACCGTCAACGTGTCCTCGGGAGGCGCAATCGACCACACGACCGTCATCAGCGGTGGCGTGCTGAACATTAAATCTGGAGCCGCGGCGCACGACATCGCGGTGTCGAGCGGTGGTGCGCTCAACGTCGCTGGCGCGGTGACGAGCAACGTCGCGGTCTTTGCCGGAGGCAATGAGATCGTTTCCTCTGGCGGCTCCACGGGGCCGGTCACGATCTCCGGCGGCGTGGTCGAGCTGCGGGCCGGCAGCATCGCGAACGGCGGTATCACCTTCAGCGGTTCCGGCGGTCAGCTCAAGATCGATGGCACCTCCCTGGCCGGCACGACGATCAGCAGTCTGGTGCTGGGCGACAGCATCGATCTGGCAGGCCTCAATTTCGTGTCGGGTGGGGCGGCGACCTTGCAGGCCGGCAACATCCTGCGCGTTACCGAGGGGGCATCCACCTTCAATCTGCAGCTTGATGCGATACCCGGCGTGCGGTTCAGCGTCAGCGCGGATTCCGGCACCGGAACGCTGGTCACGACGCGTGCCGATATCGCTCCGGTCACGTCAGCGTCCAACATCCATGCAGGCTCTGGCCAGACCTCCGTGCTGGCTTCCAGCCTCTTTACGGTGTCGGACGCCGATGGCGATCCGATCACCCAATACGCGTTCTGGGACACCGGCGGCAACGGCCACTGGGTGGTGAATGGTGTCGCCCAGGCGGCCAATGCCGAGATCGATGTTGCGGCGGCGAACCTGTCGCAGGTGAGCTACGTCTTCGGTCCAAACGGATCGACTGATACCCTTCGCGTTCGAGGCAATGACGGCACGGTTTGGGGCGACTGGACTCAATTTACGGCCAAGGCATTTGGCGACAACGCGCCAACCGTGAACGCAGTCAACGTGACTGCGGCGCACGGCCAGACGTCGATTGCTGCATCGAGCCTGTTCACGGTGAGCGATCTGGACGGCGACACGATGACCCAGTACGCGTTCTGGGACACCCAAGGTAACGGACATTGGGCCATCAACGGCGTCGTCCAGGCCACCAACGCCGAGATCGATGTTTCGGCGGCGAACCTGTCGCAGGTGAGCTACGTGTTCGGCCCCGGCG